>NZ_JBRJHC010000001.1:2752500-3722731 GCF_053628815.1 Parvibaculum sp. MBR-TMA-1.3b-4.2
ACGAATTCCGGAAGTTGTCAGGTCTTATTGGATTGATCTGGCCGCCTAGGAGTTCCAGGAAATAGCTCCCTCATTAGACCGTACCCCAAACCGACACAGGTGGACTGGTAGAGCATACCAAGGCGCTTGAGAGAACGATGCTGAAGGAACTCGGCAAATTGCCTCCGTAACTTCGGGAGAAGGAGGCCCTCGGCTTGGGCAACCAGGTCGGGGGGGCACAGACCAGGGGGTAGCGACTGTTTACTAAAAACACAGGGCTCTGCGAAGTTGCAAAACGACGTATAGGGTCTGACGCCTGCCCGGTGCCGGAAGGTTAAGAGGAGAGGTGCAAGCCTTGAATTGAAGCCCCGGTAAACGGCGGCCGTAACTATAACGGTCCTAAGGTAGCGAAATTCCTTGTCGGGTAAGTTCCGACCTGCACGAATGGCGTAACGACTTCCCCGCTGTCTCCAGCATCGACTCAGTGAAATTGAATTCCCCGTGAAGATGCGGGGTTCCTGCGGTCAGACGGAAAGACCCCGTGCACCTTTACTATAGCTTTGCAGTGGCATTAGTGACGACATGTGTAGGATAGGTGGTAGGCTTTGAAGTCCGGGCGCCAGCTCGGATGGAGCCACCCTTGAAATACCACCCTTGTTTTCATTGATGTCTAACCGCGGCCCGTTATCCGGGTCCGGGACACTGCATGGTGGGTAGTTTGACTGGGGCGGTCGCCTCCCAAAGAGTAACGGAGGCGCGCGATGGTAGGCTCAAGCTGGTCGGAAATCAGCTGATGAGTGCAATGGCATAAGCCTGCCTGACTGCGAGACGTACATGTCGAGCAGAGACGAAAGTCGGTCATAGTGATCCGGTGGTTCCACGTGGAAGGGCCATCGCTCAACGGATAAAAGGTACGCCGGGGATAACAGGCTGATGATTCCCAAGAGTCCATATCGACGGAATCGTTTGGCACCTCGATGTCGGCTCATCACATCCTGGGGCTGGAGCAGGTCCCAAGGGTTCGGCTGTTCGCCGATTAAAGTGGTACGTGAGCTGGGTTTAGAACGTCGTGAGACAGTTCGGTCCCTATCTGCCGTGGGTGTAGGAAAATTGAGAGGATCTGTCCCTAGTACGAGAGGACCGGGATGGACGTACCTCTGGTGGACCGGTTGTCGCGCCAGCGGCACAGCCGGGTAGCTATGTACGGAAGGGATAACCGCTGAAAGCATCTAAGCGGGAAACCCACCTCAAAACCAGTTTTCCCTTGAGAGCCGTGGGAGACGACCACGTTGATAGGCCAGGTGTGGAAGTGCAGCAATGCATGTAGCTTACTGGTACTAATCGCTCGATAGGCTTGATTACTCTCATTTATCACTGCCCATTCGCTCTACGGAGCGCATGGATGTGAAGGTCCAAACGACAATCATTCATTCCAATGTGTTTCGCCGGCCCGGTGGTTATAGCGAGGAGCCCGCACCCGATCCCATCTCGAACTCGGCCGTTAAACTCCTCAGCGCCGATGGTACTTTGTCTTAAGGCATGGAAGAGTAGGTCGCTGCCGGGCCTGCCAAGCACATTCAATTATTCCTTCTTCATGATGTTCTGTTTTTGCCTGTCTCGTATTCGCAAGCCATGACAGTCTCGCTTCGATGAACGGGACGCATCGCTTGCCGGTTCGAGGCAATCGGCATTCAAGGAATTGGCGCGGGGTGGAGCAGCCCGGTAGCTCGTCAGGCTCATAACCTGAAGGTCGCAGGTTCAAATCCTGCCCCCGCAACCAACATCAAAAAGCCCGTCAGGTTTTCGCCTGGCGGGCTTTTTTATAATTTTCGTTTGGGTAAATCGGGCTGAAAATTCTCCAAATGCCTCAGTAAAAAGTCCATACTTCTTCTGAGCATTAGGGGCTCAGCTCAGACGGAGGGGGTAATGCTTCCATTTGCTACAGAATTTCCTGTGGTTTCGGGTGCTGACCGCGCAGCCTTTCTTGCGCAAGTGGTGGCTTGGCTTCGAGGTACATCGTATAGCACTGTCCTTGGGTTGGCGCTGAGGCTGAACTTGCTGGAGAAAATGCGCTTTTGCGCACAAAGGAAGGGGAGGAACTTCGCGTAAGAGAGTTGGTTCGCGGAGGCACATTGGAAGCTATTGGGTTCCGATATGATTTCCCTGATGAAGAAGGGAGGCTTTGGCGCACGGAGGCAGTGCTCCGTAGTGGAGCCGGAGAAGCTGACCAACATCTCATACGATTGCGTACACAATGTATCGCGCGCGATGCTGGTGCCCGCCTTGAAAGTCCAAAGAAACCTTATCTGATTAAGTCTCTACTGACCGATGGTTGGGGAGGCCTCGACGGTGATTTGGGTGTCTCCGATAAGCCAATTTGGCTGGAGTGTGATGAAAGAGCATTGGCGATTGCCCGAGCAATCACCTGCGGCAGGGCGACAACAATCCTACCTGTGATTTATGTGTCTGCGACGGGGGAGCAGCGTTGGAATTTCACGAGACGCGAAATAGAAAAATTGGCTTATGATTTAGGTGGGGTTGCGCACGTTGTCGTAGAGCCAAACAGGCCATTTTCCTTTCAGCTTCGGGATGTAACCGGGGGTGAAAATGTATATGGGGGGACGGTTGGCCTCTCTGTACCGGGCCGAGGGGTCGTTCGACGCCTTTATCTAGGATGGCACCTGCAGGACAGTGCTGACTTGGGGAAGGCCTTGCGTGCGGCTGCGCTAAATCTTCGAAGTCAGATGCCATCTGAGGGTTGGGATTGGACCGAACTCCAAGAACAAGCCTTGCGTTTGCAGCGTGAACGCGATCGAAATCGACTAAGTGCTCAGGAAAATGAGCAGCTTTATCAAGAGGAAATTGAGAACCTACAGGATCGAGTTTCAGAATTAGAACAACAGCTAAAAAGCCGCGCTGAGACCGAGGTCGCAGTTGATGGTGGCGAAGATTCTGTCGGAGCTTTAGTTAGCCGCGTAGGACCTGAGATATATCCAGGAGAGTTCTTTGACCGACTGCGGTTTGCTGCGGAAATTGCTATATCAGTGTCCGAGCGGTTAAAAGTGGATCGTCGTTCACAGTCTTTCTTTAAAAACTTCCTCGAAAAAATTCCTTTCTCGCCGGCCCGCAAGGAGTTGCTTGAGGATTTGGAGAGAGCGACTAAGAATCCGAAAAGGGCAGCGGCTGAGATTAGTTCGCTCCTACTCCGTCATGGATATCAGGAAAAGGCCGACAAGAGACATATTCGGCTTGAAGGTAAATCTGAGTATGAGGGGCTCGATACTGTAACTGTTTCTAAGACGCCAAGCGATAAACGTGCTCTGATGAACACTCGTAAGCAGATTGAGCGTGCGCTTGGCATTAGTAAGCTTTCCGGGAAGAGTTAGTATCTATTCTCTATCTACGCCGGACTAAACCAACATTCAAAAAGCCCGTCAGGTTTTCGCCTGACGGGCTTTTTGTTTTTCCGGAGGTAGGGCTTTCAGGACGGTGCGCTGACAAAGCGCAGATGGCCTTCTTTCGTCCAGAGGCGGCAGCCTTTGTCGCCGGCGGTTAGCGAAAGCGCTGCGCCGATGGGCAGGCGCAGCCATGACCATCGTCCGAACTCCTCGCCGCCTTCGGTAAAGCTGCCTTCAAGACAAAGAATCTCCATGCCGCCTTCGGGGGCGAGGTCGAGATGCGCGTTTGGGGCCAGCTCGATCAGGCGCACCGTTTCGCGTTCGTCCTTGAAGAGCGTGGCGGTTTTCGAGCCGGGCTGGTTTGCAACGGATTCCAGCGCCTGCGCATTCGTGTCGAGCGTCACATAGGTCCGGTCGTCGGGCGCGAACTGCCAGAGCTTCACGAAGATGGTGCAGCCCTCCGCCGCGCCGGGCGTGTGGTGCGAGGTCGGCGGGTTCCTCACATAGGTGCCCGCGGGATAGTCGCCATGCTCATCCTGGAAGGTGCCGTCGAGCACGAGGAATTCCTCGCCGCCGCCATGGGCGTGTTCGCTGAAGGCGCTTTCGGGCGCATAGCGGACGATGGAGGTTGCGCGCGCCACTTCCTCGCCAATCCGGTCCAGCATCTTGCGCTCGACGCCGGGCATGGGCGAGGGAATCCAGTCCTGCGCCGCGGCATGCATGACCGCGCGCTTGTCGAATTCGGCATTGAGCTTCATAGCGCTTCCCTGTTGGCGCCCCGACGGCGCATGCCGCGCCCCTGTCGGCGCATGCCGGAAACATAGGATTTTCGCGCCGCCTGTCCAGATATCGGCTGAAACCCGCAAATTGCCGGTAGGTGATCCGACGCCGGGGAAGGGTGGCGTTTTTCGTCTCGCGATCCCTGCGTCAAATTGACATGACGCGTTTTCAGATTGCCATTGACTGGTTCTTCACGTGAGTCAAAATCAAGTACCCACAATCTCGAGATGGAAAACCCAGCCTCGCACGCAGCCCATGGACGGCGTGGACAAGAGGCAAAACAAAAGGGAAGAGAAAAATGACAGGGACGGAAACGCTGGAGAAGCCGGCCGCGGGCGCCGGACAGACTGAACATTTCGACGTGCTGGTCGTCGGGGCCGGCGTGTCCGGCATCGGTGCCGCCTATCATCTGCAGGACCAGACCCCCGACCGCTCCTATATCGTCCTGGAGACGCTGGAGAGCTTCGGCGGCACCTGGCTGACGCATAAATATCCGGGCATCCGCTCGGACAGCGACCTCTATACCTTCGGCTATCGGTTCAAGCCGTGGGTGGGCGCGCCGATCGCATCGGCGGAAGAGATCCTGAAATATATGGGCGAGGTGATCGAGGAGAACGACATCGGCCGCCATATCCGCTACCGGCACAAGATCAATTCGGCGAGCTGGTCGAGCGAGGACAATATCTGGACCATCGAAGGCACTCGTCTGGACACGAACGAACCGTTCCGCATCACGGCGAACTTCCTGTGGATGTGCCAGGGCTACTACAAGCATGACGAAGGCTATACGCCCGACTGGCCGGACATGGACAAGTACAAGGGCCAGATCGTCCATCCGCAGACCTGGCCGGAAGACATCGAGCTCAAGGGCAAGAAGGTCATCGTCATCGGGTCCGGCGCCACGGCGGCGACGCTTGTGCCCGCCATTGCCGGCGATTGCGAGCATGTGACGCTGCTGCAGCGCTCGCCGACCTATTTCATTCCGGGCCGGAACGAGAACGAGCTGGCAGATCGCCTGCGTGAGCTTGAGGTCAAGGAAGAGTGGATCCATGAGATCACTCGCCGCGAAATCCTGCACACTCAGGACGAGTTCACCCGCCGCTCCTTCGAAGAGCCGGAAGTGGTGCGCAAGGAGCTGCTGGACGCGGTGCGTCTCTTCCTGCCGGAAGAAACCGTGCAGAAGCATTTCACGCCGCGCTATCGCCCCTGGCGCCAGCGCATTGCCTTCGTGCCGGATGGCGACATCTTCCAGGGTATCGCGTCGGGCAAGGCCAACGTCGTGACCGACGAGATCGAGCGCTTCACGGAAAAGGGTATCCTCACCAAGTCCGGCGAGGAACTGGAAGCCGATATCATCATCTCGGCGACGGGCTTCCACCTGTCCGTGCTGGGCGACATCGATTTCGCGGTCGACGGCAAGAAGGTCGATTATGCCGATACCGTCACCTATCGCGGCATGATGTTCACCGGTGTGCCGAACCTCGTCTGGGTGTTCGGCTATTTCCGGGCGAGCTGGACGCTGCGCGTGGATCTGCTCGGCGATTTCGTCTGCCGTCTCCTCAACCACATGAAGGAGAAGGGCGTCAGCAAGGTCACCGTCGAGCTTCGGCCGGAAGACAAGGACATGAAGCTCGGTCCGTGGATCGATCCGGAAGACTTCAATCCGGGCTATCTGATGCGCTCCATGCATCTCCTGCCGAAATGCGGCGACAAGCCGGAATGGCGTCACACGCAGGACTATTGGAAGGAGAAGGACGAGCTGCCGCTGATCGATCTGGACAGCGCCGAGTTCGTCTATGCCAAGGCCAAGACGAAGGAAAAGGCCGTCGCCTGATCCCGACCGTCTCTGAAACGACCAACCCCGCGGCCCTCACCGGCTGCGGGGTTTTTTTTATTTGGTTTTTTGCGCCCCGCGTGAGGCGGGCGAGGGCAGCCGCGCGGGCGAACTGCGACATTTTGACGGGGATCAAGGAGGGTCCGGTCCGCGCGGCGCAATGTGCCGTCATCGGCGCCGTTGCGGCTGCCGGTGAAACCGGAGGAGGATCTGCGACATGACCGTTCATCGCCTCGGAGCGCTGCCCCGCAGCCGGGAAAACGCGATTATCGAGGAGGCCGGCGTCGCGCTGCCGCCGGAAGGCCTGTGGGCCGCCATCGGGCTCATCGCCGCCGTGGCCGCGCCGCTCGTCTTCGGCTGGGGCGCCACCACCCTGCCCGCCGTGCTTTTCCTCGTGCTCTGTCCCTTCGTCGTGGCGGTCATGCTGATCGCGGATGTTGCACCGGCGAAGAAAAGCGGCGACGCTGGGGAAGGGTCAGGTCACGCCCGCGATTATCGGTGATTTCTTCTTGTTCAGGAGAATATGCATGTCTCACGCAAAGCCCGCCCGAAGCTATTTTGCCCTCTCGCCCGAAGAAAAAGCGGCTCTGGTGCAGTTCCAGATCGCCGATCCGCTTTCGGCGACGTCGCGCTGCCTCGCCGCCTGCTCGAAGGGCGTGAAGGCATGGGAAGAGGAGGTCATCCGCTTTTCCAAGGAGCGGATGGACGAGAACGCCGAGACCTTCGATACGTTGAGTACGCTGAAATCGCCGCTCGATCTGGCGGCGATGCAGCGTGAGTGGTTTCACACCGCCAGCCGCGCCTATATCGACGAGGCGTCTCAGTTAATGAAAGTAACCACAGAAACCATACAAAGTTTATGGTCTCCTGTGGCGGCCGGAAAATAGTGAACAGGGCTTAAATTCGGCCGCCGGAAAGATATTTTCCGGTCGATCGAGAATGAATTTTTTATCGGTGGCATCTAATACTTGCTCCAATGGGGCTGTGCGCCTCATAATCCACAACTGAAAAACGAAAAAATATAGGTGTCGGGAGCGGTATGCGGAGCGGCTCGGCTTTCAAGGACACAGATAGCGCTACTCTCTTTCGTATGCTGCTGGCGACCGCCGTCGACGGGATTCTCGTCATCGACGAACGGGGCGATCTGCTCATCTACAATGATGCGTGCGAAAAACTGTTCGGCTACACCTCGCAAGAGGTGATCGGTCAGAACATCCGCATGCTCATGCCCGAGCCCTATCGGCACGAGCATGACGGCTATCTGAAGGCCTATCGGGATACGGGCGAAAAGAAGATCATCGGCATCGGGCGCGAGGTGAAGGCCCTGCGCAAGGACGGGTCCGAGTTTCCGGTCTATCTCTCGGTCGGCGAAGGCCACCTCGATGAAAGGCGCGTCTTTGTCGGCATCGTGCACGACATCACGGCGCGGCGCGAGGCCACGCGGCGCCTTCAGGAGACGCAGGCCGAACTCGTTCACATGTCGCGCTTCAACGAAATGGGGCAGATGACCTCATCTCTGGCGCATGAGCTGAACCAGCCGCTCGCCGCCATCATGAATTATCTCAGCGCCGCCGGACGAACGCTTGCGAAGCTGGATGCGCCCGAGGCGGCGCGGGCGCGTGATCTCATGCAAAAGGCGTCCGACCAGTCGGCCCGGGCCGGGCAGATCATCCGGCACCTTCGCGACTTCGTGGAGAAGCGCGATCACAATCGCAGGGAAGAAGATCTCAACCTCCTGGTCGAGGAGGCCGTCGAATTCGCCCTGTTGGGATCCGACGACCTGGATGTGCATGTCGATATCGAGCTTGAAGACGGCCTGCCTGCCGTTTTCGCGGACCGTATCCAGATCCAACAGGTGATCCTCAATCTGGCCAGGAACGCCGTCGAGGCCATGCAGGAATGCGCGCTGCGCAAGCTGAGCGTGACGACGTTGCGTCTCGATGACGGCTTTATCCGAACCAGCATCGCCGATACGGGGCCGGGCCTTGCATCGGAGGTCGCTGAAAACCTTTTCCAGCCCTTTATCACGACCAAGGAAAAGGGTATGGGGATCGGGCTTTCCATCTGCTGGTCGATCGTCGATGCGCATGGTGGAGAGCTGTGGGCGGAAAAGAACGAGTCCGGCGGGACCAGCTTCCATTTCCGCCTGCCGTCGATACCGGATTGAGGTTTTCTGAATGTCTGCCGAGAGCACGGTCTTCATCGTCGATGATGACGAAGCGGTCCGCGAGTCGCTGCAAGCCCTTGTGGAGACGGAAGGCTACGCCGTTCAGGCGTTCGATTCCGCGCGCGGATTTCTCGAAGGTTTTTCGCTACCCGACGTCGGATGCCTGATCGTCGATGTGCGGATGCCGGATATGGGCGGGCTTGAGCTTCAGGCCGAACTCGTCGCGCGGGAGGCGAGCCTTCCCGTGATCGTCGTGACCGGGCATGGCGACGTGCCGCTCGCCGTGCAGGCGATGAAGGCCGGGGCGATCGATTTCATCGAGAAACCCTATAACGACCAGCAATTGCTCGACACGATCGCCCGCGCGCTGGAAATGGCGCGGAACCGGCAGAACCAAAGTGCCTTCGCCCAGGAAGCCAAAGAGCGCGTCGCGGCTCTGACGCCCCGGGAGGCGCAGGTTCTGGAACATCTGGTCGCCGGCCGGGCGAACAAGGTGATTGCCTATGAGCTGGGCATTTCCCCCCGGACGATCGAAATTCATCGCGCCCATGTGATGGAAAAGATGCAGGCGCGCAGTCTGTCCGATCTCGTCCGCATGGCCCTTGAGGCCGGTATCCGCACCCCCGAATAACGCAGCGTTTTCTTTTTTGCCCCGGCTCCGCAAAGAGGTGCGGCTCAATGCCCTTATGTGATTAAGGGTAATTCCGTATTTTCCGGCACGGGGGGCTTCCCTATGTTTCAGTTCAATGAACCCCTGTGTCGCAGGAGACGTGGTTGGAAATTCTCGAAGGCGCAACGGCTTATGTCGTCGATGATGACGACGCGGTGCGCGATTCAATGCGGGCGTTGCTGGAATCCTACGGAATGTCCGTTGAGGATTTCTCGTCCGCCTGCGCGTTTCTGAAGACCGGTCTCCGCGGACTGACGCTTTCTTGCCTTCTGCTGGACCTGCACATGCCGGGCATGGGTGGCGTCGAGGTCCTGGAGCGGCTTCGCGCCCGGGGCGACAGCATCCCGGCCATCGTCATTACGGGAAAGGGCGACCTGGCGGCGCGGTCCCGCGTGGTCGGGGCGGGGGCGCTGGATATGCTCGAGAAGCCCGTGAACGAGGAAGCGCTGGCCCATGCCATTGCGGCGGCGCTCCGTTCTTCCGCCGCGGTCTGATCTCCGGCTACGTAGATATCCTTAAGTGGAATTCCTGAATTTTCCGGCGGGGCTTCGGCCTTCATAGTTTCAGCATGAAAGCAGACGGGCTTTCGGAAACAGAGACGGAAAGAGAGGGGTTTCCAAATGTCGCTCACCCATGAATTCCAGGAAGATTTCTCTTCTCGCGGCGCCATGGACAATGTCCTTTCCATCGGTGGTGCGAAGGCTGCCCGGCATACGGCGTCTGCCACGCTTCGCGACGCGCAGCCGGATGTGCTGGCGGCGGCAAATCTGGGCGTCACCCTCTCCCTGTCGCGCAACAAAACGCTCTTCGAAGAAGGCGAAAAGGCGGATTATTCCTACCGGGTCATCAGCGGGGCCGTGCGTCTGTGCAAATTGCTGCCGGACGGGCGCCGTCAGATTTCCGATTTCTGCCTGCCCGGCGACACGTTCGGCTTTATCGCGGAAGAAAACTACACGCTGACGGCGGAGGCCGTGGAAGACACGGTGCTGGTCCGCTATTCGCGCCAGACGGTGGGCGAGGCCTGCAAGTCCTTTCCCGCCACGAGCGAGCGTGTGCTGGCCGAAGTGCTGCGCGAACTCTCCTCGGCGAAGAACCATCTCGTCATGCTGGGCCGCCAGACCGCCCGTGAACGCATCGCGTCCTTCTTGCTGATGGTTCTCGATCGTCAGCCTGCCGACAAATATTGCGATACCCGCGTCTATCTGCCGATGGGCCGTCAGGACATTGCCGATTATCTCGGCCTCACCATCGAGACGGTGAGCCGGGCGATCAGCGAGCTTCGCCGGTCCGGTGTCGTCCGCGCGCTGTCCACGCGGGAAATTCTGATCCGCGATATGGACGCCCTTTCCGAGATTTCTTCAGGTTGCGCCTGAGGCGGTCTCTTCGGCCGGGCGCGTATGACGTTCGACGCTCACCGATTTGATGACGGTAAAGACCTTCATGCCGGGTCGCAGGCCAAGCCTTTCGCCTGACTTGCGGGTAATGCGCGAGATGAGATGCGCCCCGCCGCAGGCAAGCGCCACATCGAGATAGGGGCTGTCCCCCGTTTCCCCGACATGCCGGATGGTGGCGGGGATGACATTGTTGGCGCTGATCCCCCGCGGTTCTTCAAGGGCCAGCATGACATCTCCCGCCTTTACGCGTAGTCGCACCCGGCGGCCCGGGGCGGCTGTCAGGCGCGGCACCCAGAGCCGCCCGCCGTCGAAACCTATTTCCGTCATGCGGTGGCTGTCGTCCTGCGACAGGACCTCGCCGGCAATGACCGCGCCTGCTTCCAGGAAGGCGCCGCGCGGCGACAGGTCGGAGCGGGAGAGCACCTCTTCCGCCGAGCCGGAGGCCAGCACTTTTCCGTCGTCGATAAACACCACATTGTCGGCGAGCTGCGTGACTTCTTCTATCGCATGGCTGACCAGCAGGATCGGAATGCGGGCCTCGTCGCGCAGCCGTTCCAGCCAGGGCATGATCTCGGCCTTGCGCGTGGCGTCGAGCGCGGCCATGGGTTCGTCCAGCAGGAGAATGCGCGGATTGGCGAGCAGGGCCCGTCCCAGCGAGACGCGCTGGCGTTCGCCGCCGGACAGGGTGCGCGGTCGGCGCGCGGCGAGGTGGTCGATCCCGAGCATGTCGAGAATGCGTTGTCTTTCCGCAGGCGGCAGCGGCTCGGGCGAGCGTTTCGCGCCGAAATCGAGATTGGCGGCGACGCTCAGATGCGGAAACAGCCGGGCCTCCTGAAAGACATAGCCGATGCGCCGCGCGCGGGTCGGCAGGTCGATGCCGGTTGCCGTGTCGAACAGGGTTTCGCCGCCGATGGCGATGCGGCCGCTCTCGGGCGTGAAAAGTCCGGCGATGGCGTTGATCGTGCTCGTCTTGCCCGCGCCGGACGGGCCGAACAGGGCGGTGATGCCGGTTTCCTCCGCGGCGAAGGCGATATCGAGCGCGAAGTCGGGAAAGCGATGTCGGAAGCGGATATCGAGCGTCATGTGCCGAGCATCTTCCTGACGCGCCAGGCCGCATATTCGGCAAGGGCGAGACCGGCCAGCGCCAGCGCGATGGAGAGCGCAACGAGACGCGCCGCCGCCGCCTCGCCGCCCGGCGTCTGGATGGCCGAATAGATCGCGAGCGGCAGGGTGCGGGTTTCGCCGGGAATGTTGGAGACGAAAGTGATGATGGCGCCGAATTCGCCGAGGCTGGCGGCAAAGGCGGTGATGGCGCCTGCGATGATGCCCGGCGCTGCGAGCGGCAGCGTCAGATTCCAGAAACGGTCGAGGGGGCCTGCGCCCAGTGTCTGCGCGGCCTCGGCCAGATGCGGGTCGATGGCTTCCAGCGCCAGCCTTATGGCGCGTACCTGAAACGGGAAGGTCACGATCCCGGCGGCCAGCGCCGCGCCGGTCCAGCTGAAGACGAAGCGGATACCGAATGTGGCCTCCAGCCAATGGCCCATCGGCGCGCGCGTGCCCAGCGTGACGAGCAGCAGATAGCCCATCACGACAGGCGGCAGAATGAGCGGCAGATGTACCAGCGCGTCGAGAAGCGCGCGGCCGGGAAACCGACGTCGAGACAGCAGCAGCGCTGCGCCGATGGCAAGCGGCAACGCAAACGCCACGGCGACGAGCGAAACGCGCAGGCTCAGCACCAGCGCTTCGATTTCCGCATCGCTCAGCACGCCGTGCAGCATGGGGTCTTTCCTGTGTCCGTCAGTTTCGGCGAAAGCCGAAGCGTTCGAATATGGCAAGTCCTTCGTCGCTTGTCAGGAAGGCGAGGAATTTACCGGCCTGTTCGGCGTTCCCGTCTTTGAGAAGTGCGAAAGGATAGGTGATCGGAGTATGGGCGGTGTCGGGGAACGCTTCCACGACCCTGACCCGGGCGATCCGGGCGTCGGTCGCATAGACGATGCCGTAGGGTGCTTCGCCGCGTTCGACCAGCGCCAGCGCCGCGCGGACATTGTCGGCGGCGGCTAGACGCGGTTCGAGCGCCGTCCACAGGCCGAGGCTTTTCAGGGCCTCCTTGCCATAAATGCCCGCGGGCACATGGGCAGGATCGCCCATGGCGATGCGGCCCTGCCTGCCGAGCAGCGCGGGCAGGTTTTCGATCCGTTCGCCGCCTGGCGGTTTTTCGTTTTCCGGGGCGACCAATACCAGCCTGTTTGCGATGGGGCTCGTTCTGCTGCCGGCAAGGACGAGGCCGCGCGTCTCCAGCCAGTCCATCCATTTTTCGTTGGCGGAGGCATAGAGATCGGCGGGCGCGCCGGCTTCGATCTGGCGGGCGAGGGTGGAGGAGGAGGCAAAGGAAAACCGCACTTGCGCGCCGGTCTTGCGTTCATAGACCTTGCCAGCCTGCGTCATCGCGTCGGTGAGGCTCGCGGCGGCGAAGACCGTCAGCGGCTCGGCGGCGCCGGCGCGCGTTCCTGAGGGGAGTACGCCCGAAAGCAGGCCGAGGGCCAGCGCGGTGGCGATCCGGCGAAGGGTTTTCGAGATATGGCCGGGTGTCGGCACGGGGGCTTCTCCTGCCATGCGTTATATCCAGATGAATATTCCGCATGGCAGGCGGGGAATTGCAAGGCTGAAGCCGTTGGCGGCCGCGTGCCGGGAGAGCCGGTCCCTGGCGGCGATCAGGCGCGCGAGTGAAGCGGCGCGGCTGCGGCTTCGCCGGACCTTGCGGCCTGTGTCGTTGCGATATGCGTATTGTCGGCCTGGATCGGCTTGGGCATCCGGTTCGTCACGCTGGCCACATAGGCCATCATCTGGGCGAAGGCGTCGTCGGTCAGTTCCACGAAAACGCGCCGTCCGTCTTCGGGGTCGCGGATGCGGGTCGCCAGTTTTTCGGCGACGAGATCGCCGATCCGGCGCAGCGCCGTGGTGGCGGGCACATTGGCGGCGATGCACAGGCTCGAGACGGAGACCCGCTTGTTGGAAAGCCGCGCTTCGGCAAGGTCGAGCAGCATGTCCCAGGCGGGATCGGAAAACAGCTTGCCCGGCAGATAGTTGGATCGGGTGCCGGACAATTCGATCAGGGCGCGCACCCATCGGCGCATCTGGGCCTGATCGAGCGAGGGATCTCCTGCCGTGCCGCCCCGCCGGGCTGCACCGAAGGAGACGAGATTGCCGGACCCGGCGCCATTGACGCCGCCATCGCCCCCGTTGCCGTCGGATTTGCGGGACGCGTCGTCCAGCCGATCGAGAACGCCCAGCATGTTGGAGGTCCGGGCCATCATCAGCTCCGCCTCGCTGCGGATCGTGTCGGTGAAATAGGCAATGTGGCAAAGCTCGTTCAGCTTGCGGACGCCGTCCTGGAAGGTGGCGGCCAGATCTTCCTCGGCAAAGGGATGCGGCAGGCTCGACCATGAGGTGCTGCGGCCGAGCCGCGCAACGGTACGGGGGCAGAGCTGGGTCGCCATCAGCACGATATGAGTGCGGCTCCGCGCCTCGCTGCCGGCGCAGGCGTGGTGGATACGCTTTACCCATTCCTCGGCGGACAGGTCGCAAAGCGGGTCATTCGCGTCGTCGCCGGTGCCCGGCAGCAGCGAAATCAGCAGGAGGCGCGGATCGGCGCCGCGGCAGATAGCCTCCAGAAAGGCGGCGCGTGTGGGCGGGGCTTCCCATGAAAAATGCCCGACCTTCTCGGTCAGGCGAAGGGCGTTGGCCATCTGTCCGGCATCGGTCAGCGAGGCGGCGAAGGCCGGATCGACAATGACGGCGGATGATTGGGCCGCGGCAAGGCTTCCCTGAAACAGGCTATTCATATCAGACCCCCATTAACCATAGACTCAGTGTTGATAAAACCATGTTGCCACATCTTTAGTTCTATACAAGAGGGTATATCGTAAATTTTTGGTTATAGCCTCGAAATTGACAAGTTGGGGGTGGTCGCGGCGCGTCGCCTGTCGCATTTATCATGTATGCCCCACATGCATGCCCCAGGGGCATCGGGCGGACCGGGGCAGAGAGCGCAGGGTTTGTGAATGAGTAAGTTGTCGAGTGGGCCGCAGCCCTGGCACGCCATGGACGAGGCCGCCGTGCTGAACGCGCTGGCGACGCAAGCCAAGGGGCTTGGCGAGGAAGAGGCGGCGCGGCGGCTGGAAAGTCATGGGCCCAACAGCCTGCCCGAAACCCGGCAGCGCGGCGTATTTCAGCGATTTCTCGACCAATTCCGGAATGTCCTCATCTATGTGCTACTGGTGGCGGCGGTGGTCACGGGCGCCATCGGGCATGTCACGGATGCCCTGGTCATTCTGGGCGTCGTGCTCATCAATGCGGTGATCGGCTTCGTTCAGGAGGGGCGGGCGGAAGCCGCGCTCGATGCCATTCGCGAGATGCTGGCCCCGCTCGCCACGGTACGGCGCGACGGTATGCGCCGCGAAATCCCGGCCAGGGAGCTGGTGCCCGGCGATGTGGTGCTGCTCGATCCGGGCGATCGGGTGCCGGCGGATCTCAGGCTTACGGGGGCGCGCGGCCTTGAGATACAGGAGGCCGCGCTGACGGGGGAATCCCTGCCCGTCGTCAAGGAGACGGGCCCGCAGGCGGCGGAAACGCCGATGGCCGACCGGCACGACATGGCCTATTCGAGCACGCTGGTCACGCGCGGCGCGGGCGAAGGCGTGGTGGTGGCCACCGGCGCGGAAAGCGAAATGGGCCGCATCGGCAAGATGATCGCCGAGGCGGAGACCCTCGAGACGCCGCTGATGAGGCGGCTGCGGAAATTCGGCGGGCAGCTCACGATCATTATCGGCGCGCTCGCCGTGGCGGCCGTTCTGTTCGGGACGCTTGTTCGCGGATATGCGCTGCAGGACATGTTTCTCGCCGCGGTGGCGATTGCCGTGGCGGCGATCCCTGAAGGCCTGCCCGCCATCATGACGATTGCGCTTGCCATCGGCGTGCAGCGTATGGCGTCGCGAAACGCCATCATCCGCTATCTCCCCGCCGTGGAGGCGCTGGGCTCCGTCACCGTCATCTGCACCGACAAGACCGGCACGCTCACCTTCAACCAGATGATGGTGGAGCGCGTGGTGACGCCCAGCGGCCGCCACGATTTCAGCGGCGCCGGCTATGAACCGGAAGGCCGCCTTACGACGGACGGCCTTTTGAACGATGGCGAGGGCGACCTTGCCGAAGAGGAAGTCAGACGTTTGCTCGCCGCTGGCGCCCTTTGCTCGGATGCCGCGCTTGAAAAGCGGGACGGGGGATGGGCCGTGCAGGGCGATCCGCTGGAAGGGGCCATCCTCGCCGCCGCGCCCAAGGTCGGGCTCGATACAGGGGCGCTGGGTCTCGCCAGACCGCGGCGCGATGTGGTGCCGTTCGAGTCTCAGCGGCGTCTGATGGCGGTTCTGATCGCATCGGACGAGGCGCAGGGCGCGGAGCTGATCGTCAAGGGCGCGCCGGAAACCGTGCTTGCCGTGTGCGACCGTCAGGCCGGCGTCGACGGCGACCGGCCGCTGGACCGGTCCCGCTGGGAGGAGGCGATGCATCGCCTCATGAAGGAAGGCGACCGCGTCATCGCCGTCGCAAGGCGCGAGGTCGCGGACGGAAAGGCCGATATTCTCGATGACGATCTTAAAGGCGGCTTCGTGCTTCTGGGGTTGCTCGGCCTGTCGGACCCGCCCCGTCCGGAAGCTGTAGAGGCCGTGGCGGCCTGCCGACGCGCCGGGATCGACGTCAAGATGATAACCGGCGACCATCCGGCGACGGCCGAGGCCGTTGCGCGGCGCGTGGGGCTATCGGGCGACAGGGTTGTGACCGGGACGGAGATCGACGGTCTCGATGATGAGGACCTGCGGGCCTGCGTTCGCGAGGCGGATGTCTTTGCCCGCACGACGCCGGAACATAAATTGAGGCTGGTGAACGCCTTGCAGGCGCGTGGCGAGCTCGTCGCGATGACGGGGGACGGCGTCAATGACGCGCCGGCGCTGACGCGGGCCGATATCGGCATTGCGATGGGCGCGCGCGGAACGGAGGCGGCCAAGGATGCCTCCGCCATGGTGCTGGCCGACGACAATTTCGCCTCCATCGTCAGCGCGGTGGAAGAGGGCCGCACCGTCTATGAGAACCTGAAGAAGTCCATCGTTTTCATCCTGCCGACCAGCGGCGGTGAGGCGATGGTGCTGATCGGCGCCATTCTGGCGGGCACGATTTTGCCCGTCACCGCGGTTCAGATCCTGTGGGTGAATATGGTGACCACGGTCACGCTGGCGCTCGCACTCGCCTTCGAGCCGAGCGGCAAGGACATCATGACCCAGCGCCCGCGCCCCACCGGCGAGGCGCTGATCTCCGGCCAGCTCCTGTGGCGGACGGCTTTCGTGTCCCTGCTGATGATGGCGGGGATCTTCGCGGTGTTTTTCGGCCTCGGCGAGGCGTCGGCGTCGCTGGCGCATCGGCAGACCCTGGCGGTCAATATGCTGGTGGCGTTCGAAGCGTTCTATCTTCTGAACTGCCGGGAGCTGCGCCTGTCGCTTTTCCATGCGCATTGGGGGCGCGGGGCGCGTCCCGTTCTGCTGGCAATCGTTTCGGTTTTCGCGTTGCAGGCCGTCTTTACATACTGGCCGCCCGCGCAGGCGCTGTTCGGCACCGCGCCCCTTGCGCTTTCCGACTGGCTGTTGCTCGGCGCGGCGGGGCTCGCCCTGCTCGTCATCGTCGAAGCCGACAAGGCCGTCTGGCGCCTCTTCAGTCGGCGGCGGCCTGTATGACCGGCGCCGCCATCGGCGTCCCGATATAGTCGGCAGGGTCGAGGTCGCGCGTCTGCTGGCGGTAGCTCATGGTGAGGCCGGGCCAGATGGTCGTGTTCTTGCCGCTCTCGGAGATGTACCAGCTGTTGCAGCCCGTCGCCCAGACGGTGTGGCCGATTTCCTGCTGAAGATCGCTGTTGAACTTCGCCTGTACCTCCGGCTTCAGTTCGAGCGCGGCGAGGCGGTCCTTCTCCATCAGGCCGAGGGCCTGCATCGTGTAGTGCGCCTGCGCCTCGATCATCAGGATGATCGAGTTGGAGCCGAGGCCGGTATTGGGGCCCAGCAGCATGTAGAAATTCGGAAAGCCTGCCGTGGTGATGCCGTAATAGGCCTCCGCGCCGCCAAGCTCGGTCCACACCTCGTTGAGGTCGCGGCCGCCGCGCCCCCGGATCGAGATTTCCGCGAAGGGATCGGTCGCCTTGAAGCCCGTGCCGTAGATGATGGCATCGACCTCTATCTCTTCGCCCCCATTGGTGACGATGGAATGTTCGCGCACTTCGGCGACGCCGCTCGTTTCGACGCCGGCGTTGGGCGCGGCGAGCGCCTCGTAATAATTGTTCGACAGCAGCACGCGCTTGCAGCCGAGCTGATAGGTCGGCGTCAGCTTCTTGCGCAGCTCCGGGTCCTTCACCGCCTTACGCAGATATTTGCGTCCCAGCGCCTCGCCCTTCTTCACCTGGTCGGGACTGTTGACGAAGAACCAGGTGCCCAGTTCCATGCGCGCCCAGATGAAGCCGCGGAAGAGCCGCCGCGCGAAGGGCACGTATTTGTAGAGCCGTTTCTCCCAGTTGCGGATCGGGCGGTCGTCCTTCGGGAGCACCCAGGGCGCAGTCCGCTGGAAGAGGGTGAGGTGGGCCACCTTCGGCTGGATTTCCGGCACGAACTGAATGGCGCTCGCGCCCGTGCCGATCACGGCGACCTTCTTGCCCGTCAGGTCGACATCATGGTTCCACTCTGCGGAGTGGAAGGCCGCGCCCTTGAAATTCTCGATGCCCTTGAGGTCGGGATAGGCGGGCAGGCAGAGCGCGCCCACGCCGGAGACGAGGTTGCGGCAGGCAATCTCATTGCCCTTCAGCGTCTTCACCTTCCAGAGCAGGGTCTCCTCGTCGAAGGATGCGCTCTCAATCCCCTCATTGAAACGGCAATATTTCCGCAGGTCGTATTTGTCGGCCACGCGCTTCTGATAGGCCCAGATTTCCTGCTGGCCGGAATACATGCGCGACCATTCCGGATTGCCCTCGAAGGAGAAGGAATAGAGATGCGAGGGCACGTCGCAGGCGCAGCCCGGATAGGTGTTGTCCCGCCAGGTGCCGCCGATATCGCCGGCCTTTTCGAGGATGGTGAAGTCGGTCTTGCCGGCTTCCTGCAGCTTGATCGCCATGCACATGCCGGAAAAACCGGCGCCGATGATGACCGTTTCGACGTCGGGCGCGACCTTTTTGCAGGGGTCTTCCACTGTCTTCCGAGGGGTATTCATGGCATTACTCCGTGCTGTCGGCATTGGCCCTACGCATTCTGATGCTGCCTATTTGTATCTGACAACACCGTATGTCAATATGTTGCATGATCATGGATGAGAAAAACGACGTAGCGGAAAGGCCCGTTTCGGGCTCGGAAAGCGGCGCGGGCGCCCGGCGCTATCGCGGGGCCGCGCTCGCCGAGCGCAAGGCGATCCGGCGCGGCCAGCTCATCGAGGCGGGTCTGGAGGTCTTCGGTACGGTCGGCTATGCGCATGCGACCGTGAAGATGATCTGCGCGGAAGCGGGGCTGACCGAGCGCTATTTCTACGAATCCTTCGCCAATCGCGAGGCCTTCTTCGGAGCCGTTTACGACCGCGTGGTGGAGATCATCGGCGGCTTGATGGACGAGGCCATCGAGGCGGCGCCGCAGGAACCGGAAGCCAAGGCCAGGGCCCTGATCGATACCTATTTCGACAAGATCGAGGCGGATCCGAAATTCGCCCGCATCCTGCTCCTGGAAGTGATCGGCGTGAGCCATGAGCTTGAGAGCATCTATCGCGCGGCCATGCAGCTTTTCACCGATCTGGTGCGCGACCGTCTGCCGGAACTGCTGCAGGCGGCGGTTGCCCGCAAGGCCGATCCGGAAGTGGTCGCGGCCGGGCTTGTCGGCGCCATCGTGCATGTCGCCATGCGCTGGGTGATTTCCGATTATGAAAAATCCCGGGAAGACATGACCCAGGGCCTCATGGAAATTTTCCGCGCCGTCGCGCAGGAAAGCTGACACCGCGACGATCCGGCATCGCATGCTTGGCAACCGCGGTCTGCGGGCGCACACTCCCGGGCGAGCGGGAGAACGGGCATGAAGCAATGCGAGGTTAGTCATGCCGGACAGCATGTCCCCGGCCGGTGGCCCCAACACAACTATGTCGCGCAAGGCGCAACCGGATGAGAAAAAGCTCGATCCGGCGGCGATCGATGCGCTGTTGAAGGAATCCGGCACGGATCCCGCGCAGGGTCTTGCCGCCGACGAGGCGGCGCGGCGGCTTGAGAAATTCGGCCGCAACGAACTTGCGGAAAAACATCAAAGCCTGTTGTTGCGCCTTTTCAGGTTTTTCTGGGGCCCCATTCCCTGGATGATCGAGATTGCGGCCATCCTGTCGGCCGCGCTCGGCCATTGGCCGGACCTCGCCATCATCCTCGTCATGCTCGCGGTCAATGCGGTTGTCGGCTTCTGGCAGGACTACAAGGCGGACAATGCGATCCAGCTTCTGAAAAAGCGGCTGGCGGCGCGCGCCCGCGTGCTGCGCGACGGCAGCTGGCAGGATATCGACGCCGCCGGGCTTGTGCCCGGCGATATCGTGCGCGTGAAGATGGGCGGCATCGTGCCCGCCGACATGACGATCGTGAAGGACGATTATCTGAGCGTGGACCAGTCGGCGCTGACGGGCGAGTCGCTGCCTGTCGATCGGGGCATGGGCGAGACGCTTTTTTCCGGGTCCATCGCGCGGCTCGGCGAGGCCACGGGTGTCGTCACCGAAACGGGGCCGCGCAGCTTTTTCGGGCGCACGGCGAGCCTCGTCCAGAAGGCGAAGGGCGTCTCGCATTTCCAGCGCGCCGTGCTCCGGATCGGCAATTTTCTTATTCTCGTCACGGCGGCGCTCGTCGCCTTCACCGTCATCATTGCGCTCTACCGGCATGACCCGCTGTTCGAGACGCTGCAATTCGCGCTGATCCTGACGGTCGCCTCCATTCCGGTGGCGCTGCCGGCCATTCTCTCGGTCACCATGGCGGTGGGCGCGGAGAAGCTCGCCGCGCTGCGCGCCATCGTAGCGCGCCTCGTCTCCATCGAGGAGATGGCAGGCATGGATGTTCTGTGTTCCGACAAGACGGGCACGCTGACGAAGAACGAGCTGACGCTGGGCGACTTGCAGCCGCTCGACGGGGTGAGCGCCGACGAGCTGATCGAGGCGGCGGCACTGGCCTGCGATCCGGAGGCGCCCGATGCCATCGACACAGCGATCCTGGCGGGCGTTGCCGACAAGACCTCGCTTTCCGCTTTCAAACGCGTCGCCTTCCATCCCTTCGATCCGGTGTCCAAGCGCGCGGAGGCCGATCTTGAAAAGGACGGCGCGCGCCTCAGCGTCGCCAAGGGCGCGCCGCAGGTGATGCTCGATCTTTGCGAGGCTTCGGAAGAAGAACGCGCCCGCGTCGGCAAGATGGTCGACGAGGCGGCGGCGCATGGTCTGCGCATGATCGGCGTTGCGCGCGCGGCGAAGGAGGGCGACTGGACGCTTCTCGGCCTGTTGCCGCTTTTCGATCCGCCGCGCGAGGACAGCGCCGCGACCATCGCCGAACTGCGCAGTCTCGGCGTCGACGTCAAGATGATCACGGGCGACCATGAGGCGATCGCGCGCGAGATCGCCGCCAAGCTCGATCTCGGCTCGAACATTCTCGTGGCAAGCGATCTCTTCGGCGCAGACGGTAATGGCAAGGCCAGCCAGGCCGAGAAAGCCGTGCTGGAGGCGGACGGTTTTGCCCGGGTCTTTCCCCAGCACAAATTCGAGATCGTCGAGGCGTTACAGGACCGCGGCCATATCGTCGGCATGACGGGCGACGGGGTGAACGATGCGCCCGCGCTCAGACAGGCCGATATGGGCGTGGCGGTCAGCGGCGCGACGGATGCCGCCCGCGCCGCCGCCGATCTCGTCCTCACCGCGCCGGGACTTTCCGTCATCACCCGCGCGGTGGAAGAGGCGCGGCGCATCTTCGAGCGCATGACGAGCTACGCGACCTATCGCATCGCGGAGACCATTCGCGTCCTCATCTTCATGACGTTGAGTATCGCGCTCTTCAACTTTTATCCCGTCACCGCCGTGATGGTGGTTCTGCTGGCGCTTCTGAACGACCTCTCGATCATGATGATCGCCTATGACAATGCGCCCGTCGCGCCGCGTCCCGTGCGCTGGGACATGACGCGCATCCGCATCATCGCGGGCGTGCTGGGCGGGTATGGCGTGATTGCGAGTTTCGGTGTTTTCCTGATCGCGCGGGACTATCTGCAATTGCCGCCGGACGTGGTGCAGACCGTCGTCTTCCTGAAGCTCCTCGTGGCCGGTCACATGACCATCTATCTCACACGCAATGAGGGCTGGCTCTGGGACCGGCCCTGGCCGAGCTGGAAACTCGTCGTACCTGCCGAGCTGACGCAGCTCGTGGGCACGCTCGCGGCGGTCTATGGCGTTTTCATGACCCCCATCGGCTGGAAGCTCGCCCTCATGGTCTGGGGCTTCGCCTTCCTGGAGTTCATCACCTCGAGCGCCCTGAAAGTGGCCGTTTATCGACTCTTCGCCCATGGCTGGCGGCGCAATCGCCGCCATCTGGAGCGGGTGGAATCGCATCTCTACCGCTAGCGGCGGCATGGCTCTTTCATCGTCGGCCAAATGAATTATGTTCCGCTGTGAATAACGCCCCAGCGGAGCATTGCCGAGAATGGCCGAGACATCGCCCGACCTGAGTTTGCCCGAATTGAGTTTTGCCGACGCCGCCGATGGCGTCATCGCCATGGCGCATTATGCCGGCGCAAAGGGGCTGGTGCCCGCGACCAGCGGTAATTTTTCCGTCCGCATGACTGCAACGCATGCCGCCGTTACGGCGACGGGCGCGAACAAGGCGGCGCTTGTCCGCGACGAGGTCATCGAGGCGGAAATCGCAGGCGCCAAACATCCCCGGGCCTCCGCCGAGGCGCCGCTTCATCTGGTGCGCTACGTCCATGCGCCCGAAATCGGCGCCATCTCGCATATCCATTCGCTGGCCGCCACCCTGCTGTCGCGGCGCCATGAGGCGGAGGGCGTGTTGCGGCTGGAAGGCTGGGAACTGCTCAAGGCCTTTTCCGGCATCCACACCCATGAGACGGTGATGGAGGTGCCGATCGTACCGAACGATCAGGATACGGACCGGCTGGCGATGCTTGTCGAAAGACGGCTGAGGGAAAGCCCGCCCGGTTTCGGCTATCTGATCGCGGGGCACGGGCTTTATGTCTGGGGCGCCACCTATCAGGATGTGCTGCGGCATATGGAGGCGTTCGAGTTTCTGTTGACGGCGCAACTCTATGAGGAGGGACGGCCATGACCCGATTGACGGTTTATCCCGACACCGACCCGGCGATTGTTCTGCGCGATACGCGCGACGGCGGGGAAATCGCCGATGCGCTGGCGGAAATCGGCGTGGATTTCGAACGCTGGGACGCAGCGCATTCTCTCGCGGCGGACGCCGATCAGGCGGCGGTGCTGGCGGCCTATGATGCGGAAGTCTCCCGGCTGATGAAGGACGGCGGCTATCGGAGCGTCGATGTGGCGCGGGTGAAGCCGGACAATCCGCAGGCGGGCGAGCTGCGCAAGAAGTTCCTGGCCGAGCATACGCATGACGAGGATGAAGTGCGTTTTTTCGTGGAAGGGGCGGGCGCCTTCTATCTGCGAAAGGGCGGCAAGGTCTATCGCGTGATCTGCGAGCGCAACGATTTGATTTCCGTGCCGGCCGGCACGACGCATTGGTTCGATACCGGCCCCGCGCCGGATTTCTGCGCGATCCGCATCTTCACTACGCCGGATGGCTGGGTCGGGCATTTCACCGGCGACGACATTGCCGAGCGTTTTCCGAAATTCGAAAAGGTCTGACGGAGCCTCCATGACCGACAAGGCCGTGAAAGCCGTCGTGACCGATATCGAAGGCACGACGACACCCATCGAATTCGTGCATGAGGTTCTGTTCCCCTATGCGCGGGAACGGATGGCTGCGTTCTGCAATGCGAATGCGGCTGTGCCGGAGGTCGCGAAGGCGCTTGCCGATGCGCGCGAGCTGGCGGGCGATCCCGCGCTCGATCTCGATGGCACGGTCGCGCTTCTCCTGCAATGGATGGCGGAAGACCGGAAGGCCGGTCCCCTCAAAAGCCTGCAGGGCCTCATCTGGCGCGAGGGCTATGAAGGCGGCGTGCTCAAGGGCCAGGTCTATGAGGACGTGCCGGGCGAGCTTCGCCGCTGGCGGGAGCGGGGTCTGTCGCTCTTCGTCTATTCCTCCGGCTCCGTCGCCGCGCAGAAATTGATATTCGGCTATTCGGACAAGGGCGATCTGACGTCGCTCTTCGATGGCTATTTCGATACCGCCATCGGCGCGAAGGTGGAGGCCGCTTCCTATGGCGCCATCGCCGGGGAGACCGGTTTTGCGCCCGGCGACATTCTTTTCCTCTCCGATCATGGGGGCGAAATCGCGGCGGCGCAGGGGGCCGGGCTTCAGGCGGTGCGGCTCGACCGGGCATTGCCGCGCGATGCCTGGACGCAGGAAGACACCGCGCCGGTCGCCGGCTCTTTCACCGCCGTCGAAGCGCATCTTTCGCCGGGGCGTTAGCTCGGGCTGGCCGGGCTTTCCGGCGTGGAGTCCTGCTCGGATCCCTCGCCTTCCGATGGGCCGGTCGTCAGGTCCCCGGTGATGTCCTGTTCTCCTTCGGCAATGGCGTCCTGCAGCGCCGGATCGTCGACTTCCTGCGCGGCGGCCAGCATCTGGCCGGCCAGCTCGGGCTGGGTGATGCCCAGCGTTGCGATGGCCTGACCGATACCCGTGCCGAGCGCGGGCTTCACGCTTTCATATTGCGGCTTGGCCGCCATTCGGCTTGCGACGCCGGTCGTGCGGACGGGGTCGTCGGAGCCCGTGATGTAGTCGGCGACGGCATCTGCGATGGCGTCGGGGTTGCCCGCATTCCCTTCGACGATATCGGCGATCGCCGTTTCGTCCTGCTTGTCGCGAATCCCGGCGGCCAGCTTTCCCGCCGTTTCCAGAACGGAGCGGACTTCATCGGTCAGTGGAAGGCCGATCCTTGCCGCTTTCATCGCCGCTATGATCTCGCGCGTCTTTTTGGGGTCGGCGGCGGCGGCGGTCAGCAGGGCCTGGAGCTGCGTATCCAGCTCGCTGGCGAGCGCAATGCGCTCGGGCTCGGAAAGACCTGTATCCGAGGTTTTCCGGTTGTAGTCATCGATAAGGAGGCGCGCCGCGGGATCAGGGGTCACTTGCGCGGCCGTCTGCGTTTGCTGGGCAGGCGCAGGCGTCGGCCGGAGAAATGAGACGGATGTGGCGAGCAGGATCGTGAAGGCCAGAACAGGCGATAGGCGGCGCATCGGTAGTCTCCCGCGAAATAGGGTTAATCGCGTCGAGTATCCCGAAAAGAGACAGTCTTTACCGGTGCAACTGAGTTCGTTCTGAAACCTGAGTGCGGTGAAATGAGCCCGTATTGACGCAATAAAGGGAGGACGTTGATCGTCCTCCCTCTACAGGCGTCATTCGCGGCTGGCCGGTCAGGCCGGTTTTTTGATCGGCGTCCTGAAATAGACGGTGCCGTTGTCGTCAGCAGGCGGAAGGTCCCCGCCCCGCATGTTCACCTGCAGCGAAGCATAGAGAAGGCGCGGTGTGTCCAGTCCGGCATCCCTCTTCTGCCGTGTCGCGACGAACGCCTCTTCGCTCACGCCGTCGCGAAGGTGCACGTTGGATGTTTTTTCCTCCGCCACGGTGGTTTCCCAGCGATAGTCGGCGCGGCCGTCGGGCAGATAGTCGTGGCACATGAAAAGCCGCGTCTCGTCGGGTAGGGCGAAGATCTTGCGCGTGGAGCGGTAAAGCTCATGCGCGTCCCCGCCGGGGAAGTCGGTGCGCGCCGTGCCGTAATCCGGCATGAAGAGCGTGTCGCCGACAAAGGCGGCGTCGCCGATCACATAGGTCACGTCGGCCGCCGTGTGGCCGGGCGTGTGGATCACATGCGCCTCGATATCGCCGACGCTGAATGTGTCGCCATCCGGGAAAAGGCGGTCATAGGGTTTGCCGTCCGGGGCGAGGTCCAGCGCATTGAAGATCTGGCGCCAGTAGCTCTGGATGTCCTTCACATGCTCGCCGATGCCGGACTGTCCGCCCAGTTTCTCGCGGATATAGGGGGTCGCAGTCAGGTGGTCGGCATGGACATGCGTATCGAGCACCCATTCCACCGTGAGGTCGCGGCGGCGCACCTCCTCGATCACCTTGTCCGCCGAGGCGGTGGAGAGCCGTCCGGAGGCCGGGTCGTAGTCGAGTACGCTGTCGATGATGGCCGCCTTGCCGCTATCGGGGTCGGCGACGATATAGGTGACGGTCTTCGTCGCATCGTCGAAAAAGGCGGAAACTTCGGGTTTTTGGGGCGTTTTCTGAGTCATGGCACGGCTCCTTTTTCACCGCTTTCACTCGTATTTATATATTAGGTATTTCTTATCTATCAAGCCCTCGCTGCATTTTTCTGATTATGAAACTCAGAATGAGTTGCAATATCTTTTTTCCATCTCTAGAAATGCCGCGCTGTAGGCCGAAGGGGGCACTGCCCGCCGCGGCGATGGGGAATTTAGATAAATGGAGTTTCAGATGGGATATCGCCAGCGAATGAGCGCGCCGCTCCGGGCACAGCGCCGCACGCTTGCACTGGCCGGCATGGCCATGGCCGGAATTTTCATGGCGGGTACGAGCGCTGCGCAGGCCGAAGACGGTTTTTCCTATGAAGGAAACCTGACGGGCACCTTCCTTGCGGCGAGCGACGACCGCGCCCGGCCCGAGCCCGCGCTTTCGGGCGATCTTTTCGGCACCTATGCATTCGGCGATTTCGCCTTTGTCGGTCATCTGGAAGGTAGCACCACGCCGCGCGCCAACGGCGTGTCCTCGCTGGTGCCGAATGCGAATGCCGATAGCGGCAGCGCGCTGAACGGCGTCGGTCATGGCCGCGTGCAGCTTTCGGAGTTCTATCTTCAGTTCGGCAATGACGATGTGACGGCGGCGGTCGGCCTCATCGACGCCACAGCCTGGCTCGATGCGAGCGCAGTGGCCAATGACGAGCACGGCCAGTTCCTCAATGCGACGCTGGTCAACAATCCGACCATCGCCTTTCCGGACTACACGCTGGGCGGCGTGGTCGCGCTCGAAGGCCATGACGCCTTTCCCGGCATTACCGCCTTCGTCGGCAGCTCCAACGGCCTCGCCGACAATCCGGATGCCGATTACGACGAGCTTTTCGATGTGGGCGACACGGGCAAGGGCATCTTCGGCGCGCTGGAACTGCAATGGGCCGTCGCGGGTCTGGGCGAAACCGGTGCGGTCCGCATCGGCGCCTGGACGAATACCGCCGATTTCGCACGGCTGAACGGCACTGCCGGCACGAAGAACAATTATGGCGTTTACGGCGTCATCGACGGCAATGTGGATGAGCTCGGCTGGTCCATCCGCGCCGGCATGGCCGACAAGAGCGTTTCGCCCGCGGCCTGGTTCATCGGCGGTGCGGTGGAGCATCCGCTCGGCCCGGTCACGCTGGGCCTCGGCCTCACCCATACGGCGGCCTCCGGCGATCTCGGCGCGGGCTTCTCCGACGAGACGAATGCCGAACTCTATGCGCGCTACGACGCCATCGAGCATCTGCACATCACGCCGCTCGTTCAGTGGACGAACAATCCCGGCTTCGACGATACGGGAACGGCCATCGACGAGTCCGTCTTCATCTTCGGTGTGCGTGTCGGCGTCGACATCTGAACCGAACGAACGGCGTAAAAGAAAGAGGCCCGGCATTTGCCGGGCCTCTATTTGTTTCGGGGACAATAGCGCTAAGCGCTTTTCTTTTTGTAATCGCCTTAGTACACTATGGAATACTATCTTCGACCAGCTGAAGTTCAGAATTGCGTGTGAGTGTCGCCGGAACCATAACCCGGAGAAAAAGGCATGAACCGAAGAGCATTTCTCGCCGGAGCAGTTGGTGTGCTTGCTTCCTCAAGCGCCAAAGCAGCGTGTAGCGCAATGGGCCCCCCCAGTCTGATGGGACTCCCGGTGCGGTGCCAGCTTTCGCACCCGATAATAATAAAACAAAACTGCCAGCTTTGGTGTTGGGCGGCGTCTGCTTCAATGATTTTTGCAATGCATGGTCATCCGCTTGACCAAATGAAAATTGTAACCGCGTTATATGGGGCTCCTGCATGCCTCACCAGTGGGCCCACTTTGAATATCGTCAGTATCCTGAGTGCTAACTGGATAGACGATTACGGGGTGCCATTTAAATCCATAGTGACAGGCGCATATGATCCGACGAACAATGTCTACGCGATGAATAATAACTTTATCGCGAACGAACTGAACGCTAATAGGCCGCTTTTATATTGCAATACGCACCATGCGATGGTCGTAGCGGGTATGGACTTTCTTCAAACCTCGATGGGGCCAAATGTTCAGGGCATACATGTTCTTGACCCGTGGCCAGCTAGTCCCAATGTTCACCCGTTGTCGCCTCCTGAAATGATTGCACTCAATAAGGGCGGGCAGATGACTTTCCTGGCTTCCGTTCAAGTGATTTAGCTATCCATATGGTTGCGACAACTTGGGTCCGCTCTGGCAACTGCGATAGCGTCGCTCGTCGATGAAACCGCGGAGTGGTTTTCGGGGTTTTGCATACTGCAAAAGAAACGGGCCCGGCATTGCCGGGCCCGATTGCGTTTCAGCGGAAGGGAAGGATCAGTCGCATTTGCCTTCGTCCTGGCAGCCCTTGTAACCGCCGGCTGCGCCGCCCACCACGCCGCCGATAACCGCGCCGGCAACGGCGGATCCGCCCGTCACGGCGCCGATGGCGGCACCGCCCGCCGCGCCGATGGCTGCGCCGGAGGCAAGGCCTGCTTCGGTGGGGCTCATATTGGTGCAGGCGCCCAGACCCATCAGGGGCACCATGGCGAGAACGATTGCGGTCTTCTTCATCGTGATCTCCTGTCTGTGAACGGGAGTCGTCTTGTCCCTTGAAACGTCAGCGCTTCGATGATCCCAAGACTTACGGGACATCGGGGCGAGAACATGGCGGCAATCGGGTGAAAGCGGGGAGAAAAAAGCCCGGCCCCGTGCTGCGACGGGGCCGGGCCGTTTCGTCTGCTTTCGGCCAGGCGGCGGTTACTTGCAATCGCCTTCTTCCTTGCAGCCCTTATAGGCGCCGCCCGCGGCGCCGATGGCACCGCCCACGGCTGCGCCTGTGGCCGGGTCGCCGCCGGTGATCGCGCCGGCTGCCGCGCCCACGCCGGCGCCGATCGCGCCGCCCGAGACGGCGCCCTGGCTGGTCTTGTCCATGTTCGTGCAGGCGCCCAAACCCATCGCCGAGGCCAACATAAGGGCAATAGCTGTCTTCTTCATGCGTCACCTCCTTCAATGCGCGGGTTCCGACGCATCGCGGTTCGCGGTTTGCAGAAGTCGAACCCTGAGACAGAGTCCTGAAAGCCAAGCTGGGCGAGAAAGTGACGCCGATTGGGAATTTTTTTGCCATATTCCTTCGGCATGTAACCATGCTTTCGGAGTTTCCGGCGGAGCGGGCAAACGAGTTGGCGAAGCGCAAGCGCAGAAGAGTGAAACAGCACCGTGATTTCGTCCGGCGGCGAAAGACGGCGCAGCGTCAACGCGAGAAGATGGCGGCGCGCTCGCCGTTCACGCTATGGCTGATGCGGATCGCGATCGTGATCTTCTGCGTGCCCGCGCTCGTTCTCACCGTTTATGCCTTCGTGCCGCCGCCGGCGACGCCGCTCATGGTCATCCGTCTCATCGAGGGCTACGGGCTTCACAAGGACTGGGTGCCGCTTTCGAAGATTTCGCCCTCCCTGCAGCGCGCGGTCATCGCCTCGGAGGACGGCAAGTTCTGCGGGCATACCGGCTTCGACTGGCAGGCGGTCAGCAATGCCATCGATCGCTATCAGAGCGGCGAGGGGCATATCCTCGGGGCCTCGACCATCAGTATGCAGACCTCCAAGAACCTTTTCTTCTGGCCGGGGCGAACCTTCCTGCGCAAGGGCGGGGAGAGCTTTGCGACGGTCTGGCTCGAAACCATCCTCTCCAAGCGCCGCATCATGGAGCTCTATCTCAATATCGTGGAATGGGGCCCCGGCATTTACGGCGCGGAGGCGGCGGCGCAGCACTGGTTCGGGGAGCATGCCGCCAATCTCAGCCCGTATCAGGCGGCGCTGCTGGCGGCGAGCCTGCCGGACCCGCTGGGCCGCGACCCGGCGCACCCTTCCGCCTATATGCGCTCACGTGCGGGCACGATCCTTGCGCGGATGCGTGGCGTGCCCGCGGGCGAGCGTCTTTGTCAGGGGCAGCCGCCCATTCGTCCCGAGGTTACCCGTGGGGGCGTGCGGCTTCGCCTGCCGCCTCGCCTCTAGGCTCGTCTTCGCTCATCAGGGCCGCCAGCGCGCAGAGTTCCACGCAGCTGCGCGACAGGGCCCAATTGTCCACCAGCACCATGTCGTCGCTTGCGAAATCGGCGCGGACGGTCTTCGCCATGGCCTCACGCGTCCGCTCCGGCGCGGCGTCGGGCGTCCAGCCCTGATCGCGCAGCTTTTTCGCGATGCGGCGGCTCAGTGCGGCGACATTGCTTTGCTCGCCGCCCTCATCCATCCAGCGGTGGCCGATTAGCGCAATGGCTTTGGGATCCGCCATGATGCCGGTAAGGCTGTTTTCGAGGCCGAGCTGTTCGGGCTCCGACATCGATACGGCGAGCGGGATTGCGCTTACCGCCACCGCGGCGCCGGCAAGGATCAGGACGTTTCTGCGCGAAAGTGTTACGTCGGCCATTCAGAGCGTCTCCCCCGGCTGGTTGTTTGCGAAGCGCGTTTTCAGATGGTCGGCCATGCGCACCGCCAGCGCGACCAGCGTCAGCGTGGGGTTGACCGTGCCGGTCGTCGGATAGACCGAGGATCCGGCGATATAGAGGTTCGACATTCCGTGCACGCGGCAATCGGCATCGCAGACGCCCTGTCCGGCGTCGGCCGCCATGCGGGTGGAGCCCATATGGTGGTTGCCCCAGCCCTCCGCCTCGGTCCATTCCTCGCGGTCGGGAAAGATGATGCGGATGCGTCCCTCGCCCCAGCCGCCCCAGGCGCGGGCAAGCGCGCGGACATTCTGGTGCAGGCTCGTCGCATCCGTGCCCTTGAGCCGCCAGGTGAGTTTGGTGCGGTTGAGGCCGAGGGCGTCCTTCTCGTCCGACAGGGTGATGCGGCTGTCCGGATTGGGCTGCTGCTCGCTGGCGCAGCCGATGCCGAAGCGCCACCCCAGCGTGTCGTTTTTCGCGGGCAGGGCGGTCGAGCTGCGGACCGCCTGCAGGATGCCCGCATCGAGTTTGTGGGCGGTCTCCCTTTCCGCCTTCTTTTCCGGTGAGGCGTCGCCGTCTTTCGGCGGCGTGTAGGCCGCCTTCACTTCCTCGCGCGGATAGAAGGTCATCACCGTGCCGAGGCGGCCGGTGCGCGCCAGATATTCGGGCGTGAACATGAAGCAGCCGCGCATCACGGCTTTTTCCACCGGCGTATAGGTGCGGTAGAAGGCGGGCACCAGCTTTTCATCGGTAATCACGATATCCGCCGGATAGGGGATATGCGGATGCTCCATGAAATAGCGGCCGACCATGTCGTTCTGGTTGCCGAGGCCCGCTTTCGCCACGCTGTTCGACAGGAGCAGCATGCGCGCATTCTCGATCCCGCCCGTGGCGAGCACGACCGTTTTCGGCTTCACGGTAAAGCCGTTGCCCTGAAGCGTCGCCACGCGCAGATGGTCCACTTCGGCCGCGTTCTCCGTCGGCACGATCTCCAGCACATTGGAATTGAGATAGCAGGTGACGTTCTCCGCCTTTTTGATGTCGGGGCGGTAGACCTCGCCGAAGCGGGTGGGGGGCGAATAGATGAAGAAGCGCGTCATCACCTCGTCGCCCGCCAGCGGCAGCGGCTCGACCGGCTTGTCGGTTTTCCAGCCTTCGGGGTCGTCGAAATTGGTCGAATGGAGCTGGCAGATGTCGGCGGCGCGCGGATAATAGGGGTCGAGATCGGTCCGCGTGATGGGCCAGCCGGAATGGGGCACCCAGTCGCGCTTTTCGAAATCTTCCTTTTCGAGCGGACGGCACCAGCCGCCCCAATGGTTCGTGCTGCCGCCGAAATAGCGCAGGCGCGAGCCGTCCAGCGTGTAGTCCACGCCGCCGATCTCGCCCTCGTAAAGCGCCTGGGTGTCGGCGTCGAAGTCGAAGCCGCCGGATTCGATCAGCGCGACCCTGACGCCCGTCCCTGCGAATTCGCGCGCAATGGTAATGCCCGCTGCCCCGCCGCCAATGATGGCGAGGTCGGTCTCGATAATGGTTCCCTCGGGAACCTGGCGTCCATCGACAAACATATCTTTCAATCGTCCGGTTGGTGGCTCATTTCGTCAGGGCCTACATGATGTGGCAGTCTGCGGTTTTTTTGGGGCGGCAAACCGGAAATTTTGCGTTGGGCGGCGCTTTTCCGGCTCTCGCATGGCAGAAATCTCATGCTTTTTGCACTGGACCGCGCTCGATGCTCATGCCAGTTTTCCTGACAACAAAAATCCCCTCGCATGGGTGCCAAAAAACGGAGCGTCGCCGGGCGGTTTTCGCCCCCCTCGCGGTCCGATCCAGCATAAAAACAGGCGCCCAGCCCGTGAGGACCGGCTTCAAACGGAGGACTGTCATGAAAGAATGCCTGAAGTTTTACATCAACGGCGAGTGGGTCGACCCGGCCCAGCCGAAGACGCTCGACGTGATCAACCCCGCGACCGAAGAGCCCTGCGCCAAGATCAGCATCGGCTCCCAGGCCGATGTGGACAAGGCGGTGGCCGCGGCCAAGAAGGCCTTCGAGACCTTCTCGAAGACCAGCGTCGAGGACCGCGTCGCGCTTCTCGGCAAGATCCTCGAGGTCTATCAGAGCCGCTATGGCGACATCGCCGAGGCGATCACCATGGAAATGGGCGCACCGGCCAAGCTCTCGCAGCTGGCGCAGGCCGCCATGGGCGTGGCGCATCTCGGCACCATGATCGAGATCCTGAAGGGCTATGAGTTCGAAGAGAAGCGCGGCACGACCACGCTGCGCAAGGAGCCGATCGGCGTTTGCGGTTTCATCACGCCGTGGAACTGGCCGATGAACCAGATCATGTGCAAGGTTGCCCCGGCGATTGCCGCGGGCTGCACCGTCGTGCTGAAGCCGTCCGAAGAAGCGCCGCTCGATGCCTATATCTTCGCCGAAGTGATGGACGCGGCGGGCGTGCCCAAGGGCGTCTTCAACCTCGTCAATGGCGACGGCCCCGGCGTGGGCGCGGCCATCTCCAGCCACCCGGATGTGGACATGGTGTCCTTCACCGGCTCCACCCGCGCGGGCATCCTCGTCGCCAAGGCCGCTGCCGACACGGTGAAGCGCGTCGCGCAGGAGCTGGGCGGCAAGTCGCCGAACATCATCCTCGACGATGCGGACCTGGAAAAGGCGGTCGCCGGCGGCGTGATGGGCGTCATGCAGAATTCCGGTCAGTCCTGTAATGCGCCGACGCGCATGCTGGTCCCGGCGGGCAAGCATGACGAAGCGCTCAAGATCGCCAAGGCGACGGCGGAAAGCGTGAAGGTCGGCGACCCGAACGCCGAAGGCACGACGATGGGCCCGGTGGTGAACGAAGTTCAGTTCAACAAGATCCAGGGCCTCATCCAGAAGGGCATCGAGGAAGGCGCGACGCTCGTCACCGGCGGCACGGGCCGTCCGGAAGGCCTCAACAAGGGCTTCTATGTCCGCCCGACCATCTTCGGCAATGTCACCAATGACATGACCGTCGCGCGCGAAGAAATCTTCGGCCCCGTGCTGGCGATCATGCCGTATGAGTCCGAGGAAGAAGCCATCCGCATCGGCAACGACACGGTCTATGGCCTGTCGGGCTATGTGCAGGGCGAACTCGCGCATGCCAACAAGGTCGCCGCGCAGATCCGCGCCGGTCAGATCCATGTGAACGGCGCCGGTCCGGACCTCCACGCGCCCTTCGGCGGCTTCAAGCAGTCGGGCAATGGCCGCGAATGGGGCGAGCTGGGCTTCGAGGAATTCCTCGAGACCAAGGCCGTCCTCGGCGCCAACGCCGCCTAAACAGCCTCCCGGATCATCCGGGTGCGATAAAGCCGGTGCGGGAAACCGCACCGGCTTTTTTTCATGCGCTCTTTTACAAGGCTCTTCCCGCCCGCCCAAAACAAACAGTCATCCCGGCGAACGCCGGGATCCATGGGGCGTCTGCGCTTGCTGCTGCTTGTCGATGGATGCCGGATCAAGTCCGGCATGACGCGCTTCTTAGAGATGAAGGTGGTTCCAGATGTTTAGAGATGAAGGTGGTTCCAGATGTCAATATCACTTGAGTGGCGCCTCGAATAATTCTGTGTACGGATAAGGTTGAATGCTTTCCTGTGTCAGCTCCTTTTGTGGCGGGGATATGCCCAGAGAGCCTGTGTCTGCAATCTTAAAAGAGCTTTGCGAAAAATGTTCTGTTTATCGCTGTCATGTGAATATGTCGGCGAATCATGGAGTGTGAATGATGCGCAGAATGCAGGCCGTGTTCTGGGCAGTCTTATCGATAACCACCAAATGGCGGAGCGTTGAGCGTGCCCCAGAAAAAGGTGGTTGACGTGCTGCTCGATCCAGATTCCACTATAGGCAACTCCCATGCCCTGAAGCTCCTACCCAGGTAGGAGACCCGTCCCAGACGGTGGCCCATTGGGCCTAGGGGCGTGGGACGCTATCTCAACTTACGGTGCCATATCGTAAACTTCCCGTTGACGGCGGTGTCGACGGAAGGGTTTTCGATGCGGGCACGCTCCAGAATGTGTTGTGACAATGCACACTTCGCTGGCGATGCGCCTTCGACTAAGTGGTGTCCGTTTATCTGGTACGCGAGAGCGCCGCTAAAGATGTCAGCTAACTGAATAAGCGGCGTTTGGTGCGAGTGGCGGAATTGCATCCTGCGGTAAGGCCAATCTCTTTGATCTCCACTCTTCCGTATGCCGAGGTTCAGCATCGTCCTTACATTTTCCGGGAGTTGGTCAGTTGTTCGGTGGTCCGGATAAATGTGGAACAAAGCATCGCCATATAGGCGGCCAAACTTTCTGGCTAGCTGATAGATTTCTTTGCTGAAGCCAATCTCTCGACTGCCTTGGTTGTAGCGGCGATGGTTGACTTTATGAGTGTCTACAATCAGGGAGTGAAAGTGTGGGCCGGCCGCAAACTTCGGCAGAAAGAACAGGTCTACAGCGCGTAGGTAAGCAGATAGCTTGCGGTTGGAGACCTTTACCCACTTCATCTCGCCGCGTGCATCAAGTTCCGGTGCTCTAGTGGCGGTAAGCTGAGCGGTAAAGTCTGCGGTCATTGCTGTTGGAAGAATTACGCCGCCGAGCACTAGGTATCGATGACCAGTTTGACTGCTTTCATCGATATATGCGTCAAAGAAGGGCCGTTTTCGTGGCTCGTTCATTGTGCCAGTTGGCATGGTCGAGGCCATTGTTGGAGCCTAGAGATAGCTCTTTCGAATTGCGGCGGCGACGTTGGTACGAAGTCCGTTGGGGCGGTTCATGTTTGTGTCGGCCGTCTCCAACATGTCGCAGATGTCGGATACACGTTTTGCCCCTTCGACTCCGCTAGCGTAGTGCTCTCTGACTAGTCGGACAGCTTGCAAGGCATCAATGACTGTAGCGATTTCATTGTCAGAACCTGACATTGCAAATCTCCATAGTGAATCGGGGGATTCACCATAGCTCACATAGCCGACTATGACGATTCTGCTTGAGGGTGATCCAATAGCCTTTCATGTAGAGTTGTTGCCTCGGCTTTGGATACGGGGCGGTTCGCCTAGCTGGGGGGGGCAGCAGGGACCCTGCCGGACCATGGCTGGAGCTATGTGTTCCCTTGCGCCTACACCCGCAGCCACGAAATCCGGCCTCTCTACTCCGCCCCGGCCATGCTCTCGAAAAGCTGCGCCGTTGCCTCGTCCGCTGGGAAAAGCTGCTCGATGCGCAGTTCGTCCGCCGTCACGTCCTGCGCGGTGCCGAAGGTGGAGATCACGGTGAAGAGCGAGACCTTGAGCCCGTTCATTTCTACATCCAGCGGCAGGACGGGCAGGAGCCCGGCATTGTCCGGCGGGCGCAGCGTGTCGGGGTCCTGCAATGCCGCGAGAGCTTCGAGTTCCCGCTTCATGTCTTCGCCGCCGACCGTTTCCGCCTCGCGCTCGGCCCTGTGCCAGAGCAGCGGCGCGGCGATGCTCCAGTTCGTCACGAAGGGCCTGATGCCATCGGGGTGAAAGAAAAGGCGCATGAGATTGCGCGCCTGCCCGTCGCCGTTTCCCTCGCCCAGCCGCGTCCACAGATCGTCTCCGAAGAGCGAGGTCAGAAGGTCGAAGGGCGCATTCGCCATGCGAATGTTCCAGGCCCGGTCCAGCACCACGGCGGGATAGGGTTCGTGGTTTTCCAGGATCTTCTCGATGGCCGACATGACGAGGCTCATCTGCGGGTCGTCCAGCGGGCGCGTCTTGAACACCGGCGCAAAGCCCGCCGCCGTCAGCCACTGGTTCCGGTCGCGCAGCGGCACCTCCAGGCATTCGCTCAGTTGAAGGATCATGCGCCGGCTCGGTTTGGCGCGGCCCGATTCCAGAAAGCTCACATGGCGCTGCGAGACGCCCGCCGTCAGCGCAAGGTCGAGCTGCGAAATCCGGCGTTTCTGCCGCCATGATTTCAGCAGATGGGGAAAGACATCTCCAACGGCGTCTCTTGCGGCCTCACCGGCTGCCAATGTGTCCGACATCGCGGCCTCCTCTTCTCGTCTCACTATTCCCCGGGATGGAAATCGCTTCAATAACCTCCGAGGTAATTGCGGGGCCTTCGCGGCGGGATCAGTCTGCCTCCGTCAATCACAGGAGGTTTCCATGACCAGCCGTTTACTGATGATCCTTGTCACGATTGCCGCTTTCGGCGTGCTTACCGTCTTCGCGCTGATGGAAACGGGCTATTTCGGCCTGTTCGAAATGCAGATGCAGAATTTTGCGGGGCTTCAGGTGTTGACCGATCTCGTGATCGTCTGCCTGCTGGCCTGCATCTGGATGGTGCGGGATGCGCGCGAACGCGGGCTCACCGTCTGGCCCTTCATCCTGCTCACCTTCGCCGCCGGCTCCTTCGGCCCGCTTTTCTATCTCGCCATGCGCGAGCTGAAGCCTGGCGCGGCCCGCGCGGCGGCAGCGTGATCCGCTAAAGCTGGGTCCGCCGCTTCCGCGGCTCATCCACCAGAAAGAACATCGTCGCCGCCGAACCCGCCAGCACGGTGATCGCCAGCCAGAACAGCGCCTCGAACGAGACGCCATGCGCGATGAGGCCGCCGCAGAGCGGGCCCATCGCCATCATCACCGAGGTGCAGGTGTTCAGCACCGCGATGCGCATGGGCAGGTCTTCGCGTGCGCCGAACTCCACGATGATGTTCATGTTGGAATTCATGAAGCCGCCCTGTCCGGCGCCCAGCCCCGCGAAGACCGCCGCCACCGTCCAGATCGTGCCCACCTGCATCAGCGCGAAGATCGACACCGCCCAGATGCCGATCGCCATCATGAAGACGAGCCGGTTGCCGAAGCGGTCGGCCACCGTGCCCCAGGCGAGGTTGGTCGTCGTCTGCGCGATGAGAAACGCCGTGGACAGAATACCGAGCGTCGTGCCCGACAGGCCGATCCGCTGGCCCGCATAGATGATGTAGAAGGGCACCGCCATGGTGGCGAGCGCGGCGAGCGCGGCGGCGACGTAATAAAAGCCGAGGCTTCTGTCTTCGGCCAGCATGGCCGGGATCTGGCGCAGCCGCTGGCCGAGTTTCGCGCGCGGGCGGATGCTCGGCGGGATCGGCTCCTTCACGATGAGGAGCATCATCAGCCCCGTCGCGGTGAGGACGAAGCCCAGCAGGAAGGTCGTCGCATAGCCATTGCCGAGCATGTTCTCGCCGACGAAATATTTGCCGCCGAGATAGGAGACGCCCGCCGCCGTCAGCCCGGCGCTGAAATTGCGGAAGCCCGTCAGCCGTCCGCGCAGGCGAAGCGGGATCACCTTTGCCATCAGCGTGTTGAAGATCACCGCCTGCATGCCGTTGAAGAGGCCGAAAAGGCAGAGCATCGCAATGGCGGTGATGAGCGCCCAGTGCGGCGGCAGGAAGAAGCCCGACAGCGCGAGGCCCAGCACGCCGAGGCGCATGCCTGCGCCGATCACGAAGCCGACGGGCAGCACGCGCTTGCGGTGTTCGATGAGCGTCGCGCCGAAAGTGGCGGAGATCGCCGCGCCCATCCATTGCGCGGCGAGCGCGAGGCCCACCACGAATTCGGAGCCGGAGAGCAAAAAGATATAGGCGGGGATGAAGGTCGGCGCGTTGATGAGGCGGAAGCCCGTCTGGCCGAGCAGGCCATGCGCCAGATTGGCCGCATAGTTGCGCGGCAGGTTCGCTTCTATGACCGCTTCATAGGCGGTTTCGGCGTCCGCCTTGCGGGCGGCTTCGGCGGTCCCGGCCTCGTCGCGGCTTTCAACTGACTTGTTCTCCACGCGCCCCTCGTTTCCTCGCGTTCCCCGCTTGTGTTGCCAGCTTGTTTTTGCCGGTTTGTTTTTGGGGGTAACGCAGGGGCTTTATAGACCCGTTCGGGGGTGGAGCGCCAACCGAATGACCAGAACAGCGTTCGAAGTCAGTCCGCGTGGGGGGGCCGGGAGGTTTGCCGGGTCATGGGAGGTTTACTCGGTCAGCCATTCCACGCGCGCCCGCGCGCCGGGGCCTTGCGCGAGTTTTTCCGCCAGCCAGCCGAGCAGCGCCTCGCCCTCGTTCACCAGCGGGTAGGGCGGGTTCACCGCGAGGATGCCCGATCCCGTCATCCGCTTGCCGTCGGGCGCGGCCACATGGAGTTCGAGGGCGAGCTGTTTGGGGATGCCGCTCGCCGCCATCCGTTCCAGGAACTCGCCGCTCACGCTCGGGTCCTTCACCGGGTACCAGACGAGGATCGTGCCCGTCGCCCATCGGCGATGCGCGCCGGCGAGTGCTTTTTCCAGCGCGGCGAATTCGGCGCGGTCCTCGAAGGGCGGGTCGACGAGGATAAGTCCGCGCCGCTCCTTCGGCGGCAGCATCGCCCTCATCGCCTGGTAGCCGTCCATCTCATGCACCTTCACGCGCGGGTCGCGTTTGAAGAGCTCTGCGCAATCTCGCCCCGGCGCATGCTCAATCTCGACAAAAGCTAGCCGATCCTCGACACGAGCAAGGTAGGCGGCAAGCGCGGGCGAGCCCGGATAGCGTTGGAGCGGCTCGCCGCTCAGCGCGCGCACGGCGTCGAGATAGGGCGCAAGCGATGCGGGGATATCGTCCTGCGTGTCGAGAAGCCGCGCGATCCCTTGCCGGTATTCGCCGGTTTTCTGCGCTTCCTCGCCGGAGAGATCCGTCATGCCGCTGCCAGCATGCGTGTCGAGCAGGAAGAAGGGTTTTTCCTTCTTTTTCAACTGGTTGATCGACAGCGTCAGCAGCGCATGTTTCATCACATCGGCGAAATTGCCGGCATGAAAGGCGTGGCGGTAATTCATTTCTTCGCAGTGTTTCGTCGCGGCAACAGAACCAGCCCGGCAAGGCCGACCATGGTGATGATGGCGCCCGCATAGAATGTCGAGGCGGGACCGTAATCTTCCCACAGATACCCGGCAATGAGGCTCGCGGCCAGCAGCACGATGCCGCTGACAAAATTAAAAATGCCGAAAGCCGTGCCGCGCAGCGCTTTCGGCGCGCTGTCGGCTACCAGCGTGGAGAGGAGCCCCTGTGTCAGACCCATATGAAGGCCCCAGAGCCCGACGCCTGTAAAGAGCATGACCGGTTCGTTCGCATGCGCCAGCACAAGATCCGCCGCGATAAGTGCGACGAAGCCGAGCGCCAGCAGGCGCGTTTTGTCCAGCCGGTCGGCCAGCAGGCCTGCGGGGTAAGCCGAGAGCGTATAGACGGCGCTCATCATCACCAGCACCAGCGGCACGAAAGCGATGCCGAGCCCAGCGGTTTCGGCGCGCAATACAAGGAAGGCTTCGGAAAAGCGCGCCAGCGTCAGTACGCCGCCAATGGCGACGATGCCCCAATAGGCGGTGCCCATGGTTGCGACGTCGGCCCAGCGAATGCGCGGTGCGCCGCTCTTTGCGGGCGCGTCGTCGACCTTCGGCTCCGGTTCGTGCACGAAGAGCACGAGAATGGTCACGGCGGCGAGCGCGGGCAGCACGGCGAACCAGAAGGTGAGGCGTATATTGTCGTTCAGCAGCGTCATCAGCGCGATGCCGATGAGCGGCCCCAGCACCGCACCCGCCGTGTCGAGCGATTGCCGGAGGCCATAAGCTTCGCCGCGTTGTTCGGGAGCGGTGATGTCGGCAATCAGCGCGTCGCGCGGCGCGCCGCGTATCCCCTTGCCGATCCGGTCGGCAATGCGTGCCGTCAGCACGGTCGCAATCGAGTCCGCCAGTGGAAAGAAGGGCTTGGAAAGCGCGGCAAGGCCGTAGCCGATGACGGCGAGGCGTTTGCGGCGGCCGAGCCAGTCGCTGAGCGTGCCCGACACCACTTTCGTCATGGCCGCTGTCGCCTCGGCGATGCCCTCGATGAGGCCGACCGACAGCATGGAGGCTCCGAGCGTGGTGGTCAGGAAGATGGGCAGCAGCGCGTGGACAAGTTCCGACGACATATCCATGAACAGGCTGACTAAGCCGAGCGCCCAGACACCGGCCGGGAGTGCCGAGCGGGAAGGCTTGGTCACAGCCCGATCCCGGCGAGGATAAGGGCGGCGGCGACGGTGCCGAGCGACAGGAGGAAGAGCGCGGCGGCGGGCAGGAGGCCGTTCTTTTTTCCCGCAAAAACAATCGTGTAGCCCGCTTTCAGAAAATTGTTCGAGGCCGCCGCGACGAGGATGGCGGCCGCGGTGAGCGCCATCGGCGAGGCCGTTTTCGCGCTTTGGGCGAGGCTGAGGACGAAGGGATCGACATCGGTCACACCGGCAATGGCGGCGACGGCGAAGATGCCGCTCTCGCCGAATTGCTGCCGCCCCCAGGCCACCGCCACCGACAGCGCCACGAAGAGCACCGCAAAGGTCAGCGCGGCGGAGACTTCCAGCGGGTTCGAGGATTGGTAGGGCGCGGATTCCCCTCGTGTTTTCCGGGCTTTGCCGCGCAGATAGATGAGCCCCGTCAGGCCGAGCCCGGCCGCGCAGAGGGTAAGGAGCGCAGGCATCAGCGTTAGCGCCAGCGCGCCGTTGAAGACGGCGACCACCACCAGAATCCGGACGAACATGATCGACGTTGCGAGCACGATGCCCGCCTCGGCGCTCGCCTGGGGCGGGGTTTCCTGCGCCAGCTGGCGCGACAGCACGACGGTCGTTGCGGTGGAGGAATAGAGCCCGCCCAGCGCGGCGGAGTACATCGCGCCCGCTTTCGGGGCGAAATAGCGCTGCAGCAGATAGCTCGCATAGGAGAGCGTGCTCACCGCCACCACCGCGAGCCACACTTCGTAAGGCGTGATCGGCGTGAGCGCCGTCACCGGCTCGTTCGGCACCAGCGGCAGTATAATTCCTATGATAATCAGGAACTTGCCGAGCGTGGTGAGCTCTGTTCGTCCGACGCCGGCAGCGAAGGCATGCAGCCGCTCGCGCGCACCGGTCAGAAGGACGACCGTCACGGCGATGCTGACGGCGACCCAGAGCGGCTGCGAGAGTGCGATGGGCCCGAGCAGGAAAACGATGAGGTTGCAGAGCGGCGCCATGATGCCGCCATCGATGCGCGCGCCGGGCGCGGGTTCGATATCGGGTTCCGCGCGATGCGTCTCCAGCCTTTGCCAGTAGAAAACGGCAAGCCACAGGCCGAGCACGCCGAGGCCGACCAGAAAGGGGATGAGCGTTTCGGGCGCAAGGGCATAGAGCAGCGCGCCGGCAAGGGCGAGCAGGGGAAAGGTGCGAACGCCGCCCGGGGGTTTCAGGCGGCTTCGGCTGAAGAACTCCTCGAAAGCGAGACCGACGAAGAACCCCAGGCCGAGTACGACGATAAGCCGCTCCGGCGCCAGCAACAGGTCGCCGCCGATATTCGTGAACGTGCCGGACAGCAGGGAACCGCTTTCCACGGGGTCGTTCATTTGGAGAGTTTGCCCTCTTCGATCAGCGTTTCGTCGAAAGGCATCACGATGTCCCGATCCGGCTCGACGAGTTTGCCGTTCTTGCCCTCATAGTCGAGGCGGTTCAACAGGTCGCGGATCACATTGATGCGCAGAAGACGCTTCTTGTTTGCATCGATCACCGTCCAGGGCGCCCATTCGGAGTGCGTGCCTGTGAGCATGGCGTCGCGCGCCTTGGAATAGTCGTCCCAGTGTTTTACCGCGACCTCGTCGATGGGGGATATCTTCCATTGTTTGAGCGGATTTTCCCGGCGCTCCTTCATGCGAGCCTTCTGCTCTTTCTTGGAGATATCCAGATAATATTTGATGAAATGGATGCCGGAGCCGATCAGCATGTTTTCGTAAAAGGGGACCTGCTCCATGAAACGCTCGTAGTCGGTATCGCTGCAAAAGCCCATGACGCGCTCGACGCCTGCCCGGTTGTACCAAGAGCGGTTGAAGAGGACCATTTCGCCGGCGGCGGGCAGGTGTTCGGTGTAGCGCTGGAAATACCATTCCGTCGTTTCGCGGTCCGACGGTTTGCCGAGCGCCACGACGCGGGTTTCACGCGGGGACAAGTGCTGGGTGACCCGCTTGATCGTCCCGTCCTTGCCGGCCGCGTCGCGTCCCTCGAAGAGAACCAGCACGCGGCGGTTATTGGCGATGATGTCTTTCTGGAGCTTCACGAGCTCGACCTGCAACTCGTACAGCTCGTGCTTGTAAACGCCGTGGCGCATGCCGTGGCGGCGCTCCTCTTCGGCTTCCTTGTCGGTTTTATCCTTGGTCTTGCTCACCGGTCCCGTGCCTCTCGTACCTGGTTGCCCGGGGCAAAAGATAGCGCCTGTACGGGGACGGGTATAGCGAGCCTGTTGCCGCGGGGTTGCGCCGCGCCGCTCTCTCAATTAAACGTTATATTATAACATTGCATAAGGGGTGATCATGCAAATCGGAACATTGAGGCTGTCGGCGCTTCCTCGGGGCGCCGCGGCGATGCTGGCGGTTGCGCTTCCGCTGGCGGTAGGGGTACAGGCAAAGGCGGCGGAGGCTCAGAAAAACGATAAGGAATCAGTATCGGGGCCCATTATCGTGACGGCCTCTCCCTTGCCGGTGCGTCTGGACGAACTGGCGGCGCCGGTGTTGCGTCTCGATCAGATCGATATCGACGAATCCGGGACATCCACGCTGGGCGCGCTTCTCGGCGAGAAACCGGGCGTAACACAGAGTTCCTTCGCGGCAGGAGCAAGCCGTCCCATCATTCGCGGCATGGACAATAACCGCGTGCGTGTGCAGGAAAACGGCATCTCGGCGGGCGGGGTCTCCGCATTGTCGGAAGACCATGGCGTGCCGATCGATCCGCTATCGGCGACAAGTATCGAAGTGGTGCGTGGGCCCGCAACATTGCGATATGGCTCGGAAGCGATTGGCGGCGTCGTCAATGTGCTGAACGACCGTATTCCTTCGGCGCGTCCGGACGGCGGATATACCGTCCATGGCGGTGCGAGCTATGACAGTGTCGATCAGGGCAAGCAGGCATATGGCGCCCTGAATGCCGCGACGGGAAACCTCGTCTGGCATGCCGACGGTTTCCGCCGCAAGACGAGTGATTACGACACGCCGCAGGGTGAGCAGTTCAACACATGGACGGACACATCCGGCGTGGCAGGCGGTGCATCGGTTCTGCTCGACAATGGCTATGCCGGGGCGAGCGTTACGCATTACGACAGCGAATACGGCATCCCGGCACCGGAAGACCCCACCGATCCCGTTCATATCGATATGCGCCAGACCAAGCTTCAGGTCCGGAGCGGATTGTCTTTCGGCGGCTGGGTGAAGGGCCTCAATCTCTCGGGCGGCTATGGCGACTACCGGCATGACGAAATCACGCTGAGCGGTGTGACCGGGTCGACCTTCAAGAACAAGGAATGGGAGGGCCGCGCGGAGTTCCTGCACGCCTCCGTCGGTCCTTTCGCGGGCGCATTCGGCGTTCAGTATCACCACCGGGACCTGTCCGCCTCGGGCGAGGGAGGTGAGTTGCTGGCACCCACCAATTCGCACTCGGTCGCGGGTTTCCTGTTCGAGGAGATGCCGCTTGGCGACACGCTGTCCTTGCAGATGGCGGGGCGCGTGGAGCATGTGAAAGTCGAGGGGACGGCTCTCGATACGGCGACTATCACGGAATACAGCGTGTCGCGCGACTTCACGCCGTTGAGCGGGTCGGCCGGCCTTGTCTGGGACCTTGATGGCGGCTGGGTGACCTCTGCTACGTTCCAGGCTGCCCAGCGAGCGCCGAAGGCGCCGGAGCTTTTCTCCAAGGGGCCGCATGAGGCGACGGAAACCTTCGAGATCGGCGATGCCGCTCTCAACAAGGAAACAGCCTATTCGGCGGAACTTTCCGCACGGCGCGAGGGGCGCGGCTATTCTTTCGCGGCGTCGCTCTTTCACGTCAGTTTCGACGATTTCATTTACAAGGCGCTGACGGGGGCAACTTGCGATGACGACTATGCGAGCTGTACCGATACGGGTGGTACCGGCACCGAACTGAATCAGGTGCGATATGCGCAGCGGGACGCGACCTTTTACGGCTTCGAGCTTGAGGGCAAGGTCGCGCTTCTTCGCACCGATATAGCTACGTATGGCTTAACGGGGCAGGCCGATTATGTGCGGGCGAAGTTCGACGGCGGCACCAATGTACCGCGCATCCCGCCGATGCGTATCGGCGCCGGGGTATATCTGGAAGCGGACAGGTTCATGGCGAAGGCCGGTTTCCTGCATGCCTTCAAGCAGGACAAGCTGGGGCCGAATGAGACGGAAACCGCCGGATATACCAACGTCTCCGCCGTGTTCCGTTACACATTGCCGGAACAGATGACCGGAGGCGCGAGCGTGAAAATCAGCGTTATCGGTCAGAACCTGCTCGATGCGGATATCCGCAATCACGTTTCCTTCAAGAAGAACGACGTGCTTTTGCCGGGACGCAATTTCCGCCTGGTGGCGAGCGTGGATTTCTGAGCGGCACGACACCTAAAAGAAGGGGCGGCCCTTTGGGCCGCCCCTCAATATCGCGCAGGCGATACCTCTATCAGAGCCCGATAAAGGGCTGGATCAGGCGTGCTGCGACGCTTTTCAAACGGATCGGACCTTCTGTCAGAGCAAGGCAGATGCATTCCTCGCCTTCCTCGATGGTCAGGCCGTGCATGTCGGCTTCGTTTTTTTCCTCGATATCGCCCCGCGCAAAGCGGCCATGCGGATCCTTGAAGGCGCCTTTGAGGACAAGGGTCAGCTCGGTGCCGCGGTGACCGTGAACGGGGATTTCCGTCCCCGGCCTTGCCCTGAGCATCCAGACGCGCTGGTCGCCGGGGCCGCGCCAGAGCATGACTTTCTTCATCCCCGGTCCCATGAACGACCAGTTGAGGTCTTCGACGTCATCCACGCCCAGCCATTCGCGCAAGGGGGCGGGCAGCACGCGGTCGGTGGTTGCGGGCGGCGGGGCCGGCCTGACCGGCTGTTTGCCGGGTGCCGGTTCGTCGATCCGCGACAGAACCGACGCCAGTGCGTCCGGTGCCATGGCCGTGCCCGTCTCGCCTTCCAGCAGCGAGCCGCCAATAGCCTCGGCCGCCTCCATGGTGCGGGCCGCGTCCGGGCGATAGCTCATATGAGACGCCACGAGCACTGCTTCGCCTTCGCTCAGCGTGCCGGCTGCGTATTCCATGATCCACTCGTCGCCCAGACGATGTGTGATCCCGTTATGCTCGACCGTTGCCGCGCACATCACTGCAAGTCCTCCAAAGCCGTACGTAAACGACCGAATGCCAGTCTCATTCTCGATTTCACCGTGCCGAGCGGAATACCCAACTGCTCGGCGATTTCCGAATGCGCCTTGCCTTCCATGAAGGAGAGCATGACGACTTCCGCCTGATCGGGCGGCAGGTCCTTGAGGGCCGCCTGGACCCTGTCGCCGGTCTGCCGGCTTATCACCTCGTTATCGGCCTGAGGCGGGTCTTCCGGAATCAGCATGGGGTCGGCCGGATCGAGGTCGGCCCGTTTTTCGCGGCGAACGCGGTCGATGAAGCGGTTCCGCGCGATGGTGAATATCCAGGTTCCCACCGCCGCTTTGGCCGGGTCGTATTGCGCGGCCTTGCGCCAGACCGTCAGCATCACCTCTTGCGCGATATCTTCGGCAAGCTTCTCGTCGACCCTGAGGCGCATCAGGTAGGACTTCACGCGCGGTGCGTAATAACCGAAGAGTTCCGCAAAAGCCGTCCGGTCGGCGCGATCCACGATCGCGGCGATATATCCCGCCATTTCCTCGGCGCTCGCGCCCGAGGAGGGCGATGCCGGGTTTTCGCGATCCATTCGCTCCAACTTCCTCAATCTCGTCCGCCTTGCGGGGCGGGCGATCCGGGTCCGGCCGGTATCTATCGCGGCGATCATCTGCATGGTCCAGATACGGGCCTGCTTTCAGGCTGGATCACCGGCGTGCCGTCTTTTTCGACCTGATTTCAAGACGATCCTAGGCGTTCGCATAAGGATGACAACAGGCGGGATGCGCGGAGGGGCTTTAAGCGGCGGGTGGATTGATCCGACACAGGCCCGGTTGCGTAGGACAAGACAGTGCCGAGGCGGACGGCTTTCCCTCCGCCGGACATTCATTTCAGGGGCTTTCATGGCGCCATTCGACGATCAAGCATTCAGCGGCCCGAATTCGGGTAAACCCTTGCGGATCGCCGTGGTTGGCAGCGGGATATCCGGCCTTTCGGCGGCCTGGCTCCTCTCGAAATCGCATGACGTGACCGTCTTCGAAAAGGGCGAGCGGCCCGGGGGGCATTCGAACACGCTGGTGGCGCCCTGCCCCGAGGGGGATGTCCCGGTCGATACGGGCTTCATCGTCTACAACGAGGCCAACTACCCCAATCTCACCGCCCTGTTTCAGCATCTCGGCGTGGCCACCTGTCCGAGCAACATGTCGTTTTCCGCCTCACTGCCGGCGGCAGGCAGGGGCAGGTTCGAATATTCCGGGTCGGGGCTTGGCGGCCTTTTCGGCGACCGGCGCAACCTCGTACGGCCCCGCATGTGGCGGATGATCCGGGACATCGTCCGGCTCTATCGCGGCGCGCCGGAGCTGATGGGAGAAGAGGGGCTGGAGCACAAGCCGCTGGGTGTTTTCCTGACGGAAAAAGGATTTTCACGCGCGCTCAGGGACGACCATCTCCTGCCCATGTGTGCGGCGATCTGGTCGCTGCCGCTGGAGCGGGTTGAGCAGTTTCCCGCGCTTTCCTTTCTGCGGTTCTTTGACAATCACGGGCTGATGCGTCTGACGGACCGCCCGGTCTGGCGAACCGTGGAGGGCGGGTCGCGCGAGTATGTGAAAGCGCTTTGCACGCCCCTCGGCGACCGGGTTCAGACCGGGCGCGGCGTTCGACGGATCGTCCGTGAGGGCCCCGGTGCCGTCATCACGGATGTGCACGGGCGTACCGAGCGCTTCGACCGGGTGGTCGTGGCCGCCCATAGCGACGAGGCGCTGGGCATGCTGGGCGATGCCGATGAGACGGAAAGGCGGCTGTTGGGCGCGATGCCTTACCAGCGCAATATCGCCTGGCTTCACAGCGACCCGTCTTTCATGCCCCGCCAGAAGCGCGTCTGGGCAAGCTGGAACTATATGGGCGGCGGCGACGCGCCGGTCTGTGTGACATACTGGATGAACAGGCTTCAGCCGCTTCCCACGGAGAGGCAGCTTTTTGTGACCCTCAATCCGACAAGGGATCCCGCGCCGGCGCATGCAATTGCCCGTATCGAATACGACCACCCGGTCTACGATGCGGGGGCGATTGCCGCGCAACAGGCTTTGTGGTCGCTTCAGGGGCGGCGAAATACTTGGTTTTGCGGTGCCTATTTCGGATCGGGATTTCATGAGGACGGCTTGCAGGCCGGGCTCGCCGTGGCAGAGGAACTTGGCGGCGTGCAGCGGCCGTGGCAGGTGGAAAGCGCGTCGTCCCGCATCTATCGGGCGGCGCCCCTGGAAGGGGTGGCGGCGTGACGGGTGAGACGGCAGGCGGGTGGTGGTCGCGCCTTTATGCGGGATCCGTTTTTCACAGGCGGCTCCGGCCGCGCCGTCATGAACTGCGCTACGGCGTCTTCTATATGCTTCTCGACCTCGACGAGCTGGACGGTCTCGACCGGGGTCTTGCCGGATTTGCGCATAACCGCTTTGCGCCGGTGTCGTTTTACGATCGTGACCATGGCGGGGGGGACGGCCGTCCCTTGCGGCAGTGGCTCGAGGGTCAGTTGCAACGCGCAGGGCTATCCGTGAGCGGGGGGCGGGTCGAACTTCTCACCATGCCGCGCATTTTCGGCTATGCGTTCAATCCGCTGACGATCTGGTTTTGCCGGGACGGCAACGACCGTCTGATTGCGGTTCTTTATGAGGTCCGCAACACGTTCGGCGACCGTCATTGCTATCTGTTTCCCGTTGAGCCCGGTGAAAGCCCTATCGAGCAGCGCTGCGACAAGGCGTTCTACGTCTCGCCCTTCATGGCGGTTGACGGGGAATATCATTTTCGTCTGGTGGAGCCGGGTGCGCGGATTTCCCTGACGATCCGTGAAAGCGATGAAGAAGGCGTGCTTCTGACGGCAAGTTTCGCCGGCGAGGTTAGGCCGCTATCCGCCGCCGGTCTTGCCGTAATGCTGCTGCGCTATCCTCTGCTGACGCTCAAGGTGGTGGCGGGGATTCACTGGGAAGCATTGAAACTACTCGCCAAGGGCCTGCGTTTCCGGCCGCGTCCAGCCGCGCCAGCGAGCCCTGTGACGGTGATTTCCCCCGGATTTCGGCGCTGAAACCCTGTGTCCCGTTCTGGGGCGCTCCCGATATGAACAATTTTATCTACGTAACCTATTCTTAGGAGCGACTTCCTATAACTGGCCCATGTCGTGCGCAAAGCCCGCAGAAGGCGGACTGTTTTGCGCCAGGGAATAGGTGCGATGCATAGAGAAGACGGGCCGGACCGCACAGAAAGTGGGGCGTCGGGTCTCAGCGGTACCGGCCGAGGCCATGCAGACGCGAAGAATGCCCAGACCAGCTCCGGGCAGCCCGTTGGTGCGCGCTCGCTGTTCTCCCGGTTCAGTATTTGGAGTCGTGCAAGCTATCTGACGCTTCGGACGAAAGTCGTTCTCATCGTCACGCTTATCGGTGCGGCCCTGATCCTGTTCGCGGCTGTCTTCACGGGCTTGAATTTCAGACACAATGTGAACATGGAAGCCCGCGCGCATGTGGATATCGCGCTGGGCGTGCTCGATCAGGCAATTGTCCGGACACAGTCCTTCCGCGCGCTGGCGCCTGTCCTGGATGCCGTGTCGGGCTCGCCCGCCGTTGCCGCCGTTGCCATCGGGACGCAGCAGGGCGAGGTGCTTGCCTATGAAGGGCACCAGCCGATCAATCGTCAGATTCTTGCCAAACGATTTGTGGAAGCGGGCCGCAATTTCGACCGCGATCAGTCAAGTGGTGTCGAGGCGGTGGGACCGGTCCAGAACGGCATTCAGGATTACGCGGTTCCCGTCGTGTTGCCGGGCGGAGCGGCGAGTGGCGTTGCGGTTTTCAGTATCGATATAAGTCTGATCGAGCAGTCGCAGATTGCCAATGCCATGTCGACGATGAGCTGGCTGTTCGTTCTCATCATTGTTTCTATCCTGACGATCTCGCTCATTCTGCATCGTGTGGTGGTTGCACCTATCGAGGCGCTGAGCGGGTTCGTTGGGAATAAAAAACGTCCGCCCCGGCCCGCGACCGGCATGCAGGATGAAATCAGCGTCGTTACGCGCGCCCTGTCGGATGCATTTGACGATTCCGATGCGAAAGAAGAGATGCTGCAGCGGCTTGCGTCCACCGATGGCCTGACGTCGCTCGGCAATCGGGGATGGTTCAAACAGTCTATGGCGGAGGCGATCGCGGATCATCGCGAGGATCGTTCGCTGGTCGGCGTTCTGGTGTTCAATATCGACAAGTTCAAGGACGTCAACGACACGCTCGGACATGATGCGGGCGACAGGCTTTTGCAGCGGACTGCGGATATCCTGAAAGGCTGCACACGCGACGGCGACAAGATCGCGCGGATCGGCGGCGATGAATTCGGCCTGATCCTGCCGGGGCTTCGCAGTGCCGACGAGGCGCTCGACCTTTCCTATCGTTTCATCCGGGCGGTTGGGGCACCCATTCGCTTCGGGCCGCATGAGCTGCAACCGAGCTGCAGCGCCGGCATTACTCTCTTTCCGCAGGACGGCCGCGATCCGGATACGCTGCTGAAGAATGCCGACCTTGCGCTTTCCCGGGCCAAGATGGAAGGCAGCGGGATGAGCCTTCTCTATCGTCACGAGCTCCACCTGCGTGCCATCGAGCGTAATTCGATCGAGCGCGATTTGCGCGCGGCTATCCGGCAAGGCGATCTCGAACTCTTCTATCAGCCCAAGGTGGATGTCGCTTCGCAGCGGATTGCAGGCGCTGAGGCTCTGGTTCGCTGGCGCCATCCCGAGCGCGGCTATATCCCGCCGGATGTCTTCATACCGGTCGCCGAGAAGAGCGGCTTTATCGGCGAACTCACCAAATGGGTGATGAACGAGGCCTGCCGCCAGATCCGCCACTGGCAGGATATGGGGCTGGCGCGCGTCACCGTGGCCGTCAATGTGTCGGCAGGCGATCTGCGTCGTCCGGACCTCACCGACATGATCGCCAACATGCTGGTGAAACATGCCGTCTCGCCGCAATATCTCGAGCTGGAAGTCACCGAGAGCATGGTGATGCAGGACGTCGATATGGTGATCGGCACGCTACGTCGCCTGCGTAGTCTCGGGATAGGGATCGGAATCGATGATTTCGGCACGGGCTATTCCTCGCTCGCTTATCTCAAGCGGTTCCCGGTGCAGCGTTTGAAGATCGACCGCAGCTTCGTGCGTGACCTCAGTGCCTTCGGCGAGGGGCGCGTCATTCCCAAGGTGATCATCGATCTTGCCCATGCGCTAAGTGTGAAGGTCGTTGCCGAAGGCGTGGAGACGGCCGAACAGCTTCATGCCCTTGCAGAGCTTGGCTGCGACGAGGCCCAGGGCTATTTCCTCGGCCGCCCGATGCCGTGCGACGAATTCGAGGCTTTCCTGCAAAACTCGCCCGTGGCGCGGGATACGCAGTCAACGCAGGAAGAGCAGGCGGCGGCGCGGCTGCCTTCGGTCGGCGGCAGCGCGGCCTGAGTCTTTCACGACGAAATCGTCCTTCCCCACAGGTTGACGCAAGGTCCGGCGCGGTATTGTCGGGGTGTGTGGATTCCGCGACCTTCCGCGCTAAACTCCCCGCCGACAACAAACGCGCCGGGCCGCAATTCGCTTTGTGAAGTCCGGTCGACAAGCAGGGAGTAGAGGTATGGACCTCGCATACGGGCCCGAATATGAGGCCTTCCGCGAAGAGGTGCGCCAGTTTATTGCCAAACATCGTAAGGATGCGCCGGAACGCATGCGCGTAGCGCGCCCGGACGCGGAGTGGAAGGCGTGGCAGCAGCTTCTGATCGAGAACGGTTATGCCGCCCGGACCATCCCGATGGAATATGGCGGCTATGGCGGGGAACCGGACATTCTCAAGTCGCGCATCATCGCAGAGGAGTTTACCGCCGCCGGTCTGCCGCTCGGGCTTGCGAACCAGGGCATTTCCATGTTCGTGCCGACGCTTCTGGAGCTCGGCACGCCGGAGCAGAAGCAGAAGTGGATCGAGCCGACGCTGAAGGGCGAGGTGGTGTGGTGTCAGGGATATTCGGAACCCGGGTCGGGTTCCGACCTTGCCTCGCTGCAGACGAAGGCGATCGAAGACGGCGATGATTTCGTCATCAACGGCCAGAAGATCTGGACCTCGACGGCCAAGGATGCCGACATGATCTTCTGCCTCGTGCGTACCGAGCCCGATGCGCCGAAGCATCAGGGAATTTCCTATCTCCTCTTCTCCATGGACACACCGGGTATCGAGGTGCGTCCGCTGAAGACCATGACCGGCGCAGCGGAATTCAATGAAGTCTTCTTCACCGATGTGCGCGTGCCGAAGAACCAGATTGTCGGCGAACGCGGACAGGGCTGGTTCGTTGCCAATGCAACGCTCAAGCATGAGCGTGGCATGCTGGGCGATCCGAACCAGGCAGGCACGCGGCTGAAAGAGATCGTCGATCTCATGCAGACCGAGACGATGGACGGGCAGAAGCTTATCGAAAATCCGCTCTATTGCGACCGGCTGGTGGATCTGCAATCTCGCGTCTATGCGATGCAGTTCCACGGACTGCGCCTGCTGACGGCGGCCTCCAAGGGCGAGGATCCGGGGATTGCACGGCTGATCGTCAAGCTGCAGGGCTGCGAGATCAACCATCAGCTCGCCGCGCTTGCCATCGATGCGTTGGGCGAGCTGGGGGTGCTTTACGGCAAGAGCCCGCATCTGCGCGCCTGGGGTTCGTGGCAAAGCCGCTACATGTTTGATCTCGGCCTCATCATCGGCGGCGGGACGGCGCAGATTCAGAAAAACATCATTTCGGAACGCGGTCTCGACATGCCGCGCGAACCGAAACCCGCCAAAGCATAAAGGGAGGCTCGATCCATGGAATTCGGATTATCTGAAGATCAGCGCATGCTGCAGGACAGCCTCAACGGCACGCTGGAACGCGTCTGCCCGCTGGAGCGGGTGCGCAAGGCGGCCGAAGGCGGCGAGGCGATGGCGGACGATGTCTGGACGGCACTTACCGAACTCGGTGTGCCCGGCATGATCGTACCGGAAGCGCAGGGCGGGCTGGGACTCGCTCTGCTCGACGCGGCGTTGGTGTCGGAAATGCTGGGCCGTCATGTGGCGCCGGTGCCTTTCATTGCCACAGCCGTCATGGCGCCGCTGGCGCTGATGCGGGCAGGGTCGATGGCGCAGCAGGAGGAATGGCTGCCGAAGCTCGCCTCGGGTGAAGTCGTCGCGTCGGTTGCGATTGCAGAAAAGGTCTCCGGCGCGCGCGAGGATGCGGGCGTCACGGCCTCGGACGGCAAGCTCAACGGCAAGGCCTGGTTTGCGATGGATTTCGGTGAAGCCGGTCTCTTCATCGTCGCCGACAGGGATGGCGGGCTGCATCTCGTGAAGGGTGATGCCAAGGGACTTGCCAGGGTCGGGCTTACCAGCATCGATCTCACCCGCTCTCTGGGCGAATTGCAGTTCGACGATGTGGAAGCCGAACCGCTCTCCGGCGATACGGCGGGCGCGCTCAACGCCATGCGGGATGCGGGCCGCATCATGCTCGCCGCCGACACGCTGGGCACGGGCTGGATGATGATCGACAAGGCCGTCGCCTATGCCAAGGAGCGCAAGCAGTTCGGTCGCGTCATTGGTTCCTTCCAGGCAGTGAAGCATATGTGCGCGGAAATGGCGGCAGAACTCGAACCCTGCCGTTCGCTCGTCTGGTATGCCGCGCATGCCTTCGACGAAATGCCGGAGGAAGCGCCGTTGATGGCGGCGCATGCCAAGTCGCTGACTTCCGATGTGGGCCGCTTCGTGGCGCGCACCGCCACGGAAGTTCATGGCGGCATGGGTTTTACCGACCTTCTCGGGCTTCATTATTGGTTCAAGAGAATCGGGCTTAATCGCCAGCTTCTGGGCGCGCCGGAGCGCGTCCGCCGGGAAGCGGCGGTCATGCAGGGCTGGGCGGCGGATTAAGCCGCCCCGACAGGGGGGACGATGACGGAGAAGGCAGCGCAGGGCACGATCGGCGAAGTCTTCTCCGCCTTCCTCAAACTGGGCCTCACTTCATTCGGCGGCCCTGTTGCGCATCTGGGATATTTCCGGGCCGAGATCGTTGAAAAGCGGGGATGGCTCGACGACAGGGCCTATGCCGATCTCGTTGCGCTTTGCCAGTTTTTGCCCGGTCCGGCGAGCAGCCAGGTCGGCATGGGGCTCGGTCTCATGCGGGCAGGCGCCGGCGGTATGCTGGCGGCATGGCTTGCCTTCACCCTGCCATCCGCTGTCGCGCTTATGTTCGCCTCCTTCGGCGCGGCGGCGCTTGAGGGTGACATCGGCCAGGGCGTGCTGGGCGGACTCAAGATCGTCGCCGTCGCCGTGGTCGCGCAGGCTGTGCTGCAGATGGCCCGCAATCTGGCGCCCGATGCGCCGCGCGCCACGCTCGCGGTGGCCGCTGCGGTGGCAATGCTCATTATGCCATCCACGCTGATGCAACTAGCGGTGCTGGCGGGGGCGGCGCTGATCGGGCTTGTCGTGCTGAAACCGAAAAAGACCGAGGACTGGCCGCCGCTTGCCGCGCCGGTGTCGCCGGTGGTTTCAATCCTGTGTCTCGCGTTGTTTTTCGGTCTGCTCGCAGGCCTGCCGCTTCTGGCGCAGGGGGACGAACCGTTGCTTCGCCTCGCCGATATTTTTTACCGGGCAGGTGCGCTCGTGTTCGGTGGCGGACATGTCGTACTGCCGCTGCTGGAAGCCGACCTCGTGCCGCGCGGGCTCATCTCGCAGGACAGTTTCCTTGCCGGCTACGGCATGGCGCAGGCGGTACCCGGGCCGCTCTTCACCTTTTCGGCCTATGTCGGCGCGGCCGTGAACGATGTGGCCCGGCCGGTTCTCGCCGCCGGGGTCTGCCTCGTCGCCATGTTCCTGCCGAGCTTCCTGCTGGTACCGGGCGTTCTGCCCTTCTGGTCGAAACTGTCGCGCTTTACCGCAGCGCGGGCGGCGCTGATGGGTGTCAATGCAGGTGTGGTCGGGCTTCTCGCCGCCGCGCTTTACACGCCTGTCTTCACCAGCGCGATTTCCGGTGGCGCGGAAGCCGCGTTGGCGCTGGCAGCCTGGATGGCGCTCGCCATATGGAAGTTACCCCCCTGGGCGGTGGTGGTAGCCAGTGCCGCCATCGGTGGGGTTGTCCTGTGATACCGCTTGCGTGAAGCCCGCTTCCGGCAGAAAGTCGCGCCGGTTTTTCTGAGGGTTTGGGCCATGGTCGACATCGGTTACATCGCAGCATTTCTCACGACGGCCGCTTTCGTGCCGCAGGCGCTGAAGACAATCCGCACGCGCGATACGTCAGGCATCTCACTTGCCATGTATGTGTGCCTCACCATCGGTGTCTTCCTCTGGCTGCTGCACGGGTTGAACCTTGGCGACGGGCCGCTGATCGGTGCGAATGCGCTGACTCTGTTCCTAGCGGTGCCGATCCTCGTCATCACGGCGATCAACAGCCGCCGCGAGAAGAAACGGACGTTGAAGTAGACCGAAGTCTATTTTCTCTTGCGCGAGGGGTCTCCCGCTGCTTCCATAGCGGCAACAAGAAAACAAGGGAGGATACCTATGCGCGCTGCCGTGTTCCGGAAGGGCGATCTATATGTCGATGAAATCCCGGCTCCCGAACCGGAAACGGGTCAGGTGCTGGTGAAGACGCTGGCCTGCGGTATCTGCGGGTCGGATCTGCATGCGTTTCATCACGCGCATCATATGGTCGATGCGGCCAAGCGCTCCGGCTCCAGCTTCGTGATGGACCTCAACAAGGACATCGTTTTCGGTCATGAGTTCTGCGCCGAAGTGCTGGACCACGGACCGGGCACGGAGAAGAAATTCAAGCCCGGCACGCGCGTCTGCTCCATGCCGCTCGCCGTCTATATGAATGGCGACAAGGCCAATGTGCAGCCGGTCGGCTATTCGAATGTCGCGCCGGGCGGTTTCGCCGAGCAGATGGTGCTGAACGAGCTGCTGCTGCTCGAAGTGCCCAATGGCCTGCCGACCGATCATGCCGCGCTGACCGAGCCCATGGCGGTCGGCTGGCATGCGGTGGAGAAGGCGAACCTGACCGGTGAGGAAGTGCCGCTGGTGGTGGGTTGCGGGCCGGTGGGCCTTGCCGTTATCGCCGGTCTCAAGATCAAGGGCGTGGGGCCCATTGTGGCCGCCGATTTCAGCCCGGCACGCCGGGCGCTGGCGGAAAAGATGGGCGCCGATGTCGTCATCGATCCGGCCGATCACTCCGCCTATACCGACTGGTCGGAACGGACGCTGCCCGAGGGCTACGATCCGCAGAGCCTGCTCTCGGTGATGGGGATGGGGCCGCAGCCCAAGCCCGGCGTGATCTTCGAATGCGTCGGTGTGCCCGGCGTCATCCAGCAGATCTTCGAAGGGGCGATGCGGCATACGCGCGTTGTCGTGGTCGGCGTCTGCATGGAGCATGACCGCTTCGAGCCCTTCTTCGGCATCAACAAGGAACTCAATGTGCAGTTCGTGCTGGGGTATACGCCGGAGGAATTCGCGCTGACGCTCCAGCATATCGCCGAGGGCCAGATCGATGTCTCGCCGATGATTACGGGCAAGGTGGCGGTGGAAGAAGTCCGCCACGCCTTCGAGGAACTCGGCAATCCGGAAAAGCATGCCAAAGTGCTGGTTGAGCCTTGGCGCTGAGCCGCGGGCCTAGTCGCCATTCGTCGGGCGGCGTCGCATTTTCTTGATGTCGCCGTGACGTTTCTTGTGTTCGAGATGGCGCCTTTTCGAGGCACGCGTCGGTCTTGTCGGTATTCGGGGACGCGGCGGAACGGCCGCCTCCTGGATGAGTGCCAACAGCCTGCCGATCGCATCCTTGCGGTTTTCTTCCTGCGTGCGGTGGCGGTTTGCCGTGATGACGATGACGCCGTCACGGGTCAGCTTGCCGCCTGCGAGTTTCTGGAGCCGGTTGCGAACGGCCGGGGGCAGAGAAGGCGAGTGGCGGGCGTCGAAACGAAGCTGCGCGGCGGTTGCGACCTTGTTGACATTCTGCCCGCCGGGACCGCCCGAGCGGATAAAGCTCAGGACGATCTCTTCTTCCGCGAGGGAGAGTCTGTCCGTGACCTCTATCATGTGCGCGAGCCTGGTGCAGCGGTCAGGATGCGGGCGGGGCTGTGTCCGCAAAGGACGGACGCTTGCTCATGTCCGCCCACCAGCCGGCGATCTCTCGGTAGTTCTTCTGCCATTCCAGCGCAGCGTGACGGAAGTCGAGATATCCAAGCGCCGATCCGACCGCGATGTGAGAAAGGTCGACGGGGCCGTCGAGTTTCGTCACTTCGTCGTCCAGAATTTGGAGCGAGCGGTCGATGGCGCGATGCCAGCGGCCGAGCCAGACTTCGGATTGTTCGGAATCCTTGCGGCCGCGTTCCATGGTGATGGCAACGGCTGCGTCCATGATGCCGTCGGCCAGCGCCTGAAAGCGCAGCACGGGCCAACGCTCGGGGTGGGCAAGGGGGATCATGGTTTCGCCTTCGAGGGTCGAATCCAGATATTCGCAGATGAGCGGGCTGTCGAAGAGCGTGTCGCCATTGGCAAGTACAAGCGCGGGCACCTTGCCGAGCGGGTTCGCTTCATGCAGCGCCGGCGGATCCTGCATGGCGACGATATTTTCCTCGCTCACATGGGATGTGCCGTTCTTCTCGCGGATGAGTACGCGGCATTTGCGGGCGAAAGGGGATGTCGGCGAGGCATAGAGTTTCATCGGATTTTCCTGAAGAGACGGCCGGACCATACGGATCCGGTTTCTATCCCATTCCGCCCCTGCCGTCACTCGATGTCATGTGTTGTCATCGGGCAGGGCGCCGCCGCTACTCCGGTTTTGTGTCGCCGTCTTTGCTCCCGCTGTCGCGATTGAGGATCGGCATGATGATCTTGCGCAAGAAAGGGCTCATCGCAGCCAGCGCGCCCAGGATGATTGTGACCATCGGCATCCCGGAAGAGGTGCCGCGGACCATGCCAAGAAGCCCCATAGAGAGATCGTTGAAACGCTTTTCCAGCGCATCGACATCGCGGCGAATGTCGGCGCGCGCCGCCTCGATATTGAGGTTGGCGAGTTTCATTTCCAGTTCGTCGGCATGGCTCGGTTTGCGGGCGGCAAGGCCGAGCGCAACAATGGCGACGAACAGCAGCGCGCCGCCGGTGATAAGCGCCCCAAGCGGATAGCCGTAAAGTTCCGAGAGTGCGAGAAAGCCGGCGATCACCAGCATGGTGAAGGCGAAAATCGTAAGGAAGACGGCGATGCCGATCAGGCTCAGACGGTTTGCGAGCCTCTTTGCCTCCAGTTCGGCGCGGAAGAGTTCGGCCTCGGCAAGCGTTCGCAGTTTGGGTGTGGGGTCGTACATCGCGGTCCTACTTTCCCAGCACACGGCCGATAAGGAATCCGATGCCCAATGCGATGAGCGCGCTTGGAACGGGATTGGAATCGATCTGTTTTTCCAGATCGGTCAGCCCGTCCTGCAATTTGTCGCCAAGCTCTTCGACATCTTCTTTCGAAAAGGGCGGGGCCTTGCGGGCGCGTTCCTCCTCAAGCGCTTCCTTGAGTGCGGCGATCTCCGCACGGAGGTCTTTCAATTCCGCGTCTGCCGTTTTTTTCGCGCCGCTTTCGGTCATTTCAAGCCTCTTCGGGATCGTCGTTTCAGATGGAGCGTCCGATCGCACCCCGGCAGCATAGCGCTCGCGGGGGCCGGGGAAAAGGAGATCGGGTCAGAGATAGGGTGAGCCAAGGCGGAAGAAGGCGTCGCGCAGCTTGATCGAGATGGGGCGTGCGGCAAGTTCCTTGCTGGAGACGGGCCGGGCCGACGCGATCTTGTGTTCGATGATGTCGTCGATCTCGTTTGCCAGCGAGGCACCGTAGCATTCCAGGTTGAATTCAAAATTGAGGCGAAGGCTCCGCCCGTCCCAATTGGCCGAGCCCAGCATCGACCAGAGTCTGTCCACGGTCATGAGTTTGGAGTGCTCGAAGGGGCCGGGCGTCTTCCAGATGCGGCAGCCTGCGCGGGCAAGCCATTCCAGTTGCGGGGTGGCGGCCCAGTCGACGAAGGGCAGATTGTTGGTCTCGGGCAGAACGATGTCGACCTTTACGCCACGCATGGCGGCGAGGGAGAGATTGGTCCGCAAGGTCTGGTCGGGGACGAAATAGGGCGTGACAATGCGGATGCAGTGACGGGCTTCGGAGAGCGCGCCGAGCAATGTCCAGCGGATCGGGTTCATGCCCATATCCGGCCCGGCGGGGAGGCCGCGCGCGGTGATCTCGCCGGCTTCCTCCAGTTCCGGAAACCAGTCCGGCCCGTCCAAAAGTTCGCCGGTGGCGAAATTCCATTCATGCGCGAAAGTGTGCATCAGGTGTGCGACCACCGGACCTTCCACCCGGAAGTGATAGTCGCGGATCGGCTTTCGAGGATCGGAATCGATCAAATTCCCCTCTGAAATGTTCATGCCGCCGGTAAAGCCGTGCCGCCCGTCGATCACCAGAATTTTCTGATGGTTGCGCATGTTGAGATAGGGCATGCGCCAGGGCATGAAGGAGTGCAGGTAGCGCGTGTAATTGAGACCACGCTCTCTGAGAAGCGGTATGAGGGAGGGGTGCGAGTAGTAGCAGCCGACGCCGTCGATCAGGATGCGTACCCGCACGCCGCGCGCCTTTGCGCGTGTCAGGGCGTCGAGCACCATTCGGCCAGCGAGATCGTTGTTGAAGATATAGGTGGAAAGCGCCACGGAGCGTTGGGCTGCGTCGATCGCCTCGACCATGGCGGGATAAGCCTCGTCGCCGTTTTCGAGGACGCGGATGGCGTTTCCCCCCTCGAAGCTTTCCGGCAGCACCTTCCAGCCGAAACGGGCGAGGCTCTCCATTTCGCGCACCTGCGGGCCGTCGGGCACCGTCTCGCCTGCGATGCGGGCGGGCGGCGGGACGGGCAGTAATTCGCCGACATGGCGGGCACGCAGTTCGCGCGCGCGGCGCTGGATGCGGTTGATGCCGAAGATGAGATAGACGAGCCAGCCGAGGAACGGCACCAGGAGAATGACCGCAAGCCAGCCGGCGGCTGCGCGTTCGTCGCTCTTGGAAAGCATGACGTGCACGGCAGCGCCCGCCATGGCGGTAAACTGGATGAGGCCAAGTATCAGGGGCCAGAGATCGGACATGAAGGTCAGCATGGCGCGCAAGACTAGTGCATGCGGCCTCGTCTGCCATCCCTCATTGTGGTGGGCTTCGCCGACCCGCCCGGCAAGTGTGCGATGCACAAAAATTGCGGATGCCCCGGCAGGCATGCCCGCGCACAATCGGGCACGCTATTACACACGTCATTTCCCGTATCGCGCGCTAGGTTCAATCCGAACCCGGTTTTTATTGAAGAGCGAAACACGGAAAAGAGATTGTTTTTCGTATGGAAAAACTTAGCGAAAACGAGAACCTGCTTCTCTGTTATCTGTCCGGTCAGATGAGCGAGCGCCAATGGCAGGCGCATTGCACGGACCGCGGTTTCAGGGCGTGGCTGAAAGGGCGGCGCGGTGCACCCGGAGAGTACAGGGTCGTTCATCGTCCTTTCCGGCAGAACGTTTAGCGTCAGTACGCCGCATCGGACAGGCGTTCGGCGGATAAGCCGGCAGGCGCGGGGCCGGAACCTTTGATCTCTTTAGGGTCTTTCAGGCCGTTCTGCTTGAACTGAATTCTGAAAAACCAGTCGAGCATGATCTGTGTCGCTTGCGGCAGACCGGCGGCCTTGCCCGATGACGTGGCGAGGAAGTCGGCCACCGAGCAGATGGATGCTTGCGGGCAAGTGAGGCACTCCATCTCGCATCCTTCCGACGAGATGAGAGCGGGGCTCTGCACCACCACCGACCATTCGTCGAAACAGCGCGAGGGCAGTTTCTCGAGGGCGACCCTCTTGACGGATCTGATGCGCCGGTCGTTCACGAGACGGGCTTCCAGGGCCAAGAGTTCCGCTTCGGCCCCTTCCACGATGTGGAAGAACGAGTTTTCCGAACAGAAAAGCGCCCCTGTAATCGCGGCGAAATTGTTCCGTATGGCAGACCCTTCGAATATCCGATGAAGCTCTGTTTCGTCGATCCGGTCGCTTACCCATGCGCTGAGACAGGCCATCTGGAAGATCATCGCGTTTCCTCTTGTTCTTGAGGAACAAGGGTTGCGCAGCAGGCCTGAATAAACAGTTTATCCTTGTGATTTATAGGGTTTTGTTCAGTCCGCGTTGGGACGCAGCAGATAGTGGCTGACGCCCCAGGCCGTGCCGTTCTCATGACCGAAGAGCCCGGCCGTTGCGAGAAAGAAGAGCCGCCAGCGCCGGAACCAGACGCCGGCCTCGTTGCCGTAGACGTCGTTCAATATGCGGCGGATGGCGGGTGCATTCGCATCGTAATTTTCCAGCCAGTCGAGCGCGGTGCGTTGATAATGTTTGCCGTTCCAGTTCCAGTCCTGCTCCACCTCGAAAAGCTCGGGGAACTGTCGGATCAGGCCATGGCTCGGCATATTGCCGCCGGTAAAGAAATACTGGGCGATCCAGTCATTGCCGTCTTCATGGTCGAAGCGGTAAGGCGCATTGCAATGCGAGAAGACATGGATGAAGAGGCGGCCTTCGGGGTTCAGCCATGTCTTGACGCGTTTCAGCAGGTCGTACCAATTCGTCATGTGCTCGAACATTTCGATACTGATCGCGCGGTCGAACATACGATCCGTCTCGAACACATTCATGTCGGCGGTGATGACTTCGAGATTGTCGATGCCGCGCTTTTTTGCCTCCGCTTCGATGAAGGCGCGTTGCGAAGCGGAGTTGGAGACGGAAACGATGTGTGAATTCGGATAGGTCGCAGCCATATAAAGAGAAAGCGATCCCCAGCCGCAGCCGAGTTCCAGAATGTCCTGCCCGTCGGCAAGGCCTGCGCGCTTGCAGGTGATCCGCAGCGCGGCTTCTTCCGCCTCGTCCAGGCTCGCCTCGTCATGCTCGTAGAAGCAGCAGGAATATTTCAGATGCGAACCCAGCGCGAGCTTGAAGAAGTCGGCGGGTAGTTCGTAGTGCTGTTCATTGGCTTCGTCGGTGAAAAGCGCAACGGGATTTTTCCGCATCATCTCGGCGAAAGCGTGTTCTTCGCTTGCCGGCATGCCCATCAACCGCCGGTTGGTGCTGGAGACGCGCATCCCGATCCCCGCCTTGAGCAGGCTGTCGGGAAGCGGCGCATGTTCGGCAAGAGAAACGGTCAGGGATTTCAGCATGATTTTGTCCTGCAAAGATCAGTGGGCAGAGGAGGCCGGGCGGGCGGTGTTTCCGCCGGAGGGCGGCAAGGGAATGAAGGGACTGACGCGGGCCTGATAGGCTTCATAGGCGGCGCCTTTGGAGGCGAGCATTTCGCGTTCCAGCATGGGCACGCCGGATACCCGGGTCAGGAGCCAGTACATGAAGACGGGGCCGGTGAGGGAGAGAAGGCCGGCGTAGTAGCCGTCCGACAGGTTGATCGCGAAGACGGGATAGGCGAGCCAGCCCATCCATTCGAAGAAATAATTCGGGTGGCGCGACCAGCCCCACAGGCCGGCGTCGCAGACCTTGCCCTTGTTTTCCGGATCCGCCTTGAAGCGGCGGAGCTGACGGTCGGCGATGGCTTCGCCGAGGATGGCGCCGGCGAGGATGAGGACGCCTGCGAGATCCGTCCAGCCAAGGCCGGGCGCGGGGTTATGCGCAGCGAAGAATACGGTGACGGCGAGGAGGAAGGCGGCAACGGCCTGAATCTGCAGGAACAGCGCCATGCGTGGCGACCAGTAGGAGCCGTATCTCTCGGCGAATGCGACATAGCGCGGATCGGGCTCGCTGATGAGCGTACGCTGGAAGAGGTGCAGGGTGAGCCGGGCCGACCAGGCGCCCGCCAGTATGGCGATGAGTATCTGGCGCTCGCTCAGGCCGCCGTCATGCGGGAAGAGAGCGGCTGCGACGCAGGCCAGGCCCGTCGCCAGCGACCAGACCACATCGACCGCGCCGCCGTGCTTTGTGACGCCCTGAACCGCCCAGGCCAGAAGCATGGCGCCACTGACGCAAACGGCTATCAGGCCTAATACTTCGGCCACTTTTCCGGCTCCCCGTTCAATTTCGACTATCTGAATGAGCTATACGCCGGTCAGGCCGAGGCGGATCATTCCCGCGCGGCGTGATCCGGCTCCCGCTCAAATGCGTATCCCAGATAGTCGAAGCGTTACGCCAAGGAGGATCATCATGCCGACCCGCCGCGCACTCCTGTTGGGCACAGGCGCTGCCATTCTGGTCTCGCGCCCGGTCCTTGCCGCCGCTCAAAACATCGTCGAGGCGCCCATAACGCCGCGCCGGCCGGCATCAAACGAAATCGCTTTCGATATTTTTCGCAAGGGGTCGAAAATCGGGCATCACCGGCTGAGCTTTCAGGGCGACGAGCAGGATTTTCGGGTCGCAATCGATGTGGAGATGGTGGTGAAAATCGGTTTCATCCCTGTCTTTCGCTATGAGCACCAAAATCTGGAGCGTTGGGAGCAGGGACGTTTTGTGGGTCTCGAGGCAAAAACCAACAATGATGGCGACGACCTCGTGACGAAGGTCAGCCAGACGGAGAAGGGCTACCGGGTCAAGTCGACGGGCAAGAAAACCTATGTCGCGCCCTCGCAGGCGCTGGCGGCGACGCATTGGAACATCGACGAGCTGAACGGCCCGATGATCAATCCGCAGAATGGCGAATTGCTGACGCCGGAGGTGGTGAAGCTGGGCGCGGACAAGGTGCCGCTGGCCGATGGCGAGCATGTTCCCGCCACCGGCTACAAGCTTGAAATGAAAGACCCGCTTTCGCTCTGGTATGACGGGCAGGAGCAGTGGACGGCGCTCGACTTCACCGCCGGCGACGGATCCAGTGTGGTTTACCGCAAGGTTTGAGGCCGTGCGTCAGAACCTCACTGTGGTGCCCGCATAGATCGCGCGGTCCTCGCCGGGGAAATAGCGCGCCGCGCCCCGGAAATAGTCGGCCCGGTCGGCATAGCGCGTATCGAACAGATTCATCACCTTGCCGAAAACGCTCAGGTTTTCGTTGATGCCGTAGCTTGCCCGCAGGTTGAAGATGTCGTGGCCGGGATATTTTTGCGTATTGGCTGCATCCATCCAGTACGATCCCATATGCACCCATTCCAGTTCCAGCCGTCCGCGGTCCTCGTCGAAATTGTAGCCAAGCGCGACATTGGCGAGGGTGCGCGGGGCGGTGTCCACATCGTCGCCGGAGCGGATGGACTCGGTGGTCAGAGGACCGGATGTGATGGGCCGGTTGAACTCATAGGTGTGCCGGGCATAGGTGCCTGAAGCCGCAATATCGAAACCATAGGCAAGCGGTGTGGTGACTTCGAGTTCGATGCCGACATGCTGGGTTTTGCCATCGGCCACATTGGTGTCGTTGGCGTCGCGGAAATAGAAATTGTGCTTCTTCATGAAATAGGCCGAGGCCGAGTAGCTGAGGGCGCCGATGCTGCCGCGCGCACCGATTTCCACGCTGTCGAGAATCTCCGAATGCGCCGCGCCCGGGGTCTCGTTGATGCGCAGGCGATAGAGATCGGTTGTCTGCGGTGCACGCGTGCCGCGGGCGAGGCGAATGAAACCGGCTAGATCCTCATTGAACTCGTGTACCAGGCCAAGCTTGGGCGAGACATCGGCGAAGGTGCTGATCTCGCTCGGGATCCGCAGCGCCTTGCCGAGCGCCCCGTTCGCAGTCCGGTTTTCATAGTCGTAGCGCGTGAATTCGAAACGCGCCCCCGCATCGAGCGTCGTCGCCTCGTCGAGCTTCCACTCGGTCTGAAGATAGGGGGCAAGGACGAGCGCATTGACCGCATAGTCGTAATGGGTGCCCTGCGCATAGGCAAAGACGGTCGGGTTGTCCTGGATTTCCGTCAGCGTGCCGCGCGTGTAATCCACGTCGAAGCCGGCAATGACCCGGTGACCGCCGTCAAGGTTGAACACGTAGCTCGACTGCATGCCGCCACCGGTCTGCTGGTTTTCCTCGACAGGCGATCCCGGCAGGAAATGCATCAGGAAATTCATGTAGGTCCGGCGCGCATATGGCGTGATGACGAGCATCTGATCGTCGGAGATACGCCGTTCGATGCGGACCATGGCGCGTCCGGAAAAGGCATCGCGATAGGCTTCGGGGTTCGGGTTGGCCTTGTAGATGCCGGGGTCCTTGTAGGAGCTGGCATAGGCCGCCGTTTCCTGATTGACGTTTACATAGGTCAGCGTCGCCATGACATTCGTGTCGGCGGAATCATAATCGTAGCGCAGCCGCGCCTTCTGCTGGTCATAGCCCGACGCGTCCCGGAAGCCGCCGTCATGGCCTAACACGAAGCTTGCGCGCATCCCGTGGCTCGTTCCGTTGTCGCCGGCCACGGTGGTGCTTGCTGTGCCCTGCAGATGGAGCACGTCATGAGGCCCCGCCCAGGCGGTGACTTCGCCGCCCGGCTCTTCGGCGGGCGGGCGGCTCAGAACATTGATGAGGCCGTGCACTGCATTGGAGCCATAACGCGCGCTGGCGGGGCCGCGCACGATTTCGATGCCGCCATTGATCTCCGGCATGGATTCCATCAGCGCGTTCACATTGCCGAAGCCCGCCGCGCGCAGGGGCACGCTGTCCTCCAGATAGAGAAAGGAGCCCGCGCCCGCGCCGCCGGTCAGCACCGGCGAACGGATGGCCGTCAGATGTTCGACGCCGGACCCCTGTTCGATATCGACGCCGGGGAGCCGGTTGAGCGCTTCCGCGGGCTGATCCGGCGCGATGAAGTCATACTGATAGGGCAGAAGTTTCGCGATATTGCCACTATGGGTGGCGCGTGGCGTGCCCGGCACGGTCGATGTCACGACAATCGCGCCTTCGGTGGCTTCCTGCGAAGAGGCGTTATCCGCGGCCCGGGCGGGACCGCAGGCGAGCGGAACAGCCAAAAGTGCGAGAATGGCGGCGGCGGCCGAAATGCGGCGCCGCGTCACGACTACTGAATCTGACACGAAACTCTATCCTCCCCTTGAGTCCCCTCCCGCCGCATGCCCGCTCTGTCGGGGGCTGTCATCGACCGGATGCAGAGTGATAGCACGGCGCGGCGTGACGCCGAAACGGTGCAAAAGGGCGTTTCGCAGGGGAAACCCTTTGTTTTCTGCGAGACAATCGGTCACGGGGCCCGGGGCGCTGCGCCAGCTTGCCGCAGGGCGATCTGCCTCTTAATGTCCGGCATCATGAAGCGTATCCGCGACAATATTGTTCCGCTCGGCCTTTCCTTCGTGCTGCTGGCCATGGCCACGACGGCGGTCGTCTATGCGCCGACTCTCTACCAGTTGTTCTGCCAGGCGACGGGCTATGGCGGGACGGTTACGGTGAAGCGGGACGTCAATCCCGGCGTGGACAGGATCGGCCGTGCGATCACGGTCCGCTTCGACGCCAACGTGGCCAATGGTCTGCCCTGGACGTTCAAGCCGGCGCAGCGGGAGGTGAAGACCCATATCGGGCTTCCCACCAAGATTTATTACACTGCCACCAATAATTCCGACCGCACGATTGTGGGTCGTGCGATCTACAATGTGACGCCGGACGCGGCGGGTTATTATTTCACCAAGACGCAGTGCTTCTGCTTCAACGAGCAGAAGCTAGCGCCGGGCGAGACGGCGAAGATGCCGGTCATGTTCTATGTCGATCCGGAATTCGAGACCGATATCGACACCAAAACCATTCAGACCATCACGCTGTCCTATACCTTCTTCCAGCTCAAGTCGGACAAGGAGGCGGTCGCCAGGGCAACGTCGTTGAAGGATGAAGCGGCGGCGCGCGACGAGCATCTCTCCACCGCCAAAACGGCGGAGTTCGAGGGGCCGCGCCCTTTACGTAAATAGCAGCGGCACCGGGGGCTTTCCTTCCGGCTTGCGACTAGGCTCTATCCGGCGGTCGGGATATAAATACCGGCGAGGCGGATTTCACGGCAAAGGGGCCCGGATGCCCGAAGCTCAGCAGGAAGAGGGGCAGCGCAAGCTGCCGGTTCTCGCGCTTGGCGCGCTGGGCATCGTATATGGCGATATCGGCACGAGCCCGCTCTATGCGTTCCGGCAGGCGCTGTCGGACCTCTCGCCCAGTCCTTTCCATGTACTCGGCATTCTGTCGCTCATCGTCTGGGCGCTCATCATCGTCATCTCGCTCAAATATCTCGTGCTCGTTATGAAGGCGGACAATAAGGGCGAGGGCGGTATCCTCGCCCTGCTGGCACTGCTCAATCCCTGGCGGGGCGGAGAGACGCGCGGCAAGACCATGCTGATCGTCTTCGGCATATTCGGCGCAGCGCTGCTTTACGGCGATGGAATGATCACACCGGCGATCTCGGTTTTGAGTGCGGTGGAGGGGTTGGAGACGGCCGCGCACGGGATCGACCCCTATGTGATCCCGATTACGCTGGTTATTCTGGTGGCCCTGTTCTCGATGCAGTCGCGGGGGACCTCCAGTGTCGGGGCTTTCTTCGGTCCTGTGACGCTTGTCTGGTTCATCACCATCGGCGTGCTGGGGGCGGTCCAGATCGTTCGCAACCCGGCGGTGCTGCTCGCCTTCAACCCGCTTTACGCGATCGAGTTCTGCACTCAGGCGGGCGGTGTGGCGCTCACCGTTCTGGGTGCGGTTTTCCTGGTGGTGACGGGTGGTGAGGCACTCTATGCCGATATGGGGCATTTCGGACGCGCGCCGATCCGCCTGGCCTGGTTCGGCTGCGCCTTTCCCTGCCTGATCCTCAATTATTTCGGGCAGGGGGCGCTGGTCCTTTCCGACCCCGCGCAGGCAAGCCACCCCTTCTATCATCTGGCACCGGGCTGGGCTCTTTATCCGCTGATCGCGCTTGCCACGGCGGCGACAGTGATCGCCTCGCAGGCGGTGATTTCCGGCGCGTTTTCCCTGACCCGGCAGGCGGTGCAGCTGGGCCAGTGTCCCCGCTTCAGGATCATCCAGACCTCGTCTGAGGAAACCGGGCAGGTCTATGTGCCCGCGGTCAATGTGGCGTTGGGGCTTGCGACGGTGGGCCTTGTGCTGGGCTTCAAGACATCGGGCAATCTTGCCGCGGCCTATGGCATCGCGGTGAGTTCCACCATGGTGATCACCACGTTTCTCATCTTCTATGTGATGCGCAAGCAGTGGAAGTGGAGCGGCTGGGTTGCGGGTGGCATCGCGCTCTTGTTCCTGCCGATCGATCTGCTCTTCTTCGGCGCGAATGTTCTCAAGATTGGCGAGGGGGGCTGGTTTCCGCTCCTGATCGGCGGCGGCGTCTTTCTGCTGATGCGGACCTGGTGGCGGGGACGCAAATTGCTGCATGAACGGCTGACCGAAGGCGAGCAGGGTCTGGACGAGTTCATCGAGGAACTGGAAGAACACCCCCTGACGCGCGTTCCCGGCACCGCCGTTTTCATGGTCGCCCCTTCCCCGAAATTGCCTCCCATTCTGCCGCATCACATCGCGCATAATCAGGTCCTGCACGAGCAGGTTCTGCTCGTCACCGTGGCGACCGAGGACGTGCCGCGCGTAAGCGCGCAGGACAGGTTGGAGGTGGAGACGCTGGGACAGGGCTTCCACCGTATCGTTCTGCATTACGGTTTCATGCAGTCGCCGGATATACCGGTCGCGTTGAGGCTGGCGAACGAACTGGGGCTGAGCATCGACCTCGACAGCCTGACCTATTATGTCGGTCGCGAAACCATTATTCCGACCGATGACGTGCCGGGCATGTCGCTCTGGCGGGAGAAGATTTTCGCTTTTCTCTCGCGGAATGCGATGGATGCCACCACATTTTATAAACTTCCCGCGGACCGTGTGGTGGAACTCGGCATTCAGGTGCCGATCTAGGCGGGCGGGGTCATGTTTCCGATTTCCGACGACAATTCGAGGCCCGGCACGCCCTATGTGACATGGGGGCTTATCGGCGCCTGCGTTCTCGTTTTCCTCTGGGAACTCAGCCTGACGGACAAGGCGCTGGAAGCTGCCTTCTATCGCTATGGCGCGGTGGCCGCCCAGCTTACCGGCGCGGGCCTGCAGGGTGCGGGGGCTATGCCTGCGCATGTTTCTGCGGACTGGTCGACGCTCGTGACCTCCATGTTCCTGCATGGCGGTCTCGCCCATATCGCGGGCAACATGCTCTATCTCTGGATTTTCGGGGACAATGTGGAACTGGCCATGGGGCGCGTGCGCTTCATCCTTTTCTATCTCGCTTGCGGCATCGTGGCGGCGCTTGCTCAAATCTGGATGAGCCCGACTTCCGCCTTTCCGCTGATCGGGGCGAGCGGCGCCATCTCGGGCGTCCTTGGCGCCTATCTGATGCTCTACCCCTATGGCCGGGTGCGCGTTCTCATTCTGCCTTTTCCGATCATCATCCTTCGCGTGATCGAAGTGCCGGCCATGCTGGTGCTGGGCTTCTGGTTCGTGCTGCAGTTACTGAGCGGAATTTTCAGCAATCCGGCGGAACCGGGCGTCGCGTTCGCGGCGCATGTCGGCGGCTTCCTCGCCGGGATGGTGCTGGTGCTGGTTGCAAGGCAGCCGGGCGTGCCGCTCTTCGAACGTCCGCGTCCCCGCTCGCCCTGGGATCGACGACGAGGCGGCCGGCGCGGACCCTGGGGCTAACTCGAAGGGCGCGTGACCTGAGGTGTTTTCGAGAGGATGAAGGCGCCGATCGAGATGGCGGCGAGCGGGCCATGCGGCATGTACTGCAGTGTCCCCGTTGCCAGGATCGCGGTCAGCGGCGTGGCGGCGAGCAGGATATCGCTCATGTGCCACCCGGTGCGGGTGCGTATCCGTGCAATACCCGCCAGCATCAGGGCGAGGAGGCACAAGGCCAGCGCCGGAACCTCGACCTGCCAGAAGGTGTGAAAGCGCAGCGCTTCATCGTGCAGACCTGCGACCCAGTAGCTCCCGATATCGGCAAGCGCGGCGATGGCCAGTGCGGCCCACGCAAACGGTGCCGCGATGCGCAGCAATCGGCTCTCTTGCTCCGCGAAGAAGGGCGACCATGCCATCAGATTTCCCAGATAGATCAGAATGGTCAGCCGACCGAATATTTCATACGGCTCCGGACCCAGCACGGGGGCAAGAATGTTCTGCACCCATGGACGCGCGATGTCGGGCCATATGAGGGACCCGATCCATGCAGGCGCGTCGGTCCCGTTCCATATCTGCGATTGAATGGGGCCGAGCAGGAGATCCAGCACAAGGGCGATGAGAGCTGCGCCGGGGACGCGCCAGCTGAGGCGATTACTCATGGGCGGTCTCCTCGCTCTTCTCGAATGCGATATAGCCGTCCTCCACGGTCATGACGATGTCGGTGACTTCGAAATAGGGGACCGTGAACAACGGTGTGTCGCGGAGCCGTTCGATGGCGAAGTAATAGGCTTTCAAGTCGGTCGTCTCGAAAAGCGCGAGGTCTGTGCAGCGTCCGGTAAACGCCTCGGCATCGAAATAGCGCATCCGGACCTCGTCCGACGGAAGCGCCTGGGCGAAGGCCTCCGCCGCAATGGCGGAACGCTGTGCGCGGGGCAGGGCGAGCCAGGATGGCGTGGTGCGCAGATGCACGAAGATCGCGTATCGGGTTTTTCCGGTGTCTTTCGCGGATTTTTCCGGATCGGGCATGACGGAGCCTTTCGGTGGAGGGAAGGTACCGTCATAATGTGAGCGATTGCTCGTATTTATGGGACTCGCATTAGATGGCATCACCTCCCGCCAAGCCCGACCTGCGGAAAAGGCCGAGACAAAGCCGCTCGCAGGCAACGGTCGACGCCGTTCTGGAGGCCACTGCTCGCATTCTGGAGCGTGACGGCATCGGCGCGGTCAACACGAATGCGGTGGCGAAGCTGGCCGGTGTCAGCGTCGGTTCGCTCTATCAGTATTTCCCCGACAAGGAGGCGATTTTCGCCGAACTCATCAGGCGGGAGCGAGGCCGGTTGCGGCGCGACGTGGCAAGCGCCGTCGGCAAAGCGGAAGCGCAGAGCTTCGAGATGACGATTGCCGGGCTATTGGAGGCGGCCATCGCGCATCAGCTCGACAGGCCGGCGCTTGCCCGGGCACTTGAATATGTCGAGGCACTGCTGCCGCTGGATGACGAGACACAGTCTCTCAACGAAGCCATTGTCGCCGATGTCAGGCATGCGATGCGTATTCATGGACGACCGGACGATCCTGTGACCGCGCAGGATGTTGTCGCCATGACAAAGGGGATGGTGGACGCGGCCGGGCTTGCAGGAGAAACCGACAAGCGCAATCTGATCAGCCGCGTCGAAAAAGCCGTGTTCGGTTATCTCAAAGCCGGATGATTGAGCTCAGAGGCGGTCGCGCAGAAGCGGAAGTGCATCGCGGAGGTCGACCGCGGGCAGCACTGCGAATGTTTCCGTCGCAAGAGACATGGCCTTCTCGCGATGGGCCTTGCCGTGACCGGTCAGCACATGGATGGCGCCTTTCAGGCCTGCGTTCCGTGCGGCCTCGATGTCGCTTGCCTTGTCGCCGATAAGCCAGCTTGCCTTGAGATCGATCTCCATCATCTTCGCGGCAAGCTCCAGCATGGCGGGACCGGGTTTGCGCCAGCGCGCTTCCGCGTCTCCATAGCCGGGCGTGAAGTCTGGATGGAAGGGGCAGGCAATGACGAGATCGAAGCTCGCATTCCATTCGGCCAATTGCCGGGCGATTTCCGCTTCGACCGCTTCGAGCGCCTCCAGGCTGATGCGGCCCCGGGCCATGCCGGACTGGTTGGTCGGACAGATAAGGGCGAGCTCTGCCCCATGGGCCCATTGCATCAGGTCGCCCGCGCCGTCTTCCAGTGCGACATCTTCAGGGGCTGCCAGATAGTTCCGTTCGGCGACCACCACGCCGTCCCGGTCGAGAAACAGGGCGGGGCGGCCCGGCATGGGGCGGGGTCTCTCGGTCGATATCCAGATTCCATTGTCGAGGAGCATGGGATGCGCGGTATGCGTATAGGGAACGGGCGCGCATTTTGCCCCGATTTTCCGGAGCTGGCCAGCAAGGCCGCGTGTCGTCGAATTTAATGCTAAGTAAGATTGTGAATGCTATATGCGTTTCTGCCTCTGCGCAGGCGGAGAGGCCCCATTCCCAACGATAAACCGGGCGTTTTCCCGTGAGCGAGATATGAGCGACATTTCAAGACAGGTTCAGGTCGGCGCATTGAGCGGTGCGCGTGTCGTCTGCGTCGGGGATGTGATGCTCGATCGCTTCGTCTATGGGCAGGTGGAGCGGATTTCGCCCGAAGCGCCTATCCCCGTTCTCAGGGTTCGCGACGAGAGGTCGATGCCGGGCGGCGCGGGCAATGTGGTGCGCAACCTCGCGGCGCTGGATGCGACCGTCTCCTTCATTTCGGTTGTGGGCGATGACGAGGCGGGCCGATCGCTTTCAGAGATTTTCGATGAACTGCCCGGCGTGACGGCGGATCTTGTGGCCGATCCCGGCCGTCCGACCACGATCAAGACGCGGTATATTTCGATGGGCCAGCAAATGTTGCGTGCCGACCGGGAGACCGTGGAAGCAATCGCCGATGAGACCGCCGATGTCGTCGTCGCCGCCGTCGCTCAGCATCTTCCCAAGGCAGACATTCTGGTTCTTTCCGACTATGGCAAGGGCGTTTTCACGCCTTATGTCTGCGAGGTGGTGATCAAGGCTGCGAGGGAAGCGGGCGTGCCAGTGCTGGTCGATCCCAAGGGGCGGGATTATGCGCGCTATCGTGGTGCCGATGTGATCACGCCGAACCGGCAGGAACTAGCCGAAGCGAGCGGCATGCCGGTGGATAGCGATGCGGCGGTTATCGCCGCGGCGCGGGCCGTCATGGATGCAGCCGGTATCGGCGCGGTCGTTGCGACGCGCAGCGAAGACGGCATGTCCGTGGTGAGCGGAACGGGCGATGCGATCCATTTTCCCGCCGAGGCGAGAGAAGTTTTCGACGTTTCCGGTGCGGGCGATACGGTTGTCGCCACGCTGGCGGCGGCGCGGGCCGGCGGGCTTTCGCTGCCTCAGGCGGCGCTCCTCGCCAATGCCGCGGCGGGGATCGTCGTCGGCAAGGTGGGAACGGCGGTCGTCTATCGCGAAGAGCTCGAGGCGAAGCTCCGCGACGAGGAGTTGTCGAGCATCGAGGAGCAGGTGGTCGGCCTGCCCACGGCCTGCGATCTGGTGGCGGGCTGGCAGGCGGCGGACCTGCAGGTCGGGTTCACCAATGGCTGTTTCGATCTGTTGCATCCGGGCCATGTCACGTTGCTGGAAAAATCGCGCGCGCTTTGCGACCGGCTTGTCGTCGGTCTGAACAGCGATGCGTCGGTAAAGCGGCTCAAAGGGCCGGAGCGGCCCGTGCAGCCCGATATTGCGCGGGCGACCGTGCTGGCGGCGCTGGGCTCTGTCGATCTCGTGGTGATTTTCGAGGAAGACACGCCCGCCGAACTGATCGAGGCCTTGCGTCCCGATGTGCTCATCAAGGGCGGGGACTATACCGTCGAAACGATTGTCGGCGCGGCGTTCGTGAAGGCGCAGGGCGGCCGTGTCGAGATCATCGATCTGGTGCCGGGCTTTTCGACGACACAGACCATCGAAAAACTCGGAAAGTAGTCCGCGTTTATTCCTCGACCAGTCCCAGCTTCTGCTCGATGGCCGCGCACAGCATGTGGCCGAGCGTGATGTGCATCTCCTGGATGCGGGCCGTGGTGCGCGAGGGAACTTCCAGAATGTGATCGGTGAAGTCCTTCATGGGACCGCCATCGGCGCCGGAAAGGCCGATGGTGACCATGCCTTGCGTCTTCGCCCTGTCGAGCGCGCGCAGCACATTGGGGCTCTTGCCCGAGGTCGAGATGCCGATGGCGACATCGCCCGGTCGACCCAGAGCCTCGATCTGGCGGGCAAAGACCTCTTCATAACCCATGTCGTTGGCCGCGGCGGTCAGAACCGAGCTGTCGGTGGTGATGGCGATGGCGGCGATGGCTGGACGGTCCTTGATGTAGCGCACGGAAAGCTCGGTCGCGAGATGCTGGGAATCCGAGGCGCTGCCGCCATTGCCGAAGAACATGATCTTGCCGCCCCCTGAGATCGCCTCCACGCAGGAAGCGGCCGCATGGGTGAACTCCTCTTCCAGCGCGTCCATCTCCTCCATCACGCGGCGGTGCTCGGCAAGGTTATTCTGGAAGATCGTTGAGAAGAGCATTCGCTGGGTCTCTCGATGGTTTGTGCCTCGGGCCCTCAATCTATCCAATGCGGAGGCAAGAGGCGAGGCCAAGGGAGGCGCTCCGGCTATCGAGGGGCGCGGCGGAACCAAAATGAACCCGACTCCCATATGCGAGCGCGGTCGGCCTGCTACTGATTCCAGATTGGATCGCGAGCCCGGAGGGACGACCTTGAGTATTGCCGACAACAAATCATCCCCTGAAAAACTGCCGCCGGAGAAACTGTCGTCCGAAAAAGCATCATCCGACAAATCCCCGTCCGATGCGAGACGTGCGGCTGGCGCCGAGCACCGGTCTGCCAATGTCCACGTCCTGCGGGCCGGCAATGAAGACATTGTGGTCGGCGACAACAGTTCGCTGGAAGGGTCTTTCGATACGAACGGTTCCATGTTCGTGGACGGGCTTGTCCGGCGGGCCGAATTGCGCGCCAATCTCCTCTCGATCAGTGCCTCCGGGCGTGTCGAGGGCGAGGCCTTCGTTCAGCGGGCGGAGATCGCCGGCGAGTTTGAAGGAACGCTGACCTGCGCGGGCGAGGTCATCATGCGGTCCACCGGCCGTGTCAGCGGTCATATCACCTGCGGGCAGCTGGTCACCCATCGTGGGGCCGGCGTCGATGCGCATATCAACGTCACCGGCGTCGAGGCGCTCGGCGAGGCACAGCCAGGCTCGTCGCCGGGGTCCTCGCGCAAGGCCGGCGGGCGGCGTTTCAGGCCCTCGTTGCGCTGGCATATGCGCCAGATGGCGCCGATCATGTTTGGTGTCATCATCGCGCTGGGCTCCATCGGCCTTATCTCCCTGATGCCCTGACGCCGCACCTTGGCGCCGATTTCAATGCCGCTGCTGGACAAGGCGCCAAGCTTGGAGCCGCTCTTCCGTTTTATCGGGAAAGTCGTTCGCGCGCGCCGCTGACAGCGATGCGCGGATGGCGGAAATCTGCGCGATTCCGCCGGATCATGCATTCATAGCCCAAATGGATCATGCGGGCAGAACTGCGATTTCACTAGGTTGACCCTCGTTTTCCGGAACCCCTTGGCGACTCGGGTTTTCGGATAAGTGATTGATGTGACGGGGGTGACATAGATGAATATCGGGAAAGCTTCCCTGCGCCGGGTTGGGTCCCGCCGCGGGACCGTGCCGTTCAGGCGAGGGATGGCGCGGCCTTTGATGCGATCGGGCCTGCTGGGTGCGGGACTGGCCATCGCGGCGGCACTTTCCGCGGCCGGGGTTGCCGCAGCGGGTACGCTTGAGGATGCGCAGGCGCTGATCGACAAAGATAATGGGCCGGCCGCCTACAGGATATTGAAGCCCGAAGAACGTGCCAGGGCGGGTGAGCCGGATTTTGACTATGCGCTGGGACTTGCCGCCATGGATAGCGGCAAGCCGGCAGAGGCTGCAGCCGCTTTTGAGCGGGTTCTGGCTGTCGATCCGGATCATCTGCAGGCGAGGGCGGAGCTGGGACGTGCCTATATCGCGCTCAACGAGCCGGAGGCGGCACGTCGCGAGCTTGCCACGGTCAAGGCGCAGGAAACAGTGCCCCCGGGCGTCAAGGAGGCGATCGCGCGTTATGTCGATGCGCTGGATACCGGACTTTCCGGTGGCGGAACGACACTCAAGAGCCATCTGGAGCTTAGTGCGGGCTACGATTCCAACGTCAATAATTCGACCGCAGACAACCGCATCCTGATCCCTGCTTTCGCCGGGCTCGGCTATGCGACGCTTTCTTCGAGCGCCACAGGGCAGGAGGATGCGTTTGCGCAGGTGGCAGGCCGGGTGTCGCTGACGCACGGCCTCTCCATCGGCAGGTCGCTCTTTGCCGATGTGAACGCCTCCTATCGGGGGAATGCGGAATACGATCAGTTTAACCAGGCAATTGCCGGGTTCAATGTCGGCGCGGCGCAGCGCACGCCGGATTGGGGTTCCTTCTCGCTTTCCATGCAGGGGCAATCCTACTGGATCGACGGCCAGCCCTATCGCTATACGGTGGGCGGGCTCGGCCAGTGGAACTATCGCAGCGAGGGTAAGACCGACTATGGCGTCTATCTGCAATATGCCCATCTGAGCTATCCCTCCAATCAGGGCCAGAACGCCAACCGATACACGGCGGGCGCGACCATCGGACAGAGCTTCTCCGGTTCGCGTGAGCCTTACGCCTATGCCGGCATGTATGGCGGCTATGAGAAGGTGACACATAGCGGTTTCGACCATTTGTCGAACCGGTTTCTCGGTGGACGACTGGGCGGTGAGATCACGCTTGTGTCGCAGCTGCGCGGGTATGCGAGCGCCTCGATCGAGGTTGCCGATTACAAGGACCCGGACCCGCTTTTCCTGACCGAGCGGCATACGGTGCGCAGCGATGCCTCGATCGGCGTGCGCTATGCGCTGAACGATGCCGTCACGCTGGGCGCAAACGTCTCCTACACCAATTCGGACAGCAACATCGTGCTCTACGAGTATGACCGCGTCGTCGCCGGTCTCTCGCTGGGCGTGGATTTTTGAAGCGAGGATATTCGACATGACCAGGCATTTTCGTAACGCTCTGCTGGCTTCGGCTCTTCTCGTTCCGATGGCAGGTATCTCCGGCGCACAGGCGCTCCCGGTTCTGTTCGGCAGCGATGCTGCGAATATCGAACCGGGCCAGACAGTGACGGTGGAAGGTTCCGTCCTGCAACTGGAGGCGCCCGACGGATCGATCATTTCCGTCGCCGAAGGGTCGACCTTCACTATTACGGGCGAGGGAGATTCGCTGTCCTTCAATCTTGTCTCCGGCTCCATGCGGGTTGCCTCGCAAGGCATGCCGATTTCCGTGACGCGCGGCGGTGTGACCGTGTCGTCCACGGGCGGCGCCTTTTCCGCCTTTGCTTCCGACAGCGGCGGGCTCGACGGCCGCGTCAACGAAGGGACGGCCAGCGTCTCCAATGGTGGCGAGACACGGGAATTCGCGCGGGGGGGCGGTTATGAAGCCAGCGACACGGATGTCGCGGGCACCTTCACGCCACCCGTTCCAACGACGACGCAGGTCGCCTCGAACACTTCTGGCGACACCGATTACTCGCCGGCGGACGAGCAGGGAGGCAGCGGCGGGTCGTCCGTTGCAGAGGAGGCATCCGGCGAATCGGGTGGTGGTTCGGGGAACGGCTCGGGTGGTTATGGCGGCACGCCGCCCGTGACCGGTGTCGTCAATCCGGTAACGGGTACGGAGGATACCGGCTATTCCATCGCATATGCGGGGGACGCCATCGGCATCGACACGCGCACCGATGTGACCGTGACGGTCGGTAGCGGCGGGGAACTCAACCGCTACAAGGTCGGGACCGGCGCGGATGAGGATCTGGAGCGCAATTCCAACTCATCGCTGGAGCGTGGCAATGCGGGCAATGCGATCTTCATCGAACGCTGGGCGGGCGGTGAGACGCATGGCAATTACTACAACGCCTATAACGGCACGACCTATTCCAGTTTGGCGCGGACGAGCCATCAGGGGCTCCATCTGGCCTATGGTCAGCCGGCGACCAATTTGCCGACGCAGGGAGTTGCTCTCTATTCGCTGGCCGCGGCGACATCGCCGACCATCGACGACGGGAGCTTTGCGCCGGGCACGTTCACCGGCACGCTGGGTATCGCCTTCGGTCCGGCCTTCAAGGTGGGGGTGGATTTCGCAGTCGATATGCCCGGTGATCACACCTATGCGATCCAGACGAGTGGCGGATCGGCCACGCCGAGTGGCGCGGTGAACTATTCCGACCTTGCCAATGGCGTTTTCGTGCTCGAATCCGTCAACATGGCGCAGGGTGGTGCCGCCTGTCCGAGCGCGAACTGCAAGGCATTCGTCGATGGTATTCTGGGCGGCACGACCGGCGACTATGTCGGGATCGCCTACAACATCTACGATTCCTCGGTAACGACCGATAGCACCTTCCGCGGCAAGCGCATTTCCGGCACGGCGGCCTTTTCGCAATCCTCCTATGATGCAGGTGCAAGCGGCGGTGGTGGCAGCGGCGGCGTGACGCCGCCGGAAGCAAGCGGTTCGCTTGACGCGCCCTTGATCCGGCAAAATCGGCAGAGCCTCACCCCCTTCATCGTTTTCTATGCGCAGGACACGCATATGGAGCGTCCAGGCGCCTATCAGAATTACGTCTTTGGTTCCGATGGCGCATTTGCCGGGTTTGCGACGGCCGGGTCGAACAATGACGTGTATGACAGGAACGATGCGGTGACTGCCGATCTTGCCGGCAATGCCTATTTCCAGATCGGCCGATGGAATGGTGGCGACATCGAGCAGACCGGTGCGACCACCGCGACGCATACGGTTTCCGGCGGCGACGGCCTCGTCTATCTCCTGCGTAGCGGTTACGACAGCAATCTCATCCCCATTTCAGGTACGGCACACTATGCATTGAAGGCTGCGACGCGGCCGATCTACAAGACGGGTATCGGGTATGACGGCAGTTTCGCAGGCGAGATGTCGGTCGCGTTCGCGCCCTCGACGGCCAAGGTAGGGCTCGATGCCGTCGTCACCATGCAGGAGCCGGGGGGCGACGCGGTCTACAACTTCTCTACCGCAGGTGGGGCGGCCGATCCGTCAACCGGGGGACTGGACCTCTATCTCTCGAATGGCAGCTTCAACACCTACGACAACATGACCTCGAACGGTATTGCCTGTGGCGGGAGCTGTTCCTACCAGATCATCGGCTATGTGAACGGTTCGGGCGGTAGCGATGCGGGCTTTGCCTATGCTATCGGGAGCGGATCGGAAAGCCTTACCGGCTCAGTCCTCTTTCAGCGCGACGATAATCCCGCCCTGCTGAACCAGGTCGCCTATATGAGTGGAATGGTTGTTAGTCCGGGTACGTTGATCGTGACGAACGGTATCGGCAGCTACGCCTATTCATCCAACGGGCTTGTCACCTTCAATACGAATGGCGAGGTCGCGGGCCTGGAGTCTCCGGGGGACGCGAATGTCGTGATCAATAACGGCGCGGCCAGCATTGTCGATGCGGGCCATGACGGCCCGGTTTCCTGGGCACGCTGGACCGGCGGAGCGCTGGGCGGCACTGCCTATTCGAATCCTGCGCCGACCATGCCCGCGGATGGCGGCATGCATATCGCGGTCGGATCGGATGCCACGAATATTCCGGTTTCCGGCACCGCGCAGTATGGCCTCGTAGGGGCAACCAGGCCGACTATCGATGATGGATCGGTCTCACCCGGCACATTCACGGGCACGCTGGGCGTTGCTTTTGGCGCAAATTCGTCGACCGCGCGGGTCGGTATCGACTTCAACGTTTCGATCGGCGGACATGATTATGCGTTCGCCTCCCAGGGCGGGAGCGCCGACCCGACCCAGTCGGATATCAATCTCTATGGAGCATATTTCGGCCAGAATTTCGGCCATGCCGCAGAAGGCCGCTACGACATCACGCCGGGCGGACCGGCCTGCCAGGGCTCGAGTTGTCGGGCCGTCGTCTCCGGCTTCCTGTCGGGCAATGGAGCGAGCCATGCCGCGGTCAGCTATACGATTTCGGGTACAGGTTCGTCGAACAATGCCGGGGCGGTGCAGGGCACGGCTGTGTTCAGCCAGGCCGCAGCATCGGCTCCGTGAGCGGGACGAATGTAGATGAAATGGAAATGGCCGGGCGATTGCCCGGCCATTTTCGTTTGTGGGATATCATGCGCCCTACATCACACCGGCGCGCAGGAAGTCGTGGATATGGACGAGGCCGACGGGCTTGTCGGCATCGACCACGAAGAGGCTGGTGATCTTCTTGTCATTCAGGATGTTGAGCGCTTCGGAGGCCAGCATGGAGGGCGGGATGGATTTGGGCGCGGGGGTCATGACCTCGCCTGCTGTCTTGGTCAGCAGGTTTTCGCCCATGTGACGACGTAAATCGCCATCTGTGATGATGCCCGCGAGTGCGCCCTTTTCGTCCGTGATGCCGATACAACCGAAGCTTTTCTCCGACATGATAATCAGCGCCTGGCTCATCGGCATGGACTGGTCGGCGAGGGGCAGGGAAGCGCCTGCATGCATGATTTCGCGGACATGGCGGAGCATCGCGCCGAGCTTGCCGCCGGGATGGAAGACGCGGAAATCGCTTGCCGTGAAGCCCTGACGTTCCAGCAGGGCGATGGCCAGCGCATCGCCGAGCGCAAGCTGCATCGTGGTCGAGGTGGTGGGGGCGAGGCCGTTGGGGCAGGCCTCCTCGGCGCGTGGAAGCACTAGCGGAACGGTCGCAGCCTGTCCGAGCGCGCTCGTGTCGACCGAGGTAATTCCGATCAGCGGTATCGAAAAACGCTTGGCGAAGGTGATGATCGAGGTGAGTTCGGCGCTTTCGCCCGACCAGGAGAGAGCCAGAATGGCATCGTCCGGCGTGATCATGCCGAGATCGCCATGGGAAGCCTCTCCGGGATGAACGAACTGGGCCGGTGTGCCGGTGGAGGCAAGCGTCGCGGCAATCTTGCGGCCCACATGGCCCGATTTGCCCATGCCGGTGACGACGACGCGCCCTGCGCGGCGCTGGCCGTCGCCATCCTCGCCCCGCACGGCCGCCAGCAATTCGACCGCATCGGAAAACGGACCGTCCAGCGAGGCGGCCATCTGCTTCAGCCCGTCGATTTCCAGCTCAAGAGTCCGCCGGGCGGAGGCGAGGTGATCGTGTGACCGGCTTTCATCCGGTGAGGCGGCGCCGGTCTTGCTCTTCGACAAATCGATCTCCTGAAAGGGTTGCGTTTCTCTTCGGCCGATTCGTTGATGGCCGCGGGATTCCCCGTTGTTTGCCTCACCTTATAGCAGGGGACGGGGGACGAACGGAATCGCCCAAAAAGAGAGGAAAGACCGCAGAATTCCGTGCTTGAGCGGTCGTTTCTTTGTTAACCCCTGTTCACTACACTTGTTCGCAGGCGTTCAAACGAGGCTCGGTATCAGATGCAGCGTATCTCCCCACGCTGGCGGCAGGGGGCTATCACGGTCACGGTGCTGGCCCTTGTCGGCTATCTCGCGCTGTCCGTCATGGCCGATGGCGACCGTCTCATGGAGGCCGTGGCGGTGATCGGCTGGGGGCGGCTCTCCCTGGTCTTGCTGCTTTCCCTTGCCAATTACGCGCTGCGCTTCTGGCGCTGGCAGCTCTATCTGGGTTGGCTCGGTCATGCCGTTCCCGCATGGCGCAGCCTTCTCGTCTATCTGAGCGGCTTTGCGCTCACCGTGAGCCCCGGCAAGGCAGGCGAGGCGGTGCGGTGCCTCTATCTGCGCCGCGATGGCGTTCCCTATTCCACAGGGCTGGCGATGATGTTCGTGGAGCGGCTGCTCGATCTTCTCGCCATTCTGGTTCTCGCATCCTTCATTCTGTTGTCGCGTCAGGACCTGTCCTGGACGGTCGGCATATTTGCCATTTGCCTCGCGGTCGGGCTTGCCGTGCTTCATCATCGGCATACGCCCGACCTGCTGACCGCGATGGGCAGACGTCTTGGCGGTCGCGCCGCCGGAGCGGCGGACTGGCTTTCCACGACACTCATGCATGCGCGTGCGCTGCTCGGCTGGTCGCGCCTCATGCCGATATTGTTGATCGCCATTCTCTCCTGGGGAGCTGAGGGTGTCGGCGTGTGGGTGCTTGCCAGCGCTTTTCCCGCGAGCCCCGATCTTGTCTTTTCAATCGGCGTCTACGGGCTGGCCATCCTGGCAGGCGCAGCGGCGGTGTTCCTGCCCGCCGGTCTCGGCGGCACGGAGGCCGTCATGACGGGGCTCCTGCTCACCGCCGGTCTCACCCTGCCAGAAGCGGTGGCGATTACCCTGATCTGCCGGCTAGCGACCTTGTGGTTTGCGGTCGGCGTGGGGGCGGCGGCGCTTCTCTGGCTTGAATATCGCGGCGGTGACGGAGAGGGCGTGCATGAAACGCATGTCTCGGAGCTGCATCCGGGGGAGGCTTCCCAATGAATGAAACACCTCAGTTCGCGACGGAATCTGTTCTCTGCGTCGATCTCGACGGCACGTTGTCGCGTACCGACACGCTGATCGAAACCCTGCTGATGCTGCTGAAACAAAAGCCGTTGGCGGTGTTGCTGTTGCCGTTCTGGCTGATGCGCGGTCGGGCGGCCTTCAAGGCGGCCGTCGCACAAGCGGTTCGTTTCGATCCGGAGGACCTTGCCTACAATCAAGATCTGGTCGACTGGCTCCGCGTCGAAAAAGCGGCAGGACGGCGTATCGTGCTGGCAACCGCGGCAGATGAGCGGATCGCCCGGCCCATTGCGGCGCATCTGGGTATCTTCGACGATGTGATCGCTAGCGACGGCTTGGCCAATCGCAAAGGCAGGGTCAAGGCGGAGGCGCTGCGTAATGCCTATGGCAGTTTCGTCTATGTCGCGAATGCCGATGTGGATGTGCCCGTCTGGGAAGCGGCCGACGGGGCCGTGCTTGTCGCGGGCTCGCCGCGTATTGCGCGGCGGCTTTCCGGTCGAGTGTCGTTCGCGCGTGTCTTCGGTCCGTCTTCGGAGCGTCCGGCCTGGCGTTTGTGGCTGCGGCAGTTGCGGGTGCATCAATGGGCGAAGAACGCGCTCATTTTCGTGCCGCTGGTACTCGCGCATCAGATCACGAATCCGGAAAAGCTTTCCATCGCCGCAATGGCGTTCCTTGCCTTCAGCCTTTGTGCCTCAAGCGTCTATGTGCTGAACGATCTTCTGGATCTGGGGTCGGACCGCAGGCATGTCACCAAGAAGAACAGGCCCTTCGCAGCCGGCGTTCTGCCGCTGGCGGCAGGGTTCACGATGATCCCGTTTCTGCTCGTGCCGGCCTTCGCGATTTCGCTCGCTATCGATATCGGTTTTGCGGGTGTGCTTGTGGGCTATTACGGGCTGACGCTGGCTTATTCGCTCGAACTCAAGCGACAGGCGGTGGTTGATGTCTTCACGCTGGCGGGCCTCTATACGATCCGGCTTTTCGCAGGTGGTGTGGTTGCCGGTGTGTATCTCTCCCCATGGTTGCTGGCGTTTTCGATCTTCCTTTTTCTGAGCCTCGCCATCGTAAAGCGTGTAGGCGAATTGCAGGGGCTTCCCCGCGACAGCGCGGGTGCGCTGCATGGCCGGGGTTATGGGCGGGATGATCTCCCGATACTGACCGCGTTGGGCGTTGCCTCGGGCTATGCGAGCGTGGTGATCTTTTCGCTCTATATCAATGCGCCCGACAGCCGGGCGCTTTATCCCCATCATGAGTTTCTATGGCTTTTCGTGCCTCTTATTCTCTTCTGGATCAGCAGGGTCTGGCTCAAGACTTGGCGCGGCGAGATGCATGACGACCCCATCGTTTTTGCGCTGAAGGACAGGGTGAGCCAGTTGACGGCTTTGGTCGCCGCTGGCGTTCTTCTGGGATCGGCACTTTAAAATGTCCGACGACTTCCAAAGCTGGGGGCGCTTTCCGGCAGCCCCCCACCAGAAAGCGGTCGCATGGCGCGACCGCCGCCGCATGCCCATGCTTGGCGACGGTCCGGTTCTCGCGCGCGGAAACGGGCGTTCCTATGGCGATGTCTGCCTGAACGATGGGGGCACGCTTCTCACCACGCGCCCGCTCGACAAGTTCGTCCTGTTCGATGAAGAGGCGGGCGAGCTGGTTTGCGAGCCGGGCGTGCTGCTCTCCGACATTCTTGACCTTATCGTGCCGAAGGGCTGGTTTCTGCCTGTCGTGCCGGGAACCCGGCTTGTGACGGTGGGTGGCGCGATTGCCAATGATGTTCATGGCAAGAACCATCACCGTTTCGGTACCTTCGGCACCAATGTTCTCGACTTCCGCCTGCTGCGGTCTGACGGGACGGCGCTTAGCTGCTCGCGGAATGAGAATGCAGAGCTTTTCGCCGCCACGATTGGCGGGCTGGGGCTGACCGGGCTCATTGCCGAGGTCCGGCTGAAGCTCCGCCCCATCGCCTCGAGCTATCTGGAAGGCGAGCAATTCCGTTTCGATACGCTGGACGAGTTCTTTGCCCTGTCGAAGGGATCGGAAGCGTCTCACGAATATACGGCCGCCTGGATCGACTGCCTGGCGGAAGGCGACAGGCTGGGGCGGGGACATTTCATGCGCGCCAATCATGCGGCGGATGGGGGGCTCGATCCGGCCGCCCGGTCCCTGCCTCTTGCCGTGCCGCTGACGCCGCCCTTGTCGCTTGTGAACCGGGTGAGCCTGCGCGTCTTCAACACGCTCTATTACGAGCGCCAGAGGGCGCATGAGGTGTCGCGGCGCTGGCATTTCGACCCTTATCTCTTTCCGCTCGACAGCATTGCGAACTGGAACTGGCTCTATGGACCCAAAGGGTTCCTGCAATATCAATGCGTGGTGCCGGACAATGAGGCGCGGGCGGCTTCCGCGGAACTGCTCAAGGAAATCAGCCGATCGGGCCAGGGCTCGCCGCTGGTCGTCTTCAAGACTTTCGGCGATGTCGCGTCGCCCGGCCTGCTGTCCTTCCCCATGAAGGGCGCGACGCTGGCGCTCGACTTTCCCATTCTCGGCAAGCGCACATTTGAGCTGCTTGATCGGCTGGACGGAATCGTCGTGGAAGCCGGCGGGCGGCTATATCCGGCCAAGGATGCGCGGATGAGTGTGGAGATGTTCGAAAAGGGCTTTCCGGCGCTGGACCGTTTTATGAAACAGATCGATCCGGCATTCGGGTCCGGCTTTGAGCGCCGTGTGATGGGGAGGGCGTGATGACGCGCATTGTGATTTTCGGTGCCACATCGGCGATCGCGCAAGCCGCCGCCCGGCAATGGGCGGCCGCTGGCGGTGCCCGCTTTGTGCTGGTGGGACGTAATGAGACCGCGCTGGGCGATATCGCCGCCGATCTGACCGCACGCGGAGCGGAGGATGTGATCGCGAAGCCTGCCGATCTGGCGATGCTGGACGGGCTCAGCGGTCTCTGTGCGGAGGCGGAAGAGGCGCTGGGCGGGATCGATATCGCGCTCATCGCCCATGGCATCCTGCCCGATCAGGCCAAGGTGACCGCCTCGGCAGACAATCTTCTGGAAAATCTCGGTGTCAATGCATTGAGCCCGGCCGCGCTGATGGTCGAACTTGGGCGGATCATGAAGGATCGCGGGCATGGCAGTCTTGTTGTCATATCCTCGGTGGCCGGTGACCGGGGGCGACCGAGCAACTGGGCCTATGGAGGCGCGAAGGCCATGCTCTCCGTCATGGGCGAGGGCATGGGCCTGGAGCTCGACAGCGCCGGGGTTAATGTCGTGATCGTGAAGCCCGGCTTCGTCGATACGCCGATGACGGCGGATTTCCCGAAGGGGCCTTTATGGGCCTCGGCCGATCAGGTGGCCGGGGCCATCGTGCGGGCGGTCGGGAAAAGACGAAATGGCGTGATATATGCGCCGGCATGGTGGCGATTTGTCATGCTGATCGTCCGTTTTGCCCCTGCCTTTATCGTGCGCCGACTGTGATGGCGTGGTTTATTGTGCCGGGCGAACAAGGGCATCGGGGAACGGGCCCTTGTCTGAGAGCCGAGAAAGGCTAACCTCTTATGGATAGATGGTTTTCCAACCCGACCGTTGGTAGAGAAACGGGTTGGACGCGCGTAAATGTAGTGTCAGGGACCTGACGTGGGACTAAAAAATCTCGTTCATCGTATCCAAAGCGCTCTGGGAGACAGCGGCGGTACACCGCCCTCGGCCCCGGAAGGCATGCGCATCTATGCGATCGGCGATATCCATGGACGGGCCGATCTGCTGGAAGGACTTCTGGCGCGCATCGAAAAGGATGCGCGGGACTTCTCCGGGCGCAAAGTGATCGTGTTTCTGGGCGACTACGTCGATCGCGGGATGGATTCGAGAGCGGTACTGGACCGGCTCGTGGCGGGGCCCCCGACGGCTTTCGAGGCGGTTTATCTCAAGGGCAACCACGAAGAAGCGATGCTGCAATTCCTCGCCGATGCCGAATTCGGCCGGACGTGGAAATATTATGGCGGGCTTGAGACACTTCATTCATATGGCGTCCGGGACCTTATGCGGCACGACAGCGCCGACGAATTCGAGCAAGCGCGTGAAAAGCTTGAGGCTGAGTTGCCCGAAGCGCATAAGAAGTTTCTCCAGCGGCTCGAGACGAGCGCCGAGTTCGGGGATTATTTCTTTGCGCATGCCGGGGTTCGGCCGGGCGTTCCGCTATCGAAACAAATTGACGAAGACCTGCTATGGATACGCGAGGACTTCCTCCTTTCGGAGAGTTCCTTCGGCAAAGTTGTCGTTCACGGACATACTCCGGAAGAGAAAGCCGTCTTTCGAAACAACAGAATTGGTGTGGATACGGGGGCGTACATGACCGGCGTCCTGACCGCTCTGGTGCTTGAGGGCAGGTCGCAGCGGCTCTTGCAGACCGGGCAGGACGATGCCCGCAGGCTTGCCGTTGCGAGTTGAACGACCGAGGTTTGCGGAATTTTCATTTCTTTTTGCGATCTTCGCCGGGACGGTTTCGGCGAACAGAGCCCGCAGCCAATGGTCTTGGCAATCTACGGTGTGGTAGATTTGCCGTAAGTACTTCTTGGCGTTGACAAATATGAGGACCATCGATGACCAGTCTGGCGCAATCTTCTTCGTCGTTCCGCAGGGACGCGGTATCGCGGCACGGATCGGCCATACAGCGCTGGTTACCCCTGATCGCAGCAGGGTTGCTGGTTCTCTTTTCGCTGGCAGGGTGTTCGGACGGTCCGAGAGAGAACCTGCCGGGGCCTCAAGCCGCGCCCGTGGCTGCGGGCGAGGTCCCGCTGCCGGAAGATGCCAATGTCGATTATACACTTGGATCCGGCGACAAGCTTCGCGTCATCGTCTATGGCGAGAAGGATTTGTCCGGCGAATTCGACATTTCAGGCGCCGGGAATGTGGCCCTGCCGCTTGTGGGGCAGGTCCGCGCGCAGGGGCTGACGGTCGGCCAGTTCGAGACGGCGGTCGAGAACGCCCTCAAACAGGGTTATCTAAACGAGCCCCGGGTCAGCGTTGAGGTGTTGAATTATCGCCCGTTTTACATCTACGGAGAGGTTGGTGAGGCCGGTCAGTACCCCTATTCGAGTGGGATGACCGTGCTCAATGCCATAGCTGTTGCGGGGGGATACACCTATCGCGCGGCCAACGACCGGGTCTATATCACACGCGGCAAGGGCAATGAGGTCGAGTATCCGGCCAGTCAGGCCGTGAAAATCCTGCCCGGGGACGTCATTCGAGTACCCGAGCGGTTCTTCTGAGTGAATCTGGTTGACGATAATTTTGTGGTGACCTGCCTAGAAGCGCCCGCCGGAAGGCGGTGTGAGCGCTGCTTATAAGCCTTTGTATCTAAAAGGCTAATTTCGCCCCTCAAGCGACGCATTTTTACAACAGCGGGGAGGAAACCGTCATTCACATGGCGAATCGCCGGTACTTTAAAAATTTGGCGGTTCGGTGCACCGCAGCAGCTATGATACTTTACCATCAATTAATTCAGGTAAGTACGATCCGGGCGTCGTCAAAGGCTGGATCGGGTATGGATTTCCGGTTTTGCGCCGCAGCAATGAGCGCAGATCCGGCAACCTCAAAAAGAGGGGAGTTCTTGTCATGCTCAAGAAGATGATCACCGCGGCTGTGCTCGGCCTGGGACTTGGGGTGTTCATGACGCCTCTGGTTGTGCCGGTTTCTTCGGCCAACGCCGCCACCGCAGATGAACTTGCGACCATGCAGACCGCTATCGAGGCCCTGATTGTCGCGAATGCCGGCGACGAAGCCGCTCTCGAGGCTGCGATCAAGGATTACGTCGCTAATTCCGACGATCCGGAAGGCGCCGCTCAGGCATTTGTCCAAGCAGTCACCAATCCGAAAAGCCCTGCGGCGCAGACCGCGCTCGCCAATAATGCCGGCCTGAAGGCCGCCGCTTCCCGCGGCCTCGGTGCCGCAATCGCCTTGATTGGGGTAGAAAATCCGGACGTGGCCAGCAGCATGCAGGCGGTGGTCGAAGCCTCCGACGATCCGACGCTGGTGACCGCTGTTTCCGAGGGCAATGCCACGGAAACGAAGTCGATCACAGGTGAGGGCGTCACGGATGAATCGTCCGAAGCCGTCGATGACGCTAATGAAAATGACACAACACCGGAAAGCCCGGCGAGCCCGAATTAGGGCTCGTCTTTCCGGCGACTATAGCGACTTTACGTTCCGTATACGCTGCGCCTGACGCCTATTCGTTCGCGTGGCAAGGAAGACAACTCGACTTTGGAGGTCACATCAAATGGGACGAGCCCGGATTTATTTCGCCTCGGCGGCACTCGTAGGCCTGACCTGCGCCGCTCTGCCGACCCTGGCGCAGGCCCAGGAGGCCGATACCAATCTTGCCGACGTTCGTGACCAGGGCGTTATGGAGCGTGCGCGGCCCGGTTATGATCCCGTTGGTATCCGCGCCGGCAGTTTCATGGTGTTCCCCACTGCTTCTGTGGGCGAGAGCTACAACGACAATATCTATGCGACCAGCAACAACACGGTCGATGATTTCATCACCACCCTTTCGGCGGGGATGTCGGCCAATTCGGTGTGGGGCCGGCACGCCCTTTCGCTGAGCGGCGGCGTAACCCAGCAGCTCTATGCCGACAAGTCCGACGAAGATCGGTTCAACTGGAACCTGGGCGGAGCCGGGCGGCTGGATATCAGCCGCGACACGGCGCTCAATGGGTCGGCGCGATATGCGCAGCTGCATGAGGATCGCGGAAACCCGAACTCTCCGACGACCTCTCAAGAACCCATCGAATACAATCTGTTCAACGCCGCGACGGATTTGAGCCACCGCTTCAATCGCGTCAATGCGAGCGTGGGTTTTGAATACAACAATTACGACTACAAGGACGCTACCACCCTGGGCGGCGCCAATATCGACCAGGACTATCGCGACCGTGACGAATACACCGAAACCGCCAGGCTTGGTTATTTCGTTTCCCCCGACACGAATGTCTATGTCGAAGGTCGGTTCGATCAGCGTCGCTACGATCTCACCACGCCCGCCGGCAACCGGGATTCCGATGGCTGGGCCGCGCTGGTCGGTACGGAATTCCAGATTTCGCGCCTGACTCAGGGCAATGTCTATGTCGGTTACCAGGAACGCGACTACAAGGCCGCCGCGCTGAGCAGCACTCAGGGTCTTGCCTATGGTATCGATGTGGAATGGTTCGCCACGCCTCTGACCACGGTCACGGTGTCCGGTGACAGCCGCGTCGAGGAAACGACCGTTGGCGCCGCATCGGGTTATGACCGCAATAGCCTGTCGGTGAATGTGGATCATGAGCTGCTCCGCAACGTGATCCTCTCCGGCGGGGTCAGCTACACCAACAATGATTTCAACGACAACCCGCGTAACGACGATACGACCGGGGCGAGCGTAGGGGTCAAGTATCTGATCAACCGGAATTTCGACCTGGGGCTGAACTACACTTACACGAACCGGGACTCCAATACGGCTGGTTTTGATTACACCCGCAACGTGGTCGGCCTGAAGTTGACCGGCAAGCTCTGATCGCAAGAGCGTTCGAACAAGTCGAGCAGGGCAGGCAGGGCGGAAGTCTTGGCCTGCCCTGTTCCGTTATGGCTGTTTTTGGCTGTCGTATAGGATGTGCAGGGTCCGCGATCATGTATATTGCGGTGCAATGTTCGGCGATTGGGGTTTAGAAGATGAACGCACCGTCTAAAGGTTCTGGCATGTCGTCGGCTAAATGGACTCCCCCTGGAGCGACGGAGGTGCAGACCGACTCCTTCCTGGAGTTCGATCTGATGGCCATCCTGCGGATCATGCGCAAGCGCGCTGGCGTTATCATCGGTATTACCGTTGTTCTGACGGCGCTAATCGTGCTTGCCATTACCCAGATGCGTCCTCTCTATACCGCTCAAACTCTGGTTCTGGTCGACAGCCAGAAGAGCAACGTCGTGGATATGGAGGCGGTCGTCTCCGGCATCCCGGCCAATGACGCCGCTTTGGACAGTGAAGTAGAGGTCATCAAGTCCCGCAATCTCATCGAACGGGTTGTGGATAACGAGAACCTGATCGACGATCCGGAGTTTAATTCAGCGCTGCGGGAGCCTTCGGCGCTTCGCTGGCTTAATCCGCGCTATCTGCTGGGCCGTCTTTTCTCCCTGTTGTCTCCAAGCGACCAGACCGACGCTGTTGAGCAGAGTGCCTCTCAGGAAGAGATGACGCAGAGATCCGTCGTGGACTCGGTTTTGTCCGATCTGGAAGTCGCAAGGCGCGGCCTCACCTATACGATCGAAATCAATTTCACGTCGGAGAATCGCTACAAGGCCGCCAAGATCGCGAATGCGATTGCCAATGCCTATATCGTCGACCAGCTCGATGCGAAGTTCAACGCGACCAAGCAGGCCAATGAATGGCTTGCCGGGCGACTGGACGATCTGCGCCGTCAGGTTACCGATTCCGAGCGCGCTGTGGAGCTCTATCGATCGCGGCACGGGCTTGAAGAATCGAAAGGTATGACCGTTACGGAGCAACAGCTCTCCGAACTCAACGCTCAGTTGATCCTGGCGCGGACCAATCTCGTTGAAGCAAGGGCCAAGTATAACCGCGCCCGGCAGTTGAGACGGGAAGGCAAGGGCGTCGAAACGGTCGGCGATGTGGTCCAATCGGGGACGATCTCGGCACTGCGTCAGAAGCAGGCGGAGCTGACCCGGGAAGAAGCCAATCTTTCCGCCAAATACGGGCCGCGCCATCCCGCGATCGTGAATATCGAGGCGCAGCAGAAAGACATTCAATCGCAGATCGCTGCAGAAGCAGGGCGAATTATCGAGAGCCTGAGCAACGACGTTTCCGTGGCCTCGACCCGTGTCCGGGCCCTTGAAAGCAATCTCAAAGAGGTCAAGGGCGAAACCGGCACCAATAATGAAGCGCTGATCCAGTTGCGCGAGCTGGAGCGCAAGGCGACGGCGAACCGGCAGGTCTATGAGGCGTTTCTCAAGCGCTTCAAGGAAACCAGCGAGCAGGAGGACATTCAGACCCCCGATACCCGGGTCATTTCCAAGGCGGTGGTACCGGGCGGGCCGTCCTTCCCGAAGACGTCGCTTTTCGTGATGCTCGGCTTTGCACTGTCGCTGATGACAGGCGTTGGCGCGGCCTTCCTGCTTGAACATCTCGATAACGGCATTCAGACATCCGGCGACCTGGAGAGGCTTCTGGCGCTGCCCAACCTGGCGTCGATCCCGCTGACGCCGAAGGAGCGTGGGCCGGATGGAAAGGTATTGTCTCCGCAGGACTATCTGGTCATGAAGCCGCTTTCGTCCTATTCGGAGGCGTTCCGAAGCCTGCGAAGCGCGCTTCAGTTTTCCAATGTGGACAATCCCCCAAAGGTCGTTCTTTTCACGTCGGCGCTGCCGAATGAAGGCAAGACGACTTCGGCGGTGTCCTTTGCGCGCGCTGCTGCGTCGGCCGGTCTGAAAGTCGTTCTCCTTGATTGCGACCTGCGTCACCCGTCGGTGGCGGAAGCGTTGAAGATCAGCCGGCCCGAACAGGGGTTGGTGGAACTTCTTGCCTCGCGTCTCGACTTCAAGGAAGTCGTCATCGAAGACGAGAAGACCGGTATGGAGGTCATCGCGGTTGCCAAGGGAACGGCCAACCCGCCCGACATTTTCGGGTCGTCGCAGATGAAACTCCTGTTTGAGCGGCTCCGCGAAACCTATGACCTTGTCGTTGTCGACAGCCCGCCGGTCATGCCTGTGTCGGACGCCCGCGTCCTGTCACAGATCGTCGATGAGACAGTGTTCGTTGCGCGCTGGAACGAGACCCCGCGCGATGCGGTGCAGAACGCGGTGAAGCAGTTGCGTGACTTCGATGCGCCGCTTGCGGGCGTCGTGCTCTCGATGGTCGATACGGCCAAGCAGGCAAAATACGGTTATGGCGACGGCGGCTATTATTACAGCCGCTACAGCAAGTACTATGTCAACTGACCAGCGGCGTACGCGCTTGAGGTTTTTGACGGCCGGTATTGTCGGGCTGTCAGGCGTAATGCTGTGTGCCCTTGCCGTGCCGCGAGCCGTCGCGACGGCCATTATCGATGCGGACGGCGGTGCGGCGCTGGAAGCGCTGAATTCAGGCGGTCCGCTTCGGGAAGAACAGCGTGTCGCAGGGATCGATCGACTTGCGCGCGCACAGGCGTTTGCGGCAGGGGACGGGGATATCGCTCTCGATATGGCCCGGCTGGAGCTGTCCCGCACCGACCCAGATCCCGATCGCGCGCGGCGGTATCTCAAGCGCGCCGCGTCACTTACCCCTAACAACAGTATTGTCTGGAGCCTTCTCGCGCGGCTGGAAGCCTCTCAGGGGGCACCGGTGGCCGATGTTTCCGCCTATCTCAACCTGTCGCATCTGACGGGACGTTTCGAATGGTCGAGCATTCTGGCGCGGATACCCGCCGAGCTTGCCTATTGGGACAAACTCGACACATGGGCACGAGACCGAGCCGTTCGCGATATGCGCCGGATGACGGATGATCGTGAATTCATGCGTAGTCTGGTGCCGGTCTATCTTCGGCTCGGTTACAACGAGCGCGCCATCCTGTTGCGGGAAGCCTTTCCGGATTCCACGCGGAAAAAGTTTTTTCTGAAGACGGCACTCCGCGCGGCTGGAATAGTAAACCGTTAGGCAGCCATGGCGTTCCCAAGGCGAAGGGCCGGGCTGTTGAAATGCCTTTGATCCAGGCATCGGGCGCAGCGGGCCGGGAAGTGTGCCGGTTATTCGTCTTGATATAGCCGATGAGGTGACGCGATGGCATTGAAGGCCGATTCAGTACAAATGCTGAAGTTGCTTTCCGAACGCGAGGGCCCCTTCGGCCGCGTCCTGGATGTCGGGTGCGGTGGCCGTATCTATGAGCCCTTCATCAATGCCGGGGAGTATATCGGCATCGACGTCGAGGAAAGCGGGCATGATCGGGCGGGCAAGATTGTGGATCGTTTCTTCGACGGAACCTCCATCCCGTTCGATGACGATCAGTTCGATCTCGTTTTATGTACCGAAGTTCTCGAGCATGCTGTGGATGCCGAGAAGCTGTTCGCCGAGATTAAGCGTGTTCTCAAGCCGAATGCGGTTCTGTTTCTGACGGTCCCCTTTATCTGGGGTGAGCATGAAGTGCCTTATGATTTCAGGCGCTATACCACCTACGGGATCAAAAGGCAGGTGGAGTTACTGGACATGGAACTCGTCTCTTTGGAGAAGGGGAGTCCCGGTGTGTCCGCTCTGATAAAGCTTGGCATCTCCGAAGTCAGACACAGCAGGACAACATCTGCGCTCTCGAAGCGTCTTTCCAGACACTGGCTGAAAGCGACGCAAATTGTCCTGGAGCGGATATTGCGGGTCGAAATGGAGCGGATTTATCTGCGAAATATCGCAGTTATCCGAAAGCGGGCAACCGGCTAGCGACCCTGGCCCTGCGTGGCGGGTGGCCAGGCCTGGCTCACGGCCATGCCCATCAGAAAAGCATAGAGGATTGATATGGCGGGTATCTGCAGGCTGAAATCGAGCAGCGAGTGCAGGCCGACCAAAACTGTTGCCGCGACGCCGATAGCAGGCAGTGTGCGGTTGCGCCGTCTGCGCCGGAGGCCGCGAGCGGCTTCTATGGCAAGCAGCAGAACCGACAGATTCAGCATGATGGCCGCAGGGATACCGAGTTCCAGTGCGTTTTCGAGATAGTCGTTATGCGCCTTGTCCCAGAAAAATTTTGAGGACAGCGTTTCGGGGCGATAGGCGGTGAAGACGCTGCGATAGGTGCCGTATCCTGTTCCCGTCCAGGGTGCCGTTTCGATGGCGTCCATCGTTGCGGCATAAACCATGCTGCGGTCGGCCGCGCTGAGATCGCTGCCGTCCTTGGCCAGCCGGTCGAACAGAAGGTTACCGCTCGCCGCCATGATGATAAGGAGCAGTCCGCCCAGAAGGGCGGCGGCGACCAGCGCGTGACGCAGCTGGAAAGACCGCTTGCGGGCGAAGGTCAACATCAGAACGAAAAGGGCCACAAGAGAACTGGCCGTTCCCGCGCGCGATCCCGTGAGGACGAGGGCTGTCATCAGCGACATCACCGCGATCGTGCGCAGGATGGCGCGCTGGAAGATCGTTTCGATGATGAGGACGGCTTTCTGCCCGGGACGCCGGTTGGTCGTGAGAAAATGGCTGAAGCTGTTGATGAAATAGACTGAGGCGCATAACAGGCAGAGGCCTGCGAATGCCGCGTATGAGTTGCGATTGACGAAGGTGCTGGAAAGGGCTGCCTGATAGGCCCATTTGTGAAAATACAAAACCTGCTGGTTGCCCAATGCGTAGACGATAATGCCGTAGATGGCATAGGCCGCGCCGATATAAACGACCGCGACGAGCGCCTGACGGGCGCGGTCCGGTTGTCGGCAGAGCTGGAGCGACAGCCAGAAGGCAGCCGCATAGCTTAGCAGCCGCATCAAAGCGGTCCGCGTCGCATTCGGGTCGACGGATATCGTGCCATGCAGAGGCTCGCCCAGAGCTCTCGACGCCTCATGCCAGATCGGATCGACCAGGCCCGCGGGCACGATCGGGAGGGATTGAAGCAGGATCCAGATGGCACAGAGGCCGAAAAGGAATAGAGGCCAGCGCAGTTTTCGTGGGGATACGACCATTTTTCCACCGCCAAAGCCGATATAGGCCGCCCAGGCGATCAGGAGAGCGCCCATGAAGGCGGCGAGGATGGCAGCGGGAAGCGGCCGATTGCTGGCAAGAGGGAGAGGCGCCAGTGCAACGACTGCGATCAGCGCGCGGAACAATATTTTCTCAGTCGCCGGGGAACGGCTGGCGAGCGATGTCTTCGGCGGCTCTGAGGTCATGAAGGATTTTCTTGCCGGGGGTCGGATTGTCGTTTTGTGACGCTCAATGGGCTTTGGAAGGAGAATGTCCAGCCCTGACGACAAGCTAAACGGTTTCGCATGGAACGATCAAACTGTCATACGGGCTTCCGCGTTGCGCCGGGTGGCCGTTTTCGGCAGAATCCAGCCGGTTCAGGCGTCGCTCGTGTCGGGGAACCGGCCGCCGGGCTCCACACCGGTATGTCGCCTGCGTTTTTTGCGACCTGTCCGGATTTTTCTTTCCTTCACGGAGCATGCTCTATTGCGTATCAGTGTGAGTGTGGGGGGCGAATAATGTCAGCTGAAGCGAACGTGGCGGCTATCGTCACCTGCTACAATCTCGAACGATATATCGCATCCGGTATCGAGAGTATTCTTGCGCAAAGCGCCAGTGCCTCTATCCGTGAGATTATCGTGGTGGATGACGGGTCCAAGGATCTTTCGCGCGAGCGGATCCAGGAGTGTGTTGGTCGCGATCCACGAATCCAGACTGTCTTCAAGGAAAATGGCGGCGCTTCGAGCGCCCGCAATGCGGGGCTTGCCCGGGCCACGGCGCCTTACATCGCTTTTCTCGACGGAGACGATCTCTGGCATGAGGAAAAGCTCGAATGTCATCTCGAGGCGGCGGCAGCTTTCCCGCGCGCGGGGCTTTATGTCGGAGATTTTGTCGAGGTCAATGAAGCCACGAATTCTTCCCGCGTTCACTGGGTCCATGATTTCAGTCAGGACGACCCGGATACGCTCAGAACCCTGTTCGTTTTCGGCGGTCCGATCCTTCCGTCCACCTCCCTCATTCGGCGTAGCGCCTTCGAAACATGCGGCGGCTTCAACGAAAATCAGAAATACAGTAATGATGCAGAAATGTGGTTACGTCTCGCCCGCGAAATCACTTTCCAGCGCGTGCCGGGCATCGTCGCGACGAAGCGCGACATTCCCAATTCCATCAGCTCGAATTTCGAAGCGCGGGTGCAGGCGCGCCGGGATCTTACGCAGCGTGTTCTCGGCTGGCGTCCGGATCTTGCCGCCTTTGCCCATCGGCGAAACATGAAAACGGAAATAGAGGCCGGGCTCGCCTGTCTCGAAATTGATGATCACCGGGCTGCGCGGCGCTATTTCCGCAAGGCGCTTCGCCTGGCGCCGGGCGAACCCGTTGCCTGGTTCTATGTCCTTGTCAGTCTGATACCGGGCGATCCTCGCCGGCGGTTTGAGTTTGTGAAGGGCCTAACCGCGCGGTTGCGTCAAAAACGCAAACAACGCCGCGTCACAGGTTGAAGGTACCGTCGTGAGGAAAGAGGCTGCCTGAATGGCACATATATTCAAATATCCGACGCCCGGGCAGAAGGGCATCCTCGTCTTCTCGCACAAGGAAGCTCGGTATTTCGAGGATCCGGGGCCGCTGGGGCGGTTGCGGAACAAGGTGGAGCGCCGTCTGGGGCGGCAGGCTCCCGGCGCGGGCGCTGCGCGGGCGCTGCGCGGGCCGATCCTGTCCGACATGGCGAAGCTGCGCGACGATTATTTCATTGGTATTCACTACGGATGGCATTTCGAGAACCCGTTCGGCGTGGGCTGGTCCGACTTCGCTTTGGCATCGCCCTCGACCCTGACCAATACCGTTCCGTCGATCCGTCGCATTCCAGTGACTTCAAACCACTTCACACCGGAAGTCTATTATCGGAAGACGGAGCCGGACCGGAAATATTGGGATGTCATCAATGTTTCGCGGCAGGGGAAGTTCAAGAAGGTGGATACCTTCATGCAGGAAATCCGGAAGATTTACGATCTCGGATATGCCTACAAGGTTCTGCTGGTCACGCCGACTGCGAAAGATGCCGACCCGGAACGCACATTCACCGAGATGTGCGATGTGTATTACGATCTCTTCTCCGCCGACGAACGGGAACTCTTCACACTGCTCAAACTCGACCCGGAGCTGCATTGGCTCGGTCTGTCGCAGACGCAGATCGCCCATTTCTACCAATCGTCGAAGGTGCTGACGCTTTTTTCCCAGAAAGAGGGCGTTGCGAAGGTGGTGAATGAGGCCCTTGCCTCCAGCCTCGTCGTCGTGACGAAGGACGATCTGACAGGCGGTGGCGCGGACTTTCTCAACGAGACGAACGCGGTCACGTTTCCCGACTATGACGAGGCGCACCGCGCCATCATCGATGCAGTGGAATCCTATGACGAACGCTGGCCAGATCTAAAGCCGCCGGTGGGCATCTCGCAGAGTGAAGGACTGGAGAAGATCAAAGCGCATTTCGCGGACCTCTACGCCGATCATGGCCAGAACTTCGATGGCGAGCTGGTCAACACCGATCACCTCAATCGCCGCATGAATGCGCATTTTACCGATGTGCCCTGGTCGCGCGGCCGTTTTGTTACGGCAGATATCGTGAACAGGGAGCAATGGGCGATCTTCATGGGCGAAGCCAGGCGCGGCCAGTGATGGAGAGACCGGTGCGACCGCGGGAAACCGAGCTTCTTGTCGGACTTCGAGCGGTCGACTGTATCTCCGGCAATGCATTGTTCCATCGGTTCAAGTCGGAAGCGGCTCATGGAAGGCGTTTTCTCTCGTTGGGCGCCCGCGCGATCAAAAGCGGACGCTGGCCCTGGTTGATGGCGCTGATGGGGGGGCTTGCCGGTTTCAATCTCGTGTGCCGCCTGTCGCTCCCCGATAAGCGGAGCAGGGTTCTTCTCATGTCGGCGACGGCGAATAATCGTCGGCAGCTGAAAAAGGTAGAAGATGCGTTGCCGGATATGTCTCCACAATGGATGGAGGTTCGGGCAAAGCGCAGCGTGTCGCAGGTTTCCTATGCCCTGTGGGAAGTGGTGCGGCACCCTTCAACTTCCATAAGAGTGCTTCGGCTGCTTTCCAAACTGATGGTGCACAAGCATCCGATGCATGCCATCGACCGGGCTCGATATGTCGTTGCCAATCTGATGATGCGCCGCGCTCTCCGGCAGCTTGACCCTCAGATTGTCGTCGTCTCGAACGATCATACGCCGGCCTGTGTCGCCATTGCCGCAGCAGCCCGTGCGCAGGGAAAACCCACGGTCTATCTGCAGCATGCGCATGTCTCGCCGCTGTTTCCGCCGCTCAATTTCGACCTCAATGTGCTGGATTCGCAGGCCGCTCTGGATATTTACGAAGCTCGCGGTCCCCGGCGCGGACGCGTCATCTTCAAGGGCATAGACGGCGACAGCGTGCCTCTCAGATTGAAGGCGATGAGCGAGCCTGTATCCGATCTTACGGTTGGTGTCGTTCTGAACAACTCGCGCCCGCAAGCCGGCCTTTTCAAAGGACTGGCAGGGCTCGTCGCCGATGAGAGGGTTTCACATGTGTTCGTCCGTCCTCATCCGGCCTCGCCGGTGGGGTGGTATGACGACCTTCCGGAAGGTGTCGAGCTGCGGATGGCGCGGGTCCCTCTCGCCGTCGACGCCCGGAACGCGGATTTGATCCTGGCCGGCAATACGTCGGCGGTTCTCGAAGCCCTGAAAGCAGGCGCGCCCACGGTTCTGTGGGAAAGCATAGATAACGTCGCGAGCGACTATTATGGCTTCGTCGCCCATCGTCTGGTGCCGACGACCAGCGATCCGGCAGCACTTTCTTTTTCCGCGATCAGTGCCTTCTTCTCCGGCGACTGGACCGAGCGAATGCGTTATTTCGATGCGTCCTATATGGCGGACGAAGCCGTGGACCTGCGAGCCGCCATGCTGGCAATACTGGAGCGCTCGCCGTCAAACCCGGCGTAAGGCAGCCGTCAGGGTCTCACCTTTGCCGGCCCGGTCGATTGCCGTCCAGAGCAGGCGGTTCAGACCGCGGGCGACGGCGCTTTTCTCCGTAGCAGCAAGCCATGTGGCTTCCAGCCCGGCGAAGCGAACGGGGAACCCGGGAATACGGCCGCGCGTCAGAATGGTCGAGGTGAAAAAACTCAACTCGTATTCCTTGCCGAACCTGGCTTCCAGGCCTTTGCGGGACGGCATGTATATGTGGCCGGGCTCGAACAGCATGTCCCAGCGGCCGAGACCCAGCCTGGCGCCCAGGCTATCGACATTCGGAAACTGGTTGATGAAAACACCGCCCGGTCTGATATGCGACTGCATGATGCCGTTCAGCCAATCCACCGGCTGATCGATATGCTCCAGAAGGCCGACGCTGATCGCGATGTCGAATTGTTCGCCCTCGGGCGGATCGGGAAGTACCCGGAAGCCATCCGCCTGCAGCGCCTTTACATAGCCGGGATCCTTCTCGACAAGCGTTATGTCGTCATAGCCGTTGTGGCGCATGTAGCGTGCGAGCCAGCCGGCGCCGCACCCGATTTCGAGAATGCGGACATCCTTGCTTTCTGGGAATGCGCTCAGAATGTCGTGCGAATAGGGGTAGGAGAAGGTCTGCGGGGCCTTGTTGTGGCCGGCGTTGTAGTTAGCGGAGGAAGAGTAGGGTGCCTCTTCGTAGTCGATCTTCCCGCCGGTTGCGAATTTCTCGATCGAACCGCAATTTCGACACCGGTGCCCGTCGAACGTTTCGCGCGCACCGCGCGTGAGGCCGAGCGGAACGCGCTTCAGGCTGGAATCGAAGTGATATTCCCGGAGATCCGAGCTACCGCAAAAGAGGCAGGTTCCTGCCATGGTCAGTATCCCTCATCCGAGACAAGGTGGCGGACATAGGGTTCGAGTTCGGCGAAGCTTATAGCTTCATAGGCTTTGGGCGGGAGCTTGAGAAACTCCAGATAGTCCGCGATGGTGTCGACGCAGAAGCGCAATTTCGGGTGACGAAGGCCGGCAGGGATGTCGGCGACGATGCGCTCGATCCCGCCTTCATTGTCATCGCCGATCACGAGGTGTTCACGCGTCGCCGGCAAGGTCGAATGCTCGGCCATGGCGTGGAGGGCCGCGCCGGTAAAGCCGCTCACCACGGTTCCATTCGGCAGTTGTTTGGACGAGTAGAGATCGACAATGACCTTGCTGTCCGGCTCCCCGAAGTTGCGAAAGGTCTCGATGATCAGCTCGAAGGGCTCGATCACCAGAAGGGGGTTGTCGGCCGTCACACGTATGATCCGTTCCGCGCCGATCGCGTCGATTGCCTTCTCGAACCGTCCAAGGACATCCTGCGCGGACCCGCCGACTAGCCGCACATTATCGGGCCAGTCCGAATGCTTGCGGAAAAGGGCCAGCTCTTCCTCGGGGACGGCGAGGCAGACGGGGCTGCCCAGTCCGAGCCGGTCACGTATGCGCAAGCATCTTTCGACAACGGATTCCACAACCGATTTCCCGTTGCCGAGCGGCAGGAATACCTTTGCCGGCAGCCGGGAACTGTCGAGGCGGGCCTGGACGACGATACCGGTGGTTTTCAGCATGCCGTCCATCCGCCATCGACCGGAATGTTGGCGCCATTGACGTAGGTGTTATGCTCATCCAGCAGAAATTCGAAAGCCGATACGAGCTCGTCCGGCTGGGAGAGGCGGCCCATCGGGGAGCGATGGGAGAAGTTTTTGACGAATGTCGGGTCCTGATTGTTCTCGATGCCATGAGGGCTGATCGAGTTGCAGAGGATGTTGTACTCCTTGAAATAGGAGCCGACATATTTCGTTAGGCCGCCAATGCCGAATTTGCTGACCGTGTATATGAACGGATTTCCCATCTCCGTGTTCTCGTAGAGAGCAGGGTTCGAGGAGATCAGGCCATAGGTCGAGCCCAGATTGATGATGCGGCCGGGTTCGGGCTTTCCCGCGACCCGATGGATATAGCTCGATGTCGATATAATCGGCAGCTTGACGTTCACGTCGAGCACCTTGTCGATGAAGTCGAGATCGACCGTCTTCAGCGAGTGGTCGACGAAGCCCGCTGGCTTGAATTGCTGGCAGTGCACGACGGCATAGTAATCGTTCCCCTCATAGAGGCCGGGGACTTGGTCTATGCCGTTCAGAACCACGTAGTCGGAATAAAAGTCCGACTTTGCCTCCATCACGTCGACGCCGACGATGTCGTAGTCCTTGCTCAGGGCGGAGCAGACGCTTTTGCCAATGCGTCCCTCGGACCCGAAGAACAGAATCTTCTTTCGTTCGCTCATAAGTGCAGTATCCATCTCGTGTCAGCGGCATGGGGGACAATGTAGCGGCCGTTCAGAAGGTCGAGCCACATCGCAAAGTAGGTCAGGTCGACATCGCTCTGCTGGGTAGCGGTGCGAAGCCGGACCGGTTGGAATTCATAAGAAAGAACTCCGCTGTCGGTCTCCAGACGATAGCGCCGCCTAGGCGATTTGGTCGTGATGGAACTTGTGACGCAAACGGATGAATCTTTGCTGCCGAAGATGAATCCCGTATCCACGCGATTTCCATCAATGTCCAGATAGTCATATTTCCGGCTGAGCGAGCAGGCCGACGGCTCGATCCCGAGAAAGCTGATCATGTCGAGTTCATGCGCGTTGGTTTTTACGCATCCGCCGCCAAGGTCGGCCCGGAAGACATAGGATTCTCTCCAGTCTTCCCAGGGGTGCCAAAGCCGCGCATCGGTATGGAACTGGAGTTTCAGCGCCCGGATTCTGTGCTGTTGGGCATGCGCCATCTGGACGAAAGGCAGATAGCGCAGGTTATAGAGAACCCTTATCTTTTCGGACTCGATGTCGGGGCCGGGTTTCTCGCAGAATATTTTTTCGAAGCCCGCTGCTTCCGCGATCCGGCAGGTTTCGGTGTGAAGGCCGGTGGGCACGGCGATGACAGCGAAATCCTGACGTGCCGGCGCTATGTCGTCATAGCCGACGACATCGGAAAAGTTGTTCGGCAGTTCGATTGCATTACGATCGCGCTGCGATCGCGATACGGCTATCGCCTTGACGCCGCAATGATGCAGAACCCGGCTATGGCGGCAGGCAATCGATCCTGTGCCGAATATGTAGGCAGTGGACATGCGGTCAGAGCCTGTTTGCCGGCGGAGTGCGGGACCTGCTGAATTTCATACCGGGGTCAGAGCTCCACGTCGTTCCAGTGCAAAAGCGTATCCGCTTCGATCGGGCGCGTTGCCTTCAGGCCGACGATCTGGTCCCAGTGCTCGCTGCCGATACCTGTGCCGGGCCGCTTGGTCACAAGGGCGTTCTCATCGAGGACTTCTCCTTCTTCGATGTCCCGCGCGGCGACGATACTTCTACGGGCATATTTGCGGGCATCGGCTTCATTGCCTGTGTCGCCGCCTTCTTCCCCGGTAAGCGCGCTCAAGAGAGACAGCTTTTCGTTGAATTTCCTGAGCGTCTGCTCGTCCATCGCGTGATAGTGGTCGTTTCCCTGAGCCGAACGGTCGTCGGTAAAGTGTTTTTCGAGAACCACCGCGCCGAGCAGCGTGGCGACTTCGAGTGACGTCATGGTGTCGTCCGGAGCGACGTGATCGGAATAGCCGATGGCGAGGTTCGGAAAGATGCGCTGTAGCGTCGCGATGCGGGCGATCTGCGCATGATCGATGGGCGTCGGATAGTTGAGGACGCAGTGGAGGAGGACGATTTGAGTGGCGCCCGCCTCCGTCAGGGTTTCAATGGAAAATTCGATTTCCGGCAACGTCGCCGCGCCGGTGGACATGACCACTGGCTTTCCTGTTTTCGCGACCTTGCGGAGCAGGGGGACGTTGAGAATGTCGGCAGATGCGATTTTGAAGAAGGGCACCAGCGGATCGAGCGTATCCACCGCTTCCAGGTCGAAGGGCGTCGACACGAAATGAATGCCGACTTCATTGCTGTATTCGGCCAATGCCTGGTATTCGGCCGGGCCGAACGCATCGTATTTGGCAAAAAGCTCGCGCTGGCTGCGGGTCGGCTCCTTGGAGAGGTCCCAATAGGCGGGGCTTTCCTTGGCGGCCAGTTTGCCGGCCTTGTAGGTCTGGAACTTGGCGGCGTGGGCGCCGCCTTGCGCCGCCTCACGGATCATCTTCTTTGCGCGATCGAGAGACCCTTCGTGGTTTACGCCGATCTCCGCGATGATATAGGGCCGCATGAAGCTGCCGCTTTCGACACCGTCCAGTTTGAATGTGTTCATATCGGTCACCATGGAATTATGAAACGAGCGCGCGGTCTCGTATTTCGTTGTGGTTCAGCAGGTCGCTGATCATCCTGTTCACGTTTTTGCGGCCCGACCGGAGGTTCAGCGCCTTCACTCTCTCTTTGAGCGTGTCGCGGAGGCCAGGCTCGTTGAGCAGGCGGTCGATGGTCCCGGATATTTCGTCGTCGGCCACATTGACATGCAGGCCCAGATTGATGATGCCGTTTTCTTCCGATGCGTAGGTGTGGGTGGTTTCACGCTGGTTTTGGCATATCACAAGAGTGGGCACATGCAGAGAGGCAAGCTCGAAAACCGTTCTGCCACCCGATGTGATGGCAAGGTCCGCGCGGGCCATGTAGCGACTGATCTGGGTGGTGTTGCTGACAATTTCGGCATTCGTCAGCCCCGATGATGTCAGCATGTCTTCCAGGGCTTCCCTGTTGGGATAGCCCGGTCCGAGAACGATGTCGGCCGTGATCGCGTTCTCCTGCAGCAATGGCTGCAGGAGGCGGAGAAGGCGGACCGAGAGGTTTGCCGGATCGACGCCGCCGAATGTGATCAGGACGCGGGGCGGTTCCCCGGCGGTTCGTGGCTTTTCGTGCGGTACGTTCAGAAATTCGTCCCGCAGGCAGAAATAGGCGGGCCCGCCAAAGACGTGCGGATCGGTGACGGGGTAGGGGTAAAGCGCATTGAAGACCAGATCGGCCATCTTCGCGCCTTCTCCCATATCCTCGAAATTGACCACTTTGAGCCCAGCCTTCTTCATCGCGTGGATATATGAGCCCGTGGTATCCAGGATGTCGTTGATCACGAGATCGGGTTCGGCAGCCAGCGTCGCTTCCAGGCGTTTTCCGTTCGGGCAGACGATGAGTTCGTAATTGCGTGCGGAAATTTCCCGTTGCGCGAAATCGTCTTCTTCCTGGCACAGGAAAACGACTTCATGTGAGACAAGATCGCCACCCAGCAACAATCCGCGATAGACGTGTCCGAGGCCGACATCCTTACGGCCGATCACATTGATGACCACTTTCTTCTGCGAAAGGATGCTTTCGCAAAGCCGGAACCCCAGCGATGTCCGAATTTCGACAGAGGCTTCTTCCGGCAAAATGAGCGGCTCGACATTCTCGCCTATGAAGGAACCGCGCTCGATCTGTTCGCGGCGGCAGCCGACGACGGTGCCTGTTTCACGGAAGACGGGCGGCAGAAACTTCCGGTTCACGCGCGCTTCGTAAGCCGGTTTCAATTTGCCGTCTGTTTCGTGCCAGCGGAGTTGCCGGTCATCGGTAACGGACAGGACCGTATCAGCCTCACCTTCCATCAGGCGCCCGATCGCCAGATCGACCTGGGCCGGCGCGACCAGCGGGGCCATCGGCTGAAGGACGACGACGAAATCGAAGGTTTGATCGGAGCTTCGCTCCGTTTCCTGCCATGCGTGGTGGACAACGGGGTCGAGCGTGGTTTCCTCCCGGGAGAGTTCGGGCGGCCGCTTCACGATCTGCGCGCCGAAGCGCTCCGCGAGCAGAGCGACTTCCTCATCTTCGGTCGAGACGACGACGACGGGCTCGAATTCGGAGTTCAGCGCGGCGTGGATTGGATAGAAAATGAGGGGACGCCCCTGAAGGCTCCTCAAGTTTTTTCGCGGAACGCCTTTCGAGTCCCCTCTGGCGGGGATCACGACCAGAACTCTAGGGTACATATGCTGTCTCTTCCCGCTGCGGCATGGCGGCTTCAAACGACGGCAGTATATTGAAACTCTGCAACAATTTGCGATGCCGCTTCAATTGAAATTGTTCAAATCTGATCCGTTACCGGCGGATTTCCGCGGCAGTTCCGGATCCGTTGCGTCTTTGCAGGTGGCGTCGGCGGCAACGGGTCCGGTCATCGCGGCTCGAGGCCTTTTCGTGTCAGGCTGGCGAAGGCCGAGAGTACGGCTTCCCACAAACGCCGCCGGTGTTCCCGGCTGAGGCCGAACATGAAGGACGACAGAAAGGTGATCGCCGCCCATACCAGCCCCACCGCCGCGACGGTCGGAATGTCGCCAAGGCCGGAGATCCAGGGGAGCAGCGGGACGGACAGGGCCAAAACGGCCAGTGCCGGCCACGCGCCGGCCAGGATGCCGTCCAGCACATAGGTCCTGAAGGGAATCCCAACAGCGCGCAGGATACGCGTGTACCAAACCGGATTGACGAGCATGGCGCTGATCGGAATGGCAAGGAATGCGCCCGACACACCGAAATTCGTACCGAGAACATATATGAGCACACTGCTCGCGGCAGCGACAGAGAGGTTGAAAAGGGTCAGGAAACGTATCTGTTCGTCGATAGCCGCGGCTGCCCGGGCGAGCACTTTCGGTGCCGCATTGAACAGGAACAGAAGCAGGCCGATCTGCAAGGCCGGCGCATAGGCGGCGTAGTCCTGGCCGGCCCAGATCGACAGGATCGGCGTGGCGAACAGGGTGATCAGCGTCACAAAGGGGGTAAAGAAGGACATTTGCGCCCTGGTTCCCTTCAGGACGAGGTTGTGCATTTCCTTGACGCCTCCGCTGGACATGCGGTGGCTCGCGGTCGGCAGGACAATCCGGTTGAATGTGACGGAGAGAGAGGATGAAGCGCTGAGAATCTGGCGCAATCCAAAATAGATGGGCACGGCGCCTACGCCGAGCGCGGCGCCAACAATCAGCTTGTCCATGGAGTTATTCAGGGTGCTGCCGATCTGCCCGATCGCCATCCATTTGCTGTAGTGAAATATTTCCCTGAAGACACGGCGCATTCCGCCGTCGATCCTGATGATCGAGGTGCCGAGGAGTTGCTGGGCCCTGAAGGCCAGGAACAGCTGCTGACAGATGACCGGAAGCGTGGCCAGGATGAAAAGCCACTCGACTCCCCAGCCTGCCAGCGCGCCTGCGACGACGGCAATCGTGCGCACGATCTCTGCGGCCAGGCGCGAGAGTGTCGCTTCGTTGAACCTGTTGAAGCCCTCGATGGCGGCCCGGAACGTCGTGAGCGGCCAGGACAGGAACAGCGCGGCGGCGGCGAGGTAAAGCCCGCCTTCAAGGCCGGGAACCTCGGTGTTGTCCGCAAAGATGCCAGCGCCGCCGACATAGGTGAAAAGAGCGACGCCCAATCCGGCCAGCAGGCCGAAGCCCATCATGGTCGCCAGCGTTGCGGTCACGGCGCGGGCAACGTCTGCGCGGCGGTCCTGAACCATGAATTGGGGGATGTAACGCTGAAGGCTCTGCCTCAACCCGCCGTCCAGATAGTCGAACTGCATGACGATCGAGGAAAGCAGCAGGAATACGCCATAGGTGTCTAGCGGAAGGAGGCGGATGAGGATGCCGAACCGGACCAGCCCGATCAGGAGGATCAGAGGGTTAACGGCGGCGGCCGCGAGCGCGTTGGAAACGGCTCGTTTCCCGGAATAGAGCTTGGCGGTATGCCCGGCCGTTTCATTGCTACCGCTCAATCGAGACCCCTGTTCCAAACCAACTCCTGCATGACCCGCTCAACCCGGCAAATCGGTGGGTTGGTCGACATTCTACGCTTCGATAGGAAGACATCTTTCCGGCATCGGGTCCAAAGTGGCGAAGCCATGCAATCCGGTGCTTCTTCGGCTCGCGAGACGTGCTCTCAGGAGGGTTTATCCGATTCCGGAGCATTAACGGATTGTTCCCGCCATGGCGTCAGAGCCTAATGTTCGCTACCAATTGCCGCAATTGGGAATTCCACCAGCCAAGATGTCGGTATTGATCTAAAATCGACAAACCTCGGGGTTGCTGCAACACTTCATTGGTGTAGGAGAAAGCTATGCTTCTGGTCGATACACTCCGAATTGGAAAGCGGGCGCTCGCAGCGCGCCAGCTTGTTCATCCAGCTCCATCGCAAACCGGATCCGCCCAAGCCAATGGCTGGCTGGAGGAAGTCCGGCGCGAGGGCATTTGCGTCGTTCCGGGTTTCTTTACCCCCGATGAATGCGCCGAGATCCGTGAAGATTTCGTGACCCTCTTCGACCGCTATCCCGAAGCCGTTCAGAAATGCTCCAACGGGGCCGACTGGCGCGTCTTCGGGGCGGAGAAGGCGGCCCCCTCCGTGCGCCGCTTTACCGATGACACACGCCTCAACGAGATGGCGAAGTGTTTCCTCGGCGAGGGAGCAAGGCCCGCTTTCACGCTGGGTAACCGTATCCAGTATTCGGAAAGCAATCTGGGGTCCGGCGATGGGTGGCATCGCGACTCCTTCTTCAACCAGTTCAAGGCGATCGTTTATCTGACGGATGTCGAAGAGGAAAACGGGCCCTTCGAATATATCAAGCGTTCCCATGGCCTTGCCGCGAAATTTCGCGATCATTTCCGCCATGATATTCCGCTTCATTCGAGCCGGGTCGAGGATAGTGTCGTCGAGAGCATGATCGCCGACGAGCCCGACCGCCACAGGGTGGTTTGCGGCACCGCCGGTTCGCTGGTGCTTGCCGATACGACCGGCATCCACCGAGGCCGCCCGCTCCGGGAGGGAACGCGGATCGCGCTGTCCAACTACTTCTATCCCGAAAAGAACATCGGCGAGCCGCTTTTTGAGCATTTCAAGCCGGTGCTCGGCTATCATGTTTCCGTATGAGCGGCGCGATGGCGTCTGGTTGACAGACAACGAGCGGGCAAGTTCTCATTTCACTCGGAGCATGATCTTGTCGTGAGGCAGGTCGTCTTCTCCGGGTACCACGTATAATATCTGGGACGCCAGCTTGCGCATTGTTCATATCATTACGCGGTTCGTAAGCGGCGGTGCCGACGAGAACACGGCGCTGACCTGCAACAGGCAGGCGGAAATGGGGCACGAGGTCTGGCTGGTCCACGGCGCGGCCTCTTCCGAGCGCATGCTGGAAATGACGGATGAGCGCGTAAAGGTCGTTCCTCTTCCCACGCTTGTCCGGGAAGTCGATCCTCTGCGGGACATCCGCGCTTTGGGCGCCCTGGCCAAGATTTTCCGCCGTATCCGGCCCGACATCGTCCACACGCATACGAGCAAGGCGGGGATCGTCGGCCGGATGGCGGCGCTTTGCGTACCGTCGGCGAAGGTCATTCATGGCGTCCATATTCTTCCGTTTACCGGCGAGCGATGGCCGAAGCGCTTTCTATATGTCGCTCTCGAAAAGGCCGCGGCGCTCCGCACGGATGCCTTCATCGATGTCAGCGAAGGGATGAGGGATTTGTGCCTTGCTTATGCGCTGGGCAGCGAGGCCAATCACCACGTGATCTTCAGCGGCATGGATGTGGAAGGGTTCCGGCATGCGGCGCCCGCCGATGATTTGCAGGCTCTGCGCACGGGCGAGGATGAGGTGCTGATCGGCTATGTCGCCGTGCTGGAACGGCGCAAGCGCCACCGGGAGCTCGTGCAGTCGCTGATACCGGTGCTCCGGGCCCATCCCCATGCGCATCTGGTTCTGGCCGGAGAGGGGCCGGAACGGCCTGTTCTTGAAAGCATGATCTCGCAAGCGGGCCTGGAGCGGCAGGTTCATCTCTGCGGCTTCCGGAACGACATAGCCAATGCAATTGCCGCATGCGATTTGTGCGTTTTCGGGTCCGAGCGCGAAGGTCTGCCGCGCTCGCTGGTTCAATATGCGCTGGCGGGCAAGCCCATCGTGGCGACCCATCTTCCGGGTATAGAGCGGATCGTGCGCGAGGGTGAGAACGGGTATGTCGTGTCCGAACAGGATTTCGCGGCGTTTTCGCAGAAGGTCGAGAATCTTGTGAGCGATGCGGCTCGGCGTGACGCTTTCGCGCGGGCAAGTGCCGCGCTCGACCTCTCCGAATGGGATGCGCGAACGATGGTGGACCGCATTCAGGACGTATATGCTGGCGTTTCCACCTCCGGCGGCGGTCCGAGACGGGGCGGCCGCGCGGCGGTCGGCAATGTACATGATTTGCCGCCGCAACCTTGATGAGGGCTGTATTGGCCGTGAAATCGGAAAACAGCATCAGGATCTCTTCCCATCTTTGTATCGTGACATTCGAGTTTCCGCCCTTTGCCGGCGGCATTGCGAGCTATGTGGAAAACCTCGCGCGGGAAGCAGTCCGCAAGGGGCCGGTGGAGCTGATCGTGCCGCGCTATGCGGATGAGACCGATGATGCTCTCTCGGTCCATCGGCTGCTCGATCATCACAAGTTCACGCTTGGGGGGCTTTGGCGGGCATTGCGCCAGATTTGGCGGAGCCCTCGGGGCACACTGGTTCATGCCGCCGACATAAGGGCGGGCGTAATCGCCTTATGCGCACGGCTTCTTTTCGGCAGGCACTACATCGTCATGGTTCACGGGAGTGACGTAGCGAAGTTCGCCGGCTGGTCGATGGCCAAGATACCGGCCTGGATCATCTTCAGGCTAGCCGACAAGGTGGTTTCCAACTCCGTTCACACGAAAGCCATCTACGACCGTAATTTTCCGTCGGGGGCGCGGTGCGAAGCGATCCCGCTGGGTGTCGGCCCGGATTGGTTCGAGGACCCCGCCGCCGATTTCGAGAATGCCGAGCTTGCCGCATTGCCTCGGGATGCGAGAATTATCTGCACGGTCGGGCGGCTTGAGCCCCGCAAAGGACATGTTCTGGCTATCGACGCCATTGCAGAATTCGCCGGGGAGGCCGGGCGCCCCCCGCCGGTCTATGTGATTGTCGGGCCGACCATCGATCCCGATTACGAAGCGGAGATTCGAAAAAGTGCGGCGAATTCGGGCGTAGATGTTCGCCTCGTCGGCAGAATTTCCGGTGCGGACCTTCGACGGCTTTATTCCATTGCCTGGCTGCATCTGCTTTGCGCGCTTCCCTTGCCCGGCAAGGTGGAGGGTTTCGGTCTGGTGCTTCTTGAGGCGGCTGCGCAAGGCTGCCCGTCGATTGCGACGCGGGAAGGGGGCATTCCCGAGGTAATCAGCGAAGGGCAAACTGGCATGCTTGCTTCCAGCGCCACATCGCACGGCGTGGCTGAGGCGATGACGAAATTTGCAGCATGGAGGGACGCCGATGACAGCGCGATTGCCCGTGGCTGCATCGAGCATGCCCGGACGTTTTCGTGGCGACGCACGGCGGAGCTGACCTATGCAGGGCGGGAATAGGGCGGCGTTTTCAATCGGGAAAAGGTTGAAAGAACGGAAATGGCTTCGTTCCGATTATCTTGGCCAGGCCTCTATCTTCCGGCCGAGAAGCGTCTCGAGTTTCTCCCGGTCTTTTGCATAGTAGGCACGAAGGTCGGCGCGTAGCGCGTCCGGCAGAGGCGGCTTTGAAAACCCCTTGGCGTTGATCGATTTGACCTTGTCGTTGAAGCCGCTCCTCTTCAAGGATTTGGCAATCCATGAAAGACCGGGTGTCGCCCTGAGGGCGGTGGCGGCTGCAACCGAGGCATTATGAAGCCAGGGTGCGCGATATGCGGTCGAGGCGAAGACGGCCTCATCCAGCCCCTCACTTGGCATTTGAGAGGGATCCACGCCGATGAAACGGCATATCTCTGCGATCGTTCCGGCCCGGTCGGACATCATTTCCTCGAAGGTGAGAACCAGAATCCTGTCTCTCGGAAACAGGGAGAAATAGCGTTCCAGCTGCTCGCCATAGAGCCCTCGCTGCACGATGGCTTCATGACGGCGGGCGACGACATCCTCCAGCTCAAGGTCGGTCGGAATATGCCTTTTGTTATGAGCCATCCAGTAGTGCGATACGGCCCGGTCCACCGGGTCGCGCAACGTGACGATGAGTTTCGCGGCGGGGACCGTGTCCGCAATTCTCTGAGGGGCGAGGTCGTCGCAGAGATACATCGGCGAAATGTCGCCTGATGCTGTCTCCGTTCCTGCATCCTCGAAGAATTTCTCGTACCAGCCGGCGTTCATCCGGGCGAAATTGTCGGTCTCAATCAGGTTGGAGTCCCGACGGTTGAAATAGGCAAGTTCCTTCGTGTCCGGCAGATAGATGTCGGGATGCCGTTTGAGAACGTCATACAGCCATGTGGTGCCGCACTTTTCCCCGCCGATGATCAGGAAGTTGGGAAGCATAAGGTCCTCGGTTCTTTGAGTGTCAGCTGGCGGATACTTCGGCGGAACGACCTGCTTCCAGCTTCGACCGGGAAGCAAGTCTGAGCGTGCCGTCCGGCATCCGCAGTACGATTGCAGGGAAATAAATCAATGCCGCCGGCAGGAAGAGCATCAGTGCGTTGCCGCCGCTGGTTGCCCGGAACATGTTGATGACAAGGCCGAAGACGAGAAGCGCTATGCCCATGCGGAGGCGGAACTTCAGGTGATTGTCCAGATAGGCCATAGACCTCACCCCGATGATGACCCGGCGCAGGATCATCATGATACCAGCCAGATAAAGCGCTAGGCCCACAAGCCCTGTTTCCGCGGCGATGCGGAGATATTCGTTGTGAACGCCATGTGCCAGCCAACTCGGCAGGCCCATCGTTTTCTGTTTGATGTAGGGAACGAAATTGTCGATGCCGATCCCGAAAGCGGGGTGCGACGAAACGATATCCGAGGCCAGACCCGAAATATAAACGCGGGCCCTGTTGGAGAGAGTTTCCTGGACATCCGTAATGGGATTATATGCCGGGTTCAGGCTCTTCTCGAAAGCGGAAACGGTGCTGTCGAATTGCTTTGAAAGATAATTCTGGCCGGTACTGCTCTCGGTGAGCAACATGGCCGGAATGACCAGCGCCAGCAACAAGACAGCGCGTTGGGCGATATTGCCCACTTTCAGGCGGCCTGTATCGGAGATTGCCGCGATGGCGACGAAAGCGGTTGCAACGGCGATCCAGCCTTTGCGTTCGCCGGAAATCAGCGTGAGTACTGCCGCAAGCAATATTAGAAAAAGAAGAAAGGGTCTGTGACGCTTGTCGACATAGGATGCCAGTACGATCGTCGCTATCAGGCTATAGGCGTGAGACAGTTTTTGCGGACCCGTGCCCTTGAATCCATAGACCTGACCCTGCGCCAGAAAGTAAGCGGCATTGCCGACAGATATCGCCCAAAGGCCGATCAGAAATCCTGCGATGAATGATTTGGTCCTGTTTTCGTCTCTCAGCAGATCGGTCAGCAGCCAGAAGAAGGCAGCGAAGCTCATCGCCTGTGCCGTCTCGATCACCATGACCTTGAAGGATGCGAGAACAAGTGCATTCGCGGCGCAATAGACCACATAGGCGAGATAGACGAGCAGGAAGTCGAATCCCGGCACACGGCCGGTTCGCCGGGAGAGGAGCGTCGATATCGCGTAGACGGCGACAAGCATCAACAGAATGATATCGAATATTCGAATGCGCACGCCGCCTGCATCGAATTCGAAATCCAGGAACATCGTGGTGCAGGCTATGCCAAACAGGAACATCACCCATTGTTCGACAGCGGATCCCTTGCGCGGGATCGATGCGCCGGAAAATGGTGCCGCCTCGTTGGTGTAGGTAACGGTCATGCCTGGGTGAGTTCCGGTTGGATGATCGGGTGAGTTCTACCGGCCGACGCCGACATAGCTGAGGCCGGCTTTTTCGACTTCGCGGACGTCGTAGATGTTGCGAAGGTCTACCATGATGGGATCCTTGGTATCGCGTGCCAACCGGTCGAGGTCGAGCGCGCGATATTCGTTCCACTCGGTGACGATGACGATGGCGCTGGCATCCTTCGCTGTATCATACGGATTGTCGCAATAGACGACGCTGTCGGGCAACAGGTGCTTTGCTTCCTTGACGCCTTGCGGGTCGTGCGCCTTTACGGTGGCGCCGCGTTCGATCAGGCCGGGTACGATGTCGAGCGACGGGGCATCGCGCATATCGTCTGTCTCGGGCTTGAAGGTCAGGCCCAGAATGCCGATGGTTTTGCCCTTCACGGAGCCGCCGCAGGCGTTCTCGATCTTGTCGACCATGTTCTTCTTGCGCTCGGCATTGACCTCGACGACGGCTTCGACGATCCGGGTTGGTGCCTGGAATTGCTGGGCCGTCCGGACCAGCGCCAGCGTGTCCTTTGGAAAGCATGAGCCGCCATAGCCGGGGCCTGCATGCAGGAACTTGGAACCGATACGCCGGTCGAGACCGATGCCGCGAGCCACGTCCTGCACATTGGCGCCTGTCTTCTCGCAGATATCGGCCATCTCGTTGATGAAGGTGATCTTGGTCGCCAGAAATGCGTTGGCGGCATATTTGATCAGTTCCGAGGTGCGGCGATTGGTGAAGACGATGGGTGTCTCGTTCAGGAAAAGAGGGCGATAGAGGGCGCGCAGCACTTCCTTGGCGCGGTCGTCCTCCACGCCAACCACTACGCGGTCGGGACGCTTGAAGTCGTCGATGGCCGCTCCCTCCCGCAGGAATTCCGGATTGGAGGCGACGGAAAAGTCTCCCTCCGGTGCCGCCTTGCGGATGATGGCTTCCACCTCGTCGGCGGTGCCGACGGGAACGGTCGATTTGGTGACGATGACCGTGTAACCGGTCATGGCATGCGCGATTTCCTCAGCAGCGGCATAGACATAGGAAAGGTCCGCATGGCCGTCGCCGCGACGCGTCGGGGTGCCGACGGCGATAAAGACGGCATCGGCGTCCTTCACGGCTTCCGTAAAGTCGGTGGTGAAGGAGAGGCGGCCTGCGAAGCGGTTGCCGTTAACCAGAACATCCAGTCCAGGCTCGTAAATCGGGATCTCGCCTTTGTTGAGAGCGTCGATCTTTTCGGCGTTCTTGTCCACGCAGATCACGGTATGGCCGAAATCGGCAAAACAGGCCCCTGACACAAGACCGACATAACCAGACCCAATCATCGCTACACGCATGCTTCTGCCTCGATGCTGCTACTCGAAAGAGATTATCTGTTCATACCGCCTGCGGACTTTCAAATGAAGCGTTGAACGAACCGACTTGCATCCGGTTGCGTTTTTGCATCATCTACGGGCGGGTTAACGTCCCCGGCAATATTTGAGAGGGCCATATGACGATACTGGTGACTGGCGCCGCTGGCTTTATCGGCAGCTATCTTTGCCACTACCTTCTCGATCGCGGGGACGAGGTCATCGGCATCGATGATCTCAATGATTATTACGATCCCAGGCTGAAGGAGGCCCGGCTGGAGCGGCTGCGGCCCCGGAACGGGTTTTCGTTCCTCAAAGGCGATATTTCCAGCACGGAGAGCCTGGCGGAGGCAGTGCAGGGGCGACGGATCGACAAGGTGGCTCATCTCGCCGCACAGGCTGGGGTGCGTTACTCGCTCGAGAATCCCCGAGCCTATGTCCGGTCCAATCTGGACGGTCATCTCGAAATCCTGGAACTGTGCCGTCATCTGGGCACGGTCGATCATCTCGTCTATGCCTCGTCCAGCTCTGTGTACGGCGGCAATCAGAAAGTGCCTTTCAGCGAAACAGATCCGGTCGATCATCCGGTGTCGCTTTACGCGGCCACGAAGAAGGCCGATGAGCTGATGAGCCACGCATATGCCCATCTTTACGGCATCCCCCAGACGGGCCTGCGTTTCTTCACCGTCTACGGGCCGTGGGGCCGGCCGGACATGGCTTATTGGCTCTTCACCGAGGCCATGCTGGCGGGCAAGCCGATCCGTGTCTTTAACGATGGCGATATGTGGCGCGACTTCACTTATGTCGACGACATTGTCGCGGGCACGGTCGCCGCGCTCGACCATCCGCCGGGTGGCCCCGGCGCGCCGCACCGTGTCTACAATATCGGACATAACGAGCCGGAAAATCTCGACAAGTTCATCGACATTCTGGAGGACGTTCTGGGCGTCAAGGCGGACCGCCATTATGAGCCCATGCAACCCGGAGACGTGAAGCAGACCTATGCCGATATCGACGCCATTCAGTCGGACCTCGGTTTCGCGCCCAAGGTTACGCTGCGCGAGGGGCTGACCGAGTTTGCCGGCTGGTATCGCAGCTATTTTAAGCTCTGAGGCACCTCAGAATAGTGAAACGAATGTTTTTTGCGCGGCTGTTCGTTCCCGTCCCGGATGGTCCGCGCAGCTTCCGGTTTCGGGAGACCACCAAATCGTCTCTATATCTGGATCAATCCGGCGTTGACCCACTGCATCTGGGCAGGATTTAGTAACGAAAATCTTGGTTTCAAAATTCGACGATATATTGCTCCCGGGCAGCATAGATAATGGTCTTGAATGCCGATGATCAGTGTTCAAACATGATTTCTATCAACGCTTGAACAGGACAGATTGCGCCACACTGGCACATCCTGACTGTGGGTCGTCGGCCAGTCCGGGCACCAATATTGCTGATAAGACTGCAGCCTTGTCATGAAGCTGCCCTAGGGGGAATTGGATGAGCAGCGCGGATCGAGCGTCGGGAGAGAGCGGGCCCGGCTTCATCCCGTGGAAGTCGTTCGGCAAGGCCGAAGCGGCCCAGAATTTTATTGTCTCAAAAAAGGTGTTCGGCGATCTGACCGCTGTGGCAGATGTGCTCGTCATTATAACGACGGCCATTAGTGCGAAGTGGATCTACATCGGGACTATTCTGGGGACGCCTGCCGAGATGGAGCCCTATGCCATTATCGGCGTGTTCGCGGCTTTGCTGGCCCAGATTTTTCTGCGCCGCCAATCCGTCTACGAGTTCGACAATCTGCGCTGGTTCAAGGGGCAGGTCCGCCGGATTCTTGTAGCTCTTTCCCTGGCGGCGCTTGTCGTGGTTGCCGTCGGCTATCTGCTGAAGATTTCGGAGACCTATTCCCGCGGCTGGTTCCTGCTCTGGATGGCGATGGCGACAGCGGGTGTCGTGGGCATGCACTATCTTGCGGCCCGTCTTCTGAGGCTCTGGATCTCGCAGGGGCGTTTCGTCCGTCGGGTCGCCCTGTTCGGTGATGCCGAGATCGCCATGCAGATGATCCCCAGACTGGAAGAAACGGATGATGCCGTCGCCGTTGTCGGTGTTTTCGACGAGAGTGCCGGTGCTGTTTCCCAGCAGAATGGAGCGTCCGGTTCGCTAAGCGATCTTATATCTCTTGCCCAGACCATGCCGCTCGACGAGGTGCTGATCGTTATGCCGACGACGACGGGCAGGCATATCACCTCGGTGGTGAAGCAGCTTTCGATTCTGCCGGTGGATCTGCGTTTCTGCCAGAGTGCCGATATCTTCGATATCCATCCCAAGGGACTTTTGAATTACGGCGGCGTGCCTGTCATGGAGATGGAGCGCCGCCCTATGGCGGATTGGGGCCCAATCGTCAAGGCGGTCGAGGATCGTGTTCTGAGCGCTGCCTGTCTTCTCGTCTTCAGTCCGCTCATGCTGTTCATCGCCCTGGCGATAAAGCTCGATAGCCGGGGGCCGGTGGTCTTTCGCCAGAAGCGCCACGGTTTCAACCACCGAATTATCACCGTTTACAAATTTCGGACGATGACGGTGATGGAGGATGGCGCGAAGGTCGCTCAGGCCACGAGAGACGACCGGCGTGTGACCCGTATCGGCCGGTTCCTTCGCAAGACTAGCCTGGACGAGTTGCCGCAATTGATGAATGTACTGAAGGGTGAGATGTCGCTGGTCGGTCCGCGGCCCCATGCCATCGCACATAACGAGTATTATGGCAGCCTGCTCGAGAGCTATGCGCGTCGCCACAAGATGAAGCCGGGCATTACAGGTTGGGCGCAGATCAACGGTTATCGCGGCGAAACGGATACGCCGGAGAAAATGCGCAAGCGTGTTGAACACGACCTTCACTATATCGAGAATTGGTCGCTCTGGTTCGACATCAAGATCCTTATGTTAACGCCATTTTATGGGTTCCTGTCCCGCAATGCGTTCTGAGAAGGAACGCACCGAAAACCTTCTCCACTAATACGGGTCATGATGTTGAGTACGACGATGGAGGGACAGGGGTGACGATCCTTGTGACGGGCGGGGCCGGTTATATCGGCAGCCATGCCGTGATCGATTTTCTGCAGGCCGGCGAAGAGGTGGTTGTCCTCGACAATCTTTCAACCGGTTTCGACTGGGCGGTGCAGCCCCGGGCGACGCTGGTGACCGGGGATATCGCGGATACCGACCTTCTGGCCCGCCTTTTTTCTGAACATGAAATCGAGGCGGTGGTGCATTTTGCCGGGTCGGTCGTCGTGCCGGAATCGGTTGAAAACCCGCTAAAATATTATCTGAACAATACGGCCAAATCGCGCGACCTGATCGCGGCATGCGTTGCGCATGGCGTGAAGCATTTCATCTTTTCCTCTACCGCGGCCGTCTACGGGACGCCGGCCAGCGTGCCCGTATCCGAAGGAGTGCCGCTGGCCCCGGAATCTCCCTATGGGCGTTCGAAGCTGATGACCGAATGGATGCTGTCGGACGCGGCTGCGGCACATCCGATGAGTTTCGCGGCGCTGCGCTATTTCAATGTGGCGGGCGCGGATCCGGAAGGGCGCACGGGGCAATCGACAGCCAATGCGACGCATCTCATCAAGGTGGCGTGCGAGACCGCGCTCGGCAAACGCGATCATATCGACATCTTCGGGACCGACTATCCGACGCCGGATGGCACCTGCATCCGCGACTACATCCATGTCAGCGACCTGGTCATGGCGCATCGTCGGGCGCTCGATTATCTGCGAGGCGGCGGCGAGAGCCTGATCGCCAATTGCGGTTACGGGCATGGCTATTCTGTGCGCGAGGTCTTGTCTTCAGTCGAACGCGTTTCCGGCCGCAGCCTCGATGCGCGCGAGGTGCCTCGCCGTTCGGGAGATGCTGTGGAGGTCGTTGCTAATCCGGGGCTGCTCAAGGCGCGGCTTGCCTGGGAGCCTGTCCATGACGATCTCGACGGGATCGTGGCTCACGCGCTGGCCTGGGAAGACGGACTGTCCCGACGGAACAGTTAGGATCTGTGTGCCGGTACGGGCGAAGGATGACCGGCCTATTTTGCTGCGAAGCTCTGTAGGATCGGCTTGAAGGCAGGCGCAATGTCGTCGCGATCCAGCGCATAAGCGAGGTTGGCGGCGAGATAGCCGACCTTGTCGCCGCAATCATAGGTCGTGCCCTTGAAGCGGTAGGCGAAGAAGTCCTGTTCTTTCAGGAGGGCGATCATGCTGTCGGTGAGCTGGATTTCGCCGCCGGCGCCGGGTTCTTGTTTCTCCAGCTTATCGAAGATTTCCGGTTGCAGGATGTAGCGGCCCGAAATGATGAGGTTGGAGGGCGCGTCTTCCAGTTTCGGCTTTTCGACCATGCCGGTAATGCGGTGCGTGTCTTCGTCGTAGCTCTCGCCGAGCGCCAGAATGCCGTAGCGGTCCACATGGCTTTCGGGAACCTCTTCCGTCGCGATGATGTTCCCGCCACGGGCGTTATAGGTTTCGATCATCTGAGCCAGGGCGCCGGGCCGGCCATGGATCAGCATGTCGGGAAGCGTCACTGCGAAGGGCTCGTCGCCCACCAGTTCGCGCGCGCACCAGACAGCGTGGCCCAGGCCCAGTGGTTCCTGCTGCCGGACAAAGCTTGCGCCGCCCGCGACGGGCCGGCTGCCTTCCAGCATCTCGAATGCCGCTGTCTTGCCCCGTGCCTTCAGCGTCGCTTCAAGTTCGTAGGCCATGTCGAAATGGTCTTCGATGGCGCCCTTGCCGCGTCCCGTTACGAAGACGAAATGTTCGATGCCTGCTTCGACCGCCTCTTCCACCGCATACTGAATGACCGGCTTGTCGACCACGGTCAGCATTTCCTTGGGAATGACCTTGGTGGCGGGAAGAAAGCGGGTACCGAGCCCGGCGACGGGCAGAACCACTTTGCGGACTTTGCGCGGAGAAGGCGTGTTCATTGCGTGTTTAAACCTGCAGCACTCGAGGTGTGAACGGCCGAATGATACTCGATCCTGACAGACCGAGCCCAAAAGTTTTGGCACTTATAGCGAGGGCGGACAAGAGCCGGTACGGCGCAATTGCCGTCATCCCAATCGCAATGCGGGGATGATTATACCCGACGTGTGATGAAGTCGACGAAGCCTTCGGTCCGATCGGGCGCCATATCGGAGAGACGCCGGACCACGTAATAGGTCTTCTCGAGTGTGCGCCCCGACAGGGCCAGGGCGACCAGGCGGCCCGACGAAAGTTCGTCGCGTACGACGCTGGTGCCGACCACAGATATTCCCGCCCCTGCCTTTACCGCTTCCTTGACCGCCGCCGTGCTGCCGAGCGTTTCATCGACTTCAAGATCATTGCCCAGCGACTTCAGCGCCGCGCGCAGGATGCGCCCCGTTCCGGTGCCGCTTTCGCCGCCGATCATGCGCTCATTGAGCAGTTGGCGGGGCGTGATGCGACCGTTTTTTGCGAGGGGGTGGGAGGGGGCGACGATTGCCACCAGCGGATCCCGGTACCAGGGCGTCGCCATATAGCCGGGCCGGTCGTCCCACCATTCGGTCAGGGCAATGTCGGATCGGCCGTCTTCGACGCGCTCGATTGCTTGTGGATTGCGGCCGATCCAGATGTCCAGCGGGGCCTTGCCACCACAGGTCTCGCGATAGTCCTGCGCCAGCGGTTGAAGAATATAGGTGCCGATATTGCTCGCGGCGGCTATTCGACAGCTCAGACCGGAGAGCGCCTTGCGGGCGTCGGAGGCAAGCGCCAGCATGCGTCGGGCAATCGGGACGAGGGTGTGCCCTTCAAGCGTCGGGCCGCCCGATCCGCCTCGCTCGATCAGAAGGGTGCCCAGTTCGTCTTCCAGCGCGCGCAGCTGATGAGACAAGGTCGGCTGCGGGCGGCCAAGCTTTACCGCCGCTCCGCCGACGCTGCCGGTATCAATTACGGCCAGAAATGCTTCCAGATGCTTGAGGTTCATCGCCTAGACCGCCTCTGCCGATGCCGCTGCCCGGCCGATAGCGCCATCCGGCGTTTCGCCGCGGAAAAACTGGGCGAGGTGGTAGGCGGCCGCTTTCGTGATGTCGCGCCGGACCTCGTCGACGGCTGAGCCGAGATGCGGTGTAAAGACTGTCCGGTCGGTCGCATCGAGCAGGTCTCTCGGAATGGAGCGCGGGCGGTCGGGGAGGCGCCAGTCTTCCATCGCAAATACATCGGCGGCGTACCCGGCGAGCCGGCCGGATTTAAGCGCATCGCCGATGGCGAGTTCGTCGGCGACCGATCCGCGTGCCGGATTGATCAGATAGGTTCCCGGCTGCATCTTCGCGATGGCATCCCGGTCGATCAGGTGATGCGTTTCCTGAACGAGCGGAAGGGCGAGAATGACGATGCGGCTTTCGCCCAGCAATTCGTCGAGTGTGGTGCCCTCAAAGGTATCCCATGGATCGATCCGGACCCGATCGACCTGCCGGTCATGGAACATGACATTCGCCTCGCAGGCGAGCAGTCGCTTTGCTATGGCCCGGCCGAGGCCCCCCATGCCGATTATGCCGACCGGCGTGCCGGCAAGGCCCAGCCCGTAGAAATGTGGTCGCCAGCCTTCAAAGTTACCGGAACGCACATAACGGTCCGCCGACAGCATATGGCGTGTGAGCGCGATGATCGCACCGAGCGTCAGATCCGCCGTCGGACCCTGCAGAAGGTCCGGCACATGCGCGACAGTGACGCCGCGCCGAACGCAGGCGTCGATGTCGAAATTGTCGTAACCCCGCACAGCGCAGGAGACCGTTTTGAGGTTCGGCATTTCCCGCAGCAGCGCTTCGTCGACTGTGTCGGTCATGAAGGCGAGCAGGCCATCCGCGTCGGCGCCGCGTTCGAGGATGTCTTCGCGGGACCAGGGCGTAGTGCGGTCCCGATTGGCGGTGCAGACAGCGAACTCTTCGATCTCGGCCAGAATGTCGTCGTGAATCCAGTTGGTGATGACGATTTTCGGTTTGTTCTTGGTCATGTTTTCCGGGTGCGTTTGGTCGACGGGGAGTTCGCGGTTTTAGTGCAGGCGTTTGCGTAGCCGCGCACCGACGCCGTCGACGATCGTGACGAGGAGGAGAATGGAGAGCAGGATCGCAGCGACTTCCCGGTATTGCATCAGGCGCAGGGAGGACATCAGCTCAAGGCCGATGCCGCCGGCACCGACCATGCCCATCACGGTGGAGGCGCGGAAATTGTATTCCCAGCGATAGAGCGTCACATCTGCGATCTGCGGAAAGACCTGTGGCAGTATCGCGTGCTGGATAACCTGAAACGGTGAAGCGCCCGCGGCCTGAGCGGCCTCGATCGGACGGTGATCGACATGCTCGATCGCTTCGGCGAAAAACTTCGCCACCATTCCGATCGAGTGAAAACCGAGGGCGAGGACGCCGGGAAGCGGGCCGAAGCCCACGGCGGCCACGAAGACGATGCCCATGATGAGTTCGGGAATGGAGCGCAGCACGTTCAGCAGAAGACGGCTCAGCCGATAGACCGCGATATGGGGCGTGGTGTTGCGAGCGGCGAGAAATCCCAGCGGCAGAGAGAAGATCACGGCAAGGGCGGTGCCGGCGATGCTCATTGCCATCGTGTCGACGAAGGGCTTCACCCAGTCTCGCCAGTTCGCGAATTTCGGCGGCATCATATCCATGAACAGAATGCCGATCGCCTCGGGCGCTTCGATCAGCCGGGTCAGGTTCAACATGCCGGTGGTCTGCGCGCTGAGCACGACGAAAAGAGCGATGACGCCGAGAACGAGCAGGTTTCGACGTCCCTGACGCGTCTCTTCGCGCAGGACGGCATCATAGTCGATGAGGGGTTGGGTAGCCGGTGTCATGACGCGTCACTCTCGTTGAGGAAAGGTCCGGCGGGCTATTGCGACCCGCCGGACAGTCAGCCCGGTCAAAGACCGAGCTTCGTCTGAAGATCGCGAACGACGTCATAGTCGGCATCGCTGACTGCTGCGAAGCCGTCGGCCTTGAAGGCCTTGAGGACCTCCTTGTCCTTCATGTCGAGGAAGGCGGCGCGGATCTTTTCCTTGAGTTCCGGTGCGAGGTCGCTGCGCATCGTCCAGGGATATTGCGGGAAAGGCTTGGAGACCTGCAGGACCGTGACCTTGGTTCCATCGATGAGCCCGCGCTTGACGAGGCTCTGGAAGATCGGCTGGCTGAGCCCGCCGGCCTGGGCCTTGCCGTTCTGCACGGCGACGGCGACGGCGTCATGCGCGCCGAGAAAATGTTCCCGGTAGTCCTTTTTCTCGGTGAGGCCATTGGCCCGCAGGATCGACTTCGGAATGAGATGGCTTGAGGTCGAGGCGGTGTCGCCCCAGGCGACATCCTTGCCCGCGACCTGGTCGATGGAGGTGACGCCTGCTTCGGTGTTGCCGATAAGGACGGAATGATAGGTCGCGGAACCGCCCTTGAGGCGGGCTGCGAAGGGCTCGATGTCGCTCCTGGATTTGGCAAGCGTATAGGAGAGCGGGCCGAAATAGCCGAGTTCAAGGCGTCCGAAGCGCATGGCCTCGATCATCGAGGAATAGTCGGTCGTCACGACGAGTTCGACTTTCTTGCCCAGCTTTTCCTCAAGATAGTCCTTCAGGGGCTGGTTCTTCTTGATGATGGTTGCCGCGTCTTCGTCGGGAAGAAGGGCGACGCGGAGCGTGTCCGGATTGGCTTCGGCGGCGTGCGATACGCTACCGAAGAGAGCGCTTGCGCCAAGAACGAGCGATGCGCAGAAAGTGGCAATCTTCTTCATCATGCTACCTGTTGGTTAGGCCGTGAGTGGGATCGGGTTCCAGCTGGAGTCATCTTCGACCGTGCTTTCGAGGTCCGGATCGCCGGGAGCCCCCTGCCGGTCGTAGATCTGGTCGAGCGCGCCTGCGTCGAGCTGCTGCGGTGTGCCATCGAAGACAATCCTGCCGTCGCGCATGCCGATGACGCGGTCGGCGAATTTGCGGGCGAGGTCGACCTGGTGAAGGCTCACAAGCGCGGTGATGCCGTCCTGCTTGCACACAGTACGCAGCAAGGTCAGCACGCGATGGGCGGTGGCCGGGTCGAGACTTGCCACCGGTTCGTCCGCGATCAGGAATTCAGGCCGCTGGGCAAGGGCGCGGGCAATGCCGACACGTTGCTGCTGTCCGCCGCTCAGTTGATCGGCGCGCTTCAGAACGAACTCGCCGAGACCGACGCGTTCAAGGCAGTCCATCGCAAAACGCTTTTCGTCGGCGGGCAGCGGAAGGAGCGAGCGCCAGCTGCTGTAATATCCCAGCCGTCCGGTGAGTGTGTTGGCCAGCGCGGAGATGCGGCCCACGAACTGGTGCTGCTGAAAGATCATGGCCGTCCGGCGGCGATGTGCGCGAAGCGCCGCGCCGGAGAAGACAAGCGGTTTGTCGCCGACAAGCACCTGGCCGTCGCTGGGTTTGACAAGACCGTTGAGCGCTCTCAGAAGAGACGACTTGCCGGCGCCGGAGGGCCCGAGGAGAACAGAGAAGCTTCCTTCGGCGAAGGACAGCGAGACACCGTCCACTGCGGGGCGAGCAGGGCCGTAACGGACCGAGATATCGACAGTTGAAAGCACCGGGCCACCATTCAGAAAATCAATCAAAAGGGCGTTTTCATTGATTTTCTTATTCCACCCGCTTGTGACGCAGGCATAACGCGGTTTTGATGATTTGATGACGCGGCGGGACGTGGCGCCGCTGAACGACGGCGCGTTGCCCCGGAGAGGCAGCTCTTAACCTTTGGATGAAATTGCTACTGAAAACATCGGGTTGGCGCGCTAGGATGCGGCTCAATTGACGACACAGTGGCGCTGAACGGGGACGAAGATGATTTATCCGGTAATTCTGTCGGGCGGGGTTGGATCGCGGCTCTGGCCCACATCCCGTGCCCTCTACCCGAAGCAGCTGCTGCCGCTCGTCTCGGAGCGCGCCATGCTGACCGAGACGGCGATCCGCGTGAGTGGGCGGGAAGGCTTTGCCGCCCCCATCATCATTTCAAATGACGAGCACCGCTTCATCATTGCCCAGCAGATGCATGATGCCGGGCTGACGCCGCTTGCCCATATTCTGGAGCCGGAGGGGCGCAATACGGCGCCCGCCGCGGCGGCCGCGGCGGCCTTTGTGCGGGACCACGACCCTGAAGGCATATTGCTGGTCCTGCCGGCGGATCATCACATTGCCGATGTGGAAGCGTTTCAGCGGGCGGTCGGGATCGGCGCCGCACTTGCCGGTCAAGGCAAGCTTGTCACCTTCGGTATCGTGCCGTCGGGGCCGGAAACCGGCTATGGCTATATCCGCAAGGGCGGCGCGCTCGCCGACGGCGCTTTCGAGGTGGAGCGGTTTGTGGAGAAGCCCGACCGTGCAACGGCGGAGAGCTACCTGGCCGACGGGAACTATTCCTGGAACTCGGGCATCTTCATGTTCCGGGCGGATCGCATTCTCGATGAAATGCAGGCGCAATGCCCGGAGATCGCCCGCTGCGCGGAAAGCGCCGTCGAAAAAGGCGCCAGGGATCTGGATTTCCTGCGTCTCGAAGCAGCGTCCTTCTGTGCGTCGCCGTCGGACTCCATCGACTATGCCGTGATGGAGCACACGAAGGATGCCGCCGTGGTGCCGGTCGATATGGGCTGGAGCGATATCGGTTCCTGGTCGGCGCTTTGGGAGGTCGGCAACAAGGATCAGGCAGGCAACGTGCTTTCAGGCGACGTCATCACGCATGATACACGTGACACCTATGTGCGGGCGGAATCCGGCCTTGTGGCGACGCTGGGTGTGGAAAACCTCGTCGTGGTCGAGACGGGAGACGTGACGCTGGTTGCGTCCCGCGATCGTGTGCAGGATGTGAAGAAGATCGTCGAGAAGCTTGCGCTGGACGGGCGCAGCGAGCATCAGAGCCACACCCGGGTTTACCGTCCCTGGGGCTTTTATGAAGGGCTCGACGAGGGCGACCGGCATCAGGTGAAACATCTGATGGTGCATCCGGGCGCGTCGCTTTCGCTGCAGCTTCATCACAAGCGGGCCGAGCACTGGGTCGTGGTGAAGGGGCAGGCGCGTGTGACCGTGGGGGATGACACCTTCCTCCTCGAAGAGAACGAATCCACCTATATCCCGATCGAGACTCGGCATCGTCTCGAAAATCCCGGCACGGAACCCTTGAGCATTATCGAAGTGCAGTCGGGCTCCTATCTGGGCGAGGACGACATCGTCCGTTTCGACGACGTTTACGGGCGGGATGTGAAGAAGCCGGCAGCCGAGTAAAGGCGTCCTTTATCCCCGGGAAAGGCCGGGCTCGCCCTACAGCGTCGATTTAAGCTGCTGGTAAACCGCCAGTTTTTGCTGCACTGCGACATTCCGCCACATCACAATTCCGAACAAAAGCCGACGCATCGCTTCGCCTCTTTGGACCTACCATTTTGTCAGTAGGGGAGGAGGAACCCATGAAGCAATTTGCAGGTCTTATCATAAGCGCTGCTCTTCTCGGCGGGTGTACGGCAAGCGGTACGCCGAGTGTGTCGAGCCGGCCCGCGGGGACGGCGGCGCCCGACAGCATTCAGCTCGGCGTAACAGGCGATGGCGGCGTGCTTGCCTCGACCGCCGGGGATGTCGTGACGCCTTTGCTGGGCGATGGCGGGGCTTTAGGGAATTTACTGAGCGGGGGCGATAGCGGCGTCCTCGGGGGTGTTGCGGCCGATGCGCCGTCTTCACCGCTGGCGACGGCCTTGCCGACGGATCAGTTGGCCGGCGCGACGGGTGCCGTACCCTCGCTCGGCATCAGCGGTGCCGGCGGTCTGGGCGAGGATCTATTGGGCTATGACGCCGTTGGCGGGCTCATCGGAACCGAAGGCGGGCTCGTGCCAGTTCTTTTGTCGGGCGGTAGCGACGCTCCGTTAGGCGGCGCAGTGCCGGCGGGTGCGGCTCCGCTCGGGCCCGTGGGCGATGGTCTTGAAACGCTTGTCACCAGCCTTGGCGCCTCGAGCCGGGACAATAACCTCAGCGGCCTGTCGCCTATCCTGACGCCCGTTCTGTTTCAGCTTGCCGGGGCTTCGGACAATGAAGGCGGCGGACCGTTCGGCCTGCCGATCCCGCTGCCCGATACCGCAATCATCGTCGATCCGTTGGCGCCGGTTCTCATTCCGGTGACGGACGCGGTCTTCGATGTGGCGGGGACGCGGCTGCCGACGGGGCAGACGGTGGGCGAGCTCGTCAACACCGGTGCCACAGGAGCGGGCATTGTCGACAATCTCGTGCCGCTGACGCTTGTCACGCAACCGCTCGCGGATGCACTGCCTTAGGGAGGGGCAGTGCGGTCCGTTTTACTCGTACATTCAGGGGAACAAGGGAACGAATATGATCAAGGGGAGGATCAGCCGGACGCTTGCGTTATTGCTGGTGTCGGGAGGGGTCGCCTTCGCTGCAGGGACGGCGCAGGCGGCTCAGATGGAAATCGGCGAGGTGGATTTCAATTTCTCCACCACGCTTTCCGCCGCAGCTAGTGTTCGCACAGGTGCGCAGGACTGCCGCTATATCTCGATTTACAATGGCGGCTGCCTGGGCGCGGCAGGGACGGATTACAGCGTCAACTCCGATGACGGTAATATCAACGTCAAGCAATGGGAGCCGATCTCGACACCTGTCAAAGGCATTTCCGAGGTCGAAGCGCGGTGGCGTAATTACGGCGCCTTCGTACGCGGCAAGGCGTATTACGACTATTATGGCGATCGCTATCTGGGGACCGGCGGCGGCCGGTTCGGGCCTGTGAATGCGCCGACGGATCAGCGTCGTCCGTTGTCGGACGATTTAAGAGGCGATCAGGCCGCCCTTCTTCAGGCCCGCGGGGCTGAACTGCTCGACGCTTTCGTCTATGGCAACTTCGACATTCTCGATCAGCCCCTGACTGTTCGTCTGGGGCGGCAGGTCGTGAACTGGGGTGAGAGCCTCCTTCTGCCGGGTGGCGTGTCCTCCTATCTGCCATTCGATGTGGCCGCGCTTACCAAGCCGGGTCTGGAATTGAAGGAGCTTTATCGGCCGCAGCTTAGCGCCTATGCGAGCCTTGGATTGCCCGCGGGGTTCACTTTCGAGGCCATGTATATCGCGGACTGGACGCGCTCTCGCCTCCCGGCCTGCGGGAGCTTTTTCTCACCCGATGACAGCCTTGTGGACGGGTGTGCCTATGCGCTGGCGGGCGGCGAGGTTTATACGCGGTCGAACGGAACCACCTATGCGCCGTCGACGACCATAGAGCGTATCGCCTCTCAGGAACCACCCAAGCAGGGGCAGTACGGCTTTGCGCTTCGCTATTATGCGGACTGGCTCAATCAGGGAACCGAGCTGGCGGGCTATTTCACCAACTTCCACTCCAATCTGCCTATCGGGACGACCACTGCGTCATTCCCGGCCTCGACCAATCCCGCTTATATCGCGGCGCGGGCGTTCTGTCCGCCCGGTCAGGGGACGCTCAAGGGATCTGGATGTACGGCCGCCTCTCCGGCGACGGACGATAACGGGAATCCGATCACCTATGGTCAGGCCATCTTTGCGCTGTCGGCCGGCGACAACAAGAAGCTGCTGGCGCAGTATCCGGCTGATATCAAGATGTTCGGAACGAGCTTCAACACCACGGTCAATCTCCTGAATGGGACTGCGGTGTCCGGCGAGCTTGCCTATTATCCGAACATGCCTTTCCAGGTCGACCCCAACGAGATCCAGGCGGTCGATGCGGTGAATTTCGGCTATGAGCCGGCGCCGGGGGACGAGCCTTATTATACAGGGCCGCCGGCCGCGCCGGGCGATGTCATACAGGGCTATCGCCGGACCGATGCGCTGCACGGGCAGGTCTATACCCTCTCGACACTGACGACCTCCAACCCGGTGACCTCGTTTTTCGACTCCGACCTGTTGATCCTGATCGGCAATGCGGGGTTCCAATGGGTGCCGGATGCGGGCTCCTATCACCTGGCCATCCCGCGCTCCGGCGAGACGGCCTACAACCCTGGCATTGCGGCAACCTTTGGCGATAAATGTCAGCTCAAATCGAGCGGGGCCTGCTCCATACCGATTCAGTATGCGAGTCAGTTTTCCTGGGGGTACAGGCTGATCGGTGTCCTTCAGTACAACAATGCGTTCGGGACACCCTGGACGCTGTCGCCCAGGCTTGTCTGGAGCCATGACGTGTCGGGCTATTCGGCTGGGCCCATCGGCCCCGGTTTCGTCGAGGGTAAAATATCGACCACGCTCGGGGTGACCGCGGACTATCAGTCCAAATACAAGGTCGGCCTCGACTACACGATGAATTTCGGCAACGAGTACCGAAACAGCAGCAACGACAAGGACTTTATGAGCCTTTCGGCGTCCTACACTTTCTAGGGCCGAGGTGCTCTTTGAATGGAATATGGGGTATCGTCCTCCCGGTTGAACCCCATACCGCTCCCCGCAAGACCCTGTGGCTCTGCCTTCTTGGCCGCAGATGTCTTGCGGGGAGTTTTTGTTTTGCGCTTCTTGTCTTTCGGTTTCTGTCCCCGAATTGGGTGAGGCCGGGAGCGAATGAACACAAAATCTCACACCCGCGCGACAGGTCGCCCGTCAACATGGTGGATGGCGGAAAAGCCGTGTCGCCGGTTTTGTGTTCAGGAGGTCGAGGTCGGTATGCGCAAGCGAACAGTTCTTCTTTTGCCATTGCTTTTGGCGCTGGCAGCATGTGGAGAGCCGTCGGAAAAGGATCTGCAGTCGGCGGTGAAGGAAGACCTTCACACCCGTGCCTTGGCTGCGGGCAGCACGTCGCAGGCCGTGGACGATTTGATGGATGTTCGGGTTGCCAAACATGAATGCCATCCCTTCGAGGATGGCTATCTATGTTCGTTCACGCTGAAAATGCGGACGCCCCTTTTTTCGACGCGACCGGTCGAGGCGGAGCGCTATTTCAAGCGCAAGAGCTGGTTCGGTGGCTGGCGTCTGGAGGGCGGGGACGCGGTCAGTTAGGCCGCCGTCGCGGCGGCGCCTTCTGCGTCGAGCTTCTCGCCCTGGGCGATTTTCCAACGCTCGACCAGTTCGCGATTGTCGTGATCCCAAGGGTGGAAGCTGGGGCGAAACCAGTCGAGATATTCGCCGATCGATTTGCGGACATGGCCGGGCTTGCCGAGCATGTACCAGACCCAGCGGCCCCAGGCGCGCGGGCTCCATTGCAGCCCGTCGGCGCGCAGCAGGAGCCACATATTCACGACGAGCCCGATATTGAAGAACAAGGTGGTCATGAGGATGGCGCGGATGCGGTTCATGTAGAAGCCGACCGGCGAACTCACCGCCTTCAGCGTGTCGAAGGCGACGGCCTTGTGTTCGGTTTCTTCCACGGCGTGCCACATCCAGAGTTCGTAATCCTCCGGCTTGGCCTTTTCCGCCATCTCCGTGTCGCGCAGAAGCTGGTTGGCCAGCATGGCGGTGAAATGTTCCAGCGCGCAGGTCTGGCCGAGTTGCCATTTGAGCGGCAGCCGGCGGCGCGCAATCTTGAGGCCGAACTGGGTAAGGCCCTCGAGCTTGTCCATGGGGTAACCCTGCGCCTGGATACGCTCGTTATAAGCTTTGTGTTCGCGCGAATGGACCGCTTCCTGGCCGACAAAGGCAGAGATTTCTTTCAGGAGCTTCGGATCGGTGATCTTGTCTTTCTGGGCGCGCACGCTGTCGCAGAAAAAGCGTTCGCCATCCGGAAACATGCTGGAGAGCGCATTGTAATGCGCGGTGATGACCGGATCGCCGCCATACCAGTGGTGGTCTTCGCCGCTGGCGAACTGGCGGTTCCTGACCTTGAAGTCCAGCTTGCTGCCGCTCTGGAGGGCAGGAGTGTCGTTCAGTGCAGTGTCCATGATCTTCAGCCGCTCCGCATTCAGGGGTTTGCGCCAGTGACGCTACGTCTGCCTACATCTTTGTAATCAAGGGCCACTCTTCAAGGGCGAGTACAAAACTCGACATTTCAAGGGGTATGCCCGCCATCTCGTCCTCCGCTCTGAAATCGGCTAATCCTGATCCCTCCGGCACTCGGGGGAAGGTGTTTTGTGACCGAGATTTATGAGATCGATACGGCGGTGATCGGCGCAGGCGCGGTAGGGCTCGCCTGTGCCCGCGCGCTGGCCATGACGGGCCGCGAGGTGGTCGTGCTCGAACGCGCAGGCGCGATCGGCACGGAGACCTCCTCGCGCAACAGCGAGGTCATTCATGCGGGGATTTATTATCCGGCCGGGAGCCTGAAGGCGCGCGCCTGTGTGGAGGGACGGCACCTCCTCTATGCCTATCTGGAGGCGCACGGGCTGCCCTATCGTCAATGCGGCAAGTTCATCGTCGCGACCGACGAGGCGCAGGCCGACGCCTTGCCGGGGATCGCGGCCCGGGCGCGAGAGAATGGCGTGGAGGGGATCGAGGAAATCGACGCGGCCCGCGCCCGGCAAGCCGAGCCGCAGCTTTCCTGCCTGGCTGCTTTGCATTCGCCGGTGACGGGCATTCTCGATGCCCATGCCTATATGCTGAGCCTGCAGGGAGAGTTTGAAGATCATGGCGGCGCGATAGCGTTTCACGCCGAGGTGGAGAGCGTTGAAGCAGGCGCGGCTGGGGGCGTCGTTCATGTCGGCGGCGATGCGCCTATGCGGCTTCGCGCGCGCGAGGTCGTAAATGCGGCGGGGCTTCAAGCGCCTGCGCTTGCCCGCCGGATTGAAGGTCTCGATCCCGCTTTCGTGCCGGAGGCGCATTTTGCCAAGGGCAATTACTTTGCGCTGTCGGGCCGGGCGCCCTTTTCGCGGCTCGTCTATCCCGCCCCCGAACAGGCCGGGCTCGGCGTGCATCTGACGCTCGATATGGGCGGGCAGGCGCGCTTCGGGCCGGATGTCGAATGGATCGAGCCGGGCGCGGATGGGACGCTCGATTACAGCGTCGATCCGGCGCGGGGCGATCTCTTCTATGACGCCATCCGGCGCTACTGGCCGGCCCTGCCGGAGGGCATTCTGGTGCCGGCCTATGCGGGCATTCGCCCGAAGATCCAGAAGCCGGGCGAGCCGGCGCGTGATTTCGTGGTTTCAGGGCCGGGCGAGCATGGCGTTGCCGGGCTCGTCAATCTTTTCGGTATCGAAAGCCCCGGCCTGACGGCGTCGCTCTCCCTGGCGGAGAAGGTCATATCCGTGTTGGACGGGGAATCCTGAGAGACGCCATCCTTGCGCCTTTTTTAACCCCGAAGCTTTAGCGTCGGTCGGCACGGATGTCTCATCCGCGGCGGCGGTTTTTCGAGTGTGAGTATAATTTCGCGATGAACAAGCTCTGGTTGCGTGCGATCTGGATAGCGGCCCTCCTTGCAGTGTTGCTGGGCTCTCTCTCGCCTGCGCTCGCGCCGCCTGCCTTCTGGGAACTCGACAAAGCGCTGCATTTCAGCGCCTTTGCCGCGCTGGCCGCCGCTGTTCCCTTTACGGCGAGGCGAACGAGCCGACGGTTGCTGCTCTTGGCCATATTGCTCGGGGTGGGGGCGTCGATCGAAATTCTGCAGTCATTCGTTCCGGGCCGGTCCGCCTCGATCCTGGATTTCGGGGCCGATTTTGCCGGACTCGCCGTCGGCGCGCTGGCGGGGCTGTGGCTCAGCCGCCATTTGCCCGCTTTCATCGGTGCGCGGTTCATGACCTCTGGCGATTGACGCGACGGTCCTGCCGCAGGGCATATCGTCGGCCCTGACGATTGCAATTTTCTACAAACAATCTGCGACGGAAGGCGCGGCGGTGGACGTATTCTTCGTCGCAGCTTGATGTCGACATGGGCCGGAAATGACGGAAATACCCGAGCGCCCGCCGCGTATGGCGTTGAAGATCGGCCGGTTCCGGCTGCCCGTGCCGCGAAGCCGGTCGGGCCGTGTCGGCGCGGGTGTCGGTCTTGTCATTCTGGGCGTTATTCCCGGTCCGCCGGGCCCGGGGGCGATCCCGGTCGGGCTGACATTGCTGACCATGGATCACGCGCCTTCGCGCAGATGGCGCCGCAAGGCGATCGTGCGGGTCGGGCGACGCTGGCAGCGGACCTCGCGGCGGCTCAGCAGGCGCCCTTCCGAGTGATGAGGACGGGCACGGTCTTGAAGAGGATCGCGATGTCGGCCCAGAGCGACCAGTTCTTCACATACCAGGCATCGAGCTGCACGCGGCGCACATAGGTGGTGTTGTTGCGGCCGCTGACCTGCCACAGGCCGGTAATGCCGGGCTTGGCCGCCAGATAATATTCCGCATCCTCGCCATAGCGGCGGACTTCGGCCTGCGTGACGGGGCGGGGCCCGACAAGGCTCATCTCGCCGCGCAGCACGTTCAGGAGCTGGGGCAGTTCGTCGAGGCTCGTCTTGCGCAGGAAGTGACCGATGCGGGTGATACGGGGATCGTGACGCAGCTTCTGGTCGCGGTCCCATTCCGCGCGGGCCTCGGGGTTTTTCTCCAGCAATGCCTTCAGGATCGCATCGCCATCGGTGCGCATGGTGCGGAACTTCAGGCAGTTGAAGTCGCGGCCCTGTTCGCCGACGCGCGTATGGCCGTAAAAAGCCGGTCCGCCGTCGCGGCGGATCAGGGCGCTCAGCACCGCGAAGAAGGGGGCGAGAGCCACCAGGGCCGCAGCGGCCACGGCAAGGTCGAAGCTGCGCTTCACGAAGCGGCTCATCGGACGGGCCAGATTGTCCGCCAGTGTCAGCATGACGAGGTCATGGCTGAAGAAATTGCCGACATCCAGCGACATCGCGCCGATGCCCTTGAGCGGGGGAATGATCGCGAAAGGGATGCGGGCGCGATGGAGTGCGCGCAGCAGCGGGTCGAGATGGACCATTTCTTCCGGCGAAGGGGCCAGCACGACAAAGCGCGCCTGGTACGTCTCGCAGGCCTGCAACAGCGCTTCGGAGAGGTCGCCGCCCGCGCGATAAAGGAAACTCGACGGACGCATGGCGTTGTCTTCATCCATCAGCTCGGCGGTATCGGCCATGCCGGCGATTTCGTAGCCGAGATAGGGTTCCGATTCCAGGACCTGAGCGGCTTCGGCGGCGTTCCGGCCGGTGCCGATGACGAGGACCGGGGCCACCCAGCTGCCATGGCGCTTCAATACGGCGCGCATGCCGATACGTCCCAGCGGGATCATGACGAGCGCCAGCGCCCAGCCCTGCAAAATCCAGAGACGGGAGAAATAGTCCTTGGTGACGAAGAGCAGGAAGCCATCGAGAAGGGCGACGAGGAGCATCGCCTTGGCGACATCCTTCATTTCGCTCCAGAAGGGGGTGCGGCGGGAATAGTGTCCTTTCGCGCTCCACCAGATCAGCGGCAGCAGGATAAGGGCTGCAACCCGTATGAACCGCTCGCTCAGGGCGTCGGCCTGAATGGCTTCGTAGCTGGTGTTCAGAATGTGCTCGTTGACGGAGAGCGCCAGAAAGCCCGCCATGCCCTGAGCGAAAACCAGAGACAACGTGTCGCCCAGTGTCAGCATCAAGCGATCGGAGATCGGCGTGAGCCGTGCGCTCAGCCGGTCGCGACGCGGGCTGTCGCTTTTGCCGTAGGACGCCCCGGCAAGGTCCACGCGCGGGTTGGCCGCAGGCGTGTCGACGGGAGAGATCGGTGTGGCGTTATTCGTTGCGGCAGTCATTGGGGGGCTCGCTTCATGCCTTCAATTCGTTTGCGAAGACATGCGCAAGCCGCGTTCCAGCCCGTTTCGTCCCATAGACGGCAAAAACAGGGTTAACTGGCTCATATCGGGCCATATCCGCCGGGGCTTCCCGGCAGGGGCCGCTCGAAACGAGACAGGAGGTTGCGGCCTGTCTCAGAACCGGACGCGGCGGTGAACCGCGCCGGCGGCCTTTCCGTATTGCGTGGCAGGCGATTTGCCAGGGCCCAAACGGGGAGACGAATGACCGTGGAAGAGGAAATATCCCGGGACAGCGGGCAAGCGGTTGTGATCGGGGCCGGCGGCGGGATCGGTCATTCCCTGCTGGACACTCTCCGAACCAGCGGTGGGTTCAGCCGCGTTATCGGGTTCTCGCGATCCGGCACCCCAGGATTGGACATCCTTTGCGAAAAGAGTATCGCGCAGGCCGCTGCGCAAATTGCCGGGCAGGACGAGCCATTGCGTTGTCTCATCGTTGCGTCGGGGTTTCTGCATGACGAAGGGACGCAGCCGGAAAAATCCTTCCGCGATCTCGACGCGGCGGCGCTGGCGCACAGCATGGCGGTGAACGCGATCGGTCCGGCGATAGTGATGAAGCATTTCCTGCCGCTTTTTCCAAGGCGGGGCCGTGCCGTCTTCGCGGTGCTCTCGGCCCGTGTCGGCAGCATCTCGGACAATCGCCTCGGTGGCTGGTATGGCTACAGGGCATCGAAGGCCGCGTTGAACCAGTTCGTTCGAACGGGGGCGATGGAGCTGGCGCGCCGTTCGCGAGACGCGGTTTGCGTTGCCGTCCATCCGGGGACGGTGGATACGGCCTTGTCTCAACCCTTTGCCAAAAGGGGATTGAAAGTGCACTCACCGGAAGAGGCGGCGGCGAATATTCTGGATGTGCTGGGGCGCGTCGAGCCAAGGGACAGCGGCGGATTTTTCAGTTGGGACGGAAGCGAAATTCCGTTCTGACCGGTTTTCAGCTCGCGGCGCGGCTAGGCTCGGGGGTTTCCACTGCCGCATGGCTTTCTTCTGCGCCGGCATCTTGCGGCAGGTAGACGCTCACGACGGTGCCTTTGCCCGGAGTACTCTCGATTTCCAGATGGCCGCCATGCAATTCGGCCAGGCTTTTGGAGAGCGGGAGACCGATACCCAGCCCGTCATACCGGCGCCGATGTTCCATATCGATCTGACCGAAATGCTCCAGGGCTGCCGGTATCTGTGCCGCGGACATGCCTATCCCGGTATCGCTTACGCGCAGGACCGTCATGCCGCTTTCGTTGCTCAGGCTGAGTTCGACGTTGCCATGAGCGGGGGTGAATTTGATGGCGTTGCTGACCAGGTTGATCAGAATCTGTTTGATGCGCTTCCGGTCTCCATAAGCCGTTACCTGGCCGGATGGCGTGGCGCACGTAAATGTCAGTTGTCCCTTGAGCGCTTGAATGTTCATCATGCGGAAGACATCGTCGACAATCTCCTTGCCGTCGAATTCTTCGGTCGCCAGTTCGAGGTCGCCCGAGGTTGTGCGTACGATGTCCAGGATGTCGGAAATGATGCCCAAAAGGTGCTGGCCGCTCTTGCGAATGTCGCTTGCGTACTCCCGATAGTTGGGGTGTCCAAGCGGGCCGAAGGTCTGGTTCTCCATCAATTCCGCGAAGCCGATCACCGCGTTGAGGGGTGTACGGAGTTCATGGCTTGTCTGAGCGAGGAATGCCGTTTTTGCACGGTTGGCAGCGGAGGCTTCGAGCAAGGCGGCTTTGAGCTTTTCGGACATGCCGCGAAGCTGCTTCTGGGACTCCTCGAGCTGGGAGACATATTTGCGCAGCCTTACCGCCTCTTCCTTGTCACGCAACATCAGGCGTCGGTCGACGAGGGAGATCGTGATGGCGATCATGATGATCGTGGCCGTCGTGATGGCGATGCCAACCGCGATCCAGTCGGCCGGGATTGCGCTTTGGGAAAGGACGATGCTGGGGTCCGGCTCGATGGTCATTGCCGTCATGCCGGTGAAATGCAGCATCATGACGGCGATTGTCAGGACAGCTGCAGCGGACAATCGCCGTGAAAGACTGTTGCCGCTTGTCATGAGCAGCATAGCCGGCACGGAAAAAACGATGGATGCGACGACGGATGCCACGACAAAGCCTGTCGACCATGCAATATGCGCCGCGATGTCCAGACCGCTAATGCCCAGATAGTGCATCGTCGATATCGCAAGCCCCAGGACCACACCCCCAACAGCGATACCCGCACGGGAGGTGCTTTGGCGCAGGGCGATCAGAAAAGCGACCCATGAAAATGCGACGGCGGCGAGCGCGGAGATCAGGGTGCGTTTGATGTCGAAGCCCATCGAGAGGTCCGGCGTGTAGCCGAGAATGGCAACAAAATGCGTGGCCCATGTCCCGCCGCCGACAACGATCGCCGCGCCGCCTATCCATGCATGAATGGTCCAGCCATGTGCATCGCGCACGCGTCCGATCAGGCTTGCCGTGGTCAGGCAGGACAGCAGGCATATGATGGCGGCCAGTAGGACGAAGTCCGGGCTGTGCTCTGTGGCGATGCAGTTTATGACCGAGAACAAAATATACTCCCTGAACACCAGCAAATTGCGCGAGAGGTGTTTAAGCGGGCCTTAAAGAGTCAGCATGGCGGATGAATCTTAAGTAACCTTTGCTCACACAAGGTGAGAGTCGCCTTGCCTGTTTTCTTTTTGGGACAGCGTGATAGCGTTCGCGCCAGGCGGGGTGGTGGCGTTTCGGGTTATCCGAACAGCGAAGAGGCGTGAGAGGACCGAGTTTCCGAATGAAAGACCTGATCCGGACGGGAATGCCTGGGGTGGTTGCCCTGGGAGCGGTTTTCCTGGGTTTTTGGGCTTGCGGAACACCCGCCGTGCAGGCTGCAACGGGCATTTCCGCACCGGTTCCTCTGGTTTCGCCGAGGACGCCGGCCGATCCCGCTTTTACGGCCTGGGTGAAGTCGTTCCGCAAGGAAGCCGTGGCGGCGGGGGTAAAAGCCTCGGTCTACGATCGGGCCATGAGCGGGCTTAACCCCGACCCAGATGTGATCGCGGCGGACCGCAATCAGCCGGAATTCTCAAAACCCGTCTGGGGCTATCTTGAAAGCGCGCTTTCGGACAAGCGCGTGGCCAATGGAAAGGCGATGCTGCGCTCCCATGAAAAGGCGCTTGCCCGTATCGAAAAAGCCTATGGGGTGGACCGCCGGATCGTCGTGGCGATCTGGGGTCTGGAATCGGCTTACGGCCAGTTTACGGGATCGCTCCATGTCCTGCGCTCTCTGGCGACGCTTGGATATGACGGGCGGCGCGAGGCATTCGCCAAGTCGCAGCTCATCGCCGCGCTGAAGATCGTTCAGGCGGGCGACATCGCACCGGAACGCATGATGGGGTCCTGGGCGGGCGCCATGGGGCAGACGCAATTCATTCCCACCACCTATCTCATCCATGCCGTCGACTTCGACGGCGACGGGCGACGCGATATCTGGAACAGCGCCGACGATGCGCTGGCCTCCACCGCTCACCTTCTCTCGCGTTCCGGCTGGAAGACAGGTCAGAGCTGGGGCTATGAGGTGACGCTGCCCAACGGGTTCGACTATGCCGAAGCCGACAGGTCAAACAGGCGCAGCGTCGCACAATGGCGTGCGCTGGGCGTCCGCATGGCCGATGGCGGAGCGTTGCCCGCGGGCGACGACGCTCAATCCGCGGCTATTCTCCTGCCGGCGGGCCACAGGGGCCCCGCCTTTCTTGTTCTGCCGAACTTCAAGGCAATTCTTGCCTACAACAATTCGACCTCATATGCGCTTGCGGTCGGGCTGTTGTCGCAAAGGTTCGCCGGGCAGGGCGAGATCGTGAGGGACTGGCCGAGGGACGAGCGACCGCTGAAGCGCAGCGAACGCGAGGCCTTGCAGCGTGCGCTGACCAACGCCGGATACGATACGAAAGGCGTTGACGGTATCATCGGCTACAACACGCGGCAGGCGATCCGGCGTTACCAGAAGGCCCACGGGCTGCCTGCGGATGGACACCCGAACGAGCGCTTGTTGCGGAAGCTGAATTCGCGTTGATCGGCGAAGAAGACAACACGCTGCGCGATCTGTATCCCCGGTGAAACGCTATGCAAAAGGTGCTGATCCTCGATCCGGAATGTTGCTTTACGCATGGCCATTATTTCCCGACCACCAAATCGCTCCTGGATGCATTCGAGGACAAGACGCGATTTGTGGCCGTGCACCGCAAAGCATCGCTGCTGATCAAATTCGGCGATGACGTAACGGTTTGGAACTGGCCGGATGTCAGAACCCTCAGCCGCCGGATTTTCCGGCAGGTGGAACATACGGCGCATTATCGCTCGGTCGTAAGATCGCGCAATGCAAAAGCGATGCTGGGCTTCGCCCGGCGCGCCCGATTGGGTGCCGAGGACGCGGTGATCTTTCATACCGTCTGGCCGCACCAGGCCGGCAGTCTTGCCATGTTCGCGCAGAAACTCGGGCGCGACGGTCCTGCCATGCATTTCCGTATCATTGGTGAGAGCCCAGCGGAGGGGTTCATCCGGGAATATGAAGCGGGACTTTCTCTCCTGGCGAAAACTGCCCGTAAACTCCCCAATCTTCACCTCTACACCGAAACGTCGGAAATGGGGGCGGAGCTTGAAACTTCGCATGGCTTTCCGCCTGTGACCCAATGGCTCACGCCGATGAATATTCGCGACGGGGCACTCGTCGCCAAGGGAGGCCCGCAAGACTGTTTTGTTGTGGGTATGCTCGGAGGAAAGCGCAAGGAACAGGGCATCGATCTGATTCCCGATATCGTGAGGTCGCTGGCGGAACGCCAGGAGCAGGCAGGTATTGGACGTATTCGTATTCTCCTGCAAAAGCCCGCCGGGCTGGACGACGATTCCAGCGGATCGAATGCGGGAACGCGTTTCATGGAATCTTTGCGGCAGCTCGAGTTGCCTGATTTTCTGGAGGTCGACTTTCTGGACTCGGAGCTGAGTTCGGCAGCATTCGCCGATGCGATCGCGCAGTCACACCTTCTCGTTCTGCCATACGATATTCATTCATACCGAAGCCGTGGTTCGGGCATGATCATCGAAGCCGCGATGTGCGGGACGCCGGTGGTCGTTACCAAAGGCTTTGCGATGGCGGACTGGCAGGAAATCGCAGGGTCTCCAACGGCAAGCAGCGTCGCCGAATATGCTGACGCCATTCTCGCCGTGGCGCGGGATTATGGGCGCTACCGCGATGGGGCGTTTACGGCAGGACAGGCCATGCGACGCGCCATGACGGAGCGCATCGAGCAAATCCGCGCCGGCTCGCATTAAGTCCATGCGAGGTCCGAAACATCGCTTTCGGTGCGCTTTGTTTTATGCCTGGCGTTCGTTTTTTGGCATGTCCCTCAGTGCCACCTCAGCGGTAATCCAGGCATAGATCGATTCAAGGCCTTCCCGAAGCGGCCGCGACGGTGCCCATCCGAGCTTCTCGCGGATCAGGCGATTGTCGGAATTGCGGCCACGCGCGCCTTCAGGACCGGGAACGAAGCGCTTCTCAAGCGTCTTCCCCGAAATGGCGATGTAGATGTCCACAAGGTCGCTGATCGAGATCATTTCTTCGGAACCGATATTGACCGGACCGCTCCAGTCCGAACGCATCAGGCGCAACGTTCCTTCAAGGCATTCATCGATATAGAGGAATGACCGCGTTTGTTTGCCATCGCCCCAGATCTCGATCTCGCCGCCGTTCGGTGTTTCCGCGACTTTGCGGGCCAATGCAGCGGGCGCTTTCTCCCGACCGTTGTTCCAGGCGCAGTTAGGTCCGAATATGTTGTGATAGCGCGCTATACGGACGGCCATGTCGAAATTGCGTGCATAAGCCAGATACAGGCGCTCCGCAAAGAGTTTCTCCCAGCCATATTCGCTGTCCGGGTCGGCGGGGTAGACGCTGTCTTCGGCACAATTGGGATTTGACGGATCGGTCTGGTTTCGCTGCGGATAGATGCAGGCGGATGAGGAGAAGAATATGCGGCGGGACTTGCTGCGGCTGGCTGCTTCCAGAACATTGAGGTTGATCGACGCCGAGTTGTGCATGACCCGGGCGTCGTTGTCGCCCGTGAACAGATATCCGGCGCCCCCCATATCCGCGGCAAGCTGGTAGATTTCGTCGAAAGGCCGGTCGACCGCCTCTGTAATGAAAGAGGGGTCGCGCAGGTCGCCGACAATCAGCTTCCCGATGGAATGATCGAAATATCCATTCGGTTCGATATCGACCGCCCGAACATTGTGCCCCTCATTGATGAGGCGCCGGGTCAGATGGGATCCGATAAATCCGGCAGCGCCGCAGACGAGTATTTCCATCTTTCAGGGTCCAGCTTTTGTTTGCGGCCCTTGGGCAACCCGGAAAATGCCGCGATTTCACGGGCCGCTCGACCGCCTTGGCAGAAAGTCACCCATAGTGGATTTTCGTGAGTTCGCCAACCGAGACGGCATCCACTCCTGCCGGGTTTTGCCTCTTTCAAAAGCGGCCTGCACTTTTCGTTGCCACTCCATTGCCTGGTGAGCGACCAGCTTTGCCTGAAGAATGGAACTTTTGCCAAGGTCATGTGCATGGCATCGCTCTTGCTCTTTCATTGTACGAAGAAATCGGTCTAGGCTTATTGAACTGGCTAAAAGAAGCAAACGGGAGATGTGATGGCGTCTGCCATCTTTGATGAAATGGGAGCTATGGGTGCGGAACCGCGCCCGGCCTACCGTGTCCTGAAGGACTGGCTTGACCAGATCCCTCACGACGTTCTTACCCTTCGCCGGGAAGAGGCGGAGACATTCTTCCGGCGGATCGGCATTACCTTCGCCGTCTATGGCGAGGGCGGCGATCCCGAACGGATCATTCCCTACGATATCATTCCACGCATTCTGGAAGCGGCGGAATGGGAACAGATATCGGCGGGTCTCATCCAGCGGGTGAATGCGCTCAATGCTTTCATTGCCGATATATACGGACCGCAGGAAATTCTGAAAGCCGGGATCGTGCCGTCCGAGCATGTCCTGCTCAACGAGACCTATCGCCATCAGATGCAGGGCGTTCGGTTGCCCTATGATGTCTATACCCATATTGCGGGCATCGACATGGTGCGCGTGGGACCGGAAGAGTTCTACGTGCTGGAGGACAATTGCCGTACGCCTTCCGGTGTCTCCTACATGCTGGAGAACCGGGAAATCAGTATGCGGCTCTTTCCCGATCTCTTCGAGCGCTATCACGTCGCGCCGGTGGACCATTACTGCGACGACCTTCATTACACGCTCGCCTCGGTTGCGCCGCGCAATTGCGAGAGCGAGCCGACCGTCGTGGTGATGACGCCGGGCATCTACAACTCGGCCTATTACGAGCATTCCTTTCTGGCCGACCAGATGGGCGTGGAGCTTGTGGAAGGTCCCGACCTCTATGTGAAGGACGACATCGTCTATATGCGTACCACGCAGGGACCGCGGCGCGTGGACGTGATCTATCGGCGTGTGGATGACGACTTCCTCGACCCGCTGGCCTTCCGCGCGGATTCGGCGCTGGGCGTGCCCGGCATCATGCAGGCCTATCGCGCCGGTAATGTGAACCTTGCCAATGCCGTGGGGGCCGGGATCGCAGACGACAAGGCGATCTACACTTATGTGCCGAAGATGGTGGAGTTCTATCTGGGCGAGAAGCCGATCCTCAAGAATGTGCCGACATGGCGCTGTAGTGAGAAGGACGACCTTGCCTATGTGAAGGAGCATCTGCCCGAGCTTGTCGTGAAGGAGGTTCACGGGTCGGGCGGATACGGCATGCTGGTGGGCCCGAAGGCGACGAAGGAAGAGATCGCGAAATTCGCTCATGCGCTGGAAAAAGAGCCGGAGAAATATATCGCACAGCCCACACTTGCCCTGTCGACCTGTCCGACTTTCGTCGATGAAGGCGTTGCGCCCCGCCATGTCGATTTGAGGCCGTTCATTCTGTCGGGCCGGGAAACCCGGGTCGTGCCGGGCGGGCTGACCCGCGTTGCCATGCGGGAAGGGTCGCTGGTCGTCAATTCAAGTCAGGGCGGCGGCACCAAGGACACATGGGTTTTGAAAAGTTGAAGGGAGGGCCGGGAACGCCGATATGCTGAGCCGTACCGCCGACAATCTCTACTGGATTTCGCGCTATATGGAGCGCGCGGAAAACCTCGCCCGCATCCTGCGCGTCACCGACCGCTTGTCTCTGATGCCGGCTATTGCCGAGTCGGATGGCAATGAATGGCATTCGACCATCGTCGTATCGGGCGTGGAGGACGAGTTCTACGAGCGCTATGACGAGGCGACGCCGGAGAATGTGATCTCCTTTCTGGCTTTCGATCCGGAAAACCCGTCTTCCATCCGCAATTGCCTCGAAACGGCGCGCCGCAATGGCCGCGCGGTGCGCACCGCTCTGACCACGGAACAATGGGAGAGCCTCAATACGACATGGCTCGAGCTGCCGGGCTGGAACGAGAACCGTGTGCGCGGCAGCGGTTTGAACCGCTTCCTCGACTGGGTGAAGGACCGTTCGCTGCTGTTTCACGGTGCTACGGTTGCGACCATGCTACGCCGCGACAGCTATTTCTTTTCCCGGCTGGGAACGTTCATCGAGCGGGCGGACAATACGGCGCGTATCGTCGACGTGAAGTATCATATCCTTCTGCCGGAAGAGGCGGAGGTGGGCGGCGGTATCGACTATTATCAATGGGCCTCCATCCTCCGGGCCGTGTCGGGCTATCGCAGCTACAATTCGGTCTATCGGCAGGGGCTGAAGCCCTGGCTTATCGTCGAGTTCCTGACGCTGCGCGAGGAAATGCCGAGATCTCTTGCAAGCTGCGCACTCGGCATCAAGGAGAGCCTCGACCATCTGGCGGAACAATATGGCCAGCGCCACGAGTGCCATCGTATGGCCGGGCAGATCCATTCCCGGCTTCGCTTCGGCCAGATGGACGATATATTCCGGCAGGGCCTGCATGAGTTTCTGTCCGAGCATATTGAGAACAACAACCGTCTCGCCTATGAGATCAGCCGGGCGTATCTTTTCTAGGCCCCATCAGGACGAATCCAGGATCCGACGCCGGCCATGCGCATCCATCTGCAACATGAAACGACCTATCGCTACGAGTTCGAGGCGTCCTATGCCTTGCAGGCGCTGCGTCTGACGCCACTGGACAATGGTAATCAGAAAATCCTCGACTGGCGGATCGGTACTCAGTGGGGCGCGACCATGACTTATGGTCGCGACGCCTATGGCAATGTGCTGAACATGCTGACCATGGACCGGGCCCATACCGAACTGACGCTGACGCTGACGGGGGAAGTGGAGACGCAGGACGCTCATGGCGTTCTCTCCGAGGTTCCGGAATATTTCCCACCGCTCTTTTATCTCCGTGAAACGGAACTGACCGAGCCGGACGAGGCAATCGAGGCTTTGGCGCAGGCCGCGAAGAAAGGCTCGGACGGCTCACCGCTCGATCTGGGCCACCAGCTGATGGGCGCCGTGCGGGATGCCATCGACTACCAGACCGGCTTGACGGATGTGGCAACCAAGGCGGGCGAGGCTTTGGCGGCGGGCCATGGCGTCTGCCAGGACCATGCGCATGTGTTCATCTCGGCTGCGCGGGTTCTGGGGGTGCCGGCGCGCTATGTCAGCGGCTATCTCTGGGGTGGCGAGGGGGAGGCATACGAGGCTAGCCACGCATGGGCCGAAGCCTATATTGATGGACTTGGCTGGGTTGGATTCGATGTTGCCAACCGGCTCTGCCCGACCGATGCCCATATCCGCGTGGCCTCCGGCCTCGACTATTTCGAGGCGGCCCCGGTGCGGGGCGTTCGGCGCGGCGGCGGGAACGAAACGCTGGAAGTACGCCTTGTCGTGGACGACAAGGTCATCCAGCAATAGGCTGACATCCGGAGACAGAAAATGACCTATTGCGTGGCGCTGCGCCTTAAGGACGGGCTGGTGATGCTGGCCGATACGCGCACCAATGCCGGCGTCGACAATATTTCAACCTTCCGCAAGCTCACCTTGATCGAACATCCGGGCGATCGGGTGATCGGCATCATGACGGCGGGCAATCTGGCCGTCAGCCAGGCGGCAGTGAATATCGCGCTCGAGCAGGGCATCGCCCCTCGACCGGGCGAGGAGGCGATGACGCTTCACACCGTACCGTCCATGGTGCGCGCGGCGCAGCTGATGGGGCAGGCGGTGCGGGAGGTGTACCGGACCGACGGCCCGTCGCTCGAGGCACAGTCCGGCGATTTCAGCGTGTCGATCCTGCTGGCGGGCCAGGTCGGGCAGGGCGAGATGCGGCTTTTTCAGGTCTATTCGGCGGGCAACTATATCGAGGCGACGGAAGACACGCCCTTCCTGCAGATCGGCGAGCACAAATACGGCAAGCCGATCATCGACCGCGCGCTGCATTACGACACGCCGCTCGATGACGGACTGAAACTCGCGCTGATTTCCATGGATTCCACCATGCGCTCCAATCTGTCGGTCGGCATGCCGATCGATCTGATGGTCTATCGGCGGGATACGCTGAAGGTCGCGATGACACGGCGGATTCGGGAGGATGACGAGTATTTCCGTGGGTTGCGCCAGTCCTGGTCGGATGCGCTGACGCAGGCCTACCGGGCCATTCCCGAGCCGGGCTGGGAATTTTAGGGGCAACTAATCCCCGCCCGTTTACGGGGCTTCAGACTGTGTTCGATGGAAGCAGTCTGGAGCATCCCATGAACCGGGTAGATTACGATATTGTATTTCCTCTTTCGCGGACACTTGCGCGCGACGTGGTTCCCCCGCCCCGGCTTTCGAGGGCTGTGTGGTCGGCGGATTTTTCTTCGGGGGTCTATAGCCGCGGCGGCTTGCCGGTGGATCTTGAGGAAGCCGTTTCCGCCTCGCGTGCATCGGAAGCGCTCATGGCGGGCGCGGATGGCGTCTACCGGACTTTCGGTATCGACGTGCCGCCCGTCGTTGCAGGCGTCGGATTGGACATTGGGGGCCGGCATACAAGCGCGTATCCGTCGACCGACGATATTTCCGACATCACCTATTGGCCGCGTTTTTCAGGTGTTGCATCGGCGGTAAATGATTTCGATCTGGGGGCGGTCACGCTGGTGACGGTCACCGAGACCGTTGGTACGGATGTTTGCGGGATTGCCGGTCCGGCATTCGGCTATCGTCCGTCCTATCCGGATACGGGCGATTATGTCGCTATCGGTCTTATCGCCCGGGGAACGCGGCGCTATGTCATTTTTGGGGCGGCGGCCGGCGACGACGCCTACATTGTCTTTGACACGCAGACCGGAACAATCACGAACAGCTTCGGGTCTGCGACGGGAAGAGACGCGGCGGTGGCGGAAATTGCCGACGGCGTATGGCTGGTTTCCATCAAAGCGACATTTGCGGGCAGTTCATCCTGTCTGATGCGCATTCAGTCTTCTCCGGGCGCCAGCCAGAATTCGGTCAATCCGAGTTTCCCTCTCGATGGGTCGACCCTTATCGGCGGGGCCTTTGCCTTCGTCCCCGGCACTGTGGTGCCGCCGGTCATGCTCTCCAGCGGCAATAACAGCGTCACCCGCGATGCAACCGATATCAGCGTTCCCGGTTTCGATGCCCTCGCCGCCACATGCGGTCTTGCCGGCGGGTTCAGAATCGCAACGACGATAGACCTCTCGCATCTATCGGAGCCGAGTGCCCGCTGTCTCCTTGCGCTGGGCGAGGGCGTGGCGGACCATATCAGGATAGAGATCACTGCCCTGGATACCGTCAAGGCCACGATCCGGCATGCGTCCCATGACGATCTGGTACTGGAGACCGGCGCGTTCGGCACGGCGGGCGAGAAGACGATCACGCTTGACGCGTCGAATGGCGGATGGGCGCTGGAGGCGACCGGCGTGACAGGTGACGGCGATGCCGGCAGCTACACCATGCCGCCGCTCAACATGCTGCGCCTTGGTAGCCGGTTCGGCGACAGCGATTACCTGAACGGTGTTTTGAAACAGAGCCAGATCGACAGGATTGCCTGACAGATATGTTTTGCAGCCAGGGTGACGACCCGGCCGCTATCTCCGTCCAGCGTGAGAGGCTAGCCCGCCGCATTCATGTAGGTCGCAAGGTCGAAATAGTCCCGCCAGGCAGCGATCTTGCCGTCACGCAGTTCGAAGACGCCACAGACGGGCAGGGCGACGAGTTTGCCGTTCACCATCATGCGGTCCACGCGCTCGGTAAAGACGGTCTGGCCATTGACGGCAATGTTGAGGAGTTCCCAGTCGGGCTCGCTCCAGTTGCCTGCGAACCCCTTGATGAATTCGCGGATGTTGTCCCGGCCCTCTACGGCGTCGAACATCATGTTGTGATAGATGCCGTCCTGGGTGAAGAAATCCGCCAGTTCGTCGATGTCGAGGCGCGACCATGCGGAAACGAAGTTGCGGACGATCTGCTCGTTGGTGCTCATGGTATTTCCTCCCGCTTCCTGTTTTTGTTCCAGGTTGTTTTTCGGAACTGTGCCGCGTTGCGCGGCGGGTCGCAAGGAAGGTATGAAAAAAGGGCGGATACCGCTGAGGAATCCGCCCTTCGGAGTGTGCTGCTTATTCGGGATCAGAGATCCTTGAAGCCCTTGCCTTCGGCGACGAGCTTTTCGAGCAGGGCTGAGGGCTTGAAGTCGTCGCCCATCTGCGACTGGAACTCCTTCATCTTGCCGAGCACTTTGTCGAGGCCGACCGTGTCGCCATAGAACATCGGGCCGCCGCGATAGCGCGGGAAGCCATAGCCGTAGATCCAGACGATATCGATGTCGGAGGCACGGATGGCCTTGCCCTCCTCGAGGATCTTGGCGCCCTCATTGACCATCGGATAGATGCAGCGCTCCAGGATTTCCTCGTCGGAAATCTGGCGGCGGTTGATGCCCTTTTCGGCGGCATAGTCGAGGATCATTTTCTCGACGACCGGCGAGGGGGTCGCATTGCGCTTCTCGTCATAGTCGTAATAGCCCGCACCGGTCTTCTGGCCGCGGCGGTCCATTTCGCAGAGGCGGTCACGGAGCGTTTCGCCCTTGGACTTTTCCTTGTTCCAGCCGATGTCGAGGCCGGCGAGATCGGACATGGCGAAGGGGCCCATGGGCAGACCGAAATCGTAGAGGACGCGGTCCACATCCCAGGGCATGGCGCCTTCCATGATGAGCTTCTGCGCTTCGCGCTGACGCTGGGCGAGAAGGCGGTTGCCGACGAAGCCCGGGCAGACGCCGACAAGGGCTGCGACTTTGCCGATCTTCTTGGCGATCTGCATGGAGGTCGCGATGACCGACTTCGAGGTCTTGTCGGCGCGGACGACTTCCAGCAGCTTCATCACATTGGCGGGCGAGAAGAAGTGGAGGCCGATCACGGCTTCCGGGCGCTTCACCGCCGTGGCGATCTCGTCGATGTTGAGCGCCGAGGTGTTGGTGGCGAGGATGGCGCCGTCCTTGGCAATCTTGTCGAGCTTGCCGAAGACATCCTTCTTCACGTCCATGTTCTCGAAGACGGCCTCGATGATGAGGTCGGCGGTGCCGAGGTCTTCCATCTTCAGCGTGGGCGTGAGGAGACCCATGCGCTTTTCCACCTCGTCCATGGAGAAGCGGCCCTTCTTGGCGCTGTTCTCATAGTTCTTGCGGATGGTGGCGACGCCCCGGTCCAGCGCTTCCTGTTTCGTCTCCACGATGGTGACGGGGATGCCGGAATTCAGGAAGTTCATGGCGATGCCGCCGCCCATGGTGCCGGCGCCGATGATGCCGACGCGCTCCACCGGGATGATGGGGGTATCTTTCGGCACGTCCGGCAGCTTCCATACCTGGCGTTCGGCAAAGAAGACGTGGCGCTGCGCGGCGGACTGGGTGCCCGTCACCAGCTCGCGGAAGAGCTTCTGTTCGACCTTGATGCCTTCCTCGAAGGGGAGGTTCACCGCCGCCTCGATGCACTGGATGTTGTATTCCGGCGCGAGGAAACCGCGGAACTTGCGGGCATTGGCCTTGCGGAAATTCTCGAAGATTTCCGGTTTGCCGCGATCGGCTTCGACCTTGTCGTTCTGCTCGCGGATTTTCACGAGCGGACGGTTTTCGGAGAGCACCTTTTTCGCAAAGGCGATGGCGCCATCGCGCAGCTTGCCTTCCTCGGCGAGTTCATCGACGAGACCCATTTCAAGGCACTGCTTGGCGCCCACATGGGTGCCGGCCGTCATCATCTCAAGCGCCTTCTGGGCACCTACGATGCGGGGCAGACGCTGCGTGCCGCCGGCGCCGGGCAGGAGGCCGAGATTGACTTCCGGCAGGCCGCATTTGGCGGAGGGGACGGCCACGCGGTAGTGGCAGGTGAGCGCGACCTCAAGGCCGCCGCCGAGCGCGGTGCCGTGGATGGCGGCGATGACGGGCTTGGGCGCGTTTTCGATCATGTCCTGCGCGTCGAAGAGGCTCGGGCCAGACGGGGCCTTGCCGAATTCCGTGATGTCCGCGCCCGCGATGAAGGTGCGGCCGTCGCAGATGAGGACGATCGCTTTCACCTTGTCGTCGGCGATGGCCTGCTTGATGCCCTCGTGGATTGCCTCGCGCACCGGCGCGGACAGGGCGTTGACCGGCGGCGAATTGAGGGTCAGGACCCCGATATCGCCTTCTACTGTCAGATCTCCGACGTCATTGATGGCCGTCATCTCGTTTCTCCCTAGTGTCGCTTCTTTTGAGTATTTGGCGGCGATTATAGCCCCGGCTGGCGGCGACGCCAGCGGCGCGATCGTTCAAAATCAGACGGGGTGTCGTGCAGCAGTGGTCAGGCCGGGGCTGACGGGACGTTAGGCGCGGTCCCTTGCCCATGATAATGTGCCGCCAACAAGAAACTGGACTATCGGGAGTAGGGCGTTGAGTTCTTCGACAAATGCAATCGACGAGATCAGATCGGGCTTCGAGAAGAGCGGATATATCTGCTCAAGCCAGATCGCGACTTCGATCTTCCTGGCGCAGCGGCTGCAAAAGCCGCTGCTGATCGAGGGGCCGCCCGGCGTGGGCAAGACCGAGCTTGCCAAGGCAACGGCGGAACTCGTCGGCAAGCCGCTCATCCGGCTGCAATGTTATGAGGGCCTCGACGAGGCCAAGGCGCTTTACGAGTGGAAATACGGCAAGCAGCTTCTCTACACGCAGGTGCTGAAGGAAAAGCTCGGCGATCTGATGACCGGCGCGCATGGGCTGAAGGAGTCCATGGCGCGGCTGCATGATTTCGACGATACCTTCTTCAGCGAAGAGTTTCTGGAACCGCGGCCGCTGCTGAAGGCGCTGTGGCAGCCGGGCGGCGCGGTGCTGCTGATCGACGAGATCGACAAGTCGGATGACGAGTTCGAGGCTTTCCTGCTGGAGCTGCTGGCCGACTACCAGATTTCGGTGCCGGAGCTTGGCACGATCAAGGCGCGCACGACGCCCATCGTGTTCCTGACCTCCAACAATACGCGCGAGATCGGCGATGCGCTGAAGCGGCGCTGCCTGCATCTCTACATTCCGTTCCCGGAAGCGGCGCTCGAAAAGAAGATTATCGCGGCGCGCGTACCCGAGGCGTCCGAAAAGCTGCGCGAGCAGCTCGTCAGTTTCGTCCAGGGCCTTCGCGAACTCGACCTGAAAAAGAAGCCTGCCGTCAGCGAGACCATCGACTGGGCGCGCACGCTGGTCCTGCTGCATGCGGAAGATCTGGGCGTCGACATGGTGCGCGAGACGCTCAATGTCCTGCTGAAGTTCCAGGACGACATCGAGAATGTCGATGGCGAGCTGAATGCGCTGACGTCGAAGGCGCAGGCCGCGGCGGAGTAGAGCGGCAATGAGCGATGTTCTCGGCGATTTCATTCGGGCGCTGCGGGCTTCCGACGTTCGCGTGTCGACGTCGGAAACCATCGATGCGGGCGATGTCGTTCAGCTTGTCGGCTATGACGACCGGCAGGTGCTGAAAGATGCGCTGGGGCAGGTGCTGGCGAAGTCGGAGGAAGAGAAAACCTCTTTCGACGAAACCTTCGACCGCTATTTCGCGTTCGACCAGTTCAAGAACCAGAAAGCGGCCAATGGCAATGCCGAGACGGAAGCCGATGGCGGCGACGGTGAGGGCGATGCCGAAAGCGGCCAGCAGGAAAGCGACCAACAAGGCCAGAGTGGTCAGAGTGGCGAAGGCCAGCAGGGTGAAGGCGGCCCTTCTTCGGGCGGCGGCAGCGGCGGTGCGACCGAAGCGGGCGAGGGGGCTGCGACGGAGCGCGATCTCGTGGCGCTGCTGGAACGCGGCGACCAGACCGAATTGCAGATGGCGCTTGCCGAAGGCGCGCGCGACGCGCAGCTCAACAATATCCGGCTCTTCACGCAGCGTGGGCTCTACACGCGGCGGATCATGGAGGCGATGGGTCTCGACGGTCTGAACGAGGAGATCGACCGCCGACAGGCCTCCGGCAATGAAGAGGGGGCGGAAAATCTGCGCGAAGCGCGCGACGGGTTGCGCGAGCAGGTGCGTGACTATGTCGAGAAGCAGCTCGAAATCTTTACCGCCAATGCAGGGCGTCAGCTTCGCGAGGAAGTGCTGAGCCAGGTGCGTCTCACCAATGTGGACCGCTCCGACATCAAGATCATTCGCCAGCTCGTGCGCAAGATGGCGAAGAAGCTCGTGGCGCTGCATTCGCGCCGCCGCAAGGTGACACAACGCGGCGTGCTGGATGTGCGCCGGACGATCCGCGCCAATATCGAATTCGACGGTCTGCTCTTCCACACGATCTGGAAGAAGAAGAAAGTGGACCGGCCCAAGGTGATGGCGATCTGCGATGTCTCCGGCTCGGTCGCGCAGGTGTCGCGCTTCCTGCTGATGTTCCTTTATTCCATGCAGGAAGTGTTGCCGGATGTGCGCAGCTTCGCGTTCTCCGGCCGGCTGGGCGAAGTGACGGATCTCTTCAAGACGGAAGACATCGAAATGGCGATGGCCACCGCGCTGCAGGAGCATGGCGGCGGGTCGACCGACTATGGCAAGGCGTTCGAGGATTTCACCGATCTTGCGCTGGACGATATCGATCACCGCACCACGATCCTCATCCTCGGCGATGCGCGCTCGAACTATGGCGATCCGCGCAGCGACCTGCTGCACAAGGTGCATGAGCGCGCGCGCCGGGTGATCTGGCTCAATCCCGAAGGCCGCTCCATGTGGAACAGCGGCGACAGCGAAATGCGGCGTCTCCAGCCCTATTGCGACAAGGCCGTGACCTGCGCCTCGCTGAAGGAGCTGGAGCGTGTTGTATCGGAGATACTCCGGCACGCCAGCTGACCCATTCCGGGTTATCTCCCCCTTCCATCCTTCGTTGTATCGCTCTATGACGCCCTTAGACTGTGTCCCGATACGGGACATCGGCAGGGCTCTCGTTGGGCATGAGCGCTGCATTGATTGGGAGAAAGCAGGCGTTCAGGCGCGAAAACGTGCCATTGCGGCGCTATGCCGATGATTTGGTGGTCCCAGGGGGTTGAGTTGAAGCTGGAATTGTCGATGGCTGGCAGGAGGGTGGCGGCAGCATTGCTGTTGGCGGCCATGGTGCCGTTCGCAGTGCCTTTCCCGGCCCATGCCGATCCCATGGCCATAACGCCGAGCCAGCGTCTGTCAGACGCGGCGGTTTCTGCCGGTGGCGGCGTCAGCGAGGCGGCGCTCACCGAAGAGGGGGCCGTGCCTGCGAAGCCGGCGGCGCCCGCGGCGAAAACCAAGCCTGTGGCGCATAAAGGCCCGTACAATCTCGTGGTGCTGGGGGACTCGCTGGGCGACGGGCTCTGGGCGGGTCTCTACCACGTGCTGCGCAAGGACAAGCGATTCAAGGTCATCAAGAAATCGAAAGTTGCGACGGGGCTCGTCCGGCACGACTATTATAACTGGAACAAGGTCGTCGAGGAGATCGCCGCCGATACGCCCATCGATATCGCCGTGGTGGTGATGGGAACGAACGACCGGCAGGCCATGGTCGTGAACGGCAAGCGCCATGCGCGCTTTTCTCCCGAGTGGGAGAAGATCTATGCGGAGCGCGTGGAGGAATTCATCGATACGCTGAAGGAGACGGGCGCGCAGATCTACTGGATGGAACTTCCCGTGATGCGCTCGTCGGGATTCGATGCGGATATGCAGAAGTTCAATCGTATCTTCGAGGAAGAGACGCGCAAGGAAGGCATTCAATTCGTACGGACGCGGGATCTCGGCACCGATGAGAACGGCGCCTATGAGGCTTATGGTGCGGACAGGTTCGGGCGCAAGCGGCTGCTGCGCGCCGAAGACGGCATTCATTTTTCCATGGCCGGCTATGAGCTTCTGGGCAAGCGCATGGCCGATCGCGTCAAGCAAGGTCTGAAGCAAGGTGAGCCGACCTCTATTGCCATGGCCAAAGCGAAAGGGCTGCAAGCCAAGCCGAAGAAGTCGGAGCAGGTTGCGGAGATTTCGGCGCCGCTGCCGGTTTTACGACCCGGGCGAAGCGATGACTGGCGCTGGCTCGGCCGGACCAATTGAGCGCATGGGCCGTTTGCGCATAGGGGCGCGAATGGCGGCTTTCGCCTCGACGATCCTGTTCATGACCGGCGGTTGCGCTGTAGCGAATGAGGGCGGTGCCGTGCCTGGTCTTGAGAAGTTTCATGCAGCCCTTGCCGCCGTCGAAGACGGCAGGCGCACACGGCCCGTTTCCATTCTGCATCTCGGCGACAGCCATATCTCGCTCGACCATCTGACCGGCGAGATGCGCAAGCTGTGGGATGAGCGCTACGGCAATGCCGGACGGGGGCTGCAGCCCGGTGTGCCCTATCAATATTACTCGGTGCAGGGCTACCGGATCTCCATGAGCGGGGAGTGGGAGGTGAAGTCGAGCCTGCCCGCCGATGCGCATGGGGCGTTCGGCATACAGGGTTTCGTGGCAAGCGCGGCGCGCGCCGATGCGGAGATGGTGCTGGATGCGGACGAGCCCTTCGACGGCGTGGAGGTGGAAGTCGCCGGAGCGCCCGATACGGGTTACCTCTCGCTCGCTATCGACGATGCCGCGCCTTTACGGCTTTCCACTTATCGCAAGACGCCGGGGCTGGTGACGCTCTACGTGCCCGCCGCGCAAGCCCGCCATCTGAGGCTGTCGCCGGTCGGCAATGGCGGTCCGGTGCGCGTTCTGGGCTGGGGCGTGCGGCGCTCCGAGGCGAAGGAGGGCGGCGTTCGGTATGACAGCTATGGCGTGGTGGCGGCGCGGCTCGATATCGTGTCGCGCTGGCGGGACGATATCGTCGATGCGCAAATCGAGCGGCGGCGGCCCGATCTCATCATTCTGGGATATGGCACCAATGAGGGCTTCGACGATGGGCTCGATCTGGCGGCCTATCGGAAGCGCCTTGTCGCCTTAATCGACCGGCTGAGGCGGGTTGCGCCACAGGCCTCCATTGCGCTGCTCGGTGCCTTTGACGGTGCGCGTGACAGCGGGGCCGGTGAGCCATGCGGCGATGGCTGGGTGACGCCACCCAAGCTCGGCAAGCTGCGAAAGCTTCAGCAGGCGGTCGCGGCGGAAAAAGGGGCCTGGTTCTGGAATGGCGAAGCGGCGATGGGCGGGCGTTGCGCGATCCATCGCTGGGTTACGCAGGACCCGCCACGCGCCTGGCCCGACCATGTGCATTTGCGCCCCTCCGGCGCGCGGGAAATGGGCGACAAGCTCTGGCGGGCGCTGATGGCCGGTACGGATTAGCTCGCAACTTGTGCGCCCGTGTCCTTCGCATAGCGGATGCGGAAGAAGAGCGAATAGAGCACCGGCACCGCGGCGAGGGTGAGGATCGTTGCAAAAGCCAGCCCGCCCATGATCGTGACCGCCATATTGGCAAAGAAGGCGTCCGTCAGCAGCGGGATCATGCCGAGGATGGTCGTGACCGAGGCGAGGAAAACCGGCCTCAGGCGGCTGATGCTCGCATCGATCAGGGCTGCATGCTTCTCTTTGCCGCTGTCGATCTGCTGGTCGATCTCGTCGATCAGAACGATGGCGTTCTTCATCAGCATGCCCCACAGGCTGATAAAGCCCAGCAGCGCCACGAAGCTGAATGAGAGGCCGCTGACAAGCAGGCCGAGCGTGACGCCGCAGATCGACATGGGGATCAGCAGCCAGATGATGAGCGGCTGGCGGATCTTGCCGAACATCAGGATCGAGATGATCAGCATGGCGGTCAGGCCGACGGGAAGCTGCGAGGCGAAAGAGCCTTGTGCCTCTTTAGAGTTCTCGTATTCGCCGCCCCAGCTGACCGAATAGCCCGGCGGCAGGTGGATGGACTCGATCTGCTCCAGCACTTCGTTCCGTGCCTGGCTGGCGGTGATTTCGCCGCGTGGCTGGGCCTGTACGGTAAGGGTTCGGATGCGGTCCCGGCGGCGAATGACCGTGTCCTGGGGCGCGAATTCGAACCGGTCCACGATCTGCGTAACCGGCACATAAGTCGCTTCGCCGGAGCCGGAGACGAGGCGGTCTTCAAGCCGCGATACGTCGAGGCGTTCCTTGTTCGGCGGGCGAACCACGATGGGGATCTGGCGTTCGCCTTCGCGATAGGTGCCGGCCTTGATGCCGTCCGTCGCAAAGCGCATGGCGCGCGCAAGGTCGGCGCGCGTGATGCCGGCGATGCGTGCGCGTTCCTCGTTGAAGACCGGGCGAATGGTGAGTTCCTTGTTCCGCCAGTTCTGCCGGATGTCGATGATGTCGCCATTCTTCTGAAGGATGGCGATTGCCTTGTCGCCCAGGGCGCGCAGCGTATCGGGGGAGTGGCCGGAGAAACGAATTTCGATCCGTGCATCCGAGGGCGGGCCGAAGACGATGCGCTTGGTGCGGATTTGAGCATCGGGATAACGCTCGCCCAGCGTTTTGCGCAGGCTTTGCGTCAGCGCCGGGATGTCGTCCCGGTCATCCATGCGGATCATGAGCTGGCCGTAGGAAGGATCGGGCTGATGCGGATCGTAGGTCAGCATGAATCGCGTGGCGCCACGGCCTGCCAGCGTGGTGACCTGCGCAACACCGGGCTGCTCGCGGACATAGGATTCGACTTCCAGCAGGTCGTGCGCCGTGGTGCGGATGTCGGTGCCTTCCGGCAGCTGGTAGTCGAGATAGAAGATCGGCGTGTTTGCGGCGGCAAAGAAGGATTGCGGGACGAAGCCGAAAAGACCGATACAGCCGAGCGTAACGCCGATGAAGCCGGCCACGCAGAGCCAGCGGGCGCGCAGCATACGGTTCAGAAGGCTGCGATAGCCGTGCGCCGCGGCGTTGTCGTAGGGATCGGCTTCGGCATTGCCGCTGCCCGCCTGCAGAAGCATGTTGCCGAACATGGGGGTGACGGTGACGGCGAGAACCCAGCTCAATGTGAGCGACACGGCAATCACGAAGAAAAGCGAGAACATGAACTCGCCCGTCACGTCATTGGACAGGCCGATGCCGGAAAATGCTGCGACACCAATGAGTGTGGCGCCCAGCAAAGGCCATTGCGTGCGGGTGACGGCCTGCTGGGCGGCGGGACGCGCCGCCATGCCGCGCTGCATGTTCACCAGCATGCCTTCCGCCACCACGATGGCATTGTCGACCAGCATGCCCATTGCGATGACGAGGGCGCCGAGCGAGATGCGTTCCACCTCGATGCCGAAAAGCCGCATGAAAAGGAAGGTGCCCAGCACGCTGAGTAGCAGGGTGATGCCGACCACGATCCCGACGCGCCAGCCCATGAAAATGCAGAGCACGCCGATCACGATCGAGACGGAGAGAATGAGGTTCAGGATAAAATTGTCGATCGCCTCGTTGACGACCTTGTGCTGCTCATAGATGGGATGGATCTCGACGCCGAGCGGCAATTGCTGCTTGAGTTCTTCCAGGCGATTTTCCACCGCCTCGCCGACATCCACGATATTGGCGTGTTTCACACCTGCGATGGCGAGGGTGAAGGCGCGCTGGCCGTCGATCCAGATCATGTGACCGGGAATTTCTACCGGCTCGCGGGTGACCTTTGCGACATCGAGCAGGCTGATCTGTTCGGTCGAACCCGGCCGCCCGAGCCGCAAGGCCTCGATTTGCGAAACGGTATCGAAGCCGGGATCGGTGGAAACGCGCACACGCCGTCCATCCACCGTGATGGCGCCTGCCGGCGCGATGCTGTTTTCCGCCTGAAGGGTACGGATCACCTGTTCCAGCGGGATGCCGAGCGAGGCAAGCCGTTCGTTCGTCACTTCGACATAGACCGCCTCGGATAGCTCGCCCGCGGTTTCGACCTTGGCCACATCCGGCACGGTCAGAAGCTCGCGCCGCAGGAAGGTCGCCATGTTGCGGATTTCCCGGTCGCTGAAATCGGGTGCGGTCACGGCATAGAAGAGACCGAACACATCGCCGAAATCGTCATTCACGTGCGACGGGCCGGCACCTTGAGGCAGGCTCGACTGGACATCGCGAACCTTGCGGCGCAATTCGTCCCAGACCTGCGGGATGGTCCGGGCATCGTAGGTGTCCTTCATCTCCACCTTCACCTCGGACATGCCGGGCGTCGATTTCGATGTTACCTCCTTGAGCTGGGGAAGCTGCTGGACCGCGGACTCGATATGTTCGGTGACTTCTTCCTCGACCTCGGCGGCGGTGGCACCGGGATAGGGCGTGAAGATGATCGCGTTCTTGATGGTGAAGTTGGGGTCTTCCAGACGGGGTACCGTCATCAGCCCCCAGAGCCCGCCGATCACGCAGATGGCCACGATGAGCCATGTGTTGACCGGTTTATCGATCGAAGCGCCTGCAATATCCATAATCGTTTCCCCCGGCGCGTTCAGAACCGCTCGGCTGCATGGACGAGAGCGCCTTCATGCAGAAGTCGTGTGCCGGCGGTGACGATGGCTTCGCCTTTTTTCAGTCCCTGGAGAATAACGACCCGTTCGGAGCGCACCGGTCCGAGCGTGACGGAGTGCGGCGCAACGGTCGATGTTTTCTCATCCAGGACCCAGACGCGGGTGCCGCCTTTGCTGTCCGTGTCGACGGCGGATAGCGGTACGGAAACCGCATTGGGCTTGTTCTCGGCCAATTGGATCCGCACGGAACAGGTCATGCCGGGAAGGATCGTTTTCTTATCCGGTGACGGGGCATTTTCAGGGATCGGCGCGCCGAAGGTAACCTTGTAGGTCTGGGTTACGGGGTCGGGTTCGGTCTCATGTTCGCGATATTCGAGCGGCAGTTCGAAATTTTCTGCGAAAGGGAACACCGCCACCGCGTTTATGGCATTCACATTGTCGGTCAGGTGGATGAGCTGTTCGGGTACATGGATCGCGACGCGGATTTCGGTGACGTTCTGTATCCGGACAATATTCTGTTTGGGCTGAACCGCGCTGAAATTGTCGATCAGGCGGCGCGTCACCAGCGCCCGGAACGGCGCTTCGATCGTCGCATAGTCGAGATTGCGCCGCGCCTGGTCCAGCGCGACGTCGCGCAGGCTGAAATCGGCCTGGGCCCTGTCGAAAGCCTGTTGGGAGACATTGTCCCGTTTCAGCAGTTTCCGGTATCGGGCAAGTTCCTTGAGGGCGAGCGTGCGCTGCACCTCAGCCTGACGGACGGCGAGTTCGAAATCGGTCGGGTCGAGGGCTGCGACGAGGTCGCCCTTCGACACGACCTGGCCTTCGCGAACTGGCAGTTTTGCCAGCCTTCCGCCGACTTCAAAGGAGAGGTCGACCGTGCTGACGGCTTCCAGGCGGCCCACGAAATGGCGCGTGGCGGTACCGGATGCTTCACCTACGACCTCCACACGGACCGGCAGGCTGTTTTCCGGCGCAGCGCCGTCCTCGGCATGGGCGCTTGCGGCAGGCAGGAGGAGGGCAATGAGGCAGAGCAGGCTCGCCAACGGAAATGTCCCCTGCCGTTTCGCGGCCGGATTCCTCGCAGATTTTCGATCAGCGTGAAGTGCCGTCACGGCTGCATACTCCTCTTTCTTTGGGTTTTCCGGGGAATTTGGTTTCCCGAGGCCTCCCGACCCGATCCGTACGCGTTTGCCGAGCTTTTCTCGACCGTACGGTATGGTACGGTTCCGGGAAAGCATATCTTTCGGCAATGTAATGAATCAATCGCGAAGGCCGTCATTTCGCGAAAGAATGAGAGTCATGGAAACGGGTAAGCCGCAGCATCCAGACAGCGGAGATGAAAGGCGCGAACGCAAGCGGCGCCAGATTCTGGCGGTCGCCCGGGAGATTTTCCTGCGTGATGGTTATGCAGGGGCCTCCATGTCGGAGATTTCGGCATGTGTGGGCGGTTCCAAGGGGACGCTCTACGCCTATTTCGCGTCCAAGAGCGAGCTCTTCCGGGCGGTGCTTGAGGATTTCCTGACCCGGCATGAAGCAGAGATTTCCGGCACGGTCGCGGGCGGGGGCGCGCCGGGGGAGGTATTGCGCGCATTCAGCGAGCGTTTTCTCGAGGTCTTGCTGAGGCCGGAGAACCTCGCCCTGATGCGGCTGGTTTATGCCGAGGCTGGCCGTTTCCCCGAGGTGGGGCAGGCTTTCTACGATAGCGGGCCGGCCAATGCCGAGCAGCATCTGGCCGACTATATTCGCGGCGCCGTGGAGCAGGGCTATCTGCGGGCGGATACGGACCCCCTGCTCGCCGCGCGGCAGATGATCCTGTTGAGCCAGGGCTGGATTCACAATCGGCGTCTCTGGAACGTGACGCCGGCGCCGAGTGAGGCCGAAATCAGGGAAAACGCTCATGCCGCCGTGCGCACATTTCTGGCCGCTTTCGGCGCCTGAGGTCCCTGTTCGGGCATTAACTAACAATTAACTCTGCCATTGAGCTTTGCCGCCACGCGTTGGATTATGCGCCTGACCGTCATGCCCCCCTGATGGTTAACGGTTGCGTAGTGCGCGCGGACGGTGGACCGCGCGCTTGGTTGGGCTGCTTTCGGACGGAAAACCGCTCCCTTGTTTGCGGGAAGCGCCTTTTCTGAAAGCGGTCGTGTCAGGGCGGCGGCATGCTTTTTCCGACTCTCGAGTTCGGTATCTTCTTCCTGATCGTTTTCACGGTCAGCTGGTCGCTGCGCTGGACGCCGGGCTTTCGCAAGCTGGCGCTGCTTGCCGCTTCCTATGTGTTCTATGGCTGGTGGGACTGGCGCTTTACCGGGCTGCTGTTCGCCTCGACTCTGATTGCTTATCTGGCAGGGCTCGGGCTCGAGCGCGCCGAACGCCCGGCGCTTCGCAAATGGATCGTCGGGGTTGCGGTCGCAGGTTCGCTCGTCATTCTCGGCTTCTTCAAATATTACGGCTTCTTCCTGACATCGCTTGCGGCGCTGCTCGACAGTTTCGGCCTGGCGCGCGATCTGCCGTTCATGGAGATCATCCTGCCGGTGGGAATTTCATTCTTCACCTTTCAGAGCATTTCCTATGTGGTCGATGTCTATCGCGGCGATGTGCGGGCGGAGCGTTCGCTTGCCGACGTGATGCTCTACATCTCGTTCTTTCCTCAGCTCGTTGCCGGTCCCATCGTGCGCGCGGCGGATTTCCTGCCGCAGCTTCATGAGACGCCGCGCCTGTCGCGGGAGCATCTGGGCGTCGGCACGGTGCTGATTCTGTCCGGCCTCATCAAGAAGATGGTGATCGCCAACTATCTCGCCACGGGCATTGCCGACCCGGTGTTCTTCGACCCGACGGTGGTGGGAGCGGGAGATCTTCTGCTCGGCGTCTATGCCTATGCAGTGCAGATATATTGCGACTTCTCAGGCTATAGCGACATTGCCATCGGCGTTGCGGCGCTGCTGGGCTATCGCTTTCTTGAGAACTTCAATCAGCCCTACCGCGCGGCGAGCCTGCAGGATTTCTGGCGGCGCTGGCATATCTCGCTTTCCACCTGGCTGCGCGATTATCTCTACATCCCGCTGGGCGGTAACCGGGGTGGGAAGAAAGCGACCTATCGCAATCTCTTCCTGACCATGTTTCTGGGCGGGCTATGGCACGGCGCGGCCTGGACGTTCGTCTTCTGGGGTACGGCGCACGGTCTGATGCTGGGGCTGGAGCGGTTTATCAAATCGAAGATCGAGCGATTTGCGCCGGCGCAGGCGGGCCCCCGGGGCGTTGCCGGTATGCTGGGCGACGGGGCGCAACATATCGTCGGCGTGGTGTGGACGTTTCATTTCGTCTGCTTTACCTGGATCTTCTTCAGGGCGGATACATTCGGCACGGCGTGGAACTATCTCGCAGGCTTCGGCAATTGGGGCGAGCCGCTGCAATATGCAACGCCGTTCCTGACGGGGCTTATCGTGCTGGCGATGATCTTCCAGTTCACGCCGGGCAATCTCGGGCGCTGGCTCGCGCAGGGGATCAAACATCTGCCCTCGCCGCTGCTGGCCTTGCTGCTGGGCGGCGGTATCTGGCTCATCTGGGCCATCGCGCCTGCGGGCGTGGCGCCGTTCATCTATTTCCAGTTCTAGGATGCGATCAATGCTCGATCTGCTGCATGACATCGAAACGGAAGTGGAAGGCGGTTGGGAAGCCGCCTCGCGCGCCGAGCTGCATCAGGCGGAAGAGACGCGGCGCAGCGTTGCCCGCTTTACCCGCGTCATGTGGCTGTCGGCTTTCCTGCTGCTGTTTTTCAACAGCTCTCAGCTCGTCACCTATGTGAACGGGTTCGAGGTCGGCCCCGTGCAGGACGCCGTGGTGGCGCTCAGCCACACATGGGACGAGCAGATGCGGAAGAACGGTCTGACGGCGCCCGCCGCCGCCATCCGCGCAGAGGTGGACGATCTGCGGACGACGGGATGGGCGGAATTACGGGCTGAGTTTCCCGTCGTCGAGCGGGCGATCGCCGCGTTGCGCGGCAAGCCGCGCGCCGAGGACGACGCGCTGCCTGGCGGCCTGCGCGACACGCAGGGCTAGATCAGCCACCCCAGCAGCCAGAAAAGCGCCATACCGCCCAGAATGGTCACGAGCGCGTTGCGCGTGGCCCATGCGATCAATGTGGCGCCGACAGCCGCAAGCAGGCGCGGATTGTCGAGCGCATAGCTCATTGTGCCGTCGGGCAGGCGCAGCACGGCAGGCAGGATGATGGCCGAGAGCACCGCGGCGGGCACGAAGCGCAGCGCGCGGATGAAGGGCCGGGGCAGGGCGATCCTGTCGGCGAGCTGGATGAAGGAGAGCCTGAGCGCGAAGGTGCCGAGCCCGCCTGCCAGCACGATGAACCAGAGGGTCGTGGTGCTCATGTGTCGTCTCCCTCCTGCGGGGTGAGCATGACGCTCTCCCAGACATAGCCGGCGGCGATGCCGCACAGTGCGGCGAGAAAGAGCCCGAGATTATTGGGGAGCGGCGCGGCGATGACGGCCATGACGCCGCCGACACAGGCCGCAGCCACGGTGGCGCTGTCGCGCAGGCCCGGCACCATCAGGGCGATGAAGGTGATGGGCACGCCGAATTCCAGGCCCCATGACGGCGGGAGGCCCGCCCCGAGATAATAGCCAAGCGCCGTCGATGCCATCCAGACGACCCAGAGGGTAATCGCGGTGCCCAGATAGAAGCGGAACTTCCTGTCCAGCGACCAATCGGGATTGAGCGTGAACCGGGCCAGCGCAAGCGCATAGGCCTGATCGGTCAGCAGATAGGCGACGAGGCTCTTCTTGGTGCCCGACAGGCCGCGCAGATGCAGCGACAGCGAGGCGCTGTACATGGCGAAGCGCAGATTGATGAGCAGCACCGTCAATACCGCCATCGCCGGAAGGGCCTTCTCGCCGATAAGCTGCGACATGGCGATCTGCGATGCGCCGGCGAAGATGATCGCCGACTGACCGATACCGAGCAGGGCGTCGAAATCGACCTTGGCGGCGGCGAGTCCCGCCATCATGCCGAAGGGCAGCGCGGCGGGCAGCAGCGGCGCAATCGCCCGGATACCCTCCAGCCAGTCCTGCCATTCCTCATTCTTCCTGTCCGGCATGGTCCGATCCTTCCTGGTTGCGGCAGGAGATGACACGGAAAGCGTTATCGTGTCTTGCCATATCCGGAACCCACATCTGCATGTACCGGAAAAATTTTCTCAAAGAAAAACCCCGCGGGATCGCTCCCGCGGGGTTTTGGATGTTTCGTATGGAGGGCCGCTAGCGGGGCAGGAGCGACTCTCCCATCAGGTAAAGATCTACTTCGCGGGCGGCCTGGCGGCCTTCGCGAATGGCCCATACCACGAGGGACTGACCACGGCGCATGTCGCCGGCGGCGAAGAATTTGCCTTTGCTGGCTTTGTAGGTCGCCGTGTCGGCGGCCACGTTGCCGCGCTGGTCAAGTTCCACACCGATCTCTTCCAGCATGCCTTGATGCACCGGGTGCACGAAGCCCATGGCGAGCAGCACGAGATCCGCCTTGATTTCGAACTCGCTGCCTTCGATGGGCTGCATCTTCTCGTCGACACGGATGCATTCGAGCGCCGTCACATGACCGTTCTCGCCGACAAAGCGGCGGGTCATCACGGCGAAGTCACGCGTCGCGCCTTCCGCCTGGCTGGAGGAGGTGCGCATCTTCATCGGCCAGTCGGGCCAGGTCAGGAGCTTGTTTTCCTTTTCCGGCGGGGCAGGCATGATTTCGATCTGGGTGACCGAAAGCGCGCCCTGGCGGAAAGAGGTGCCGATGCAGTCGGAACCGGTGTCGCCGCCGCCGATCACGACCACATGCTTGCCATTGGCAAGGATAGGCTCGACCTGGCCGATGGGCTCGTCGGACACACGGCGGTTCTGCTGGGGCAGGAATTCCATCGCGAAATGGACGCCCGAGAGATCGCGGCCCTCGACCGGCAGGTCGCGGGGCGCTTCGGAGCCGCCGGTCAGCAGCACGGCGTCGAATTCGGATTCGAGTTCCGTCGCGGATTTGTCGACGCCGATGTTCACGCCGTAGTGGAAGGTCACGCCTTCCGCTTCCATCTGGCCGACGCGGCGGTCGATCAGGGTCTTTTCCATCTTGAAGTCGGGAATGCCGTAGCGGAGCAGGCCGCCGGCTTTCGCATTCTTCTCGAAGAGATGCACGTCATGGCCGCGGCGGGCAAGCTGCTGCGCGGCGGCAAGCCCGGCGGGGCCGGAGCCGACGATCGCGATCTTCTTGCCGGTCTTCTGCGCGGGCACCTGCGGGACGATCCAGCCTTCCTGCCAGCCGCGATCGACGATGGAGCACTCGATCGTCTTGATGGTGACGGGCTGCTCGGTCAGGTTCAGCGTGCAGCTTGCCTCGCAGGGAGCGGGGCAGATGCGGCCGGTGAACTCCGGGAAGTTGTTGGTCGAATGCAGGTTGCGGCAGGCGTCTTCCCACTCGGCGTGATAGACGAGATCATTCCAGTCGGGGATCTGGTTGTTCACCGGACAGCCCGAATGGCAATAGGGAATGCCGCAATCCATGCAGCGCGCGGCCTGGTCGCGGGTCGCATCCTCGCTCAGCGGAATCACGAATTCCTTGTAGTTGCGGATGCGGTCCGACGCCGGCAGGTACTTTCGGTCCTGACGGTCGATTTCCAGAAAGCCTGTAATCTTACCCATGGTTGCTTACTCTCCTGCTGCGGCCATGGCCTGGGCCGCTTCCTGAGATTCCTTCAGTTCGCGCAGGGCGCGGCGGTACTCGACCGGCATCACCTTGCGGAACTTCGGCAGGAAGCTCTCCCAATTTTCAAGAATCTCACGCGCGCGCGCCGAATTGGTGTAGCGCGCGTGGTTTTCGATCAGCTGATGCAGACGTTCGGCATCGAAGCGGGTCATGTCGGACATCACGTCCACACGGCCATGCGCCTCGAGGTCGGTGGACTGGTGACGGAGCTTCTCCATCAGCTCGTGTTCTTCCTTCACGGGCTCCAGATCCACCATGGCGAGGTTGCAGCGACGCTCGAACATGCCGTCTTCGTCCAGCACATAGGCGATACCGCCCGACATGCCGGCCGCGAAGTTGCGGCCCGTCTCGCCGAGCACGACGACAACGCCGCCCGTCATGTATTCGCAGCCATGATCACCCGTGCCTTCGACAACGGCGACGGCACCGGAGTTGCGGACGGCGAAACGCTCGCCGGCCACGCCGCGGAAATAGCATTCGCCGCCGATGGCGCCGTAAAGCACGGTATTGCCGACGATGATGCTCTTCTCCGGCACGATGCCGCTGACGGCGGGCGGATAGACGATCAGGCGACCGCCCGAAAGGCCCTTGCCGACATAGTCGTTGGCTTCGCCTTCAAGCTCCAGCGTGACGCCGGTGGCGACCCAGGCGCCGAAGCTCTGCCCCGCCGTGCCCTTGAACTTCACATGGATCGTTTCGTCGGGCAGGCCGATATGGCCATAGTGCCGGGCGATCTCGCCCGACAGCATGGCGCCGGTGGTGCGGTCGGTATTGTGGATCGGAAGCTCGATCTGTACCGGCTTCTTCTCTTCGATCGCGCCCTTGGAGGCTTCGATGAGCTTGCGGTCGAGGATGTCGTGAATCTTGTGATCCTGCTCCTCGCATTTGAAGATGCTCACGCCCGCCGGTGCGTCCGGCTTGTGGAAGAGCTTGCCGAAATCGAGGCCCTTCGCCTTCCAGTGGTCGACGACCTTGCGCTTATCGAGCATCTGCATCTGCCCGATCATTTCGTTCACCGTGCGGAAGCCCATTTCGGCCATCAGCTCGCGAACTTCCTCGGCAACGAAGAAGAAGTAGTTGATGACATGCTCGGGCGCACCGACGAAGCGCTTGCGCAGTTCCGGGTCCTGGGTGGCGACGCCGACCGGGCAGGTGTTCAGATGACATTTGCGCATCATGATGCAGCCTGCCGCGATGAGCGGCGCGGTGGCGAAGCCGAACTCGTCCGCGCCCAGCAGTGCGCCGATGACGACATCGCGGCCGGTACGCAGGCCACCATCGACCTGAACGGTGATGCGGCCGCGCAGGCGGTTCAGCACCAGCGTCTGATGGGTTTCGGCCAGGCCGATTTCCCAGGGGCTGCCCGCATGCTTGATGGAGGTGAGCGGTGAGGCGCCCGTGCCGCCGTCATAGCCGGAGATCGTCACATGGTCGGCGCGCGCCTTGGAGACGCCCGCGGCCACCGTGCCGACACCGACCTCGGAGACGAGCTTCACGGAGATGAGCGCCTTGGAGTTGGTGTTCTTCAGGTCGTAGATCAGCTGGGCCAGATCTTCGATCGAATAGATGTCGTGGTGCGGGGGCGGAGAGATGAGGCCCACGCCCGGCGTCGAATGGCGCACCTTGGCGATGACCGCGTCGACCTTGTGGCCGGGCAGCTGGCCGCCTTCGCCGGGCTTTGCGCCCTGCGCCATCTTGATCTGGATCATGTCGGAGTTGACGAGATATTCCGTCGTCACGCCGAAACGGCCCGATGCGACCTGCTTGATCGAGGAGCGCATGCTGTCGCCATTGGCCATCGGCTTGAAGCGATCCGGCTCCTCGCCGCCTTCGCCCGTGTTGGACCGGCCGCCAAGCCGGTTCATGGCAATCGCCAGCGTCGTATGTGCCTCGCGGCTGATCGAGCCGTAGGACATGGCGCCGGTGGCGAAACGCTTCACGATCTCGGAAGCGGGCTCGACTTCTTCCAGCGGAACAGGCTTGCGGCCCACATCCTCGGCCGTCTTGATGTCGAAGAGGCCGCGCATGGTGAGCAGGCGTTCGTTCTGCTCGTTGATGCTCTTGGCAAAGGCCTTGTACTGGTCCTGGCTGTTGCCGCGCACCGCATGCTGCAGGTCGCGCACGGATTCAGCCGTCCAGGCATGGTCTTCGCCGCGAATGCGCTGGGCATATTCGCCACCGACATCGAGTGCGCTCTTCAGCACGGGCGCATCGGAATAGGCGAGGCGGTGCCGCGTGAACGTCTCACGGGCAATCTCGTCGATGCTGACGCCTTCGATCATGGAGACGGTGCCGGTGAAGTATTTGTCGCAGAACGAGGTGGCGAGGCCGACCGCGTCGAAAATCTGCGCGCCGCAATAGGACTGGTAGGTCGAGATGCCCATCTTGGACATGACCTTCAGAATGCCCTTGTCGATCGCCTTGATGTAGCGCTTCTCGGCTTCCTTCTGCGAGAGGCCCTCATCGAGGTTCGGCAGCAATTCATGCAGCGTCTCGAAGGCGAGATAGGGGTTGATCGCTTCGGCGCCGTAGCCGGCCAGGCAGCAGAAGTGATGCACTTCGCGCGCCTCGCCCGTTTCGACGACGATGCCGACCTTGGTGCGCAGGCCCTTGCGGATCAGATGGTGATGCACGGCGGATGTGGCGAGCAGCGCCGGAATGGCGATGCGCTCCGCCGAGATCAGGCGATCCGACAGGATGATGATGTTGTAGCCCTGATCGACGGCTTCTTCTGCGCGCTGGCAGAGCCGGTCGACCATTTCGGCCATGGCTTCCTCGTTGCGATCGACGGCGAAAGTCATATCGAGCGTCTGGGTGCGGAAATGATTGTCCGCGACCTCGCCGATCATGCGGATCTTTTCCAGATCCTCATTGGTGAGGATGGGCTGGCGCACTTCCAGGCGCTTCACCGAGGACATGCCTTCCAGATCGAGCAGGTTCGGGCGCGGGCCGATGAAGGAGACCAGCGACATGACCAGTTCCTCGCGGATCGGGTCGATGGGCGGGTTCGTCACCTGCGCGAAGTTCTGCTTGAAATAGGTGTAGAGCAGCTTCGACTTGGAAGAGAGCGCGGAGATGGGCGTGTCCGTGCCCATCGAGCCGATCGCTTCCTGTCCGTCGGTCGCCATGGGCGACATCAGGAACTTCAGGTCTTCCTGCGTGTAGCCGAAGGCCTGCTGCGTATCGAGCACCGAGCCGTAGCGCGGCGTCTGCATGCGCGTGGACGGGGCGTGCATGTCCTCGAGCTGGATCTGCGTCTCGTTCAGCCACTTCTGGTAGGGGTGAAGCGTTGCGAGGTCCGCCTTGATCTCGGCATCGGAAATGATGCGGCCCTGTTCAAGGTCGATCAGCAGCATCTTGCCGGGCTGCAGCCGCCACTTTTCGACGATCTTGTCTTCCGGTGCCGGGAGCACGCCCATTTCGGAGGCCATCATCACATCGCCATCGTCGGTGACGTAATAGCGGGCCGGGCGCAGGCCGTTACGGTCCAGCGTCGCGCCAATCTGGCGGCCGTCCGTGAAGGCGACCGCGGCGGGGCCGTCCCAGGGCTCCATGAGGGCTGCGTGATATTCGTAGAAGGCGCGGCGCTCTTCATCCATGAGCGGATTGCCCGCCCAGGCTTCCGGGATGAGCATCATCATCGCATGGGCCAGCGAGTAGCCGCCCATGATGAGAAGTTCGAGCGCATTGTCGAAGCAGGCCGTGTCCGACTGTTCCTGAACGGCAATCGGCCAGATCTTCTTGATGTCGTCGCCCAGAAGCTCCGATTCCATGGTGGCGTAGCGTGCCGCCATCCAGTTCACATTGCCGCGCTTCGTGTTGATCTCGCCATTGTGGCAGACCATGCGGAAGGGGTGGGCAAGGCTCCAGGTCGGGAAGGTGTTGGTGGAGAAGCGCTGATGCACGAGGGCGAGCGCCGTCACCATGTCCGGATCGGTCAGGTCCTTGTAGTACTGGCCCACCTGGGCGGCGAGCAGCATGCCCTTGTAGACGATGGTCTGCGAGGAGAAGGAGGGAATATAGAGTTCCTCCGGTACACGGCCTTCCTGCTCCAGCAGCGTGTTGAAAATGCGCTTGCGGATGACGAAAAGCTTGCGCTCGAACGCGGCCTGATCGGCACAGTCGTCGGCGCGCTTCACGAAAACCTGCATGTGGCGGGGTTCGGTCGGGATAACCGACTCGCCAAGGTCGGAATTATCCACCGGCACGTCGCGCCAGCCGAGAAGGGTCTGGCCTTCCTCGGCAACGATCCTGTTCACCAGTTCGACGATCTTCGCGCGTGCGTCGTCCGCCTTGGGCATGAAGAGCATGCCGACGCCGTAATGGCCTTCTTCCGGCAGCTCGATACCAAGCTTGCCGGCTTCCTTGCGGAAAAAGGCATCCGGCATCTGAATGAGAATGCCCGCGCCGTCGCCCGCCTTGGGGTCGGCGCCGACCGCGCCGCGATGCTCGAGATTTTCGAGGATGCGCAGACCGTCTTCGATGATTTTGTGCGATTTCCGGTTGTGGATGTTCGCGATGAAGCCGATGCCGCAGGCATCATGCTCGTTCCGGGGGTCATAGAGGCCCTGCGCCGCCGGAAGGCCCGCAGCGTAAGCCATGGGCGCAGTGGCGGCGGAAGCTTTCAGCTTCGCCATGCTGGTCCGCGTCTGGCCGATGTCTGCCCGCATTTCCGTCATTTCTTTCCATCCCTAACCTAGGCCCGGGCCGTGCCGATCCGGACGGAATGTCTTTCCGTTGCCGGACCCCGAACCGGGTCGTCACCTACGCCACTTTCGTCTCTCGCCTCGTCCTTCCGGTTCTGACCGGAGGGCCGGGCATTCCGGCATGCCGGAACCCCGAGGGCGGGGGACGTCAGCGGATTACGCCTGATCGCAAGATCCCCGCGCGGTGGGCCCGCAAGCCCGTCATCTAGCACGCTCCACGACCCGGGCCAGCAGCCCGGGGGACAAATCTTAGGTCCCGTTATCCTGGCGCGTGCCCCGGCTGCAGTGCCGCGTAGCCGCTCAGCTTTCTGCAGGGTGCTCCTTTTGCCCGGAGCGGGGCCACCTGACAAGTCTCCCGGCGGCCCAAATTACGCTTGACCGGCCATCCGAAAGGACCCCGGGAAGCGGGGCTTCTCCGGGAGCGCGATACTGCCAGAACGGGGGCTTTTTAGCAAGAAAATATGACAGGATTGCTGACCTATAAAATGACTCTTTGAATCAGGCGCTTAGCGGCTCCGGGCTTCATGTCCGGCAATCACGACCGTGTGAAAATGCGTGTCCGCGCGCGCCCCTCTTCGTGACAGCAGTTGATTTCACGGCCCGCGTTCCGGCGGGCATGCTCGATCTCGTTCCGGCAAGACAGCACATGCATGCCGCCGGGACGGATGGACAACATCCATTTGACCCAATCAGCGGAGATCCAACATGTCGAAGACCCTTTCCCGTTCCACGCTCGCCCGTTCCTCGCTGGCCATTGCCGGTGCTCTCACCGCCGCCATCAGCCTGTCCGCCGCCGCTCATGCCGACAATATGGGCAAGGGCGCGATGGAGAAATGCTACGGCGTCGCCATGGCCGGCCATAACGACTGCAAGGCCGGAGCGGGCACGACCTGCGCGGGCACGTCGACACTCGACTATCAGGGCAATGCCTGGAAGCTCGTGCCGGCCGGCACCTGCGCCAGCATCGAAACGCCCTATGGCAATGGCAGCCTCGACCCGAAGGACACACAGCTTCCCTCGTAAGTGTGTGTTTCAAGGGACCGGACGGAGATCATCATGACCATCCCCCCATCTCATGATGCACCGGCAAGTCGTGCCGGAAGCGGCCGGTCCCGTCTCGGCCGCCCGGCCCCCGCCGCCTGCCCCCGGGCGGCCGGGGTCGGGCTCAAGGCCGATCACTATCGCGAAATCCTCGACACGCGGCCCGCCATCGGCTGGTTCGAGGTGCATGCCGAAAACTTCATGGGCGAGGGCGGGGCGCCGCATCGCTATCTCACCGCCATTCGAGAGCACTATCCGTTGTCGCTGCACGGGGTCGGGCTGTCGCTCGGCTCGGCCGGGCCGCTCGACCGGGCGCATGCAAAGCGGTTGTGTGCGCTTGTGGACCGGTACGAGCCCGGGCTCGTCTCCGAACATCTCGCCTGGTCGCGGCACGATGGCGTCCATTTCAACGACCTTTTGCCTGTGCCGCTGACCGTGGAAGCGCTCGGCATCGTCGCGGAGCATGTCGAGGAGACCCAGGACATTCTCGGGCGGCGTATGCTGATCGAAAACCCGTCCACCTATGTCGCTACGCGCGATGAGATGAGCGAGACGGAATTTCTCGTCGCGCTGGCGCGGCGCACGGGATGCGGACTGCTGGTCGACGTCAACAATGTCTATGTCTCTTCGATGAACCACGGCCGGGACGCCGCCGCCTGGCTCGACGCCATTCCCGCCGAGCTGGTGGGCGAAATTCACCTGGCGGGCCATGCGGTGGAGATGGTGGACGGCGAAGCGCTCCGGATCGACGATCATGGCAGCCGGGTATCGCCGGAAGTCTTGGAGCTCTGCGGCCGTTTCCTCGACCGGGTCGGGCCCGTCCCTACACTGATCGAATGGGACAGTGACGTGCCGCCGCTTTGCGTGCTGCTCGAGGAAGCATCGAAGGCGGACAAGCTGTTGCTTCGGGCTCAGGCGCAAGCCGCCATGATGGGGCGTGCGCATGACTGACGCGCGCGCCTCGCTGGCAGATTTTCAGGCGCGCTTTGCCGCGTCGCTGCGCAAGCCCGAAGACGGCTCGGCGCTTTCGCTGTTCTCGTCTTCCGAACGCATACCGCTCGCGCGCCGTTTCGATGTTTACCGCAACAATGTGCATGCCAGTCTTGTCGATGCGCTTGCCGATATTTTCCCTGCCGTGGCGCGTCTTGTCGGTCGCGATTTCTTCCGGGCGTCGGCGCGGCTCTTCCTTGCCGACAGTATGCCGTCGCGGGGCACGCTGATCGGTTTCGGCGATGGTTTTCCGGAATTTCTCGACCGGTTCGAGCCGGCCGCCGGGCTGCCTTATCTTGGCGATGTTGCGCGACTGGAGCTTCTTTGGCTCGCCGCCTATCACGCGGGCGAGGCACCGCCGGTCGATCCCGGCGCGATGCAGGCCGGCGACGATCCGTCTGGGCTTTGCCTCCGTTTCCATCCTTCGGCGGCGTTGCTCTCTTCCAGCTGGCCCGTGTTTCAGATCTGGCGAAGCAATCGCGAGGATGCGGAGGTCATGCCTATCGACCTCGATACCGGTCCCGATTTTCTGATGGTGTTTCGGAGCGGGGGAGAGGTGCGCATCGCATCGCTCGATTTGGGCATGCATGCGTTTTGCGAAAAGCTCGCCGCGGGCGCGGCGCTGGGCGATGCCGCTGAGGTGGCGGCTGCCGTCGACACGGATTTCGATCTCGTCGCGGCGTTTCGTTTCATCCTGTCATCGGGCGCTTTCGCTGCGCCCTTATCCGAGCGAGGAGACACCTGCCATGTCCAACATCTCTGAGAGTGCCGCGTCGCGCGCCGCGATACCACGAGCGGCTGCGTTTGCCGGGCGGGCGAATACGCTTTTGGCGGGCATCCCCGTTTCGCTCTACACACTGATGATGCGGGTGGCGATCTTTCTGGTCTTTTTCCAGTCCGCCCGCACCAAGGTGGAGGGACTACTCACGATCAAGGAGAGCACCTTCTTCCTCTTTCAATATGAATATGCGCTGCCGCTTCTGCCGCCGCATCTCGCAGCCTATATGGCGACCTATTCGGAACATTTCTTTTCGCTTCTCATTCTGCTTGGGCTCGCCACGCGCTTTGCCGCTTTACCGCTTCTCGGCATGACGCTCGTCATCCAGATCTTTGTCTATCCGGAAGCCTATACGGTGCATCTTTCCTGGGCGGCCATGCTCGTTGCCCTGGCGGCGCTGGGGGGCGGCAGGTTTTCGCTCGATCATCTTCTCTTTCGCCGATGAGCCCGTTACGATCCGCCCGTTCAGGTAGTGAGGAGGGCGGGATCGAAAATGGCGGCGATGGATTTTACCAGCGACAATGCGTCGGGTGTGGCGCCCGAAATCATGGCGGCACTGGCGGAAGCCAATCATGGCAGTGCCGCTTCCTATGGCGCCGACGATGCGACCGCGCGGCTTCAGACCGTCATGGCGGATCTGTTCGAACATGAGGTCGAGGTTTTTCCCGTCGCGACCGGCACGGCGGCGAATTCGCTGGCGCTGGCCTGCCTCACGCCGCCATGGGGCGCGGTTTTCGGTCACGAACACGCGCACGCCCATGTCGACGAATGCGGTGCGCCGGAATTCTTTTCCGACGGCGCCAAGTTCGTGCCGATTGCAGGCGAGAACGGAAAGCTCGAACCGGATGCCTTCAAGGGCGCATTTCGTCTTCTGCCGCTTGGCAATGTCCACAATGTACAGCCTTCGACGCTGACGCTGACGCAATCCACCGAATGCGGGACGCTCTATTCCGTCGATGAAATCCGGACGCTTACGGATATTGCGCATTCCCGCGATATCGCGGTTCACATGGATGGCGCGCGCTTTGCCAATGCGGTTGCGTCGCTCGATGCGTCGCCGGCGGAGATCACATGGAAATCCGGGATCGATGTGATGTCGTTCGGCGCGACCAAGAACGGCGCCATGGGGGCTGAGGCCGTGATCTTTTTCGACAAGCATCTGGCACGCGATTTTGCGTTCCGGCGAAAGCGTGGCGGGCATCTCTTTTCGAAGATGCGTTTTCTTTCGGCCCAGCTCGAAGCCTATCTGAAAGACGGATTGTGGCTGCGCCTGGCCGCTCACGCCAATGCGATGGCGGGCGAGCTTGCCGAAGGTCTCGGTGCAATGCCCGGCGTTGACATTCATTTCCCCGTACAGGCGAACGAGATTTTCGTCCGCATGCCGGTCTCCATGTCGAAGGGCCTCAAAGAGGCGGGCGCGCGCTTCCATCCCTGGCCTATGGTGGGGGACAATGACGGTGCGCGGACGGTGAGGCTTGTTGCGTCATTCCAGACGGAAGCCGCCGCTGTCGCGGAATTCCTTGCTCACGCGCGCACGACGGCGGGATGATTGTCAATCCGACACATGCGTTTTTAGGCTTTCTTAATGCTGATCCGCATATCGTCCCAGATGTCCGTATTGCATGCCTCTTTTCATTCAGATGCTCGAAAACGGAACCATGGCTTCATTCGACGAAAACGATTCGAGCGAATATGCGCGCCTGATCGCGAAAGCGGAGGCTGCCGTGGAGGCGTTGCGCGACAGCTACAAGGACCAGTTCCGCCAGGATGTCGATCAGATGTTCCTGCTCTGGGCAAAGCTTGAAGACGGGGCAGATCGCCGGCAGGTCATGGATGAGATTTACGCCATTGCCCACAATGTGAAGGGGCAGGGCGGTTCCTTCGGCTATGATTTTGTGACGGCGCTCGGGGCGTCACTATGCCGCTTCCTGCGGGCTACATCCGCCTATTCCGATGACGATCTGAAAATCGTTCGCGCGCATCTGGACGCGCTCTTGCTTGCCGCTTCGGACGATATGTCGGGCGATGGCGGGGCGAAAGGACGCGATATCCTGCGTAACCTTTCTCTGATGACGGGCTATCCGGTCGACAGCGGTGCGATCGACGGCTGAGCTTTCCATAGCCTCTCTTCTTTGCGTTAGATCAAACCCATGCGGTTTTCCACAGATTGGGCGTGGCGCGGCCACTTGTCCGCTCGCGATATACGCCGTTCTGTGTTTCCATTCCCCTTGCGTTCGAGCATCTCTTCCCGGCTTGAATTCTGCCCCCCATATTCGTCGAGGTTCCCATGAGCATCCGAAACCTCCATCAAATGTTCGCGCCGAAATCCGTCGCGCTGATCGGAGCGAGCAATCGCGACGGCAGTATCGGCAAGGTCGTGCTGCGGAACCTGAGAAGCGCCGATTTCAAAGGGCCCATATGGGCGGTCAATCCGCAGGGCGGTGAGATCGGCGGGGAGGAGGCCTATAAGGATGTTGCCTCGCTGCCGGAGGCGCCCGACCTCGCCGTGATCGCGACGCCGCCTCACACCGTGCCGGGCATTATCGGCGAACTCGGCAAGAAGGGAACGCGCGCCGCCGTGGTCATCACGGCGGGCTTTGGCGAACTCGGCGAAGAAGGACGGGCGCTCCAGCGCGAGATGCTGGATGCGGCAAAGCCCTATCTTCTGCGCATCGTCGGCCCGAACTGTCTTGGCATCCTGGCACCGGGAAACCAGCTCAACGCCTCCTTCACCCATCTGCCGCCGCTCGACGGCAATGTTGCCTTCGTCTCGCAATCGGGTGCCGTCGTCACCGCTGTCCTCGACTGGGCGACGAGCCGCAATATCGGATTTTCCCATATCGTTTCGCTGGGCGGCATGTCGGATGTGGATTTCGGCGACATGCTGGATTTTCTTGCGCATGACCCGAAGACGAAGAGCATTCTGCTTTATGTCGAGTCGGTGACCGATGCGCGCAAGTTCATGTCCGCCGGCCGGCAGGCCGCGCGCCTGAAGCCGGTCATGGTCATCAAGGCGGGCCGCCATGAAGAAGGCGCCAAGGCGGCGCGGTCGCATACCGGTGCGCTGGCCGGCTCCGACGCGGTCTATCACGCCGCTTTCCGCCGCGCGGGCATGTTGCGCGTGCAGGGCGTGGAAGACCTCTTCGATGCGGTGGAGACTCTTGCCATGCGTTCGGAGCGCAAGCCGCTCCTTGGCGACAGGCTTGCCATTCTTACCAATGGCGGCGGTGTCGGGGTGCTGGCGACCGACGACCTGATCGACGAGAGCGGGCATCTTGCTTCGCTGGCGCCGGAGACGATCGAGCGCCTCAACAAGGTGTTGCCGCCCACCTGGAGCCGAGGCAATCCGGTGGACATTATCGGCGATGCCGGTGCGCAGCGTTATGCGGATGCGATCGAAGGCCTGATGGGCGATCCTAATACCGATGCGCTTCTGGTGCTCAACTGCCCGACCGCCGTGGTGGACAATGTCGAGGCCGCGCGGGCGGTTGTCGATGCCGCTGCGAAGAGCCGCAAGCCGCTCTATACGAGCTGGCTTGGCGATCAGGGCGCGCGGGAGGCGCGACAGGTTTTTCTCAACAACAAGGTCGCGACCTATGACACGCCCGGCCAGGCGGTTCATTCCTTCATGCTGCAGGTTCGCTATGACCGTAACCAGCGGCTGCTGATGGAAATTCCGCCGGCAGGGCCTGCATGGCCGCAGCGCGATCTCGATGCGGCGCGCGCCATTATCGACAAGGCCGCCGGCGAGAAACGCGAATGGCTGACGGAGCCGGAAGCAAAGGCGCTTCTGAAGGCCTATGGCATTCCGGTCGTGGAAACGCTCACGGTGAGTTCCGTCGATGAAGCGGCGGCGTGCGCGGAGGAAATCGGCTATCCGGTGGCGCTGAAAATTCTTTCCCCCGAAATTACCCACAAGACCGATGTCGGCGGCGTCGCGCTCGATCTTGAAGACAAGGAAGCGGTGCTGCGGGCGGCGCGACGCATGCTCGACCGCGTGGCGGAAGCCAGGCCAGATGCGAAGATCGACGGGTTTACCGTTCAGCGCATGGCGAGCCGTCCCAGTGCCTTCGAGCTCATCCTCGGCATGATCGACGACGCGACGTTCGGCCCGGTGCTTCTTTTCGGGCAGGGCGGTACGGCGGTGGAAGTCGTGCGCGACCAGGCGATGGCCCTGCCGCCGCTCAATCGGGTGCTGGCCGAAGATCTGATCCGACGCACGCGGGTCTCAAGGCTTCTCGATGGTTATCGCGGACGCCCCGGCGCCGATTTCGATGCGATTGCGGGCACTCTGATGGCGATCGGAGATCTCTCGGCGGATAATCCCGACATCGCGGAACTCGACATCAACCCTCTCTGGGCGGATGAGGAAGGCGTGCTGGCGCTGGATGCGCGTGTGCGCATCAAGGCGCCGCATGGCAAGGGCTCGTCGCGGTTTGCGATAAGGCCCTATCCCGGTGCGCTGGAAGGTGCGATTTCCGGACGAGACGGCAGGATTTATCCGATGCGGCCTATCCGGCCCGAAGACGCACCGCTGACGGACGACCTTCTGGCGCATACCGATCCGGAAGACATACGGCTGCGTTTCCTGTCGCCACTCAGAAAGCTTCCGCGCCAGTTGGCCGCGCGTCTGACGCAGATCGACTATGACCGGGAAATGGCCTTTGTGGTCTTTACCGACGAGACGCGCCAGCATCTTGCCGCGGTAGGCCGGCTTTCCGACGATCCCGACAGGGAGCGGACGGAATATGCGATCCTGGTGCGGACCGATCTTCACGGACATGGTCTCGGCTACGGGCTGATGCACAAGCTCATCGACTATGCGCGGGCTCGCGGTGTGAAGCAGATCTTCGGCCATGTGTTGCGCGAGAACAAGCCGATGCTCGATCTGTGTACCGAACTCGGCTTTACGCGCCATCAGCTGCCGGGCGAACCGAGCGTGTTCGAAATGCAGCTCGATCTCTGAGCGTATGAAAAAAGGCGGGCCGTTTCCGGCCCGCCCCGTTTCATTCTCATTATGCGCGTTATGGCATCCGATCAGTCGGCAGCCGTCGCGTAGCTGCCTTCCAGCGATTTCGACCCCGCCGAGGCATTGGTGATCGCAATGCGGCGCGGCTTCATCTCTTCGGGAACCTGACGCTGCAATTCGACATGGAGGAGGCCGTTTTCGAGCTTCGCGCCCGTGACCTCCACATGATCGGCCAGCTGGAAGCGGCGCTCGAAGCTGCGTGCGGCGATACCCTGATGGAGGTAGTTCGTCTCGCCGTCCTGCTCGCTCTTCTGACCGTTGATGGTGAGCACGTTCTGCTTCACCTCGATCTCCAGATCGTCTTCGGCGAAGCCCGCCACCGCCATGCTGATGCGGTAATTATGCTCGTCCACCCGTTCGATATTGTAGGGCGGATAGGTAGAGGTCTGGGCCTCGCGAGTCGCATTGTCGAGAAGCGACTGAAGCTGGTCGAAGCCGACGCTGGCACGATAGAGAGGGGAAAAGTCGAAGTTTCTCATTTGAACACCCTTGGTTTAAGCGATGCATCCTTCGGGCCGCCCATCCGCCTTGTGGCCGGCTGGGTCTTCGGCCCGTTCCGGACCCGTTTTGGCGTCCGGTCCCTAATAGATGGGTGGTGTTTCAGGCTCTTCAAGTGAGGATATGCGCCGCTTTTGTCGCGGCCTGCACGGGTGAACCCCGGCTGAACGGAAGGTCCACGATAGGTTCAGCGAGGTCCCGTCATTCTGTGTCTCAGCAATTGGTTTCCCCAGCTGACACAGGAGGCAGACATGACGAACATTCTTCTCAAGACCGCGGCGGCAGCCGGCATTCTGGGCGCGATGGCAATGGCCGCTCCGGCACAGGCCGGCAATGCGAATTTCGTGCTGACATTCGGCAGCCATCATGCCGGGCCGCAAATGACAGCCCAGACCATCGATTATCGCCGCGGGTCTCCGGGATGGCGGGCACATAACGGGCGGGTGATGCCGCTCAACCGCGTGGTCCGCCTCGTCGAAAACCGCTCGGGCGGCACGGTGACCGATATTCGCCTCGCGAAGAACCAGCGCGTCTATCGTCTGGAGGGCGTCACGCGCCTCGGGATGATCGTGGACGCAAAGGTGGATGCGCGCACGGGCCGGATCCAGTCGATCGACTTCAAGAAGTTCCGCCCGCGCTACGATCCCAAGGGCATGGACATCAACCGTCTGCTCGCCAAGCTCAAGCGCAAGGGCTTTCACGGGTTCGATGTCGTCAGCCTGAAGGAGGAGCGTGGCGTCTATCGCGTGCGGGCGCTCAACAAGCGCGGCCGTCCGGTGGTCGTGCGGACCAGGGCGCATAACGGCCATATTCTCAATGTCCGGCGCGCGGCGCATTACAACGGCCCGGACTATAAGCGCGGCGGTCGTCATGGCTTCAACCATTGGCGAAAGGGCGTGGCCGCTCACGGCTACAGCCATTTCAGCAAGGCGACCGATTACGGCGACTATTACGAGGTGAATGCGCGCAACCGGCACGGCAAGCAGGTGCGTCTCGACATCTGCCCCTATACGGGCAAGGTCCTTCGGGTCCTCTGACAGATGACCGGCCTGCCGGATCGTTCCGGCGGGCCGGCCCCCGCCTTTTCCCGAAATCCCGGAAACCCTCCCCCGAAGCTGAACGCCGGATGAACGGCCATGCCAGCGCCCGTTCAGCGCGGATGGCCGATCATCGTTTCAACACCAGGGGGACGATCGAACGACAGAAGGAGCAGGAAGCATGAGAAAGGCATTCATTGTTGCCGGCCTCGCGGCCGGCATGGCGTTTTCAGTACCCCTGGCGGCGCAGGCTTCGGCAGGTGTGCTGGGCGTGAATATCAAGGCGAATACGGCTGCCAATGTGGAGACGGTCGACTACCGGCATGGCCCCAGAGAGGGGAGGCGCCATGATCGCGACTACCGCAAGCATCGCCGTCACGACAGATATGAGCGGCGTCACTATCGCCGCTATGACCGGTATGAACACCGCGAAAACAGGCGCGGCAGTTATTACCGTCCGGCGCCGAGGCGCGAATACCGGCCTTTCGCCCATTGGCGCCCGCGCTATGAGCGCCGGTACCGCCGTTGGGGCAAGCCGGTCTATTACGCGCATCATCGGCGCTGGGGTTCCGCCTATCGCGTTCGCGCCTATGACGATGCGCGCGATCGTGCCGTGATCCTGTGGATCAGTGCGATCACGGGCGCAATTCTCCTGTCCCAGTACTAACTGACACTCCCCGCTCATTTGAGACGCTGAGGGGCGAGTTGCGTGAGTGGGGACGACTGGGCTCCGGTGCGTATCGCCGGAGCCCTTTTTTTACGGGCGCATCGTCGCGAGATAGGGGCCCTTCGCTGTTTCGCGGCGGGGCGCGGCCCAATCCAGCCATTCGCAAAGCCGCGGGCGGGTCTCGCGCGGGTCGATCAGCTCATGGACGGAAAAGCCTTCCGCGCGGGGGAAGGGCGATTGCCCCGCGGCGAGTTTTTCTTCCAGCTCTTGGCGCAAGGCTTCCGGGTCTTCGGCTTCGGCGATCTGGCGGGCGAAGGCGACGGCGACGCCGCCTTCCACGGGAAGGGCGCCGGTTACCGCGCTCGGCCATGAGAGGACGAAACCCTCCGGCCCGAAATGCGCGGCGCCCGCCACCCCGAACACCTTGTGCACGATGACGCTCGCCCAGGGAACGCGGCTCTGCATCACGGCGGCAATCGCCCCCGTGCCGTGGCGGATGGTGGCAGCCTGTTCGGAGGCGGAGCCGATCATGAAGCCCGGTTCGTCCACGAAGGAGAGGATGGGCAGGTTGAAGGTGTTGCACATATCGACGAAGCGGCGGAGCTTCTGCGCCGCCTGCGCGGTCATGGCGCCTGCGTAGAATTTGCAGTCATTGGCGATCACGCCCACGCTTTTGCCGTCGAGGCGCGCAAGTCCGGTGATGAGGGAGGGACCGTATTTTTTCGTCATTTCGAAAAAGCTGCCCTTGTCCACCACGGCCTTGACGATCTTGCGCATGGCGAAGGGCTTGCGCCGTTCGCGCGGGACGATGTCGATGAGGCTTTCATCCATGCGGTCGGGGGTGTCTTCGGTCTCGATATCGGGGGGCAATTGCCAGACATTGTCCGGCATGTAGGAAAGGAATTGCGCGATCTGCTTCAGCGCGTCCTCTTCGTCGCTCGCTACATTGTCGATGACGCCCGAGCGCGCATGGACTTCGGCGCCGCCCAGCTCTTCCTTGGTCAGGTCTTCGCCAAGCGCGCGCGCGACGACCTTCGGCCCCGCGATCAACACCTGCGCGTTCTCGGTCATCACGGAGAAATGCGAGGCGACGAGGCGTGCGGCGGGCATGCCCGCGACCGGGCCGAGTGCCGCCGTCGCGACGGGCACTTCGCCCAGCACCTGCGTGATCGACCGGAAGCGCGGCGTGGAAAAAACGGGATCGCCCATGGGGCGTCCGCCCTTCTTGCCGGACCCGGCGACACTGCCGCCGCCGCCTTCATGCAGGCGGATGAGCGGGACCTTGTAGGTGAGCGCCAGCTCTTCGGCATAGACGCTCTTGCGCAGGCCCGCCGGGTTGGGGGAGCCGCCCTTCATGGTGAAGTCCTCGCCGCCGACGGCGACGCGCCGGCCGTTCACCTTGGCAAAGCCCAGAATGTAGTTGCCGGGTTCGAAACCGATGAGGTTCCCCTCCTCGTCGAAATGCGGCACGCCCGCGCCTTCGCCCATCTCCCGGAAGCTCTCATGGTCGGTCAGCTTCTCGATCCGTTCACGGATGGTCAGTCGGCCTTTTTCGTGCTGGCGCTCGATGGCTTCCTTGCCGCCCTGCTCGCGGGCCAGGGCGCGGCGTTTCCTGATTTCCTCGGCTTCCTTTTCCCAGCTCATGGCCTGCTGTATCCTCCGGCATGTTTCTGTTGTCGCCGACCCTAAAGGAATTCAGGGCTTGAGTTGAGTGTTTCCGGCTCCGTTCCAGGGCGTGACGAGGGAGAAGGGGTATTTTCGTGAACAAGCTGGCGGCTGCACCGCTTATCGAGATCGAGGGCTTTCCTGCGCCCGAGGGCGCCGACGCGCGCTGGCTGGAGGCGACGGATGGGGCGCGGCTGCGCGTCGTCACATGGACGCCGGAAGCGGCGCATATCGAGAATTGCCGGGGGACGGTCTTTCTCTTTGGCGGGCGCACGGAATTTGCCGAGAAATATTTCGAGGTGATCGGCGACCTCATCGCGCGCGGCTTTGCCGTCGCCACGATGGACTGGCGCGGGCAGGGGCTTTCAGCGCGCATGCTGGACGATCCGCGAAAAGGGCATATCGACGATTTCTCCACATTCGACCGCGACCTCGGGCTCTTCATGGCGGAAATTGCCCCCGCCTTCCCGAAGCCATGGATCGCGATGTCGCACAGCATGGGCGGCAATATTCTGCTGCGCGCCTGTCACGACCATGCCGACTGGTTCAGCGGGGCGGTTTTCTCCGCGCCCATGCTGGGCCTGCGGCTCGGGAATGCGCTGAACGCCTTCGCCGCGGCGATGCTGGCTTATGGCGGCAGCGCGCTTGGTTTTGCCGGACGTTACATTCCCGGTGGCGGACCGGCTGCGGCGGATGAAGAGGCGTTTGAGGACAATATCGTGACGTCCGATGAGCGGCACCACGCCATTCATCAGGCGCTGGTGCGGGCGGACCCCGCGCTTGGGCTCGGCGCGGCGACTTTCGGGTGGGTGCGCGCGGCGATCCGCTCCATCGGGGTGACGGAGAGAGCGGACTATCTGCGTGAGGTGCGTATCCCCGTTCTCATCGCCCAGGCAACGAAAGACCGGCTGATCGAGGGGAGCGCGCTTGAGCAGGCGGCGCAGCACATTCCCGATGCGGAGTTCGTCCGGGTGGAAGGCTCCGAGCATGAAATCCTGATGGAACGTGATGCCTTGCAGGCCGTCTTCTGGCAGGCCTTTGACCGGTTTGCCGATAAGGTAGCGCCGCGCGGTTAGCTCAGTCGGCTGCGGCGGGCTTCAATATCTCCAGCGCCGCCGCATGCAGTTCCGGTGTGGCGGCGGCAACCACCTGCCCACCGTTCTGCGGGTCCTTGCCGCTCCATGTCGTGACGATGCCGCCCGCATTCTCGACCACGGGAATGAGCGCCTGAATGTCATAGGGCTGGAGCGAGGATTCGACCACGAGGTCGAGCGTGCCCGCGGCGAGCAGGCAGTAGAAATAGCAGTCTCCGCCGAAACGGCGCAGGCGGACCTTCGAGGAAATTTCGCGGAAGGCGGCTTTCTCGGCATCGACGGTGAACATGCCGGGATCGGTATTGCCGAGCAACGCATTCTCTAGCCTGGTGCAGCCGCTCACCTTGAGAGGGAGCGCCTTTCCGGCGCGGATCAGTTCCGTGCCGCCGGGCCGCCCGATGAAACGTTCGCCGATATAGGGTTGGTCCATCAGGCCGATGACGGGTTTCGTGCCGTCATTGAGGCCGATCAGTGTCCCCCAGAGCGGAACGCCCGAAATGAAGGAGCGGGTGCCGTCCACCGGATCGAGGATCCAGGTGAGGTCGCTTGCGCCTTCATGATTGCCATGCTCTTCGCCGAGAATGGAATGATCCGGATAGCGCTCGAGAATGAGCTTGCGGATCGCCATTTCGGAATCGCGATCCGCCGCTGTCACTGGGTCGAAGTCGAAATTGCCGCGTTTGTTGTCCACGGCAAGGCCGGAGCGGAAATGCGGCAGGGTGACGGTGGCGGCGGTATCTGCAAGCTCCAGCGCGAAGCTTGCCAGTTCATCTATTTTCTGCGGATCGAGCATTCGGACCTCTGGACGGCGTTCGGCGCATATTGGTCGTGAAGGCTTTTCTAGTCCAGCCGGTAAACCCGTTTCGCCGTATCGTGGAAAAGGGCGGTCTTTTCGTCCTCGGAGAAATCCTTCGCGATCTTCTTGAAGGCGTTCCACAGCACGCCATAGGAGCAGGAGAGCTTGTCCACGGGGAAATTGCTCTCGAACATGCAGCGCATGGGCCCGAAGGCGTCGATGGTATAGAGATACCAGTCGCGCGTGGCGTCCACGAGGTCGTCGGAGGTCGGCGGCGTCGGGCGCTTGTGCCAGCCGAAGCCGTTTACCGCCATGTTGATGCCGCCGAGCTTCGCCGCGACATTGGGGCAGGAGGCGAGTTCGTGGATGTCCTTTTTCCACTGCTCGAAGATTTCCGCGCGCTTGCCCTCATAGGGGCCGATGCCGAGCGGTCCGCCGAAATGATCGAGAATGATCGTGATATTGGGGAAAGCGCGGGCAAGGTCCGTCAGTTCCGGAATTTGCGGGTGGAACAGCCAGGCATCGAAGGTCATCTCCTTCTGTTCCAGCCGGGCGAACCCCTTGCGGAAATCGTCATGGCTCAGAAGGCCTTTGGGCGGACGGGTATGCGCTTCACGGATTTCGGGGCTGTCGTCATGGGCGTTGGCGTGGCGAATGCCGCGAAAGCGTTCCGGTGCGCGCAGCATGTGCCATTCCAGCACCTCGTCCACCGCATCGCCGAGCGTGAGATCGGCAAAACCGACAATGCCCGCCGCGATGCGCGTTTCGCCGAAACCGCCGCTCGCCGATTTCGCAGCGATGCCGTTCACATACTCGGTTTCGCCGAGCGGGGCCATGGCGGGGGTGGCGGAGGCCTCATACATGGAGCCGCATTCGATGAAGACGGTGGCTCGGATGTTGTGGCCGCTCCCCGTGTCGGCAAGCAACTCATCCAGCTCGTAGCGCGAGTCCGGACGATCCCAGAGATGGTGATGGGGGTCGACGATGGGGCGTTCGGGCTCCAGCGCCTCTTCTTTTACCTGCGCGAGCCATTCCGGGTTACCTGCCATCGTTTCCTCCTCCGTTGCGAGCGGAGAAGACTGGCACCCGGAAGGTTGAGAGGCAATGAATCCGTTGCCTGTGTGACAGGGTCACACAGGCCGAAGCCGCGATATCGGACAACCTTGGGCCGGAATCGGTCCTTATCCGGCGCGCGCGTGCTTCTTGCGCTCGTTCGGGTCGAGATAGCGCTTGCGCAGGCGGATCGATTCCGGGGTCACCTCCACCAGCTCGTCATCCTCGATATAGGCGATGGCCTGTTCGAGCGTGAGCGGACGGGGCGGGGTGAGGCGCACGGCCTCATCCTTCGAGGTGGTGCGGATATTGGTGAGCTGCTTGGCTTTCAGCGGGTTCACGATCAGGTCGTCGGAACGCGAGTTCTCGCCGATGACCATGCCCTCATAGACCTTTGCGCCCGGGGCGATGAAGAGCACGCCGCGCTCTTCCAGATACCAGAGCGCGTAGGGAACGGCCTCGCCCGTGCCATTGGCGACCAGCACGCCGTTGCGGCGGCCTTCGACTTCGCCACGATAAGGGCCGTATTCCTGGAAGACGCGGTTCATCACGCCGGTGCCGCGCGTATCGGTGAGGAATTCGCCGTGATAGCCGATGAGGCCGCGCGAGGGGCAGTGGAAGATGATGCGTGTCTTGCCCGCGCCGGTGGGGCGCATGTCGATCATCTCGCCCTTCCGGAGCGAAACCTTTTCGATCACCGTGCCGGTGAACTCGTCATCCACATCGACGGTCACTTCCTCGATGGGTTCCAGGCGCTTGCCGTTTTCGTCCTCGCGATAGAGCACGCGGGGGCGGGAGATGCCGAGTTCGAAGCCTTCGCGGCGCATGTTTTCGATCAGCACGCCGAGCTGCAATTCGCCACGGCCCGCGACCTCGAAGGAATCCTTCGTTTCGCTGTCCGCCACGCGGATGGCGACGTTGCTTTCGGCCTCCTTCATCAGCCGCTCGCGAATGACGCGGGACTGCACCTTCTTGCCTTCGCGACCGGCCAGCGGCGAGTCGTTGATGGAGACGGTGATGGAGAGTGTCGGCGGGTCGATGGGAAGGGCGTGGATCGCCTCGGTCATGGCCGGATCGCCGATCGTGTCGGCGACGGTGGCTTCTTCAAGGCCCGCGATGGCGACGATGTCGCCGGCTTTCGCCTCGTCCACGGGAAGACGCTGGATCCCGCGGAAGGCGAGAACGCGCGTCAGGCGGCCTTTTTCGACTTCGGTGACATTGCCTTCCTTGTCGCGGCGCAGCGCATGGACGGGGCTGTTCGGCTTGGCCGTGCCCTTTTCGATGCGGCCCGTCAGGATGCGGCCCAGATAGGGGTCGGCCTCGATGGTCGTCACCAGCATGGCGAAAGGCTCGTCCGCAGAGCCGTCCGTCAGCGCGCCGGGCGCGGGGAAATGATCGACGATCTTTTCAAAGAGCGGCTGGAGGCCCAGATCCTTCGCATCGGATGCGGCGAGATCTTCACATGCCCAGCCTTCCTTGGCGGAAGCGAAGATGGTGGGGAAGTCGAGCTGCTCGTCATCGGCGCCCAGCGAGGCGAAGAGATCGAAAGCCTCGATATGCACTTCGTCGGGGCGCGCATCGCCACGGTCCACCTTGTTGACGACCACGATGGGCTTGAGGCCTAGCGAAAGCGCCTTGGAGGTCACGAATTTGGTCTGGGGCAGCGGGCCTTCGGCCGCGTCCACCAGTAGCACCACGCCGTCCACCATGGAGAGGATGCGTTCCACCTCGCCGCCGAAATCGGCATGGCCGGGCGTGTCGATGATGTTGATGCGGATTTCCTCGCCGGCATGGGCGCCGGTTTCGGGCTTCCAGGCGACGCTGGTGCATTTTGCGAGAATGGTGATGCCGCGCTCACGCTCGAGGTCGTTGGAATCCATCACCCGTTCCGCAACCTGCTGGTTATCGCGGAAGGTGCCGGACTGGCGGAGCAACTGGTCAACAAGCGTCGTCTTCCCATGGTCGACATGGGCGATGATCGCGATATTCCGGAGCGACATAAGGTCCTGCTGGTCTCTAAGGCATGATCCGGAAAAACCAATAGCGGAATCCGGCGAAGATCATGCGACTAAAAAAAACGGAGAGGTCTTGCCTGCTCCGGGGCGCGCGGGGTCGGGCCCGCCGGCGCGCCATTGGGTTGCCGCCTTATATATCGGGGGGGCGCTCTGCTACAAGCTCATAGGGGCCAAGTGAAGGAGAATCGACCGTGAAAGCGATGATTGCGCGCGAACTGGGCGGGCCGGAGGTGCTGAAAGCGGAGGAAATCGCCTCACCGGAGCCGGGACCGGGGCAAATTCTCGTCCGGGTCAGGGCCTGCGGGGTCAATTTCGCGGATAGTCTCGTGCTCAAGGGCAAATATCAGGTCCAGCCTGACCTGCCTTTTTCCCCGGGCGCGGAGGTCGCGGGCACCGTGCTCAAGCTGGGCGAGGGCGTGAGCGGGCTCAAGGTCGGCCAGCGGGTGGCCGGCATGTGCGGCAATGGCGGCTATGCGGAAGAGGCTTTGATGCCGGCAAGCGGTGTGGTGCCCCTGCCGGTGGAGATGCCCGATGAGGTGGCCGCCGCCTTTCCCATCGCCTATGGCACCAGCCATCTCGCGCTGAAGCATCGCGGTCGGTTGAAAAAAGGCGAGACGCTGGTCGTCCATGGCGCGGCGGGCGGTGTTGGGCTTACCGCCGTCGAGATCGGCAAGGCGCTGGGCGCGCGGGTGATCGCCACGGCTTCCACGCCGGAAAAGCTCGAGATCGCGCGGAAACATGGCGCGGATGAACTCGTCGATTCATCGACGGAGGATTTGCGCGAGCGCATCAAGGGGCTGACCGGCGGCAAGGGCGCCAATGTGATCTACGATCCGGTTGGCGGGGATGTGTTCGACGCCTCCCTCAGGGCCATCGCGTTCGAGGGGCGGCTCATCGTGATCGGTTTCGCAGGTGGGCGCGTGCCGCAGATCCCGGCCAATCATCTGATGGTCAAGAATGTCGATGCGATCGGGTTCAATTTCGGCGCCTATCTGGAAAAGGCCCCGGCGGTGACGCGCGAGGCCTTTTCGGAACTGGCGGGATGGTATGTCGAAGGCCGCATTAGGCCTTATGTCTCCGACCGTTTCACGCTGGAGGAGACGCCCGCCGCGATCGCCCATGTGATGGAACGCAGGGCGCGCGGCAAGGCGGTCGTCCTCGTGCCGTGAGGGCTATTGTTTGCGGGCTTCGGTGGAGATCGTGATGTCGACTTCGTCGCTGATCATGGGCACATAGGCCGTCATGCCGAAATCGGAGCGCTTGATCGTCGCGGTGGCGTTGAAGCCCGCGGCCGTCACGCTCTTGTCCATCGGATAGGGGCCCGCGGCGAGCAGGGTGACATCGAGCGTCACCGGCTTCGTGACGCCGAGCATGGTGAGGTTGCCCATTACTTTCGCGGTCTTGTCCCCGGTGCGCTCGACCTTCGTCGATTTGAAGGTGATGTCCGGATATTTCCCTACATCGAAAAAGTCGGGCCCGCGCAGGTGTTCGTCGCGCTTTTCATGATTGGTGTCGATGCTGGCGGTCTTGATGTCGATGTCGACGCTGCTCTTCTCGGGATTGTCCTGATCGAGGTCGAAAGTGCCGGCGACATTGTTGAAAGTGCCATAGGTGTCGGAAAAGCCGAGATGGTTCACTTTGAAGCCGACATGGGTATGGCTGGCGTCGATTGTATAGGGATCGGACAGCGCCGGGCTTGCGGTAGCGGCGGCGGCGAGGAGGAAAGCGGCGAAGGCCGGTATGAACCATTTCATGAGGGAGCCTTTTCGTTAGGGGGCGACCCGTAGAAGATAGGGATGCGAGACTAATTGCGAAAGTGTCGCAGGTGAAACAGTGTGTCCCAAAGAGCGCATTCCAGAGGGTGCGTCTCAGGCCGGGTTTCGCGTAAAGGGGAGACGGTGCAGGTCTTCAGGCGGTTCCCTCGGAAGTGGCGTCGCAGTCTTCCGCGATCGCCTCTTCCAGCGCCAGATTGGTGATGAACTGGCGGGCGCAGGCCTCCCAGGAGAAGCCGAGCGCATAGTCGCGACAACGTTCGCGCGGGGTGCCGAGCGCGGCGCGGCAGGCCACGGCAAGATCCTGGTCGAGACAGCCGACAGGGGCGGCGCCGATCACGTCGGCCGGGCCTTGCACCGGATAGGCGGCGACCGGCGTGCCAGAGGCCAGCGCCTCGATCAGCACCAGGCCGAATGTGTCCGTGCGGCTGGGGAAGACGAAACAATCCGCCGCCGCATAGGCCTCGGCGAGGTCGTCGCCGAAAAGCGCGCCGGTGAAGGTTGCTTCCGGATGGCGGCGTTTCAGCGTTTCGAGCAGCGGCCCGTCGCCCACGACCATTTTCGTGCCGGGCAGATCGAGGGCGAGGAAGGCCTCGATATTCTTTTCCACCGCGACGCGGCCGACATTGAGCCAGACTGGCCGCTCGATCCCCAGATAGTGCTCGCCATGGAGATCGGGTCTCACCTGATAGCGGTCGAGATCGACGCCGCGCGACCAGATGACAGGCGTGCCGAAGCCGCGCTCTTCCAGTTCGCGCTGAAGCGAGGGGGTCGCAACCATGAGGGCGGTGGCCGGTCGGTGGAACCAGCGCAGGAAGCGATAGCCCCATGAAAGCGGCACGCCGGTGCGCGCGGTCAGATATTCGGCAAAGCGGGTGTGAAAAGAGGTCGAAAAGGGGATGCCCCGATTGACGCAGAAGCTGCGGGCCGCAAGGCCCAGCGGCCCTTCGGTCGCGATGTGGATCGCATTGGGGTTCGCCTCCTTGATGAGACGAGCCACCTTGCGCCAGGGAAACACTGCCAGCCGGATTTCGGGATAGGTCGGCATCGGGATGGTGATGAAGTCATTGGGCGTGATCATCACCACGTCGTGGCCCATATCGGTCAGGCTTTCGCGCAATTGCTGAAGCGTGCGCACGACGCCGTTCACCTGCGGAGGGGCGGCGTCGCTGACGATGACGACTTTCAGTTTCTCGGAGAAGCGCCCGACGTCTCGGGGCAGGGGGCGCCCGCGAAGCCGGTTCAGAAGTTTGCGCGCGCGGCGCATTCTCCTGGGGCGCTGCGTGAGCGTGTTGACTGAAGCCATCAAGCCGCCGTCAGGACCGGACGCGTGCCGTTTTCGCCGTCGGCTTCGTCGCGTTCCCAGGAAAAATGTGTCCAAGTGATGAGCCGGAGCTGGCCTTCATCGTCCTCTGCGAGCGCGGTGCAGCTTTCCACCCAGTCGCCGTCATTGCAGTAGAGAACGCCGTCCATCTCGCGGATTTCGGCGTGGTGGATATGGCCGCAGATCACGCCGTCGACACCGCGTTCGCGCGCGGAGCGGGCCACCGCTTCCTCGTAGTTCGAGATGTATTCGACGGCGTTCTTGACCTTGTTCTTCAGATAGGAAGAGAGCGACCAGTAGGGCATGCCGAAGACGCGGCGGACTTCATGCAGCCAATTGTTGAGTTGCAGCGCGATGTTGTAGGCATAGTCCCCGAGATGGGCGAGCCATTTGGCATAGCGCACGACGCTGTCGAACTGGTCGCCATGAAGGACGAGGAACTGGCGGCCGTCGGCGGTCTCGTGAATGGCTTCGCCGGTTACATCGACGCCGCCGAGATTGACGCCTGCATAGTCGCGCAAGGCCTCATCATGATTGCCGGGAACATAGACGACATTGGCGCCCTTGCGGGCCATGCGCAGGATTTCCTGAACGACGGCGTTGTGGCCCGCCGACCAGTACCAGGAGCGTTTCAGGCGCCATCCGTCGATGATGTCGCCGACGAGGTAAACGGTCTCGGCTTCGTTGTGGCGCAGGAAGTCGAGCAGGAGGTCCGCCTTGCAGCCCGGTGTGCCGAGATGGGTGTCGGAAATGAAGAGCGTGCGGTGGCGCGTGGGGTTCTTCGGGCGCGGACCGGTCAGCCTTTCGTCGAGATTGTTGCGGCGGGAACGGGAACGTCCGGACCGTGGCGCCGCGGCGGGCGCGCTTTCTTCCGTGCCAGTGCGGGCATTGGCGACAGGGAGCGGTTCGTTCGACGTGCGGGTGGCCAAAGTGCCGAGGCTGTTGAAAGCCGTGTCCAGCAGGGTCATGTAACCATCTGTCTCACAGTTGCGCGACTTCGGCGGACTGTCGGCCTCGTTTCGGTTTCTGGCCTTGGTTCGCCTACGGATCAATCCGCTCGCTTATCGGGTCGTTACGCGATATAAGCGATTCGCCGGATCCGGTTGGCCGGATAATCCGTGTACGCGGATACGGTTAGATGACGAGTATGTGACGTTTTTACGACTTCGGTTTCGTTTGGGGAGGTCCGGTTTGGCGCTACGCCGTTCGGCTCATATTATCTTCAACCCGATGGCGGGCGCCCGCAAAAGGGACCTTCTGGAACGTGTCATCAAACGCCTTAACCAGGCGGGCGTCGAGATCACGCTGGACGAAACCAAAGGGCCGGGCCATGCGACGGAACTGGCGGCGGCCGCGTCGCGCCACGGTATCGCAGATGTGATCGTGGCCGCGGGTGGCGACGGCACGATCAATGAAGTCGCGCGGGGCCTGCTCGGACAAAGTACGCCGCTCGGTATCATTCCGCTGGGCACGGCAAACGTCCTTGCCATCGAACTGGGCCTCAGGATGCGCGAGGGGGACATCGCGGACATGCTTCTTTCCGGTCCCGCGCAGCTTATCGGCACCGGGCTCGTGGATGACCGCATTTTCCTTCTCATGGTCGGGATCGGCTTCGACGGCGAAGTCGTGCATGACATCGATGCGCGGATGAAGCGTGTCTTCGGCAAGGCTGCTTTCGTCTGGTCGGGGCTGAAGCTCTGGTTTGCCGGGCCGGCCCGCGAAATCGTGTTGCGCGTGGACGGGCAGGAAAAGCGCTGCGCCTGGGCGGTAGTCAGCAATGCGCGTCATTTCGCCGGGCCCTTCGTGCTGGCGCCCGATGCGCATATCGAAGATCCCGGGCTCACGCTGACGCTCTTCAAATCCGGCAGCCGAATGGCCTTTGCCCGCTATTTCGCTGCGCTGGGGCTTGGCCGGGTGCACCGGCTCAAGGATGTCGAGATCATGCATCCGCGGCGGATCGAGGCCCTCTCGCCGGAAGGGCTGGCGGTGGAGGTGGACGGCGATGCGCGGGGCGCGCTTCCCCAGACCATTTCGATGGGCGTTCATTTCCTCCGGATGGTCGTGCCGTCGCGCTGAGGATCAGTCGGCGGCGGTCCCTGTGGAGATGCCCGCGCCCTGCAAGCCGGCATGCTCGAATTTCGGGCGGTCGATCCCGTTCAGCGCATGGATCGAGTGGGGCGCCGACCAGCGCTCGTAATATTCCGCCAGCGATACGGACACACCACTCGGGCCCATGATGCGGGCCTGCTCGCGGGTGAGCTTGCGCGGTTCGTCGCAGCCGCAGCTATGCGCGATCATGCAGACCTCATGCGATACGCGCTCGGCATAGCGGCGGACGCGTTCCGATTTGTCGGTCACGTCGAGGCCCCGTTGCAGCTTCTTCTTGTGGGTCGCGATGCCGGTGGGGCAGGTGTTCTTGTTGCACTGAAGGGACTGGATGCATCCCAGTGCGAACATGAAGCCGCGCGCAGAGGTGACGAAATCAGCGCCGACGCAAAGCGCCCAGGCGACTTCCGCGGGGTTGATGAGCTTGCCGCTGGCAATGACGCGGATGCGTTTCTTCAGGCCGTGGCGGGCGAGGATGTCGCAAAGCATGGGCAGGCTTTCCCAGATGGGCAGGCCCACATAGTCGATCAGCGGCATGGGCGCCGCGCCCGTGCCGCCATCGGCGCTGTCCACGGTGATGAAGTCGGGTGCGCGCTCCACGCCGCGCCGCTGGATTTCCTCGCAGAACTCGTCCAGCCAACCATAGGCGCCGATCACCATCTTGAAGCCGGTCGGCTTGCCGGTCACCTCGCGCACATGTTCCACCATGTCCAGCAGGTCGCCGATGGTGGAGATTTCCGGGTGGCGGTTGGGGCTGATCGAATCCTCGCCCTGGGGAATGCCGCGAATGGCCGAGACTTCGCGGGAGATCTTCTCCTTGGGCAGCATGCCGCCCTTGCCGGGCTTGGCGCCCTGGCTGAGTTTGATCTCGAACATCTTCACCTGATCGTGCGCGGCGATTTCCGCGAGCCGGGTATCGCTGATCGCCCCGGCCTCATTGCGGCAGCCATATTTGGCGGTGCCGATCTGGAAGACGATGTCGGCCCCGCCCTCCAGATGGTAGGGCGACAGGCCGCCTTCGCCGGTATTCATCCAGATACCCGCCTTTTTTGCGCCCCGGGAGAGCGCGCGGATGGCGGGTTTGGAGATGGCGCCGAAGCTCATGCCGGAAATGTTGAAGATGGAGGCGGTGCGGTAGGGATGGCGGCAGAAGGGGCCGACTTCGGCAAAGGCGGTGTCGGCGGCGTTCTGGTCGAGCGTGGGGAAGGGTGTGTTGACGAAGTTGATGGTGCCGGCGGGTCTTATGTCGCGGCTTGAGCCGAAGGCGACGGTGGTGTCGACGCCCTTTGCGGCACGGTAGACCCAGCTCCTCTGCGCCCGGTTGAAGGGCAGTTCCTCGCGGTCCATGGCAAAGAAATACTGCCGGAAATATTCCCCCAGCGCCTCGAAGACGTAGCGCAGGCGGCCGATCACCGGATAGTTGCGGCGGATGGCGTGGGTCGTCTGTGTGCGGTCGACGACATAGACCACGATGACGGCCAGAAAGGCGAGACCGACCGCGACGACGAAAAGCGCGGAAAGAAGATCGACCGTCTTCCAGATGAAATTGTCGCTATCGGCGAGCGACAGAAAGCCGCTCGCGAGATCGCCCAGGATGTTTCCCAGAGCCTGCATAATCCGTTTCCCCCTCCACGCCCCCCGCAATCGGGGATGGCGGCCGTTCGTGCCGGCGGCGCGCGCCCATGCGCACCGCATCATCCGGATCCGACCAGATCATGCCCGGATCACCGTTTCGTCACGGCCGCGACGGAGAAGGCGGATACTGAACCGATTATTGAAGCGTGCCTGCGTCTGCGAGCCGTGTAGGAATTTCCTTGGCCTCATGGCCCAGGATGGCGGGCGGCTGCGCTTCGGCCATCCTGTCATTCGCAAAGAGGCCCACGGGCAGTGAGAGCCGCAGGACCGTCGATGCGGGTGCAGAGAGTTCGACCCGGTCGTCGATATCCAGCACCGCCGGGGCGGGGTGGGTATCCTCCGCCGTCGTCGTGGCTGTGACGGCAGGTGCCGCGGCCTTCTGGACGGTGGCGACATCATGGGTCGACGAGGTGTAGAGCGCATCGGCAAGGCGCGCGCGCTCCTTTTTCCAGATGCCGATCACCCGGCGGAAATAGGGGCGGTGGCGGCTGGGCTCACCGGAGTGATAATGCGAAACGGCGTCGGGCCATGTGCCCAGCCTGCGATGCAGGCGAAGCAGGAAATCCGCCGCATAGGCCACATTGGTGGCCGGGTCGAAGGCGGCCTGCAGATTTTCGAAGGCGTTGGGGTGATAGCGCAGGTTCACCTGCATGCAGCCCACATCGATGGAGCGGATCCCGTTTTTCAGCAGGTTCCGCGTAAAGCGGACGGCTTCGGCCTTGGTGTCGAAATAATAGGGCCGGCCCTGCGCGTTGATCGTCCAGGGCCAGGCGCGGCGGGTACGGGCCGCGCGGTTGTAGCGGCCGGATTCCGCCATGGCGACGGCGGCAACGATCGCACGGGGCAGGCCGTCGGCCAGTTCCCGGCGGATGGCCTCGCGTTCGCAGATATTCCATGGATCGCTGATGGCGCTGGTGGAAATCGGCGCGTCGACGCCGCGCAGGCCCAGCGTCAATGAGCTGTCCGGCCCGGCAACGGCGCGTCCCGGCATGAACAGGGCGACGATCAGGCAGGCGGCGATTGCCGCGCCCGTCTTGCCCCTGTTGCGCCATGCCGTTGCTCTGGCGGCCCCGCTCGTTTTCATGCCTTAACCCTTTTGGCGGCGTGCCGAATACCGGAGATGTCCGGGGGCACGCCATCGTCAGCCCTTCCAGCCGACAGAATGACCGGCCAGGGTTAAGGAAGCTTTGAAGGCGGAATCGCCTGCGCATTCGGGAAAGGGGCGAATTTTTTCTTTTTGCACTGCACCTATTTTCCGGCGCCTATAAGAAAGTTCTTTTAAACCAATATGTTATTTTCTGTTTCCGGTACCCGGCGGGTTGAATTTTCTGCAAATCGGGCTTGCTTTGTGTGCAGTGCAATGTCATATTGTGCATCGCGGCATTGGTAGAGCGTAGCTCCCAAGGTCGCAGCCCTTCCTGGGCGTTTCCTCCCTAGACTTGGGCCCTGCTTCGGCAGGGCCCCTTTTTTTGTGCCGACCGTTTTGGCGGGGGCGGTCGGAGGGGGAGGTTTGGAAGCGATGCTCTCGTAAGGCCGGTCAGATCGGACCGACGCGGAGACGCGGGCCGAGGCCGCTCAGGTCGAGCGTGGCCATTTCGGCGGCAAAGCTCTTCATGTCGCGGCGCAGGCGCTGCAACCCCGCGCGGCGTTCCAGCTTTTCCTCGTTCATATAGAGCGCCCGGTTGATCTCGATCTGGAGCGCATGGAGGCCGTGCTGGGGCTGGCCGTAATGCTCGGTGTTGAAGCCGCCGGCATATGGGTTGTTTCTGGCCACCGAATAGCCGAGCCGGGACAGGGTCTTTTCCGCCTTCATGGCGATTTCGCGGGCGCAGGAGGTGCCATAGCGGTCGCCGAGCACGATGTCGGGCCGGTCGGCGCCTGTGTCGTCGTCGCCGGGCCCGCCCACGGAGGGCATGGAATGGCAGTCGATCAGCACCGCGCAGCCGAAGCGCCGCCGCGCATCGTCCAGATGCTGACGCAGGGCGTCGTGGAAGGGCATGTAGAGCGCACGGATCCGCCGCTCTGCTTCCGCATAGCTCAGGGGCGCGCGATAGATCTCGGCTGCGTCGGAGACGACCCGCGCGATGGTGCCGAGCCCGCCTGCGACGCGGATCGAGCGCGTGTTCACATGCGGCGGCAAGGGGCCATCGAACATGGCCGGATCGAGCTCATAGGGCTCGCGATTCGCGTCCAGATAGGCGCGGGGAAAGCGGGCATGGATGAGCGGGGCGCCGAGATCCGGCACGTCGCCGAATATTTCCTCGACGAAGCTGTCTTCGGAGCGGCGCAGCGCCAGCGGGTCGAGCTGAGAGGCCGCCACGAATTCGCGCGGATAGAGCCGGCCGCTATGGGGCGAGGAAAAGACGAAGGGCAGTGTCAGGCGCGCAGGCCGCTCCACGGCGAAGGGGCGTGCGTAAAGCTCGTCGCGCAGCTCGTCATCGCTTGCGACCCGGCTTTCGGCCAGCTCTTCCGCCGGATTTTCATCCGGATTTTTTGAAGATTTGTCGGTTGCGAGATCCATGAGCGGGGCGTGCGAGATCGATTGACTGTGACTGCGAAGCGGGGGTCGGCAGCCTTTCGGCCTGTCGGCTCGCCTTGCGCCTGCCCGCGAAAGCCAACCATAGCATGTGCACCGCAGGATGCGACCTCTAGAGGACGCATGTTCATGAGCTGTTTACCGGCCGCTCCCTATTGTATGCTGATACCGGGTAAGGCTTTCCGTTGGGCAAATGGAGAGCCGAAAATCGGGATGGGGCCCTATGAGCAGATTGGCCCCTTTAAAAGGTGGGGTGGGCTGATGGCACGCATTCTTCTTGCGGAAGACGATGAATCCATGCGCCGCTTTCTTGCGCGGGCGCTGGAAAATGCCGGTCACGAGGTGGCCGCCTATGGCATGGGCGATGAGGCTCATGATCGGCTCAAGGGCGATATCTTCGATATTCTGTTGACCGATATCGTGATGCCTGAAATGGATGGCATAGAGCTTGCCCGGCATGCCGCCGAGATCGATCCCACGCTCAAGATCATGTTCATCACCGGATTTGCCGCCGTGGCGCTCAGCTCCGACCAGCCGACGCCGGATGAGGCGAAAGTGCTCTCCAAGCCGTTCCATCTGCGCGAACTCGTGGCGGAAGTCGACCGGATGATGGCCGCGGCCTGAGAGTTCGCGTTCGGAGACTTGTCAGAGCCTCAAATCCTAGATATACGAAGCGCCTCTCGACGGATCGGCGCGGAGATTGCCGAAAATCCGTCCCGCCAATGGCAATGGGCGTGTAGCTCAGCGGGAGAGCACTTCGTTGACATCGAAGGGGTCACAGGTTCAATCCCTGTCACGCCCACCATTGCCGCTCCTTTTCCTTCCCTAAACCACCGATCCGACCGACGGACCGCGTTACATCATCCGGGCCCCAAGGTCGAACATGACCCAGAGCGAGCCGCCCACCATCAGAAAGAGGATGATGCCGGTGAAGGCCAGCATCACGATTTTCTCGTCGGTGACGGCGCGCAGATCGAGGTGGAGGAAGTAGATCATGTGGACTGCGATCTGAACCACCGCCAGCGCCGCGATCGCGAGCAGGGCGTGGATCGGCGACAGCCATCCCCCCGCCGTCAGCGCGAAGGGCACGACCGTCAGCAGCACGGCCAGCCCAAATCCCTTGAAATAGTCGTTCCGCATGGTGCGGGCGTGATCTGACATCGTGCTCATTGCAGGACTCCGGGAAGGTAGACGATGGAAAAGATGCCGATCCAGACGATGTCCAGAAAGTGCCAGAAGAGGCCGAGGCGCTTGAAGCGCGCCGCGAAGGCTTCCGTCGGCCCTGTCCGCATGAGCTGGGCGACGGCTGTGGCGATCCAGACAAGGCCCGCCGTCACGTGAGCGCCATGCGTGCCGACGAGCACGAAGAACGAGGACAGGTAGCCGGAACGCTGCGGCGAGGCGCCTTCGGCGATCAGTCCGATGAATTCGTGGATTTCCATGCCGAGGAAACCCGCGCCGAGCAGGAAGGAGATGCCGAGCCAGACGAGGATCGCATTCCGGCGCTTGTCTTCCAGCGCCACCGCGGCCATGCCGAAGGTGACGCTTGCCAGGAGCAGCAGAGCGGTTTCGATCGCCGCTGTCGGCAATTCCATAATTTCGGTGGCGCCGGGGCCGCCGGCGGTTGCGTGCCGCATCACGGCATAGGTGGCGAAGAGCAGCGAGAAGATGATCGCGTCGCTCATCAGATAGATCCAGAAGCCGAATTCGCGCTCCTCGAAGAGCATGGCTTCGTGACTGTGGGCCGTTTCGGTATGCATTTTCAGTCTCCGATGGAATTCAGCAGGCCATGCGTCGAGCGATCGCCGCGCTCGTCTTCCAGGGGGCTCAGAAAGCCCAGCAGGGGGCCGCTGCCGCGGCTTTCAAGGGCGGCGATCTGTTCCGGAGTGATCGTGTATTCCTCTTCCGGCACGCTCCCCTTGACGATGGTGGCGGCGATGACGCCCGCAAAGGCGAGAATGGCGAGCCACCAGATGTTCCAGATCACGGCAAAGCCGAGCACGAAGGCCGCCCCGCCGATCAGAACACCGGTGGAGGTGTTGCACGGCATTTCAATCGGCGTGTAATGCGCCGGAGCGTCGTGCGAAATCCCGCGTTCCTTGCGCCAGGCGAGTTCCTCCCGGTCGTGGATTTCAGGCACGACGGCGAAGTTGTAGAGCGGCGCGGGCGAGGCATTCATCCATTCCAGCGTGCGCCCGTCCCACGGGTCGCCGGTCAGGTCGGCCAGTTCTTCGCGACGGCGGATGCTGACGACGAGCTGGATTGCCAGACACAGAATGCCGATGGCAATCAGCACCGCGCCGATCGCGGCGACGATGAGCCAGGGCTGCCAGGCGGGGTTCTGATAGTAGTCCATACGCCGGGGCATGCCCATGAAGCCAAGCACGTAGAGCGGCATGAAGGCGACGTAGAAGCCCACGAACCAGAACCAGAAAGACGTCTTGCCCCACCACTCGTCGAGCCGGAAGCCGAACGCCTTGGGGAACCAGTACTGGTAACCCGCCAGAAGCCCGAACAGCGAGCCGGGGATCAGCATGTTGTGGAAATGCGCAACAAGGAACAGCGTGTTGTGCATCACATAGTCGACCGGCGGAATGGCGAGGAGTACGCCAGTCATGCCGCCGATGACGAAGGCGACCATGAACCCCAGCGTCCAGTGCATATGGGAGGTCAGGCGGATGCGCCCGCGATACATGGTCAGGAGCCAGTCGTAGATTTTTACGCCCGTCGGTACGGCGATCACCATGGTGGCGATGCCAAAAAAGCTGTTCACGTCAGCGCTTGAGCCCATGGTGAAGAAGTGGTGCAGCCAGACGGTGAAGGACAGAATGCCGATCACCATCGTCGCGTAGACAAGCGAGACGTAGCCGAAAAGCCTCTTGCTGGAGAAGGTCGCCACCAGTTCGGAAAAGATACCGAAGGAGGGAAGGATTACGATGTAGACCTCCGGGTGGCCCCACAACCAGAAGAGGTTGATGTAGTTCATCGCATTGCCGCCGGCGTCCGCGGTGAAGAAATGCATGCCGAGGAACCTGTCGAAGCCGAGCAGGGCGGCCGCGACCGTGACGCCGGGAAACGCGAAAACCATGAGGATGGCGGTGATAAAAGCCGCCCAGGTGAAGAGCGGCATTTGCATCAGCGACATGCCGGGCGCGCGCCGCTTGATGATCGTGACGACGAAGTTCACGCCGGTAAGTGTCGAGCCGACGCCGCTCACGAGAACGGCCCATATCCAGTAGTCGGTTCCGGAACCGGGGCTTGTGGGCAGTTCAGAGAAGGGTGGGTAGGCCGTCCAGCCTGCCGTGGTGAAGCGGCCTATGACCAGCGAGGTGAGAACGAGCGCCGCGCCGGCGGCTGTAAGCCAGAAGCTCACGGAATTCAGGAACGGGAAAGAGACGTCCCGTGCGCCGATCTGCTGCGGCACGACAAAATTGATGATGCCGGTCAAAAACGGCATCGCCATGAAGATGATCATGATCGTGCCGTGAGCCGAGAACACCTGGTTGAAATGTTCCGGCGGTAGATAGCCATGGCCGTTCAAGGCGGTGGCCTGCTGCATGCGCATCATGAAGGCGTCTGAGAAACCGCGGAACAGCATGACGAAGGCGAGAACCACATACATGATTCCGATGCGCTTGTGGTCGACCGTCGTTAGCCATTCGTTCCAGATATAGCGCCATTTGCCGAGCCATGTGATGAGCGCGGCAATAAACAAAACGCCAAGCAGCTCCATTGCCGCGCCGCTCATGGCGATCGGGCTGTAGAGTGGAAGGACGTGAAGGGTGAGTTTTCCGAGCATGGGAAATCGGTTCTTTCCTGGAGTTACCTGGGGCGGTCGGAGGCGATCATGCTTGCCGCCGAGTGCGCGCCCTTGACGATGCGGGCGAAGAGTTCGGGGTCGGCACTGGAAAAGTGCAGCGGATGCGGCATCGCCCCGGACTTGCTCAGCATTTGATATTCATGCGGCGTGAGCTGCAGCGGCGCCTTGCGGACCGTGTCGATCCAGTTCTTGAAGTTTTCGGCCGTCACGATACGGACAGGGAATTTCTGGTCCGGGAAACCCTTGCCGTCGAATAGCGAATTGCGGCCGGTATAGGTCTCGACAGGCCCCGGCTGGAAATTCAATCTCGTGCCCATGCCGGCCATCGCATAGATCTGGCTGGTAAGGCCCGGTACGAAGAAGGACGTCATCACATCGGTCGATGTGAGCCGCAGGCTGACCGGGCGATCGGTCGGCAAAACGAGTTCATTCACCGTCGCAAGGTGCTGTTGCGGATAGATGAAGAGCCATTTCCAGTCGATGGACACGGCCTGGACGACGACCGGCTTTCCTTCCGCCATTTGCGAGCGATAGGGGTCGAGCCTGTGCGTGTAGATCCAGACCAGAGAGCCGATCGCACACACGATAAGCGCCGGAACAAGCCAGATCACGACTTCTGCGCGATGCGAATGGTCCCAGTTCGGATCGTAGTCGGGTGCTTCACGCGATGCGCGGTAGCGCAGAGGAAGCCACACCGCCAGCACGAAAACCGGAATGACAACGATCAGCATGATGGCGACCGCGATGAAGAGCAGATCGCGCTCGGTGATCGCGTCAGGTCCGTGCGGAAAGATGACGGGATAATCCGAACTGCCGGTGCAGCCAGCGAGCGGCAATGCCATCGCCATAAAGGCGGTGAGCGCGCCCGCGCGGGAAAGATTGATGTTCAGGGGGAGGAGGTTTTTGACGACTCGATACAGGGAACGCATGGAAGATACTTCCGATAACTATCCTCCTTCCCTGATCGCTTTCTTGCATGCCATGGCGTGCTGCTTCAATGCAGCCGGTAGTGGAGTCCTCGCGTATGTAATGAAGCGGACATGCGATGCGGGGCAGTTTGCCTAAATCGAATGCAAGCGGCGCCGGGTGTTCGCTTTGTCGTTTCCATATGTCTTGCCAAAAACGATTGTGGCGCAAGGGGATATAGAGAAAGGCGCTTTTGCACCGGGCGTGGTGACGCATCTTCTCCGTCGGCACTCTTGCGCGGATTTAATGTTTCGGAGAGGAAATTTTCCGGGCGTTCGGACGGCTTTGCGCGTGATCCCGGTCTCCGACTCCGGAGAATCGGTCAGAAATAGCGTGCAAGGCGGATTTGCAGGAAATCGTCGTCCTTGAGCGTGTAGTAGGGATCGCTTGCTGGCTGACCGGCAAAAAGGCGCGCTTCCACGCTGAGCCGGTAGTTCTCGCCGAGGCGCTTTTCGAATTCCGCCGAAAAGAAGGTCGCCTGCGTGTCCATGTCGACGACGGCGCCCGTCAGCAGGCTGGTATCGGCGATGTCGTTGGCGGTCCAGCGCACACCGGCAAAGATATCGTTGGCGAAGGGGTTCTGCGGATTGGCGCCGCGTTCGTCCCAGATATATTCGGCGACGATGCCGAGGTCGGAGGGTGTGTCGAATATGCCGTAAAGCGTGTATTCGATGCCGCCGGTGCCCTGCAGGTAGCGGTCGTTCAGCTCCTTGCGCCATAGCCCCTCGAATTTATAGAGCCATGCGCCCTTGGTGGCCTGAATGTCTGTCGAGAGCTGGTCGATCTGGACGTAGTAGGGAATGAGGACGGGCGATCCGCCGCTGCTCAGTCCCGGTATCAGGATCGGGTTGCGGCCGGTGCCCCGGAAATAACCGAGACCCACGTCCCAGATATCGAATGTGTTGGAGTAGCGCGCCGCGAAATCGACGTGGTGTTGTTTCTGGCCGCTCTCGAATTTCGTCTGGCTTGTGTCGACCGGAATATCCGTCGCGGGGCGTCCGTTGGCGCCGGGGAAAAGGCGCTCGCGGAACCAGGGGAGCACGTAAAGGTCGACGGTGCCCCATTGCTGATAGGTGGACAGCGAGACGAGGGGCTGCCCAAGCTTCTCGCGCCCGCGGGCATCTTCCACCACGTCGGTCTGGTTGATGATGTCCACCAGATGGGCGGCTTCGGTAACGCCCCAGAAGACCTTGTCGACGCCTGCGCGGAATTCCCAGGCGCCGTCGATATAGGCGTATTTGAACGCGCGCAGATCGACATGGGTTCGTTTGTTGTCATGCATGTCGAGGCGCATGAACGGGGTGGCCACGAATGACTGGTCGCCATCGTCCCAGAAATATTTCGCGCTGACCTCGCCTGCGACCGACATGTTGGCGCGGGGCTGTTCGGGTTTCGATGCCTTTTGCAGAAAGAGCTGCAGTTCGGGCTCGACATAGCCGGTGAACTCGAACTCCCCGGCATGTGCCGGTCCGGCCGCGCATGCGAGCGCGATCGACGCCCATCCCACCAAGCTCTTTTTCATCTCACTCCCCCGCCCTGGATGATGGAGACGGCCCGGCGATATGCTGGATCGCCGGGCCGCTCTTTTGCTTGTTTACCGGGCGCGCTTCAGCGCCGCGGTGGAGAAGTCCGCTTCCGTCAGCCCTTCATGGAACTTGTAGTTCTTCCAGGTGAGGCGGGTGGCCTTCTTGTTGTTGTGGTTGACCATATAGAGGTCGTGCGCGCGCCAGAACTTGTCCTCGTAAAGACGATAGTCGGAAAAGGTTAGTGTCTTCAGTAGCGCGTCCTTGCGGTCGTAATAGTCGATCTTGCGCGGCTGATAGTCGGTCGTGTCGGTCCAGACGACCTGGCGCGTATAGCCGGAATGTTCATAGAGCGGCTTGCGCTCCACGACATGGCAGGTGAGATCGCCGCAGGGCTCGTCGCGCAGCCATTTGTAGGAATATTTGCCAACCTCGCTGGAGGAGAAATCCTCGAAGGCGAATTCCGAACCGACAAAGGGGCCGGATTTATTGACCGACGAGATGCGCTTTACGCGCTTTACAGCCGGGAGATAGAGCCACTGATCGTCCGGCTCGAGAATCTTCGCATGCGTGAGCAGCGCCGTGCCGTCCACGTCGCGCGGCTTGTTGAAGACGATCAGGCTCCAGTCGCCTTCCTCCGGGTCCGTCCGCTCCAGCGAATAGGAGCGCAGCTCGCGCGTGCTGGTGTCGCCATGCGCATTGGTCAGGACCATCTCCATATCCGCTTCGGCGTCGCCCCATCCCTTGTCGCGATTATCGGTTTCCTGCGCGATGGCAAGGCCGCGGGCCACGGGCTCATCCGTGCCGGGCAGGCCGTCCGCCTGCGCGTGGGCGGTGGCGGCAAGCCCCATGAGCGGCAGTGCGACAACGAACGCATGCGCGCTCTGGCGCAAGGCGGAACTGACGAATGGCATTTCTCTCTCCCTGATTTGTGTTCGGTGCCGGCGGTGGTTCAGACCCCGGCGGGCGATGCGGTTTCTCCCGGGACCTGGACCGGTACACGCTTTTTCGATTTCCGGTTCCTGTCGAGGGCGATCAGAAGGCCCGGCAGGAGCAGGAAGTCGATGATGAGTGCCACAGCAATGGTAAGTGCCACCATGATGCCCAGCATGGCGTTAATCTTGAACGGCGAGAACGCCAGAATGCCAAATCCCGCGACCAATACAAATCCCGAAACCCATAATGCAGTGCCAACCGTTGCAAAGGCGTAACGCACGCCCTCTTCGGCGGAATAGCCGAACTCGTCCCGGGCGCGTTTGTATTTCGACAGGAAGTGAACGGTGGCGTCGACGATGAGGCCGAGGGCGGTGGCGATGACGAAGGAAGACCACAAGCCCACTTCCGGACGGAACAGCGCCAGTATGCCGAAGGCGACGACGGGCGGTGCGATGTTGGTGACGAGGCTGATGAGGCCGAGCTTGAGATCCCTCAGCGCGAGCATGAGGCAGGCGGAGATGAGGAGGAGGGCGAAAAGCGTGCCCACGGCCATGGCCCGGAAGTTCGACTCGCCGATGAAGGAGAACATGACCGACTGGCCCGCCGACTGGGAAATCATATAGGTCGGCAAATTGGCTTCCTGCCATGCCATGGCGCGTTCGCGCAGATCTTCCATCTGGCTGGTGGAAATGTCGTGCAGGGTAAGCGTGAGTTTGCTCGCCGATTTGTCCACATTGAGCTGGTCGTTGAGGTCGAGCCCGTAGGGGAGCGACATTTCATAGAGCAGCAGGAATTGAGCCGCGGCCTGGCGGTCGTCGGGGACGCGATACCAGTCTTCATTGTCGGCATGCATGCTCTTGTTCACGCGCTTGATGACATCGCTGAACGTGGCGACATGCACGACTTCGGGCTGCTCGCGAAACCAGTCGGCAAAGGCTTCCAGATGTTTCAGATAGGCGGGATCGGAGACGCCGCCCGATTCCTGCGCGGGGATCGAATGGCTGATCTGGTAGATGCCGGTGAGATTGTCGGCGGCCCAGTCGGAGGCCACACGGAACTCCATCCGGTCGTCGAAATAGGTCACGAAACGATCGTCGAAGACGAAACGTGGCAGCAGCACCGCAAAGCCCACCGAGGTGAGCACGACACCGCCCATCAGCACGCGATTGTGGCGAATGATGAAGTCGCCGAGATTTTCCATGACCCGGCTCTGATTGACGATGCTCGCCTTCGCCTTGAAGGGCAGGACGGCGACGAGTGCGGGCAGCAGCGTGACCGACAGCACCCAGGCAATTACGGCGCCGGCGGCGGAGATATTGCCGAGATCGCGGAAAGGCGGTGCGTCGGAGAAGTTGAGGCTGAGAAAACCGATCGCCGTCGTCATGCTGGTGAGGAAGACGGGCTGCCAGTTGACCCGCATGGCCTCGACGATCGCTTCGTTTCTCGTCATGCCGTGACGCATCTGCACCAGCATGGTGACGAGGATATGGATCGCATCGGCCACCGCGATGGTGAGGATGATGGTCGGCGCGCCGGAAGAGGGCGGCGTCAGCTTGACGCCCATCCAGCCCAGCACGAGGCCCATGGCGGCAAAGGCGGAGAAGAACACCACCGCCATGGTGACGAGCGTGCCGGAAAAGGAGCGCAGCAGCAGGTAAACCGTGACCGCCAGAATGAGATACATGGCGGGTGTCAGGGTCTGGAGGTCGCGCGTCGCCGCCTCGGAAAAGGCGTTGGAGAGCATGACCGAGCCCGTGAGTTCGAAGCGGATATCGGGATGCTGCGCGCGCATGTCGGCGAGAATCCTGCGCGCATGTTCGACGACGGAATTATTGGCGGCCACGTCGTCGCGCGGCATGTTCAGGCGGGCGACGATGGCCGTGGTGCGGCGGTCGTCCGAAATCAGGCGCTTTGCGGTGACGGGTTCGCTGGTGGCGATGTTCCCGACTTCCTTTGCGCTTTCCGCGGTCAGCGCAGCCGGATCGGGGACGAGATCGCGGACGATGAGATCGTCTTCGGACGCGCGGGTGTGCTGGTAATTGGTGATGCTGTCCACACGCACGGAGAAGGGCGTCTGCCAGGCGTCTTCCGTTATCTGTTTGACGATGGCGAGGACTTCCGGCGTGTCGACGCTGCCTTCGTCCGGTTGCAGGACCCAGAGCAGCGTATCGGGACTGGAATAGGTGCGTTCAAGTTCTTCGAAGGCGAGGAGGTTGGGGTTCTCGTCGGTGAAGAAATAGCGGTAGTCATTGGAGAACTCGATGAATCGCCCGCCGCTGGCGAGGGCCAGGGCGGCGCCCGCGGAGAGAATGAGTACCAGCCAGCGCCACCGCACGACCCAGTTCAGATAGGCCACTACCCATTCGTTCATCAGCCCGTTCCTCTCCCCGGCGACGCCTCTCAGGCGCGCAGATGTTCCAGATAGTCGAAATAGCTATGGGCGCATTTCTCGGCGAGCGAGGTGTCGCGCGTCGTTTTCAGCATGCCGGAGACGCCCTGATGGGTGGCGACGATATAAGCCGCGACCCCCTCCGCATCGACATCGGCGCGCACCGTGCCCGCGGCCTTGCCGCGTTCCAGCGCGTCGGCGATATGGCCGCGCCATTCGGCGAGCACGCCGGACAGGAAGAGCCGGAACTCTTCGTCGATGGGCGACATTTCCTGAGACAGATTGTTGATCGGGCAGCCGAGGCGGGGGTCGACGCCCAGCTCGCCGTTGACGTGCCGCTCGATGATCCGGCGCAGCTCGGTCACGGGATCGTCCGTCCCGGCCAGCGGCTGATACCAGTTGTGATCGAGGAACCGGTGGAAAGCGTCGCCCAGCGCGGCGAGGCCGAGCGCGTGCTTGTCGGCGAAGTGGTGGTAGAGAGCGCCCTTGGTGCAGCCGGAGACTTCCAGAATGTCGCTCAGCGACGCGGCGCGGAAACCCTTCAGGTAGATTTCGAGAAAGGCCGCCTCCAGCAACGCCTGGCGCGTTCGCTCGGCGCGTGAGGCGGGGCGCTCCCGCTTCAGATAGGGCGGGAATTCCGGCAGAGGGATATGGGAGGCGTCGTGCGACATGGGACCTGACAATGTAAAAACCGACCGGTTGGTATGTTTCTATATTGTCAGATCGGCCCACCGAAACAAGAGGCAATTTCGTATTATTTCAGGTGCGGGGTTTCTTCCGGCCGCGGGTAGAGCGCGCTGTCGCCCCGGCGCAGGATGAGAGGGGCGAGCAGGAAGACGAAGAAGGCGCCAAGCCAGGAACCAATCAGGATATCGCTCGGGAAATGGTTGAGCAGCACGACGCGGGAGACCGCGGTCAGGGCTCCGACCGTCAGAAAGAGCTTCCAGTGGCGCGGGAAGGCGATCATCAGCGTCGCCATGAAGACGAAGATCGTCTGCGAGTGACCGGAGGGGAAGCTGTCGAGGCGGTGGGTCACGGTGAAGGGTGCAAATCCGTACAAACCATCGCGGAAGAAGTCGCTGGGACGGTGACGGCTCGCCGCGAATTTCACCAGATGCAGCACGATGGCCGAACTCGCCATGGCGGCCAGCATCAGCGCGCAAAAGCGCCAGATCTTTTCAAGCTTCTTGCGGGTGGATTGATAGGCAGCAAAGCGCTTGCCACGCGGAATGAAGAGAAAGGCAAGCGCGGCGGCAACGATATAGACCGTGCCGTCGCCCAGATCGGTCACCGCCTGCCAGAAATAATGCATGTTGGGCGTGACGACGCGCTGCATCGTTTTCGACACGGCGAGGTCGACATGGGGCATCAGGCCAATGGCGAGCGCGAGCAATGGTGCCAGTCCCGACCACATCATGCGCCGGAGGCGGTGAAGCGGCGTCGGTCCCTCCGCTGCGGCCGTTGCGATCTCCACCAGTTCGGCGGGTGCGAACCGGCGGATATCCGTTTGTGTCGCCTCGGCCATGTCTGATTTTGTCATGTCGCTTATTCGGCGGATTTGTAGAGGGTCAGGGCCAAGGGCTCGCCATTCGTATAGTCGAAGCCGTCCCACTGGCGGATCCGTTCAAGGCGCAGGTTACGCGCCTTCGCTTGGTCGAGGAATGCTTCCTTCTGCTGCCCCGTGACGAGCGCGTAGGCGTCGGGCGTATCCGCCAGATAGTCGGCTGCGGTCATGCCCGGCACCAGCATGGTATCGGTTCCGTTCAGGAAGATGAGGCTCGGCTCGTTGAAGCCCGCCGAGGCGAGCGGCGGGCGCTCGTCATGGGGCGGGATCGCCGCTGCGACTTCGCGGGCGACCCACAGCTTGTCGAGAGAGGGGGCGACCGCCGACCCGAGCCAGGGCACGAAAAGCGCCATCATGAGGGCGAGCACGGCAAGGGCCGGCTCGAACTGCCGCCGGAAAGCAAACCAGACGGCGGGCAGTATGCCGCCCAGCACGATGAGTGCGAGGACGATGCCGCGCCAGTCCACGCCCGGCCCGTATTCGGTCAGGGCGAAAAGCGCACCGCCGGCAATCGCCAGTCCGACGACGAGCCAGAAGGCCAGATGCAGCCAGAACAGCGCCCGGCCCCAACCGGGCAGGCGGGGCGGCAGGCCGTTGACCGCGAAGAAGCCGCCGAGCAGCGCCAGCGCCGGATAGGCGGGTAGCACGTAATGCGGCAGCTTGGTCGGCACCGCCTCGAACATGATCCAGGTGGGCAGCGCCCAGCAGATGAGGAATTGCACCGCCGGTTCGCGGCGATAGTGCCAAGCGGTGACGATGCCGGGAATGATGATCAGCGACATCGGCCAGGATGCGGCGAAGAGGCTCAGCAGATAGGTGCCGGGCGGCGCGCCATGGCTTTCCTGTCCGCCGATCAGCTTGGGCAGCAGATCTTGCTGCGCGGCATTGGCGATGAAGGAGAAGGCGCCGGAATGCCAGAGCGCAAGCGGCCAGGGGGCGACGATGAGGATGAGGAGCGGGACGCCCCAAAGCGGCTTCAGCCGCCGGAACCAGCTTCCGTCCTTGCGCAGGACCCCCCAGGCGACGGCGGTAAAGCCCAATACGGCCGGGCCTATCGGTCCCTTGGTGAGGATGGAAAGGCCGAGCCCGCCCCAGAAAAAGAGCCCGGGCGCCGGGCCCATTTCCGAGGATTCGCCCTTTTGCGGTCCGAGGCCTGCGAGGGTCAGGCCGTACATGCCTGCGAGTATGGTTGCGAGCAGCACCGCGTCGGTCTGGGCGATATGCGATTGCCCGACCATGAGCATGGCGCCGCCCAGGAGCAGGCCGCCCATCAGGCCGGTTCGCCTGTCGAAGAGCCGGGCGCCGATCAGGAAGGTCAGCAGGACCGAGGCCATGCCACCCAGAACCGAAGGCAGACGGTAGGGCCAGATTTCATTGGCGCCCGCATCGGAGAAGGCGGCGACAGAGGCGGCCTGTACCCAGTAGATGAAGACGGGCTTTTTCGCGCGCGGCTCGTCCTGGAAATAGGGGACCATGTAGTCCCCGGTTTCCAGCATCTGCTTGGTGGCCTGGGCAAAGCGCGACTCATCGCGGTCCATGGGCGGTAGGCCCGCAAGGCCCGGCAGGAAAACGAGGGCGCAGAAGGCGATGAGAATCGCATAGGGGCGCCAGCCCGTGACCGCTTTTTCCAGAAACGACTGGAGCAGGGGGCCTGCCTCGCGCGCTGCCGGGTTCTGGGATCGTTCGGTCATGCGGTTAACCCTGCTTTCGGAAAATCATGGCGGCGTTTCTTTTCCCCCGGCAGTGTTCGGGGCGGTGGTTTTGGGGGCACTGTCTCGCGCGGGAGCGCATTTTTGACAAGAGAGTTTTGGATTATCTTGCAATCTGCCATATGACAGGCTCGCCTTGCAGGAAAGCGGGGCGGGATGCGCGATGGACCATCAGGGGGCCCTTCGAAGTGTTGACGGACTATAGCGGAATTTCCCGGCTGAGGGCGGCCCAAAGGCGCCTGAGCCGGATCGGTGGAAGCGAGGGGCTCCTATGACGGGCGAAAATTTCGAGCTGAGCGTCGTTGTGCCGGTGCTCAACGAGGAGGGCAATATCGACCCTCTTCTGGCCGAGCTGGAGGCGGTAAGGGCCTCTCTGGACGTGCCGTGTGAGTATGTGTTCGTGAATGACGGCAGCACGGATACGACGCTGGACAAGCTTCGCGCTGCGATGCGGACCATGCCCCATCTTCAGGTGTTCAGTCATGGAAAGCCCTGCGGCAAGTCTGAGGCCCTGCTGACATGCGTTCGGAAAGCGCGGGGCCGGCTTGTTGTGATGATCGACGGCGACCTGCAGAACGATCCGGCGGACATCCCGCGGCTTTATCAGGTTTATATCGACGCGGAAAAAAGCGGCCAGAATATCGGCATCGTCGAAGGGCAGCGCACCAAGCGGAAGGATCCCTTCCCGCGTAATCTGGTGTCGCGCATCGCCAATAATGTCCGCGGCGCGATCCTCAACGATACGACCAGGGATGCCGGATGCGGTTTCAAGGTGTTGAGCCGCGATCTTTTTCTGGCGCTTCCCTTTTTTACGGGCCTGCATCGTTTTATGCCTGCGCTGGTGAAGCGCGAGGGCTTCGAGATCGTGCTGGCGCCGGTCAATCACCGTCCGCGCGTCTCCGGCGTTGCCAAATACAATACGTGGAACCGGCTCTGGGTCGGTATCGGCGATCTCGCCGCCGTGTGGTGGCTTCTGAAACGGCGCCACGACCCTCACGGCGTGACGCATAACCTGTCGGATGGGAAGGATGAGCCATGTTCACCTCTGTAATGACGTGGCTTTCTCAGGCAAGTATCTGGGTCTTTGTCGGTTTTCTGGGGCAGGCGTTGTTTTCCGCCCGCTTCCTGCTGCAATGGCTGGCGAGCGAAAAGGCCAAGCGGTCCATCGTGCCGGTGGCCTTCTGGTATTTCTCGATCAGCGGCGGCGCGACATTGTTTGCCTATGCGCTGTGGCGCGAAGACCCGGTCTTCATCCTGGGACAAGGCGCGGGCCTGTTGATTTACGGGCGCAATCTTTACTTGATCTACAAGGAAAGAGCCGCCGGGCGGCATGCCTCTATCGACCCCGAGCAGAACGGCGACGACGTCACCGCCTGAACCCCCTCTTTGCGTAGGGGCATCGTCGTATAAAGCGGCAAATTGCCATTTTCCTTTCGGCTAAAATGACCTATGTCAAAGCAGAGGGGAGAGGGCTCAGACTGCGCGCCCATCCGTAAGCTAAAACGAATGGGAGGCGGGTCACCGACCTCCGAAAACAGAGGTCGGAATATGACTTCCTCCAGCGAGACACCGCGCAAAAAAGCGGCGGCGGGCGTGCTTGGCCGTCCGGCGCTGATCGCTCTTGCGATTGCCGCCATTCTGCTTGTGGGGTTTGCATGGATGGCCTTTCAGCGCATGGGCGGTCAGGGCCAGGGATGGTCTTCCCCGCCGCCGGCTGTCGAAACGGTGATTGCTGGTATAGAGCCGGTGCAGGCTGAAGTTTCGGCTATCGGTACGCTCGAAGCCGACCAGTCCATCGTCGTGACGCCGGAAATCTCCGGGATTGTGACCAGCATCGATTTCGAGGACGGGCAACGCCTCGAACAGGGCGATCTCATCGTCACGCTGAACGATGAAGACCTGAAAGCGCGTCTGCAGCAGGCCGAAGCGCAGCTCACGCTGTCCCAGGCGAATTTCGAGCGCGCCCGCAAACTGGTGAGCCGCGGGTCGGGGACGAAGCGGTCGCGGGACGAGGCGCTCAATGCGCTGAAATCCGCCGAAGCGCAGCGCGCACTGGCGCAGGCTGCGCTCGACAAGGGCACGATCCGGGCTGCCTTCTCGGGCATTGTGGGTCTGAGGCAGGTGAGCCTCGGCCAGTATGTGACGCCTGGCCAGCCGATTGCGACGCTCGCCGATGTGGACAATCTCAGAATCGATTTCCGTGTCTCCGAAATCTATCTCACCGAGATCGAGAAAGGGCAGACCGTCGACATCACATTCGACGCGCTGCCCGGCGAGACCTTTCGCGGCACTGTGAGCGCCATCGATCCGGTGATCGATGTCGAGGGGCGCGCGATCAAGGTACGTGCGTTGCTTGCGAACAACGAAGGGCGTTTGCGGCCGGGCCTGTTCGGCCGCGTGAAGATCGTCACGCAGACGCGCGACTCCATCGTCGTGCCGGAGCAGGCCATCATCTCCACGGCGGGCTCGGATGCGACGGGCTCCAAGGCGGTCTTCGTGGTGGGTGAAGACGGTAAAGCCCATATGCGTCCCGTGGAACTTGGCGTGCGTCAGCCCGGCAAGGTGGAAATCCGCTCCGGCGTCAAGGAAGGCGAACGGGTGATTACGGCGGGGCAGATGAAGGTTCGAGACGGGGCGCCGGTTCAGCCCATCGAACTCAAAAAGAAAGCCTCCGAAAGCGAGGCCCCCACAGGCGGGGCCGCGCAGTAGGAGACGCATATGCATATTTCCGAACTCTTTATCCGCCGACCTGTCTTCGCGACGGTTGTTGCGCTCATCCTCATTCTCGTCGGTTTCGTTTCCTATGAGCGGCTGACGGTGCGCGAATATCCGGCAATCGACGAGCCGGTGGTGACCGTGACGACCTCCTATCGCGGCGCCAGCGCCTCGGTGATCGAACGCGAGGTGACGCAGCCGCTCGAAGAGGCGATGGCGGGGATCGAGGGGATCGAGATCCTGACGTCGTCCAGCCGGCCCGAAAGCAGCCAGGTGACGGCGCGCTTCACGCTGTCGACGGATCCGGATGTTGCGGCAAGCGATGTGCGCGACCGCGTCGGGCGCGCGCGCGGACAGCTTCCCGACGATGTGGACGAGCCGATCATCGCCAAGGTCGAGGCCGATGCGAGCCCGATCATGTATATCGCCTTCGCCTCGTCGCGCATGTCGGGCATGGATATTACCGACTATCTCGACCGTATCGTGAAGAACCAGCTGCAGAACCAACCGGGCGTTGCGCAGGTGTCGATCTTCGGCGAGCGGCTCTACTCGATGCGCGTCTGGGTGGACCGCCAGCGCCTCGCCGCCTACGGGCTGACGGTGCAGGATGTCGAGAACGCGATCCGCAACCAGAACGCGGAAATTCCCTCCGGCCGTATCGAAAGCACCAAGCGGGAATTCACGGTCCTGTCCAAGACCGCGCTCGAAACGCCGGACGAATTTTCGAAGATCGTGGTGAAGGACAGCGGCGGTTTCCAGGTGACGCTCGGCCAGGTGGCCAAGGTCGAGATCGCGCCTGCCGACGAGCGTCGCGCGGCGACCTATAACGGCAAGACCTCGATTTCTGTGGGCATCGTGAAGCAGGCAACGGCCAACCCGCTGGAAGTGGCGGCCGCGGTTCGCGCCAAGCTGAAGCAGATGGAGCCGACGCTGCCGGTGGGGATGGCCTATTCCATCGGCTATGACACGTCCATCTTCATCGAAGAATCGATCAAGTCGGTCTATGAGACGATTATCGAGGCGGTGATCCTCGTCGTGCTGGTGATTTTCGTCTTCCTGCGGACGGTACGCGCCTCGTTCATCCCGGTTGTGACGATCCCGATTTCGCTGATCGGCACGTTCGGCATGATGTTGCTCTTCGGGTTCAGTATCAACACGCTGACGCTGCTTGCCATGGTGCTTGCCATCGGCCTTGTGGTGGATGACGCGATCGTGGTGCTGGAAAATATCTTCCGGCATATCGAGGAAGGGTTGTCGCCGGTTCAGGCGGCGATCAAGGGCTCGCGCGAAATCGCCTTTGCGATCATTGCCATGACGCTGACGCTCGCCGCCGTTTACGCGCCGGTGGCCTTTGCCGAAGGGCGGACAGGGCGACTGTTTCTCGAATTTGCGCTGACGCTGGCCGGCGCCGTCGTCGTATCGGGTGCGATGGCGCTGACGCTGACGCCGATGATGTGCTCGAAGCTCTTGCGGCGCGATACGGGCGGCGGACGGTTCGACAAGCTGCTGGGCGGCTGGCTCGACCGTCTCGACAGCGCCTATAAGAACGCGCTCGAGAAAGCGCTGGGCCGCAAGACGCTTATCGTCGTTGCCGCCGTTCTTGTCGGTCTTTCCTGTGTGGGGCTTTTCAAGCTGCTCAATCAGGAACTCGCGCCGACGGAAGATCGCGGCATCCTGCTCATCGCCGGTCGTGCGCCTGAGGGCGCGACGCTCGACTACACGCTGCATTATACCAAGCAGATCGAGAATATCGTTTCCCAGGTGCCCGAGGTGAAGGGATATCTGGTGGTGGCGGGCTTTCCCGAAATCACCAATCTCATTTCCTTCTCGCGCCTAAGCCATTGGAGCGAGCGCGACCGCTCGCAGCAGGAAATCGTCAATTCCATCCAGCCCAAGCTGATGGAAATACCGGGCATTCTCGCCTTCGGTATCAATCCGCCGTCGCTCGGCCAGAGCGGGCGGTCGCAGCCCATCCAGTTCGTGCTGCAGACCTCCGGCACCTATGACGATCTGGCCAATGACATGAACAAGTTCATGGAAAAGCTGCGCGCCAATCCCGGCTTCATCAATGCCGATACGGATCTGAAACTCGACAAGCCGCAGCTCGACATCAAGGTGAACCGCGAAAAGGTGGTGGATGCGGGCATCGACGTGTCGACCGTCGGGCGCACGCTGGAAACGCTTCTGGGCGGGCGCAAGGTCACGCGCTTCGAGCGTAACGGCAAACAGTTCGACGTCATCGTGCAGGTGGCCGACGAGGACCGGCGCACGCCGCAGGATATTTCCGACATCTATGTGCGCGGCAAGGACAACGAGATGGTGCAGCTGTCCAACCTGATCGACGTGAAGGAGACGGTGGCGCCCGCTTCGCTCAATCGCTTCAACCAGCTTCGCGCGGCGACGATTTCATCCAATCTCGCACCAGGTTATTCCATGGGCGAGGCGCTGAACTTCCTGGAGAAGACGGCGGCGGAGGTCCTGCCCAAGAACGCGCAAACCGATCTCAACGGTCCGTTGCGCGAGTTCACGAAGTCCTCCGGCACGCTGGCCGTTACCTTCGTGCTGGCGCTGATGTTCATTTATCTCGTGCTGGCCGCGCAGTTCGAAAGTTTCATCGAGCCGACGATCATTCTCGTCTCGGTGCCGCTGTCGCTGGCTGGTGCGCTGCTTCTCATGTTCGTCGCCAATATCGTGACGGGGACGAATCTCACGCTCAATATCTACAGTCAGGTGGGCCTTATCACGCTGATCGGCCTCATCACCAAGCATGGCATTCTGATCGTGGAGTTCTCCAACCAGCTGCGTGAGCAGGGCCGGAATGTGCGCGATGCGGTGGTGGAGGCGGCGGGGCTTCGGCTGCGTCCGATCCTGATGACGACGGGAGCGATGGTGCTGGGGTCGATGCCGCTGGCGCTGGCAAGCGGTGCGGGCGCGGAAAGCCGCCAGGCCATCGGCGTCGTGATCGTCGGCGGCATGAGCTTCGGCACGCTGCTGACGCTCTTCGTGGTTCCGACGGTCTATCTCATTGTCGTTTCATGGCGGGAGAAGCGCCGCGACGCGCGCGACGGTCAGGCTATCGAGGCCTGACGCCGCGCCTCGCGCAATTCGCGAATAACGGGACCCAGCATTTCCTCGTGGAAGCGGTCGCAGCCGATACAGGGATTTGCGTAAGGCAATCCCTGCGGCGTGGTGGTGTGCGACTCCGCTCGCATGCGCGTTTCGGTCCAGCCCATGCTTTCGCCCATGCGTAGCGGATCGCCTTGGTTGAGGGCTTCGAAGACGGGATGGCCTTTGAGGCTGTCGAGAATGTCGGTCAGGCGTTCTTCCGTCAGATTGCCGATCGGCAGTTTCGTTTTCAGGCAGCAGGGATAGACATCGCCATTGGGTTCGATGGCGACTTCCGAACCGGCAAAACCATGGTTCAGGAAATTCCTGGCGCCGGACCAGCGGGCGCAGAAATCGGTTTCCATGCCGGCGGTGGAAAGTCCGTTCTCCCAGGCGCGGCCGCGCGGCCATAATTCCTCGATCCACTGGCCGGGCTGGGCGCCGAAGAACAGAAAGCTGGGGCCTTTGGCTTCGCCGTCTTTCGGGGCGGGTTCGAAGCCGGCGGCCAGAAACATCTCCGTCAGCTTTTCCTGGAAGGCCTCGCGCTTTGCGCCCTCCATGCCGACATGGAAGTCGTCCATGCTGGCGATGGCGACGGTCCAGATATTGTGCTCGCGCAATTCGTCCAGCATTCGCGGCGTCAGGATATCGCCCGTTGTCTGCATGGAGAGGCGGACGCCGTTTTTCCCGTATTTCTCGGTCAGTGCGTCGAGCGCGGGATAGAAGAGCGTTTCGCGCACCGGGTCGATCATCACTTCGCCGCCTGAAATGATGATCCGGCCCACCCGTTCCGACGGGTTTCCGTCGGTGTCCGGGCGGGCGGGGTCCTTGTAGATCATGCTCTCGGGCAGGTTGGCGACGATCTTGCGGAAGCTCGCCTCGCCCTCGGCCATGACCGTGGCGAGGTCGTCGCGGACGTAAGGGCGGAAGCGCGTGTCGTAGCAGTGCTTGCAGCGGCGATGGCAGGCCCATGTCAGGACGTAGTAGATCGATTCCACGGTGCGCCTTCCTTTTGTTTCCCGCAGGAGAATAACGAACCGGAGGGCGTGTGCGGATCACATGAGCGTGAGAACCGTGCCGATACCTCAGACCGGCCGGTCGCCGTTCACCGTGACGCGCTCCATCTCGCGGCGATGGCCGTGATAATCGTTGAGCGCGAAATGCTGCGTGCAGCGATTGTCCCAGAAGGCGAGCGCGCCTTTTGTCCAGCGAAAGCGGCAGGTGAAGGGTTCCTGCGTGCAGTGCTCATAGAGGAACTGCAGGAGCGGCTGGCTTTCGCGCCGAGTCCAGCCGACGAAGCGCTCGGTGAAGGCGGGGTTCACATAAAGGCCCTTGCGCCCCGTTTCCGGATGGGTGCGCACCACGGGGTGCTCGTAAGCCGGCACGTCGCCCTCGGCCTGGTTGACCTCCATGCCTTTGCGCTTCTGTGCGGAATGGCCTTCGCGCCCATATTCCGCCTTGGCGGTGTGGACGGCTTTCAGGCCCTCCAGCGTCTTCTTCATGCCGTCCGACAGCGTTTCATAGGCGAGATACTGGTTCGCCCAGAGCGTGTCGCCGCCATAAGGGGGTACGTCCTTGGCGTAGAGGATGGAGCCGAGCGCGGGCTCTTCCAGAAACGACATGTCGGAATGCCAGCCGCCGCCGAAATTCAGCCTGTCTTCGGGCTCCTTCACGATGCGCATGATTTCCGGGTGCCCTTCCATGCCCTTCACGTAAGGATGGATGTTGAGCGTGCCGAAACGCCGTCCGAATTCCTTGTGCTTTTCGGGCGTCAGCTTCTGGTCGCGGAAGAAGATCACCAGATGATCCAGAAAGGCCTGGTGGATGTCGTCGAACTGTTCGTTGGAAAGATCGGCGGACAGGTCCGCGCCCTCGATCTCCGCGCCGAGCGCACCGGCGATGGGGTTCACCTCGATGGTCTTGTAGCTTTTGGCGCTCATGGTCTCCTCCTCGCCTCTCCGGTCTTGTGCCGGGGTTTGAGGAGAACAGTCTAGCCGATGTGCGCCGTCAGTCGAGAGAGCCGGTCAGCGAGGCGCGCTGGGACATTTCGATCCAGTTGCCGTCGGGATCGCGGATGAAGGAAATGCGCGCCGTTTCGCCCAATGTGCGCGGCGCTGCGCCCTCTGCGCCGCCGCGGGCGAGGATCGCGGCATGTTCCTCGTCGACCTTGAAGATCTGCGCGGTGATATAGCGCCAGCCCGGCCCGTCCATGGCGGCGTCGGCGGGGGCGTTCGGGTCTTCCTCAGCCAGGATCACGCTGTCGCCGCAGCGAAAGGCGATGCCGCTTTCAACGGGGATTTCCTCAAGCTCCAGCACACGGCCATAGAAGTCGCGATGGGCGGCAAGGTCGCGCACGCCGAGGCGAATGCCGATGCGCGTAATGCCCAGATGGCCTTCCGGCACCAGCGTGACGCGGTTGCCGTCGGGATCGGTGAGGGCTTCCGGCTTGTTGATATTTGTCTGTGCGATCAGCAATTCGCGGTAGCCCGAGGGCGGCGCATCGGGCAGCGGGTCGCGGGCATGGTTGATCTTCAAGACCGAGCCCGCGAGGTCATGGCGGTGCTGGCGGCGTCCGCCGCCCAGCGGCAGGACGTGATCGAGTTTCAGGCCGACCTTGTTCTGCCAGAAGTCGAGCATGGGCTCGAGCGAGTTGGTGAAGAGCCCGACATCGATGCGGGGTTTTGCGAGATGCATGCCGGGCTCTCCTGCTTTTCTTAAGGCGCTTCGTTGGAGAAGACGATCGTGCCCGACGAGGCGAACATGCCGCCCACGCCATGCGCGATGGAAATCTTCGCATCCGGCACCTGCGCGGGCGCAATGCCGCGCATCTGACGCACGCTCTCCTGAAGCGCATACATGCCATACATGCCCGAATGCATGTAGGAGAGGCCGCCGCCATTGGTGTTGAGCGGCAGCTTGCCGCCCGGCGCCGTGTTGCGTTCGCGGATGAAGGCGGCGCCTTCGCCACGCTCGCAGAAGCCGAGGTCTTCAAGCCCGTAGATCGGCAGATGCGCGAAGGCGTCATAGATCATCAGGTGATCGACATCGGAGTGCTTGATTCCCGCTTCGTCGAAGGCTTTCTTGCCGGAAACGCGGAAGGCCTTGGAGGTGGTGAAGTCTTCCATCTGGCTGACCATGGGCGTTTCCACGCTTTCGCCCGTGCCGAGAATGTAGACGGGCTTTTGCGGGAAGTCCTTTGCGCGCTCGGCACTGGTGAGGATGAGCGCACCGCCGCCATCGGTGACGAGGCAGCACATCAGCAGCCGGAACGGCCAGGAAATCATGCGCGAGTTCAGCACATCGTCGACGGTGATGAGATCGCGGAAGCTGGCGCGCGGGTTTTTCGCGGCCCATTCGCGCTGGATGACCGCGACCATGGCCACGTCTTCCTCGGTCACGCCATAGGTCTTCATGTAGCGCAGCGCCGGAATGGTGAACATGCTCGGCGGGTTCGTGATGCCATAGGGAACCTCGAACTGACCCTGCTGGCTCTGCGGATCGCGGCTGAAGCGGCGCGCGCCGACGCGCGAGCGGCCGGACTCCGCATGGGTGATGAGAACCGTGTTGCAGAGCCCCTCATTGATGGCGGCCGCCGCGTGGCGGACATGCAGCATGAAGGAACATCCGCCCACCGAGGTGCCGTCCACCCAGGTCGGCGTGATGCCGAGATAATGCGCGGTCTCGACGGGGCTGTCGCCCGCCGTCGCCACGCCGTCGATATCCTTGGCGGTGAGACCGGCATCGGCCATTGCGTTGAGTGCGGCGTCGGCATGGAGCGCGAGCTGCGACTGGTTCGGGATCTTGCCCATCTGCGTCGTTTCGGCGGCGCCGACGACGGCGACTGATTTCTGTTTCATCTCTCGTCCCCTTGCTTCACTTCGCCGGCCGGAATTTGGGCAGGCTGATCTCGTCCGTCGCCTTTTCGAATGTGACTTCGAGGGGCATGTCGAGTTCAAGCGCTTCGGGCGTTTGCGGGCAGTCCACGATGTTGGTCATCATGCGCGGGCCTTCTTCCAGCTGCACGACAGCGATGGAATGGGGCTCCTCGCCGAAATCGGGACGGGGACGATGGTTGATGATGTAGCTGTAGAGCGTTGCCTTGCCGCTTGCCTTGATCACTTCCACCTCGCGCGCCGAACAGGCCGGGCAGAAGTCGCGGGGCGGGAAATAGGTGTGATTGCAGGTCTTGCAGCGTTGCAGCCGGATTTCGCCGTCGCGGCAGCCATCCCAGAAATGCTGCGTTTCCGGCGTGGGCTGGGGCAAGGGGCGTTTGTAGTCCGCCATGAGGACCTCCCTGACATATGTGATTCCGGTTCTTTGAATGCCGGAAATTCGAATGCGGGGAGGATAGCGGGGCGGGGGGACTTGGCAAGCGACTCGGATGAACAGGCGTTCGCCCGGATTGAACATTTGTCCCGGGCACATATATTGATGGTATGAAAATCAATGCCCGCTTTTTGAGCCTTTCAATCGTGGCGGCCTCGCTGGTCGGTGCCTCGGCTCATGCCGCGGATGCGCCGGGGCCTGCCGACGGGACGGCACTGATCGGTCTTGGCGGTCAGGTGGCAACGGCAGGTGTTTCAGGCGGCATGGCCGATCCCGTCCCGCTTTTTGCCGGTGCCAATGGCCCTGCGATTTTCGTCTTGAACGTGCCGTCGCTCGGCCAAGGGGGAAATGGCGGCGCGATGGGCAGTACTCTCGGCTCGAAAGCGATGAAGCCCGCACACAAGGGTATTTCGCAGTCGCCGGGTCGCACCATCGAAGATCTGAATCGCTGATCAGTCGAAACCGTGAAATGTCGCGAAACTGTCGAGCGGTTCGCGTTCGGCAACCAGCGTGTTCACGGGTTGCGTTTCATCCGCATAGCCCAGCGACATGCCGGCGATGATGTATTCGTCGTCCGGCACATCCAGCACCTGGCGGGTGACGGACCAGAAATTGTTCCACGCCCCTTGCGAGCATGTGTCGAGGCCGCGCGCTTTCGCCGCCAGCATCAGCGTCTGCATGAAGATGCCGATATCGATAAAGCTCATCGCATCGAGATCCTTGTCGATGGTGAAGATGAGCCCGACGGGCGCGTCGAAGAATTCGTAATTGCGGCCCCATTGGCGCCAGTTCGCCGCCTTGTCGCCTTTCGGGATGCCGAGCAGGCCGTACATTTCCTTGCCCAGCGTGCGCATGCGGCCGGTATAGGGCTCCTTGCGCTTGGAGGTACGCGGAAATTCCGCCTTTGCGTCCTGAGGATCGTTCTCGCGATGAGCCATCACCTCGGCGACGAGGCGATCGCGCATCTCGCCCGCGACCACATGCACTTTCCAGGGCTGGATATTGGTGCCGGAGGGCGCGCGTGAGGCGAGTTCGAGAATTTCCTCCATCAGGTCGCGCGGCACGGGATCGGGCCTGAAGGCGCGAACGGATTTGCGCGACCGGATGGTGTCGTCGATATGCATGAAGCTGCCTCACTGGATGCGGATTTCGATTGGCGCGAGTTTAGCGAGGCGGCATAGTCGGTCAAATAAACGGGCTGTGACGAGGGAGGCCGGGATTTTCAGAACTACTGCGCCGACGCGTATCGAACGCCAGATTGTCGGCACGTGGGACCAGTGGATTGTCTGGCGGCTGGGCGGGCGCCCGGCGGTGGTGGCAGCGAGCGTTCCCCTAATCCTGATGGCGAGCTTCTATCTGCCGGCCTGGCTTCTGGGCAATTACGAGACGATGGAGCGCGGCGCCTGGTCGGGGAGCGTTTTCGGTCTCGATCCTTTTTCCTGGGCCGCGTTCGTCGTCTCGTTGCTCGGTGGATACACGCTTTCGGTCACGTCCTTTTCCATCCTGCGCGATTGGGAAGACATGGTGCGCCTGTTGCCCGTGCTGGACGAAAAGGCTCATGACCTTCTCGCCACCTGGCGGTCTCCGGGCCGTCCGCAGCTCCAGTATGGCCGTATGGCAGGCTATGCGGGCATGGTGCTGGGCATCTTCGTCATGCTCGTCACCGTGCCGGGGCTCGTCGATGTTCTGCACCTTCGCTTTTTTCTTCCCATGGGGCCGGCTCCCATCGAGGGGGCGGTCGCTTTCGTGTCGATCTGGTTTCTCGTCATGGGGCCCGTGCTTTTCTACATTCTGGGCCAGGGACTTTTCTTCAGTATTTCGGAAGGCGTGTTTCTGCGCCGGTTGCAGCGGCACTATCTGCGGATCGACCTTCTGGATATAGACAGGCTGGCGCCGCTGACGCGAATTGCGATGCGGCGATCGGTGGTGTGGATCGTCGGCGCGACGCTGGGCTCGCTGTTTTTTCTGAGTGCGGGGATCGAGCGCACCGCGCTCGAGCCGCTTTTCCTCGGCATTTGCGTCATCGCGGTCGGCGTGCTGATGCCCCCCTTGATCCGGGTTCATCAGCATATCGTGCGTACCAAGAAGGAAGAACTCGACACGCTGCGGGCGGCGATCCGGGAAGAACGCGACCTGGCACTCGACCGTGACGAACGCGGCATGCAGGCCATCGCCCGGCTTCCCGGCCTCATCGCCTTCGAAAATCGTATCGATCAGGTGCGCGAATGGCCGGTCGATTTCGGCACGGCCAGCCGCTTCGCTCTTTATCTCGGCATCCCGGTCTTCTCATGGGTCGGCGGCGCATTGGTGGAAAAGCTGGTGGATGCTTTCCTCTAGCGCGTCGCCCCCAAGGCTTACAATCCGAGTACCGCCTTCGACATGATATTGCGCTGGATCTCGTTCGAGCCCGCATAGATGGAGCCCGCCCTGTCGTTCAGATATTTGGGCGTTACAGGCAGGGCATAGTCCGGGCCGACATGCGCCTGACTTCCTTCCGGCGCTTCATGGCCCGGCACGGGACCGCCGGGGCAGGTGGCGTGGGGCTGGAAGGGAACGGCGTAATAGGCGACCGCTTCCAGCGCGATCTCGGTCAGGCGCTGGCTCAGTTCGGTGCCGCGCGTTTTCAGCATGGAGCTTTCCGCGCCCGGCGCCTCGCCATGGCTGAGTTTCGACATGATGCGGTGTTCGGTGAATTCGAGCGCGGTGATTTCCGACCAGGCTTGCGCCAGTTTTTCCGCGAAAGCCGTATCGTCGATCAGCCGGTCGCCCGTGCCTGAAAGTTCTTCGCCCGCGATCATGCGGATGCGTTCGAGCCTCGTATGCAGCCCCGGCGCATAGGCGTGTCCGCCACGTTCGAATTGCAGCAGGTATTTCGCGACCGTCCATCCATCGCCGACCTTGCCGACGACATTCTTTTTCGGCGCGCGGGCATTGGTGAAGAAGATCTCGTTCTGAACATGTTCACCCGTCAGCATGATGAGCGGTTTCACCTCGATGCCGGGCGTATCCATATCCATCAGCAGGAAGGTGATGCCGCGCTGGGGAATGTCTTCCTTCGAAGTCCGCACCAGGCAGAAGATGCGGTTGGCGTATTGGCCATGCGTGGTCCAGATCTTCTGGCCGTTGCAGAGATATTCGTCGCCATCCTCGACGGCGCTCATTTGCAGGCTCGCCAGATCGGAGCCCGAGCCCGGTTCCGAATAGCCCTGACACCAGAAATCCTCGCCGCCGAGAATGCGCGGCAGGTAGAAGTCTTTTTGTTCCTGCGTGCCATAGCCGATGAGGACGGGGCCGCACATGCCCACGCCCATGGGCGAAAGCGGCGGCGCGCCGGCGGCGGCAAATTCGCTGGCGAAGATGTAATGCTGCACGACGGACCAGTCGCAGCCGCCATGCTCCACCGGCCAGGCAGGCGCGACCCAGCCCTTTTCGAACAGCGTTCTATGCCATTCCATCGTGGTTTCATAATCGGCATAGACGCTGGTCATCAGCTTGCCGCGGCGGCGCAGCTCCGGCGTCAGTTTCTCGTCGAGAAAGCCCCGCACCTCGTCGCGGAATTGTGCGTCCTCTTTTGCGTAAGCGAGTTCCATCGCCTTTTCCTCCCGAAACTCAATAGCTGTTGCGGCAGAGTAGGCGACGGGCTTTTGCGCGAGTCAAACGGGACAGGGCGGATGCAGCGTGCCGCTGCGGCAGTCGCAGCGCATTTGGTTCAACGCCTGCGGGATGTGGAAAGCGTCTCGCCATTGGCGAGGGGCATAAAAAGGCGTAAATGGATGACAAGCGCCCGTGTCAAAGAGGCGCTTTATTGATTCAGGGCGGTTGGAAATGTCCGAGCTAGAGGAAAAACCGAAGGATCGGGAGACCCGGGACGCGCAGGAAAACGCGGCGCCGGGACTTGCCGAGCGGGCCAAGCAGGCGGCCGAAATTCTTGTCGGCAAGACGACGCCGGAAGAGCGCAAGCGCGCCTTCGTGATCCTCTTCATGTGCCTGCTTGCCGTCGGCATGGGGCAGACGCTCGTTTTCGCCGTGCTGCCGCCGATCACGCGCAAGCTTGGCATGGGCGAGTTCGAGACGACGATGATCTATTCGCTCTCGGCCCTGCTCTGGGTGATGACCAGCGCCTTCTGGGGACGGCGCAGCGATGTGATGGGCCGAAAGCCCGTCATCCTGATCGGTCTTCTGGGGTTTGCCGTCTCGACCACGCTGTTCGCCTTTGCCGTGCTTTTCGGGCTCTGGGGCATGGTGCCTTTGGCCTTCCTGTTTCCGCTGCTGATGGGAACGCGGGCGATCTTCGGCACCTTCGGATCGGGCACCATGCCCGCCGCCCAGGCCTATGTCGCCGACCGGACGACGCGGGCCGAGCGCGCCTCGGGCGTGGCGGGCATCGGCGCCGCCTTCGGTATCGGTACGGTTGTGGGGCCGGGCGTCGCGGCGGCCTTTTCGGAAATCCACATTCTCGCGCCGTTCTTCGCGGTGGCCGTGCTGGCCTTCCTGTCGGCGCTGATGATCTGGTTCCTGCTGCCGGAACGCACGGCGCCCAAAAGCTCGATCGCCGAGAAGCGCGCCGGGGTGAAGCTCAACCTGATGGCGCCCAATGTGCTGCCCTGGGTCATCGTGGGTGTGTTGTTGAGCCTTTGTCAGTCCACGACCATGCAGCTTGCGGCGTTCTATTTCATGGATGTGCTGCATCTGGAGGCGGAAGCGGCGACGCAGGCGATTTCGATCGGGCTTCTCGTGATGGCGCTTTCGACCATCATGGCGCAGATCGGTCTTATCCAGCGCTTCAACCTGTCGGTGCAGTTTCTGCTGCGCTGGGGGGCGGTGACGATGATCCTTGCCTCGGCGATGCTGGTGATCGCGAATTCTCTCGGCGTTCTCGTGATCGGTATGGGGCTTGCGGGCCTTGCCTTCGGGCTCCTGCGGCCGGGGCTTCAGGCAGGCGGGTCGCTCTCCGTCTCACCCAAGGAGCAGGGCGCCATCGCCGGCATTATCGGCTCCACCGCGGCGACGGGCCATGTCATCAACCCCTTTGTCGGCATACCGCTCTACCATTGGCACCATTTCGCACCCTTCATCATGTGCGGCGTGCTGATGGTCATCATTCTCGGCTTTGCCGTCTTCCACCCGCTGATGAAAGATCTCGATCAGCGGGCGGATGATTTCGAGGATGAAGAAGAAGGCATCGGCTACCACTGAGCCGATGCATTAGCCGAAACGAAAGCGCGCCAGCGTTTTCGGGCCCCAGAGCAGGACGATGGCGGTGGTGGCTGCCAGCAAGACCGGGAAGGCGAACGCCGGATCGTAATGCGAGCCTGAGTTCGGGAAGCTGAAATAGGCGACATTGCACATGGCGTGAAAGAAGGCGGCAATGCAGACGCTGCGTCCGCCATTCAAATAAAGCCAGACCGTGACCACCCGCAGCAAAATCGTCATGCCGCAATGCCATGCCACCCATGCGGTGCCGTGTCCCGTCTGGAAATAGGGAATGACGTGCCATACCGTCCAGACGATGCCGAGGAGAAGGCCCGCCGGCAGCGCCGTCCAGCGCCTTTCCATCGTGTCATAGGCATAGCCTTGCCAGCCCAGTTCCTCGCCTAGTCCGGCGACGAAGAACATCGCGAACAGAAGCGGCAGCGCGGCGACGTGAATGACCGGTGAGGGTATCGGCGCGTCCGCGCCGCGCATGACAAGCCATGTGGCGAAAAGGATGGCCGGCATGAAGAGGGCCGCGACGACGATCCAGCGGCGCTTCTTCACGCGGGCGACGTCGAAGCTTCTTTTGAGAAGGAGGATGGCGGCGGAGCGTCCCTCCTGTCGCCAGAGCAGTATGAACGCGGCGAGCGCCGGCATGAACGCCATGAGTGCGCTCACGGGCAGGGCGACGGGCAGGAGCCTCGCCAGCCCCTCTGCGGCATAGCCTGCGATCCAGAAGGGAACCGAGAGCAGGAAGACCAGCAGGAAGAAGGGGAGGAGAGGCCGATTTCGTTCCGCACTCATCGTCCCCTCCTTTGATCGCTTCTAGCCGAGGGCGCCGTCGGCTTCCCACTGGCCCATCAAGGATGCGACAGCAGCCGAGAAGGCATGGGGCTGGTCCAGCATGATGTGGTGCTGGGCGCCGGCGATGGTGAAGACGGGGCTGCCGGGGCGAAGGCCGCGGATGAAATCCAGCCGCTCCGGCTCGTAATCCTTGCTGTACTGACCGAAGAAGGACGCCGCCTTGCAGGGCAGGCCCGCATAGATTTCGGCGTGATCGTCGCCCATCTTCAGCCCGTTGAAGGCGGGGCCGTCGAACTTCCACGTCCAGCCGGCCTCGTCGGACGGCGCACGGCCGGGATTGTCGCCCTTCTTCACCTCACGCAGGCTCAGCGGCGCGATGTAGTCGATGATGAACTGGTTCGCGCAGACCTGAAGCGGCGCAAGGCGGAAACGGGCGACCGCGCTTTCGAAGTCGGGATAGATGCGGGTCGGGCGGCGCTGGTTGCCGTCCCGGGTGAACCATTCATGCGCATCTTCCCTGGGGCGCACGGTGAAGTCGGCCAGAATCAGGCCGCCCAGCTTGTCGCCGTAATGCTTGCCCGCGATGAGGGTGACGAAACCGCCGAAGGAATGGCCGCAGATAACCGGCTTGGGGCCAAGCCCGGCGGCGAGCGCCACCTCGCCGATGCCCCGTGCGAAGCTTTCGCGCGTATAGCTCTCGCGCCATTCGCTGTCGCCCATGCCCGCCAGATCCATCGAGGCGACGTTGTATCGGTCGGAGATCAGCGGTGCGATGAAGTGGAACCAGTTGGCGTGCGCGCCATTACCATGGACGAACAGGACGCCCGGGCGCTTGGGGTCGTCATTGCCCCAGCGATAGTAATGGATCTTCGCACCGTCGACTTCCAGCCAGTGCTCGGTGCGCGGGGCGTCGAGCGCCTCCTTGAACCATTGGGGGCGGTGGCGAATGATGTCTTCGTCCGGGATATGCGGGGGTGTGGGCCCGCGATTTTCCCATTCTTCCTGCAGCTGCTCTCTGGTCTTTTGAGCTTCCTCCGCCGCGCGCGCCTCTTTGGCGGCACGTTCCGGGGCGGAGCACTCCGCTTCGTCGTAGGCCATGATACAGATCCAATACTAATTCCGTCGCGCCGGGGCCGAAGGTGACGCCCGCGCCATTTTCGAGTTGGCTCCGGTTTAGCCCGAATCCGCGATGGTGAAAAGCCGAGGCGGTCAGATGGGCCGGAAAGTGCCCGGAAGCCCTGAAATATGGGAGGATTACGGCATTCTCCCGGTTGACAGGGCAGGGCCGTCCCTCTAGGTTTCGCGCCAATTCATCGACAAGGCGGTCCAATAGCGGGCCATGGGCGGCAGCGGTATAGCGCCAGCGCGGCCCGGGCACCGGCAGACGGCCCCATTTTGAGGTTGAGACATGAAGATTCGCAATTCGCTGCGTTCGCTGCGCAACCGGCACCGCGACAACCGTCTGGTCCGCCGCAAAGGCCGCGTGTACATCATCAACAAGACCAACCGCCGCTTCAAAGCCCGTCAGGGCTGAACCGGGCCGGATGGCCGGGCATGTCGCACGCATGCCGACAACGAGTTACAAGGCCGCGTTTCCGGACGCGGCCTTTTTGTTTGTTGGCCGGTTGACGCGGAAGGGGAGGGCTGGGGGGACATGACACGCCGTGCCGTCATATTCGATATGGGCAATGTGCTGATCGATTGGGATCCGCATGAGGCCTACCGCCCCCATCTGCCGGATGCAGGCGATCGCGTCGCCTTTCTCAGTCGCTTCTTCCCCAAGATGTATGACGCGGTTCATGACGACCCGCGGTCGATGAGCGCGTGCCTGGCGCCGCTCAAGGACGAGCATCCCGAGATGCGACATCTGATCGAGGTCTATGAGCTGGAATGGCATCGCTTTCTCGGCGGGCCGATGCCGGAGAGCATCGAGATCGTCGATGCGCTGCATGGGAAGGGTGTGCCGCTTTACGGGCTTACCAACTGGCCCCATCAGGTCTGGCCGCCGCATCGGATCGAGGGGGTGGGAAACCCCGATGCCTATGGCTTTCTGGGCAAGTTCAGCGACATTGTGGTCTCCGGGCAGGTGCGGATGCGCAAGCCCGATGCGGAAATTTACGCCCATGCGCTGGAGAAATTCGGCCTCAGAAGCGATGAGGCTGTTTTCGTGGACGATTTGCCGGAGAATGTGGCCGCGGCCAACGAGCTCGGGGTTCACGGCATTCAATTCACGAATGCGGATGCGCTGCGGCGGGAGCTTGAGGATCTCGGCCTTCTTTGACCGGCGGGGTCTGACGGTATAGTTGGAAGAGGCAGTCGCGCGCTCGGAAACCACCAGACGAGACAGGGGAAAGCCAGATGGCCAAACGCTTCATGATCTACGGTGCCACGGGCTATACGGGGAAGCTTGTCTCCAAGGCCGCGAAACAGGCGGGTATGAGCCCTCTGCTGGCGGGCCGTAACGAGGCGCGATTGAAGGGCATCGCCGCGCAGCACTCCTTCGACTATCAGGCGATTTCGCTCGACGAGCCGGAAGCGCTGGAGGCAGGCCTTTCGCAAGTGGATGCCGTGCTCAATATCGCCGGGCCTTTTTCCCAGACCTGCAAGCCGATGCTCGATGCCTGCATTAAGACGGGCACGCATTATTTCGACATTACCGGCGAGATCGACGTCTTCGAATATTGCGCCTCGATGGATGCCAAGGCGAAGGAAGCGGGCATCATGGTCATGCCCGGCACCGGTTTCGATGTGGTGCCGTCCGATTGCCTGGCCGCGCATATGAAGGCGCGGATGCCGGATGCGACCGAGCTCGTGCTTGGCATTTCGGGCTTTGGCGGCATGTCGCGCGGGACGGCCAAGACGGGTATCGAAAGCATCGGGCAGGGCACGCGCATCCGCAAGGATGGACGGATCGTGCGGGCCCGGGGCGCGCTCGCCCGCGAGATCGATTTCGGCAAGGGGCTGGTCGAATCGGTTGCCGTGGGCTGGGGCGATGTCGCGACGGCCTATCACTCGACCGGCATTCCCAATATCTCCGTCTATTTCGAAGCCAATGCGCAGATGAAGCAGATGGCCGGCATGGGCGGTCTGATGCGCTGGGTCCTCAGCCTCGGGCCGATGCAGCGCATGCTTAAGCGCCGGATCGATCAGGAGCCGGAAGGCCCCGACGAGGTGGCGCGCGAGACGGGCCGGATGGAGCTTTACGGCGAGGCGTCGAACGAAAAGGGCGAGACGGTATCGTCGCGGCTGACGACGCCGGAAGGCTACCGGCTGACCGCCATGACCTCGCTCGAAATCGTCGCGCGCGTGCTGAACGATGAGGGCGGGGCCGGGTTCCAGACGCCGTCCGCGGTTTTCGGGCCGGATTTCATCCTCGAATTTCCCGATACGTCGCGTCAGGACCTCTGAGCGCCGCGCGATCTTCGGATTGGCGGGCGCGCGAAAGGCCGCCTATCATGCGCCATGGCCTCATTGCGCAGCCCCATTTCCGGTCTTCTGGCCTTCCTTCTCATAGCCGGCCTCGCCTCGGCGCCCTCTTCCGTACGAGCCGGGGCGGCGCCGCAGGCGAAAGAGGCCGGGCCTCCGGCCCCTGAGCAGACGCCTGAGCGGCGGTCGCGCGAGCAGGTGCTGGACATGCTTTTCGCTCAGCTGAAAGCCGCCAAGAGCCGGGAGGCCGCCGAAGGTCTGGAAGGTGCCATCCGGAAAGTCTGGATGGCGTCGGGTAGCGCCAGCATCGGGCTTCTCATGTCGCATGGCCTGAAGGCTCTCGCGGCCAAGGATTATGAGGACGCGCTCTTCTATTTCGATGAGGTGGTGTCGCTCGCGCCGCATTATTCGGAAGGCTGGAACAAGCGCTCGGCCGTGCATTTCCTTCTCAACGATTATTCCGCCGCGCTGGCCGATCTGGAGCATGTGCTGCGGCTGGAGCCGCGCCATTTCGAGGCGCTGGCGGGGCTTGCCGTCATTCTGGAAGATCTGGGAGACAAGAAAGGCGCGCTCGATGCCTATCGCCGGGCGCTGGAGCTCGACCCCTGGCTCGAGGGCGTCCCGGCGCGTATCAGGCATCTGAAGCCGGAGGTGGAAGGCCGGGGGATCTGACGACGGCTGGCACCGGCGTCATGCCGATCCGGAACCGCCTTTCGGGCGTATCGTTTTCATGGTGACAGAGATGATCTTTTATGTGGCGGGGGCCTTCCTCCTTCTTCTTGTCGGTTTTTGGATCTATTCCGCCTGGACGAGCTGGCGGATCGAGCGGCGCTATCCGCCGGTCGGCGAGTTTGTGGAGGTGGAGGGTGTCCGGCTTCACTATCAAAAACGCGGTGCCTTGCGGGACGGTGTTGCGCCGGTGGTGCTCATTCATGGCGCGAGCGGCAATCTGCGCGACATGATGAATGCGCTGGGCGATGTGCTGGCCGCCGAGACATGCGTTCTCGCCTTCGACCGGCCGGGTCATGGTTGGAGCGAACGGGGCTGGAGCGGGCGCGGGTCGGATATGGCAAGCCCTGCCGCTCAGGCGCGGATTATCCGTCAGGCCGTGCGCGATCTCGGGATCGAGCGGCCCGTCATTCTCGGTCATAGCTGGGGCGGCGCGGTGGCAGCCGCCTATGCGGTCGAATTCAGCGATGAGATTGCCGGTATCGTGCCTCTTTCGGGCGCGCTTTATCCCTGGCCGGGCGGTATCGCCTGGTATCACGATGTGATTGCGACGCCGCTGGTCGGGAGCCTGTTTCTGCGCACATTGATGACGCCTGCTGCGCAATTGCTCGCGCCCGCCGGTGTCATGGCGACGTTCAAACCCAATGACGCGCCCGGCGGATATGCGGAAGCCATCGGTCTGCCGATGATCTTCCGGGCCAGGGAATTCGGTGCGAACAGCGAGGATGTCCGCAACCTGAAGGAAAATCTCGCGGCGCAGAGCGCACGCTATGACGAGATCTCGGCGCCGGTCATCGTCGTCACCGGCAATGCGGATTTCACGGTATCGCCGAAAATTCATTCCTATGCCTTCCACAATGCTGTGAAAGGCTCGGAACTCGTCAAACTCAAAGGGGTGGGGCACATGCCCCATTACGAGCGGCGGGAGGTTGTCGCGGATGCGGTGCTGAGGCTCGTGCGCGGGCAAGCGCCGCGTCGAGGCGAGGTCACGGTGCAGCCGGATGAAAGCGTTGAAATCCGCGAAGCGGCGGACTGACCGGGGATCCGGCGTCTAGCGATCCACGAAGGCGATCCGCAGCATGTTCGTCGCGCCGGGTGTGCCGAGCGGTACGCCCGCGGTGATGACGATGCGCTCGCCGGGCTGGGCGAGACTTTCCTCAAGCGCAATGCCGCAGGCGCGTTCCACCATGTCGTCGAGATCTTTCGCATCCGCCGTCAGCACGCAGTGAAGGCCCCAGACAAGGGTGAGGCGGCGCGCAGTCTCCCGTATGGGGGTCAGCACGAGGATCGGGATCAGGGGCCGCTCTCGCGCCGCGCGAAGCCCCGTGGAGCCTGAATTGGTCCAGCAGGCGATGGCGGCGGCATTGAGCGTGTCGGCCACGGAGTGCGCGGCGGCGCTGATGGCGTCCGCGCCGGTCGCTTCGGGTTCGGTGCGCTGGGCATAGATGATGCCGGGATAGGTCGGGTCGGCTTCGACGGATTCCGAGACGCGGCTCATCATGTGTACGGCTTCGACGGGAAACTGGCCCGCCGCCGATTCCGCCGAGAGCATGATCGCATCCGCCCCCTCGAAGACGGCGGTCGCCACGTCCGACACTTCTGCGCGTGTGGGCGTAGGCGAGGAAATCATCGATTCCAGCATCTGGGTCGCCACCACCACCGGCTTGCCGGCGCGGCGGGCGGCGCGGGTCAGGCGCTTCTGCCAGCCGGGCACCTGCTCCAGCGGCAGCTCCACGCCGAGATCGCCGCGCGCCACCATGATGGCGTCGGAAATTTCTAGAATTTCTTCCAGATGGTTCAGCGCCTGCGGCTTCTCGATCTTGCCGAGAATGGCGGCGCGTCCCTGAGCGATCTTGCGAGCTTCGGCAATGTCGTCCGGGCGCTGGATAAAGGACAGTGCGATCCAGTCCACGCCAAGATCCAGCGCGGCGTCGAAATCGCGGCGGTCCTTTTCGGTGAGAGCCTTCAGCGGCAGGATCGTGTCGGGGCAGCTCACGCCCTTGCGGTTGGTGAGGCGGCCGCCGACCAGCACTTCCGTATCGACGAACTCCTTGCCTTTCTTCGTAACGCGCAGCCGGATCTTGCCGTCATCGAGCAGCAGTGCGTCGCCTTCCATCAGCGCATCGAATATTTCGGGATGCGGCATGGGCGCGCGCTCGCGCGTGCCGGGCTCCTTTTTCATGTCGAGGCGGAAAGAGTCGCCGTTTTCCAGCATGGCCGCGCCGTCATGCATTTCGCCGATGCGCAGTTTCGGACCCTGCAGGTCGGCGAGAATGCCGATGGGACGGCCCACTTCCGCTTCGACCTGCCGGATGGCGCCATGCAGGCGCTTGAGGCCTGGATGATCGAGATGGCTCATATTCAGCCGGAAGACATCCGCGCCGGCCTCCCAGAGTGCGCGGATCATTTCCGGGCTGTCGGAAGAGGGGCCGAGCGTTGCGATGATTTTGACGTTGCGCCTGCGTGTCACGGGGGGCTCCAAGGGTCTTTCATTCCTGAGACGAAGGGGATTCGTCCGGTTCGACAAGGATGACCCGAAAGTCATTCACATTCGTGAACGAAGGGCCGGTCTTCAAGAGATCGTCTATTCTGGCGAAGAATGCGCCGGAGTTATGTCGGTCGAGGTGTTTTTTAGCGTCCAGCCCGGCTTTGGCGGCGCGTGAAAGCGTATCCGGCAGCGCAAAGGCGCCTGCCGGGTCGTTAGCGTCGCCCGATCCGCCGTCGATCCCGTCGGTGTCGGCGGCCAGCGCGGCGATCCCGGACGCGCCGTCGAGGGCGAGTGCCAGGGCCAGCGCATATTCCTGGCTCGGGCCGCCTTGCGTGCCCGGTTCGGCATTGGGGCCGAAAGTGACCGAGACTTCGCCGCCCGACAGGATGGCCGTGCGCACGCCCTCGTTTCGGAGCTTCAGGGTGAGGGCGGCGTGCTTCGCGGCGACCTCGCGCGCCTCGCCCTCCACGGCGTCGCCCAGCAGCAAGGGTTCGTATCCCCGCTCGCGGGCGAGCGTCGCTGCCGCTTTGAGGGCGGCGTTGCCGCTGGCGACGATGCGGTAGCTGTCTTCCGCGAAAGCGGGATCGCCAGGCTTGGGCGTTTCGCCCGCCGCGTCGAGCGCGGCGGCGATACGGGCCGCGATCCCGCCATCCAGATGCTTTTCGAGCCGGGCGAGGATCGCGCGGGCTTCATCCAGTGTCGTCGGATCGGTGACGGTAGGGCCGGAGGCGATGGTGCTGGGATCGTCGCCTGCCACGTCGGAGATGGTGAGCGTCGTGCAGGGCGCGGGGTGTATGGCGGCGGCAAGCCGTCCGCCCTTGATGCGCGATAGATGTTTGCGCAGGCCGTTCATGGCGGTGATGGGCAGGCCGGCTGCGAAGAGTGCGCGGGTGACGGCCTGCTTGTCGGCGAGCGTCAGCCCTTGCGCCGGCAGCGTTGCGAGGGCGGACCCGCCGCCCGACAGCAGCACAAGCGCGCGGTCGTGCAGGGTCAGGCTTTCGGCAAGGGCCAGCAGGCGGGTGCTGCCGTCCAGCCCCGCTTCGTCGGGGACGGGATGTGCGGCTTCGATCACCTCCACATGGCGGGTGGGGCAAGCATGGCCGTAGCGGGTGAGCGCAAGGCCGCGAATTTCGGTGCCGGGCCAGTATTCGTCGTACCAGTCTTCCGCGGCGGCAGCCATGGAGGCGGCGGCCTTGCCGATGGCGAAGATGACGAGACGGCCCGGATTTTCAGGCGGGGCGGGCAGGCAGGGCGGCAGGCATTGTGCAGGCAGGGCCGCGCGCAGACCCGCCTCGTAGAGGGCGGTGAGCTGCTTTCGCCATTCGTCGTTTTGCGCGCGCATCAAGTCTCCTGCATTCGCTGCCGATGCGTTTACGGGCCGATCCGGTATTATGCGCCGCGCAAGGATTTGTCACGTTAGAGATCGTTTCAGGAGAGGAGACCCGTTTGTCCCCGGCCATATCCGACCGCCGCGATGCCGTGCGTTTTGCGCTCGCCTATCCGTTCGAGAAACCGCAAGGCTCCTTCGTCTGGGCCGACGGGCGGGTGCTGCCGCTCGACACGCTCGATCTCGGCAATCTGGGCGATACGCGGGTGCGCTCTCCTGCGGGAAACGGCGCGCTGGGCGAGTTGATGTCGGCGCTCTATGGCGATGAGAGGGCCGGGCAGGAAGAGTGGCTCGACGAGCGCGTGATCGTGCTGGCGCATGGCTCCAACTCCGCGCCGGAGCGGCTTTTGCAGAAATTCCCCGGCGGGGAGGGGGTGCCCGAGATCGTGCCCGTGCTCAAGGCGCGGATCGACGACTGGGCGGTGGTCTATGCGGCGGCACTTTCAGGCTATGCCTCCATACCGGCGACGCTCGAGCCGGTGGACACCGCATCGGCGGAGGTGCATGTGACGCTGCTCACGCGGCGTCAGCTCGAGATCATGAATGCGACGGAGGATCTCGGCGTCGAGTATAATTTGCACCGTATCGATTCATCGCTTCTCTATCTGGAAGACCTCCATGCCTCTTCCGGTCTTGAAGTGGATGCCTATATCTCGTGTCATGGGGCGATGAGGATGGACGGAAAGCCGGTGGCGCTTGCCGCCGTGCCCCAGTCCGGCCACGGGTTTGAGGCGCTGGTCCAGCCCGACATGCAGAAGCGTCTCCACGGTCTGACCGCGCCGGAGTTGCCTTTCGACGATTTCGTGGCGGGCAATATCAAGGGCGAAGCAGGCCGTGCGCGAACGCTCGAGGCGATTGCGCGGCATTGCCGGAGCGAGTGATCAACGGGAAAGCGAGGCGAAAGATGGACAAGCAGACGCAAACGGAACTCGAAGCGGCGGCCTTTCGCAGGCTCCTCCAGCATTTGCGTGAGCGCCACGATGTGCAGAATATCGATCTGATGATCCAGGCGGGCTTCTGCCGGAACTGCCTTGCCAACTGGTACAAGGATGCGGCGGCGGAAAAGGGTCTCGATCTCTCCAAGGATGACGCCCGCGAGATTGTTTATGGAGAACCTTTCGCCGACTGGAAGGCCAAGTACCAGAAGGAAGCGACGCCGGAACAGCAGGCGGCTTTCGAGGCGGCCTCCAAGGCTCATGGCTGATTAGGCGTGGATAAAGGAGCGCGCATATTGCGGCACATCCGATATCCACAGTTTTTTGAAATGCATTTCTTGCCGGATGGCAGCGCAGTCCTATATCGTCCCGGCCCTTGATCCTTAAAATCGCAAGAAGGCGGGACGGCGCACATGGCTGACGGCAACACACCTGTGGAGACCAATGTGAATACGGGCGTGAATACGGGTGGCGTGGCGCAGGACCAGCTGCGTTCGATCGTGGAGCGCATCGAGCGGCTGGAAGAAGAAAAGGCCGCCATCGCCAACGATATCAAGGAAGTCTATGCCGAAGCCAAGGGCAACGGCTTCGACACCAAGACGCTGCGGCAGGTCGTACGCCTGCGCAAACAGGACAAGGCCGAACGCCAGGAGCAGGAAGCGGTTCTGGAACTCTATATGCACGCGCTCGGTATGGTGTAGAGAACGTAGATATCCCGGATAGGCGCCACTGGCGGACGCATCCTGTCCGAACCTCTCCTGATTTTTCTGCGTTCCGTTTTACTGCGCGGTCGGATCGAATGCCGTGCCGTCGCCTATCTCATTCAGTGTTGGCGGGCTGTGCCTTGCGAAGCTGCTCCAGGTGAATTTCGTCTGGTCGGAATCGATCGACGAGACACCGTGTTTTCTGCGCCCTGTCAGAAAATTGTAGCTGTCTGAGGAAATGGAACCGTCCGCGCGGTTCACCTCGTAGCTGTCGAAGCCAATCAAGACGAAATGCCCGTCCTGCCACCGAAAGGTGAAGCCGAGGCGTCCCATGCCGGAGCTCGTGCCGGAAAAAAGCCCGAGGGACACATGCAATGTGTCGTTTTCGATCCGCACACCGCCGCCGGTCACACTGTCGATAACGTCTTCGAGAGCAGGGGAGTCGTGACGCGGTATCAGGCGGTGGTTGCTCGCGATTCTTCGATATTGACCGTCTCCATCGGAGAAATAGATCGCGAGCATATAGGGGTTGGTGTCGAAGGATTGAGACGGTCTCAGTGCGGGGTCGTTGTCGCGCAGCAGGAGAGCGAAATCCTTGTGCCCGTCCCGGTTCAAGTCGCCCCACACTAAGGAAGAAGACCGCCACCCATCGGGTACGACAGCTTGCGCCCTGTCTACCATGGGAGGGAGGGTCGGATAGGCAACCGGACGGATATTTGCGGAGACGGCGGGAGCAGCAGCGCCGCACAGGACCGACAGGAACGCCCCGAAAGCAACAGAACGGGATCCAGGTGTTCGCATCGCACACTTCCTTGCTGAAAGGCGTTGTCGCATCGATTGCAGTTTCCGGGATCGGGCGTGCGTCCACAATGATGCCACAAGCATAGGAATACTATCCGCGGACGCAAATGAGGAGCTCGCCATGAAAAGAAAACATCGCCCAGGCAACAAGTTTCAGGTGCTCACCGTGACGGCGCTTATGGCCGGATCATTTGGAATGTCCGCTCAAGCGGATGCGGCCACGAATGTGGCGCCCGAAACGCCGCCGATCCATATTCAGCAGGAGGCCTGGGTGGTGAGAGATGACGCACCGGCAGTCCGGCAAGATTACGAAGAAGCCGCGGCGGTGTGCCGCAAAGCAGGAGCGGCCCTCGACTTCACGCCGCTGAGTTCCGATGCGATCGCCAAGTTGGGGCATACCTATTACGACATCTGGTATGAGGGCTCCAACATGTCGATCCATTCGGTCAGCTGGGGATTCAAGATGGGGCCCTCAGGCACAAAACAGTGCCACTTCACAGAGATCCGCAGTGAACGTGAGGCCGTCGCCAATGCGCATGGGGCGTATTCGATCAATCTGGACGATGGCACAGTCGTAAGAGATCCGGCGTATCGGGTTGTCCGAAACGCCGCCCCTGCGGGGAGCCAGGCACAAGAGACGAAAGCCCAAACCGAAGAAGCCGCGGTGATGGCCGAGTTGAGAAAGCAAGGCTATGGCGGCATAGCCGATCAGGCGGAGACAACGACATCCCAGACGACAATCGCCGGCCAACCGTGCCTGATGACAAAACGCAAGGATGGGGGAAGCGCGTGCTTCTGGTCCGGCGGTGCAAAATGGGGCTTCAAGGATGAAGGGTCTATCGACGACATCGGATACATCTCCGGCTATGACCCGGATCTGACCCATGTCGACGAGGTGCAGCTTCCCGGCGCGGAGATTCCGCTATCGTCCAAACCCTCAGATGGTGTCGGCACGCAACTTGTCACCAACCAGATGACGGTAGGCCAGAACCCCGAGGCCGATCCGTTCAAGGTTCCGGACGACCTGCGGTCGAAAACGTCAATACGTTAGGCTTGCCATTATATGAATGGTATCGAGAGCTATCCGGGCTCGGTGCGGTCTGAGCCGGACAGTCCTTTGATTATTCATTCGTCTACGGATGAGTTCGGCCGATCGAAGGTCTCGGGCGCGATGTGTTGCGGCGGTCCGGGCGGGGGTCGTCGTTTCCCTTTTATCTTTCGTCCAAACTTGGCAAGCTATGGGGTGCTGGCGCCTTCGTCTTGAACGCGGCCCGGCAGGCGTTCGGGGGTGGATGTGGCCGATAAAGAGGCCGGCAATCGCGAAAGCGGGGCCGGGGAGCCGAATATAGTGGACGGTGTGGAAGCTGCCGCCGCGGACATGAATTTCTCCGCGGTGGTCGATGCCGTCTACACCTATGCCTCCGACCCCTATCACTGGGAGGAGATGACGCGCTTCCTCAGGCAGATCGAGCTGGGCGAGGAGCAGCCGGACATGGCTGCCTCGGTGGAAAATATCCGGTCGCATCTGGAACGCGCGCAGGAGATCGCAGGCCGGCTCCATGGCGAACAGGCGGAGGACGATGTCTCCCGCTCCTATGCCTATCTCGTTTTCGGGCGAAACAGGCGGGTGCTTGCCCGCTCGCGCGGCGCGGAGGTTTTTCTGGCGCCCTATGCGGCGCAGGGTGTGTCGCCGGGCGCGCGGCTTTCCTTTTCGATGCCGGAGAACGAGGCAAGGCTGGGCGAGGTAATCGGGCAGCTCAAATCCACGGCGGATGGATTGCCCCTGCTGTTCCGTCTTTATGACGAGGCGGGAGACGAGTCGGTCGTCGGCTATGCGGTGCCGGAAGCCAACCTTCCGCGCGGTCTGCGCGATACGATTTCGCTGCCGATGGAAGAGCGTGACGGGGCGATAGCCATTATCGCGCCGGAACCGGACCCGCCCGCGCGGCGCAACCATGTCTTTCGCCGGGCGCTGGGCCTCAGCCGCGCAGAAGCAAGGCTGGCCTCGCATCTCCAGGAGGGGCTGTCGCTGAAGGAGGCGTCGGAGGATCTGGGCGTCACCGTCAATACCGCCCGAAATCAGCTCAAAAGCATCTTCGAAAAACTCGGCATCAACCGGCAGAGCGATCTCGTCCGGCATCTGACGCAGTTGAGCCAGCTATCGGCCTATATCCGTTTCGGAACCGAGGAAGAGGCGAAAATCGCAGGTTTCGGGACGGCCATTCACGATGTGCCGCACCGTTTCGTCGAGCTGAACGACGGGCGGCGCATTGCCTATCGCGTTTATGGACGTCTCAATGGAACGCCAGTGGTGCTGATGCAAAGCTCGCTCAGGAGCAGCCTGGTCTGGCACAGGGAGGCGCAATCGGCCGCGGAACTCGGCGTCAGGCTGATCGTTATCGAGCGGCCGGGGACCGGCTATTCGACCGCCGACCCCGAGATGACATTCGAAAGTGCGGCGCGCGATGTCGAGGAATGGGCGGACAAGATCGGGCTTGAAAAGTTTTCCCTGCTGACGCGGTCGTCCTCCGCGCCTTTCGGGCTCGCGGTTGCCGCGCGCATGGGATCGCGCATCGTGAAATACATGATGGTGGCGCCGCGTTTCGGGGCGCCGGAAGGCGAGCCGGGGCGGCGCGGCATGCTCGGCTATTTCTTCAGCAATCTGCGCCGCTATCCCTGGGTGCTGGATTCCACGCTTTTCATTCTGCGGGCCAAGATGTCCCGGCGTTTCATGCGGCCGCTGGTTTTCAGCTTTTTCGAGCAGTCCCCGCGAGACATCGCCTATCTGGAGGACGAGCCGGACCTGGTGGAAGACATGATCGACGCCGTGATGGAATCGGTGGCGCTGACCTATAGCGGGCTGCTGAGGGAATCGGCGCTTTTTCTGGAGGGTGTGAACATCGATCTGACGGGGCTTTCTGCGCCGCTTCACATCTGGCATGGGGAAGAAGACCGGATCGTGCCGCTGGCGGAACTTCGGCGCCGGATCGATGAGATGAAGCTCGAGCTTGCCGAATTCCGCACCATAGCGGGTGAGGGGCATGCCGTGGTCTCGCGTCTCCACCGGGAGGTTCTGGAAGCGCTTGTCGGAGACGATGCCGGTTAGGCAACGCCCTCCGGCCGCCGGGTGGCTCCGGCGATTTATGGTCCATTTGCACTATTAAGCCATGTGCCTCGGCCACTTACCAATTGTCGCATGCTGGCGGACGGACATGGGGTGCCGTCCGGGCAATGGAGACAATGGGTCATGAAAAAGATCGCGATTGCAGGTTTTGCAGCGGGGCTGGCGGTGATGCTGGCCGGGTGCCAGACAACGGGTATCGGCGGGGCGAACACGGCGGCCGCCTATATGGGCGCGGCCAATGCGGCCAGCGGGGCCTATATGGGCGGCGGCGGTGCGCCGGCTGGTTCCACCATGGCGGCCTCGCAGGTGGATGACGGCAAGAAGAGTTGCGAGCAGCTCCGGGCTGAAATCGAAGAAACGCAGGCTATCGAACAGGCGGCGAGCTCGGATGCGTCGAGCGCCGCGATGACGTCGACCGTGTCGAATGTGGCGACGTCTTTCGTCGGCTATTTCGGGGGCGTGGGCGCCATGCAGGCTACGAACGCGGCCGGGCAGCTCACCGGGCAGCAAAAGGCTCAGGCCGAGCAGCGTGCCCGCGACGCAGGCGTTCGCCGCCAGGTGCTGACAGGGATCTATCAGGGAAAGAACTGCTGAAGCTGGGGATGGCGTCGACGGTATCCGCGGGCTGCCGTCCGGCGTGACACCCGAACGCCCACCCCTGGCGGCATGCGGATGGGAGGGGAAGCGCTTGCGCTTCCCCTCTTTCCATATCAGCGTTCGCGAACTTCGAGGCCGAGATCGCGGACCTTGCGGTACAGCGTGGAGCGGCCGATGCCCAGACGGCGGGCAACTTCGGTCATGTGGCCGCGATATTTCTCGATGGCGAGGCGGATCATTTCCGCCTCGATATCCTCAAGCTTGCGCACATTGCCCGCATCGTCGGTGACGGAAATGCCGTCTACGAAGTTGGAGCGGGCAAAATCGGCCAGCGTGTGCTGCTGCGGCGCGGGCTGCGGGCGATAGGCCGGCTGCTCGGCGGCAACAGGCGCCGCCGCCGGCGCCTCGTTGTAATAGTCCGGTTGCGGGGCAGGGGCCGGAGAGGCGGACGCTTCGGCATAGCCGCCGATCATGCTGGCGACCTGCGGGAAGTCGTCCACGTTCAGGCTTTCGCCGTCCGCCAGCACGATCGCACGGAAGACCGTGTTTTCGATCTGCCGCACGTTTCCCGGCCAGTCGAAGGCGCGCAGCATGGCCAGCGCCTGATCGGAGATGCCGATCACCTGCTTGTTTTCCTCCGCGGCGAGGCGTCGAACGAAATGCGCGACGAGTTCGGGAATGTCTTCCTTGCGTTCGCGCAGCGGCGGCACATGGATGGGGAAGACGTTCAGCCGGTAATAGAGATCTTCGCGGAAGCGGCCTTCCTTGACCATTTCGAGCAGGTCGCGGTTCGTCGCCGAGATGAGGCGGATATCGACCTTGACCGGCTTCTTGGAGCCGACGGGATCGACTTCGCCCTGCTGCAGGGCCCGCAGGAGTTTCACCTGCATGTCGAGCGGCAGTTCGCCGATTTCATCGAGGAAGAGGGTGCCGCCATTGGCTTCCTGGAACTTGCCGGCATGCTTGTCGGCAGCGCCGGTGAAGGCGCCTTTTTCATGGCCGAAGAGAATGCTCTCGACGAGATTTTCCGGGATGGCGCCGCAGTTCACGGTCACGAAGGGTTTGCCGGCCCGGTCGCTCTCGCCCTGAATGGCCGAGGCGATCAGCTCCTTGCCGACACCGGATTCGCCTTCGATGAGGATCGGAATGTTGGACTGCGCGGCGCGCTTGCCGAGGCGGATGACGTTTTCCATCGCCTTGCTGGAGGCGATGAGGTCTTCGAAGGTGAGTTTGCCCTGCTGCTTCTTCTGCAAACGGGAGATTTCACCCGTCAGCGCGTTGACCTTGAGCGCGTTGCGGATCGACACATGCAGGCGTTCGGGGCTGACGGGCTTCACCACGAAATCCGTCGCGCCCGCGCGCATGACATTCACCACCGTCTCGATGCCACCATGGGCGGTCAGCACGATGACCGGCAGGTTGGGCTTTTGCGGTGTGACGCGCTCCAGCACTTCAAGGCCGCCCACGCCCGGCATGACCAGGTCGAGCACCATGAGCGATATTTCCGAGCCCGACGGCCCCTGAAGGTAGTCGAGGGCAGCCTCGCCGCTCTCCACGGGCACCGCGCGATAGCCGTCGCGCTTCACCACTTCTTCCAGGATGCGGCGCTGAGCGGGATCGTCGTCCACGATCAGAATCGATTGTGTCATTCTCGTCCTCGATTATGGGCAGTCCCGCTACTTGGTTCGGGAGATGGCCTTGGCTCAGGCTCTATACTGGGGGGCATTGGTAAAAGGCCGCTTAATCCCGGGACACGAAGTGCCAAAAAGGGGCGATTCCGTAAAAGGACAGCATTACTGACCTAATATGACGCTAATTTGGGCGGATATTATGGAATTTGCGCATTCGTTAACGCCGCACTGTGGCCGCCACGGCACGACTGACGCAGAAATGTCATATCGACTGCGATAGCTGTTGAAGGGATTGGGGATTCCTGCAACCAATTGACCGAGCGCTTTCCAGAATGGGCCGGTCCTAGGACGGCCTATGCGGGGGCATGTGCGAAATAGTGACGGAGATGGGGATGAAAATCTTTTCCCGGCTGACAGCGTTGGCCTCCCTCCTTGTGTTGGCAGGCTGCGGCACGTGGACGGCCGAATCCTACCTGCATGAGGACATTCAGGGAGATACGTTCAACGCGTGCCTCGCGCGCGAATATCAGGATCGCGCCACGTCCGAGGCTTATGTGGATTGCAACTGGGTGGACACTGCCCAGATCGTGAAGAAGGGTCGTGCCGCTGCGGCCGGCCAGAATGTGATGCCGTACGATCCGGCCACCATGGGCGTTCTGCCGGGCGATCTCCCGGAACTTCAGGATGCTCGTCAGAAGCTGCTCGCAGCTCTCGACGATGGCGGACGCACGAGCGAACGTGCCTGCGCCTGCGCCAAGGCGCAGCGTTATTATGATGGCTGGGTGGAACAGGCGAGCGACAACAAGCTCGGCGAAAACGGTTCCTGGCTCGGTGGCGAAGGTGGTCCGGTGCAGCCGGGTCGCGTGGAAGCCGAGAAGGCCGCTTTCTGGGAAGCTCTGACCGACTGCCAGAAGAAGGCTGCCGGCCCCTGGACCATCTATTTCGGTTTCGACAAGTACAACCTGACGCCGGAAGCCCAGGCCGTGATCGACCAGATCGTGTCCGAGACTTCCACGCCGCTGGCTGTGGTTGGTCACACCGATACGTCCGGTTCCAGCGCCTACAACCAGGCTCTTGGCCAGCGTCGTGCCGACTCGGTTGCCGGTGCTCTTTCCGCTCAGGGCAAGGAACTGTGCGAGAAGGCTTCGAAGGGCGAAACGGACCTCGCCGTGCAGACCGGCGACGGTGTGCGTGAGCCGCTCAACCGCCGCGCGGTTGTGACGACCTGCCAGTAAAACGGTAGCGTCATCGAAAAGATCGGGCCCCGGCAGCGATGCCGGGGCCCTTTTTCGTGCGGGTTCCGCTCCGTTGCGCCGGTACCCTGCGGGCGGCGTCATTAAATTACCGCGCTTTCGTTGAAGGCTTGTGCCGGGCGCTCAATATAGGATTGAGTGTCCTTGTCGCCCCTTCCGCCGCTTGCGCCTTTTTTGTCCAGTCACCCGGAGCCGCCCCACCATGAGTAACCTCTCCCCCCAGGAAGCCGCCGGTCTGCCCAATGCGGCCAATGACGACCTGTCGCTCGGCAAATTGCCGGTCTGGGACCTCGCCGATCTTTATGCCGGGCCGGACGCGCCGGAGGTGTCGCGCGATTTCAGGCGGGCGGAGGAGGCGGCCCAAACCTTCGCCGCCAATTTCCGCGGGCGGGTGGAGGAGATCGCATCCTCTCCGCGCGGCGGGGACGTGCTGGCGTCGATGATCGAGACCTATGAGACGATCGAGGATCTGCTCGGGCGGCTCATCTCCTATGCGGGGCTTCGCTATGCGGGCAACAGCGTCGACCCCGCGCGGGCGAAGTTCTATGGCGATACGCAGGAGCGCGTGACCGCGATTTCCACGGAGCTTCTTTTCTTCACGCTGGAACTCAACCGGATCGAGGATGAGGTGATGGAGCGCGCGCTGGAGAGCCCGGCGCTGGCGCATTACGAACCCTGGCTGCGCGATCTCAGGGCGATGCGGCCCTATCAGCTTTCCGACGAGGTCGAGACCCTGCTGCACGAGAAAAGCGTCTCGGGGCATGCCGCATGGAGCCGCCTTTTCGACGAGACGATGGCGCGACTCACTTTCGAAATCGATGGCGAGAAGCTTCAGCTGGAAGGCGCGCTGCACCGGCTTTCCGACAAGGACCAAGCCACGCGCGAAAAGGCTGCTCATGCGCTTTCTGCTGTGTTCGCGGAGAATGCGGGCCTTTTCACGCTCGTCACCAATACGCTGGCCAAGGACAAGGAAATCGAGGACCGCAAACGCGGGTTCACCGATATTGCCCAGTCCCGCCACATCGCCAACCGCGTGGAGCCGGAAGTGGTCGAGGCGCTGGTGGGCGCCGTGGCGGACGCCTATCCGCGCCTGTCGCATCGCTATTATGCGATGAAGGCGAAATGGCTCGGCGTCGACCGTCTGGAATATTGGGACCGCAATGCGCCGCTGCCGGAAACGGATGACGAAGTCATCTCATGGGACCGGGCGCGCGATACCGTGCTGGAGGCCTATGGCGGGTTCACGCCGGAGATGGCGCGAATCGCCACGCCGTTTTTCGAAAAGGGCTGGATTGATGCGCCGCTCAGGCCCGGCAAGGCGTCCGGCGCCTTCGCACATCCGACCGTGCCGAGTGCGCATCCTTATGTGTTGCTCAACTATCAGGGCAAGACGCGCGATGTGATGACGCTTGCCCATGAACTCGGTCATGGCGTGCATCAGGTGCTGGCGGCAAAGCAGGGCGCGCTGATGGCCGATACGCCGCTGACGCTTGCCGAAACCGCCAGCGTCTTCGGCGAGATGCTGACCTTCCGCAAGCTGCTGGCGGGGGCGAGCGATCCGGCGCGGCGCAAGGCGATGCTGGCGGGCAAGGTCGAGGACATGCTCAACACCGTGGTCCGTCAGATCGCTTTTTACAGTTTCGAGCGGCGCATCCATGAAGCGCGCCGCGAGGGCGAACTCACCTCCGAAGATATCGGCCGCATCTGGATGGAGGTGCAGGGTGAAAGCCTCGGTCCGGCGGTGCATCTCGGCGAGGGCTATGAGCATTACTGGTGCTACATCTCGCACTTCATCCATTCGCCCTTTTACGTCTACGCTTATGCGTTTGGCGATTGCCTCGTGAATTCGCTCTATGCGGTTTATGAGCGCGCGCCGGAGGGCTTTGCGGAGCGCTATATGCAGATGCTGGCGGCGGGCGGAACGCTGCGCCACAAGGAACTTCTGGCGCCTTTCGGTCTCGATGCGAGCGACCCTGCCTTCTGGCAGCAGGGGCTTTCGGTGATCGAACGCTTCATCGACGAGCTGGAGACGCTTTGATGGCGGATCGGCCTTCCGGCGACGGAGACCGCCCGGCACGGGATGCGGAAGGCAATCGCCTCGGGCGGCGGCTGCAGCGTTATGCGCAGGTCGGCGGCGGCATGAGCGGCGTTGCCGCGCGGCTCGTCGGCAACCGGCTTTTCGGTGACAGGCTCAACGAGAGTACGGCGCGCGAGCTGCGCGAGGCGCTGGGCGGCATGAAGGGGCCGATCATGAAGATCGCCCAGCTTCTGTCCTCCATTCCCGAAGCCGTGCCGAAAGAATTTGCCGAAGAACTGTCTCAACTCCAGTCCTCCGCCCCGCCCATGGGCTGGCCCTTCGTAAAGCGCCGCATGCGTGCCGAACTCGGCGCCGACTGGCAATCGCATTTCAAGTCTTTCGAGCGCGACGCGGCGTTTGCGGCGTCGCTGGGCCAGGTGCATCGTGCGGTGGCGCCGGACGGACGCGCGGTCGTTTCCAAACTGCAATATCCGGACATGCAGTCCGCGGTGGAGGCCGATCTCAGCCAGTTGCGTGTGCTGTTGCAGATCTTTCGCCGCGTGGACAGTGCGATCGACACAAGGGAAATCTATCAGGAACTGTCCGAAAGGCTGCGCGAGGAACTCGATTATGAGCGCGAGGCGGCGCATATGCGGCTTTACGATCTCATCTTCGAGGCCGATCCGCGCATCATCGTGCCGGCGCCCGTGCCGGAACTGAGCACGAAGCGACTGCTGACCATGACGCGGCTTGATGGCGAGCCGATCCTGTCCTTCCGCGATCATCCGCTGGAAGACCGCAACGAGATTGCGCGCTCCATGTTCGCGGCCTGGTGGCATCCCTTCGCGCGCTATGGCGTCATCCATGGCGATCCGCATCTGGGCAATTACACGGTGCGGACGCAGGACGACGTGCCGGCCCAGAGCAGCACCAACAAGGGCGGCGCCAGCGAGAGCGGTTGGGCGATCAACCTGCTCGACTATGGATGCATCCGCATCTTCCCGCCGGCCTTCGTCGCGGGCGTGATCGAGCTCTACCACGCCATCGCGTCGGATGATCGCGACCGGGCGGCGGCGGCCTATGAGCGCTGGGGCTTTACCGGGCTCAACAATGAGATGATCGACACGCTCAATATCTGGGCGAAATTCATCTATGGGCCGCTGCTGGACGACCGGGTGCGCTCGATTGCCGACGGGGTGAGCCCGGCCGAATATGGCCGCAAGGAAGCCTATCGTGTGCATCAGGCGCTGAAGGAACTCGGGCCCGTGACGCCGCCGCGCGAATTCGTCTTCATGGACCGGGCGGCAATCGGCCTCGGGGCGGTGTTCCTGCATCTGGATGCCGAGTTGAATTTCCATGAAATGTTCATGGAGGCGATCGAGGGCTTCGACGTGGCGGCGCTCGAGACGCGCCAGCGCGAAGCGCTCGACGCGGCGGGTGTTCCAGCCTGACCGCCGTGAGGCTGCGTGAACGGAATTGCACAATAGGTTGAAGGGGTTTGGGCAAGAGCGGCCGGTCGATTTGCTTGCCGAGCGGAACACCTTTGCTATAGTCCGCACGCTCTGAATACCGGTACGAGCAGCAAAATAGAGGGGCGTTACGCAGATGGAAAAATTGGCTCAAGAGGGCTGGGGCGAGGAAATGGATGCGCAGGAGCATCTCGCCACCTATGAAGGCTTCATTACGTTCTCGAAGTACGGCACGGCTGCCGTGGCTCTTTTCGTAATCTTTCTGGCGATCGTTACGCTCTGATCGCCGAAGTTTGTGGGCGGGGACTTGACGTTCTCGCTCACCTGTATATTTACGAATAATTCTAATTTGCGACTGGCTGCCCGCTCGGGGAGCCCGTCCCGCTTTGCGGACCTCGAGTTTCGGTCCGCGTTCCCAGATGGCGGAATGACCCCAAGAGGCGGAAATTCATGAAGCTAGCAATTCCGAAAGAACGGTCCGATGGCGAGACCCGCGTCGCAGCGTCGCCGGAGACTGTGAAGAAGCTTGTCGGCCTCGGTGTCGATGTGGTGCTCGAAACGGGAGCCGGCGTCGCGGCGTCGCTGCCGGATGCGCTGTTCGAGGAAGCCGGTGCCAAGATCGGCTCCAGCCTCGAAGAGACGCTCAAGGATGCGGACCTCGTCTTCAAGGTTCGCGGGCCCTCCGACGAAGAGCTGGGGATGATGAAGCAGGGCGCCGTGCTGGCGGCCACGCTCAATCCCTATGACAACAAGGACCGGCTGAAGGTCTACGCCGAAAAAGGCATCACGACCTTTGCGATGGAGCTGATGCCGCGCATCACGCGCGCCCAGTCCATGGACATCCTGTCCTCGCAGTCGAACCTTGCGGGCTACAAGTCGGTCGTCAACGCGGCGGCGCATTACAGCCGCGCCTTTCCGATGATGATGACGGCGGCGGGCACGATTGCCGCGGCACGCTGCTTCGTGATGGGTGTCGGCGTTGCGGGCCTGCAGGCGATTGCGACCGCGCGGCGTCTCGGCGCCGTCGTGAGCGCGACCGATGTGCGCTCGGCGACCAAGGAGCAGGTGGAAAGCCTCGGCGCGACTTTCGTCATGGTCGAATCGGAAGAATCCGGCGATGCCGCCGGCGGCTATGCCAAGGAAATGAGCGAGGACTATCAGCGCCGTCAGGCCGAACTCGTCGCTTCGCACATCAAGAAGCAGGACGTGGTCATCACCACGGCGCTCATTCCGGGCCGTCCGGCGCCGCGTCTTCTCACCGAAGAGATGGTGAAGACGATGAAGCCCGGCTCCATCATCGTCGATCTCGCCGCCGAACGCGGCGGCAACTGCGAACTGACCGAAGCCGGCCAGATCGTCGAGAAGCATGGCGTGACCATCATCGGCGAACTGAACCTCGCCGGTCAGCTCGCGACCGATGCGTCGGCGCTTTACGCCAAGAACCTTTTCAACTTCATCACCCCTCATATCGACAAGGAGAGCGGCACGCTCACCATCGATTGGGAAGATGAGACCGTCACCGGCACGGCGCTGACGCGCGAGGGCCGAGTGATCCATCCCTCATTCACCGAAGGAGGCAACTGATGGAAGCGGCCGTTATCGATCCTTTTGTTTTCCGTCTGGCGATCTTCGTGCTCGCGATTTTCGTCGGTTATTACGTGGTCTGGAGCGTGACCCCGGCATTGCATACGCCGCTCATGTCCGTGACCAATGCCGTCTCTTCGGTGGTGATCGTCGGTGCGTTGATCGCCGTCGGTCTCGATGCGACGCAGGCCGGCGATTCCGGTCTTGTCTCCAAGGGCTTCGGCTTCATTGCCGTCATCCTTGCCGCGGTAAACATCTTCGGTGGCTTCCTCGTCACCGCGCGGATGCTTGCCATGTACAAAAAGAAACAGCGGTAAGAGGGGCCCAAAGACATGTCAGCCAATCTCGCGGCACTGCTCTATCTCGCATCGGGCGTGCTCTTCATCCTCGCGCTGCGCGGGCTCTCCTCGCCGGTAACCTCCCGGCAGGGCAACATTTACGGCATGGTGGGTATGGCGATCGCCATCGGCACCACGCTGTTCCTGCTTCAGGCGCAGAACACGCTCACCTGGCTGCTGATCGTCGTCGGTCTGGCCATCGGTGGCGGTATCGGCGCCATCATCGCGCGGCGCATCGCCATGACGGCGATGCCGCAGCTCGTGGCGGCGTTCCATTCGCTGGTCGGTCTCGCGGCGGTGTTCATCGCCTGGTCGGCCTATCTGGCACCCGAAGCCTATGGCATCGGCACACTGGGGGCGATCCATGCGTCCAACCTGATCGAAATGTCGATCGGCGCGGCCATCGGTGCGATCACCTTCTCCGGCTCGCTCATCGCCTTTGCCAAGCTCAACGGCAATATGTCGGGTGCGCCGATCATGCTGCCCGCGCGTCACCTCATCAATATCGTGATCGCGGCGGCCATCGTCGCGGGCGTGATCTGGATCGTGCTGGATCCGGCTAACCAGTCGGTCGAGCTTTTCCTCTTCATCACGCTGGCGGCCTTCCTGATCGGCTTCCTGCTGATCATCCCGATCGGCGGCGCGGACATGCCGGTGGTGGTGTCCATGCTCAACTCCTATTCGGGTTGGGCGGCGGCCGGTATCGGCTTCACGCTGGGCAATCTCGCGCTCATCATCACGGGCGCGCTGGTCGGCTCTTCGGGTGCGATCCTGTCCTACATCATGTGCAAGGGCATGAACCGCTCCTTCATCAGCGTGATCCTGGGCGGCTTCGGTGCCGATGCGGGCGCAGCGGCCGGTGCGGGGCAGGCGGAAACGCGGCCCGTGAAGCAGGGGTCGGCGGACGATGCGGCCTTCATCATGAAGAATGCCAGCTCCGTCATCATCGTGCCCGGTTACGGCATGGCGGTGGCGCAGGCCCAGCATGTGCTGCGCGAAATGGCCGATCTGCTGAAGGAAGAAGGCGTGAAGGTTTCCTACGCCATTCATCCCGTGGCGGGCCGTATGCCCGGCCATATGAATGTGCTGCTGGCGGAAGCTAATGTGCCTTACGACGAAGTCTTCGAGCTGGAAGACATCAACAGCCAGTTCGGTCAGACCGATGTGGCTTTCGTCATCGGCGCCAACGACGTGACCAACCCCTCGGCGAAATCCGATCCGCAGAGCCCGATCTACGGCATGCCGGTTCTCGACGTCGAAAAGGCGGGCACGGTGCTCTTCGTCAAGCGCGGCATGGGCTCGGGCTATGCGGGCGTCGAAAACGAACTCTTCTTCCGCGACAACACGATGATGCTGTTCGGCGATGCGAAGAAGATGGTCGAAGGCATCATCAAGCAGCTCGACTGATCCGTCGCCTGACGGAATACTGGACGAACAGGGCGGGCGGTGTTCACATGAGCACCGCCCGTTTTCTATGCGGTTATCCAATCTCAAGGGGGGACTGAAACATGGTCTGGATCGCGCGAATCGCCGTGGCGCTGGTGGGACTCTTTTCGCTGGCCATGGGGCTGATGGCGCTTGCCTCGCCCGTGCAGCTCGGGACGACGCTGGGGATAGGGGCTTTGACGCCGCTGGGGCTCAATGCGCTCCGGGCGGATCTCGGCGCCTTCTTCCTTGCGAGCGCCATAGCAAGCGCGCTGGCGCTCATTGCCGGCCGGGCAAGCTGGATGTGGGGCGTGGCGTGCCTTTACGGCCTTGCGGTTGCCGGACGCTTCCTTGGTATCCTCGTCGACGGCGCGCCGGAGGGAATCGCGCAGCCGGTCACGGTGGAGCTGGTGCTGGTCGTCCTGTCGGTATTCGGTGCAAAGACGCTCGGCCGGAAATGACGTCCTCTGAAGGAGAGAGCGCATGGACATCTATCACATCTGGTGCGGGCTGAAGCCGGACGTCCGGGACCATGAATTCGTCGACGCTTTTTCGAGTTATATGGAGCTTCTGGAGCGCGAAGGCGTGATCGCGGGCTGGCGTCTGACGCGCAAGAAGCTCGGCCTCGCGCCCGCGCATCTCGGCGAGTTCCACATCATGATCGAGGTGCAGGACCTGACCCAGCTCGATACCGCCTTCAACTGGGTGGCAAGCCGCGCCGAGCCAGTGGAGGGCGAGCATTACGGGCTGAACTCGCTGGTGGAGAATGTCAGCTTCGCCCTCTATCGCGATTTCCCCGATCCCGTGCGGGAATATGGGGAAGAAAGGTTCTGAAGGCTGTGAGCGATATCCTTATCCGTAATGCCGTTTTTCCGGCGGACGGAGAAGCGGTGACCGGCCTTATCGGCGAGTTGAACGATGCGGAATCGCAGATCGAGCCTAACCGGGCCGATGCGAGTGCAGCGGCGGCGCATTTCGGCTGGCTGCGGGATCATGTCGAGCGCCATGACGGCGAATGGCTCGTTGCCGAGCAGCAGGGCTGGATCGCGGGGTTCGGTTGCTACATCGTCGAGGAAGCAAATGGCGCCTATATCCGCCCGGCATTCCGGCGATACGCCATGATCCTCGATGTGAGCGTGACGGCGGATGCGCGCGGGCAGGGGATCGGGCGGCAGCTCATTCAGGAAATCGAGGACCGTGCAGGCGAGCGCAGGCTTGGCGAGGTTCGTCTGGGCGTGCTGGGCGGCAATGCGAATGCGATCCGCCTCTATGAAGAACTCGGCTATGGCGACTATGAGCGCGTGATGCGGAAGCTGCTTTAGAGGTTCTACTCGTCGGCGACGAAATCGAGCGCCTGATGGGCGGAACGTAGCGCATGGCGGCGCTTCAACGGCGTATGCAGGAAGCGGTTTACAGCCGCCAGCATAAGCGGTACATGGGCGCCATCCGGGTCTTCAAGCCATTCGTCGCGCGCGGCCATGAGCGTCTTCAACAGATGCGCCGAGACGATCGGTTCGGTCTGACCGTGATCCAGCATGCCAATCAATTCGCTCTCGAAGAATGCTGCAGGGTCTTCAACGCTCCAGCCTGAAACGTCTTGCGCGCCATCGGTATAAGCGGCGTTCCTGCCGATGAAACAGGCCATTTGCAGCAAGCCTTGCGGCCATAGATCGGGCTGGGCGCCGCAAAGTTCGCGCACCGCATGAGCGAAGGTGAGCATATGGGTAAAGTCCAGCCAGCCTACATTGTCCGACACCGCATTCCTGATCTGCTCCTGCCGGCTTGCGTCGAAATGCAGGAACTGCCACATGGCGGCTTCCAGCAGGACTGCGTGAAGACGCTGTGGCGGCAGCGCGGATGCCTTGACGGTCATGTCGAGCGCGTGCCGGATGGAGGCCGAGCGTAGCTCTTCCGGCGACGGGCATTCCTCGCCTTTTCTGTCCCATCGCATGAGAGCGTCGCCATAGAAGCGGAACTCGGGGATCAGGTCTTCCCGCGTCGCCAGAACCAGAGAGCGAATGAGCGGATAGAGGATGGCGGGCGCGGCCTTTTCGCCGAGGCGGTCGATCAGCGTTCCCGCTTTTTGCACATAGATTGCCGAATGGCCGAAATCGGCATAGTGGGCGAGCGCCGCGCGGGCGAGGGCGGGTCGGAGGGTCTTGAAGTCCGCTCCTGTCTTCAACGCCGTGCGGACAAGGCTGATCGCTCTTTTCTCGTTCTCTTCCTCTATGGCGGCGGCAAGCTGGTCGGCATCGAAGGCGGCGGTGCCTTCAGGGTAGGGGAATTCGTTCTCCCGCAGCGTGTCCCAACTCAGATGAGCTAGGATTTCGAGCAATGGCACGAATAGCTCGGTTTCCCCGCTTGCGGAAACGGGGTGCGTTTCGCGCAGCCGGAGCCATTCCGCCGCCGCGGGATGGGCATGTGTCATGCCGAATTCAAAACGTGGGGACGCTACTTCCAGGGCGTGGCGGATGGCGTCCAGCGGATCGCCGCCCAGCTTGATGAAGCGGGCCAGCTCGCGCGCCATGCGGTCGTACTCGAAGCGATGCGATGCCGCCATGAGACGATGCAGGGCCTGCGCCCTGCCATGTTCGGCAGGTGGGTCCGAGATGTCGATCCAGATTTCCTCGCCGCGCAGTTCGGTGGGATAGACGCGAAGATCGTCACCGCCAAGCAGCGTCCTGCCCGAGGCGAGGTCGAATTTCCAGTTGTGCCAGTTGCAGGTGAGCGTGCAGCCGGAAGAGGTTTCCGACAGGCTGCCTTCCGACAGCGGATAGCCTTCATGCGGGCAGCGATTATTGCAGGCGAAGATCCGGTCGCCCGACAGGAAGAGTACGATCTGGCGGCCTTCAAGCCTGACGATTTTTCGTCCCGTCCCGGCGAGATCTTTCAGACGCGCGGCCAGGACCATATCGGGTTCCGTATCGCTCATAGCCTCCTCCCGGCTATTTCTTGAAGAACTCTGGGACGTGGAAAGGCGGGAGGCAAACGTAAATGCGGGATATTTTCTGCAACCGGCGTGGCTTTTACGCAGGCCGCGTTGCGACTGCCAGCGCGGCGGCGACGATTTCTTCCATCAGCGGTCCGGGGGTTTCGGCATGCGGGCGGCCGGGGCCGATCATCAGGCCGCTGCCTTCCAGCATGCCGACTATGATTTCGGCGCGGTGGCGGATTTGGGTCTCCGGCAGGGCGGGGGTCAGCCGGGCGATGGCTTCCGAGAGCAGGTCGAGTTCGGTTCGGTAGAGTTCGGCCATGGCCGCTTTCGCATGGTCGTCATGCGCGGCCAGCGCCCAGAATTCCCAATAGAGAATGGAGCCCTCGGGTTTCCTGATGTCGTCCAGCACATAGCGGATAAGGGCCTCGAAGGCGGCTTCGGGGGCTGCGTCCTGTGCCGGCCATGTCTCGCTCGCCTGGCGGTGGCGTGCGCAGATATGGTCCGCCAGTGCCGCCACCAGCGCCGATTTCGACGGGAAATAATACTGGAGATTGCCGAGCGCGATGCCGCAGCGCTCGGCCAGCCTGCGCATGGTCAGGCCGGAATAGCCCTCCTCGATCATCATCCGCTCCGCCTCGTGCAGCACGCTTTCCATGCGCTCGCGGCCGCGATTCCGGGCGGGCAGGGGGGCGGGAGAGGCTGGGTCGGTCATGCCGCCAGCATAGCCCGTGTTGACAATTAGGTCGATTGACTTAATTTAGGTCATATGACTTATTTTGAGGGATTGGCGTGATGTCGGGAACGAATGTCTATGCGGGTGTGTCGGACAGGATGGAAACGGCGATGTCGTTGCCGCCTGCGGCTTTTCGGGATAAGGCGGTCTTCGAAGCGGAAACGGACAGGATCTTCCGGCGCCAGTGGATGCCGGTGGCGCGGGTCGAGCAACTCGCCGAAGCGGGCGATTTCCTGACGCTCGATCTGGCGGGCGTGCCGCTCATCCTGTCGCGCGATGAAGAGGGCGTGTTTCATGCGCTGTCGCGGGTCTGCCGTCATCGCTCCATGCCTGTGGCGGAGGGCGAGGGCAATGTGAAAGCCTTCACCTGTCCCTATCATCTCTGGCGCTATGGGCTCGATGGACGGCTTCTCTCCGCCCCCGCCATGGAGCGGTCGGAGGCGTTCGATCAGGGCAAGTGCGGCCTGCCGTCCTTTGCGGTCGATGTCTGGCAGGGCTGGATCTTCGTCAATCTGGATGAGGGGGCCGCGCCGCTTGCCGCCGCTCTGGAAGGGCTCACGCCGCTGGTCGCGGAGGACGGGCTTGCCGATATGCGCATCGTTAGCTCCCTGACCTTTCCCTCGCCCTGGAACTGGAAAGTGCTGGTGGAGAACTTCATCGAGTCCTACCACCATATCGGCCCGCATGCGGAAAGCCTGCAGCAGAGCAATCCCGCGTTCGGCACCTATGTGCCGGAGCTGCCGGAGGGCACGAATTTTACGGCGCTGGAAAATCCGCCGGTCGAGGGCGCGGACCCGTTCTCTGTCTATGTCGGCTTTCCCGCCTTCCTTCTGGTCGTGCTGCGCGGCGAAACGACGTCCGCCGTCTGGTATCGGCTCGATATCCGCGACGAGGCCAGTTTCGACCTCACGATCAACATTCTGATGAAGGAGCCGGAAGCCTCCGATGCCGAACTTGTTGCGGGTACCGCGGAGGTGCTGCGCCATATCCATATCGAGGACATTGCCGTTTGCGACGGGGTGCAGGCGGGGCTTTCAAGCCCGGTGGCGGCGGCCGGCCCGCTCAGCCATCTGGAGCGCGGTCTCTGGCATTTTCATCGCTACCTGAAGCGCGTGACGGGTAACGGATAAAACAAAAACGCCCCCGGAAATCCGGGGGCGTTCTCGCTTGATCCTGACGGATCGAATTTCTTATTTGCGGCCGATGCCGGCTTCACGCTGGGCGCGCTTGCGAGCGAGCTTACGGGCGCGGCGAATGGCTTCCGCCTTTTCGCGAGCGCGCTTCTCGGAGGGCTTCTCGTAGAAGTTCCGCAGCTTCATTTCGCGGAAAACACCCTCGCGCTGAAGCTTCTTCTTCAGGGCCTTCATGGCCTGATCGACATTGTTGTCGCGGACGAGTACCTGCACGAGAAAATCCTGCTTATGGTTCAATAAGTTAGTCGCGGACCCGTTTTCAGGGCCCGCGACAGGGGGCTTAAGTATCAAAAGAATCGGGGTTTGTCCACACTGGCCCTCAAAAGCATCGACGAAAAGCGTCGAAATGCCCGACTTGCCGGAACGGGGCGCAGCTTACATATTCGCGGCATGGCCATTCGCAAGATCGCCCGTATGGGCCATCCGGTGCTCGCCCGGAAGGCCGAAAAGGTTCCCGATCCGACCTCCGAGGAGGTACGGACGCTGGTGCGCGACATGATCGAGACCATGATCGACGCCAATGGCGCCGGTCTCGCCGCCCCGCAGGTGCATGAGCCCTGGCGGATCGTCGTCTTTCAGGCACCGCCGGAGCGCGCGCCGGAAGGTGTGGATGAAGAAGAGCAGTTCGACCATACCGCGCCCCTCACCGTGCTGGTGAACCCGGAGATCGAGATCATGAGCCCGGGCACCGAAGAGGGCTGGGAGGGGTGCCTGTCGGTTCCCGGTCTTCGCGGGCTCGTGCCGCGATCCACCCATATCGCCTATCGCGGGGTGACGCCCAGGGGCGAGACCATCGAGCGCGAGGCGCGGGGGTTTCATGCCCGTGTCGTGCAGCATGAATGCGACCATCTGGACGGTATTCTCTATCCTCAGCGGATGGACGATCTGTCGAAGCTGATTTTCGAGAGCGAGGCGAAGCACTGGCTGGACCTGGCGCAGGAACGGGAGCCGGACGAACGGGATGCCTGAAAAGATGACGTCGAAGGACAAGAACCGCGCCGCCATATTGAAAGCGGCCCTGCCGCATGTGGCGTTCGACGGATGGACGCCCGCCGTGATGCGTCAGGCGGCGCAGGAGGCGGGGATCGGTCATGAGGCGATGCGCGTTGCCTTTCCCGGCGGCGTGAACGATCTCATCGACTATTTCCTGGCCGATGGCGACCGCCGCATGGCGGAGACGCTGGCCGGCCGGGGTCTCGACAATATGAAGATCCGCGAAAAGGTGACGCTCGCGGTGCGCAGCCGGATCGAGGCCGATGCGGATCATCGCGAGGCGCTGCGCCGCGCCGTGAGCTATGCCGCGCTGCCCGTGGCCGGCGCGCTGGGGCCGCGCTCGCTCTACCGGACGGTCGATGCCATCTGGCGGGCGGTCGGCGATACGTCGGCCGATTTCAATTTCTATACGAAGCGCGCTATTCTGGCCGCCGTCTATTCGGCGGTGACGCTGCATTGGCTGGGCGACGAAACGGAAGATTTCTCGAGCACATGGGCGTTTCTCGACCGCCGTATCGAGGATGTGATGCGGATCGAAAAGGCCAAGGCCGGACTTCGAGGGTTTGCGGAGAAGCTGCCCGATCCCGTCGGGCTGATGGGCCGCCTGCGCTATCCCGGCACGCGCGGATAAGGTGCCGGGCCCTCCCTAATAGGGGGTGCCGAAGCCGAGATCGATCCAGGTGAATTCAGTGATCGCGGTCGCAATGGCCGCGCTTTCCGGCGGGCTCTTGTAGTCGATCATCTCGCCGGGGGCGTGCATGCCGATGACCTTCGGTGTCCCGTCCGGCAGGGGTTTCAGCGGCAGATAGAGGCTCTGGATCGAGCTGTGCCGTCCGGAGGTGTTCACATTCTCATAACGCCCGAAAAAGCCGCAGGGGCGCGTCACCGCTTCGGCAAAACTTCTGGCGAGCGTGTCGCGGATGGACGGGTCCATCATTTCGTAGAGGTTCATGCCGGTCGGGTTCATGCCCAGGCGTTCGCAGGCGCGCGTACCCACAAGCCGGTAGCGGATATCGTAGGGGCCTTCGACCGTCAATTTGCTCATATCCGGCATCCAGGGTGCCAACTTGGTGAGCCGGAGCTGGCCTCCATCGGGGAGAATCTCGTCCCCGGCGCTTTCGCGCCAGCACTCCATCAATATCCGAAAAGACGGGGTGTCGAAGGAAGGCGTCGAGGTGCTTCCTGCTTCATAGGGAGCGTACTCCGTCATGAATGCCTGGAAGTCTGCGTCTCTTTTTCCCGTCAAATGGGCATATTTCATCGCCCGTTTCCCCGCCATTCCCGCGAGCGTCGCGCGGGTTGCGCGTTTTAGTGGCATCCCGAACCGGGACCGAAAAACCACATTGAAAAATCGAGGTTAATTCGGCGTTACCGCGGGGCGCTCTCCGATCGGGAAAAGCCGGGTGACATGTCCCATTTTCCGGCCCGCCCGGATTTCCGCCTTTCCATAGAGGTGGATGGCGCAGCCCGGGTCGGCGGCAAGCGCCGTCCAGTCGGCGGCGTCCTCTCCAATCAGATTGGTCATCACCGCGTCGCTATGGCGGGCGGCGGAGCCCAATGGCCAGCCGCAAATGGCCCGGACATGCTGTTCGAACTGTCCGACAAGGCAGGCATCCATGGTCCAGTGACCGGAATTATGGACGCGGGGGGCGATTTCATTGACCAGCAGCCGGTCCTTGTCGCCCTTGCCATTGGATGGCAGCAGGAAGAGTTCCACGCCCATCACGCCCACATAATCCAGCTCGCGGACCAGGGTCGAGGCGATTTCGATGGCCTCGGCAGCGATCCCGGGCGTCAGCGTGGCGGGGGCAAAGCTGCGGTCCAGTATGTGGTTCTTGTGAACGTTCTCCACCGGGTCGTAGGCCGCGATAGCGCCGTCCTGCCCGCGGGCGACGATGACGGAGATTTCCCGCTCGAACGGCACGAAGCCTTCCAGAATGGCGGGGGCGTTGCCGATCTCGTCGAGGGCGGCTTGCGGCGCGGTGCCCGCTTCGATCCGGGTCTGGCCCTTGCCGTCATAGCCGAAACGGCGCGTCTTCAGGATGGATGGCGTGCCGAGATCGGCGATGGCCTGAGCAAGGCCCGCCGCATCGTCGACGGCGCGGAAGGGGGCGGTGCGGATGCCCTGTTCGGCGATGAAGGTTTTCTCCGCCAGACGGTCCTGCGCCGTCGCCAGCGCCAGCGCGCCGGGGCGCACCGGCGCATGTTCCGTCAGGATACGAACCGTTTCAGCCGGCACATTCTCGAATTCATAGGTCACGACATCGACATTGTCGGCGAAGCGGGCAAGGGCTTCCGCATCGTCATAGGCGGCGACCGTCTTTTCGGCGGCCACGTCGAAGGCGGGAGAGTTCTCGTCCGGGCAATAGACATGCACGGTGAGGCCGAGTTCGGCGGCGGCGGTGGCGAGCATGCGGCCGAGCTGGCCGCCGCCCAGAATGCCGATGCAGCCGCCCGGGGCGACCGGCTCTCCTGTCGAAGCGTTGACGGTGCGGTTCATGGCTCAGGCCGGTGCGTCGCCGATGGAGGCCGATTGCTTCGCCCGGTATTCGTCGAGGCGGGCCGCCAAGGCGTCGTCGTTCAGCGCCAGCACGGCTGCTGCCAGCAAGGCGGCGTTCTTGGCGCCCGCATCGCCGATGGCGAGCGTGCCGACCGGAATGCCGCCGGGCATTTGAACGATGGACAGAAGGCTGTCCTGGCCCGACAGCGCGCGGCTTTGCACAGGCACGCCGAAAACCGGCAGCGGCGTGAGCGAGGCCGTCATGCCGGGCAGATGGGCCGCGCCGCCTGCGCCTGCTATGATGACCTTGAGACCGCGCTCACGCGCTGTGCGCGCATAGTCGTACATGCGGTCCGGGGTGCGGTGTGCGGAGACGATCCGGGCCTCGTGAGGGATGCCGAGCGCCTCCAGAATGTCGGCGGCGTTCTTCATGGTCGGCCAGTCGGACTGGCTTCCCATGATGATGCCGACAAGGGGGCTTTCGGCCGGATCTTTGTCTGTGGAGCCCGATACAGCCATTTTCTGTCCGTTGCGCTGGCGGCGCTATTTGCCGCGCGGAAAGGCGGGGAGTATAGGCATGGAGACGTCTTTGACAAGATTCGGACCGACGTGGAGGTTTTGCTGCCCGGGAATTATGGAAATGTGTAGTCAGAAGTGGCATTTTCAGGGGATAGCAGGCCATCACAGGGGCTCGGAGGCACCGCGATGAAACTGGGCGGCATAGGGTCTACCCGGTCGACGACTTCACGCTCGCGAAGCGCAGCTTCTGCCGCGTCGGACGGTGACGGGCGGGAGGCTTCGGTGCGCCATGTGCAAGACAGCGTCCAGGTGCTGGGTATCCCTGAGGAAGAGCTGACCCCGAAAGTGCGAGATGCCCTGATGGGCCTCATGCAGGAGGTGGAAGAGCTTCGCCGCAACGTGTCGGAAATACAGAAGCGTCTGCGCGAAGCGGAACATCTGGCCGACCACGACCCGCTGATCCCCGTGCTGAACCGCCGGGCCTTCGTCCGGGAGATCGGCCGCGTCGTCGCCATGGGCAAACGCTATGGGGATACGGCGGGGATCGTCTATCTCGACATCGACCGTTTCAAGGAAATCAACGACCTCCATGGCCATGCGGCAGGCGATGGTGTGTTGAAATTCGTGGCCTCGCAGACGGCTGCCCATATCAGGGACACCGACATCATGGGCAGGCTGGGTGGCGACGAGATCGCCGTTCTTCTTGCGCATACGGATGAAAAGAATACGCAGGCCAAGGCGCGTGAGCTGAAGGCGCTGATCGGTGCGGAGCCTTTCAATTATGAAGGCGTCGCCATTCCGGTAACGGTCTCCGTGGGCGCCACGTCCTTTGGCGGCGAGGATAATCCGGACACGGCGCTTTCGCGGGCGGATGCGCGGATGTATCTCGACAAGAAGCAGATGGACGAGGGCGGCAAAGGCCGTTGATCGTCCCGTTGCCTGAATATGTCAGGCGATGATATCGGGAAAGAGAATATCGTCTATTTCCTGAATGCGGTCGCGCAGGACGAGCTTGCGCTTCTTCAGCCGCTTCACCTGAAGCTGATCGGGCATGGGCAGCGTTTCGAGCGCCAGGATCGCGTCATCGAGGTCGCGGTGTTCCAGCTTCAGTTGCGCCAGTTCGTTGCGCAGATCTTCTTCGTCCTGTTCGGTCATGCGGCGAGCCATGCGAGAGGGGCGACAAGTGCAACCCGTTTCATACCCCTACATGGTATGGGGGAACAAGCGCGCTTCGCGGAAAGGCCGGACGGGAAATGGAGCATGACGCCATGAACGAGGCAAATCGGTTCAGGACTTTCTCATCGAGCTATTACGGCCGGCCCGGCGTGGAGCATGCCCTGCTGACGCTGCAGGACGAGCACGGGCTGGAGGTCAATCTCGTTCTGCTTTGCCTGTTCGCGGCGTCGGAGGGCTATCCGGCCTTTGGCGAGGAGGCGTTCGGAACCTTCGGGCGCATTGCCGGGCGCTGGTCGCACGAGGCGGTGGAGCCGCTGCGCCGGGCGCGGCGCGGGCTCAAGACCATGTTGCCCGACGAGGCGGCGGCCGCCCTTCGCGAAAAGGTGAAGGCGCTGGAACTCGATGCTGAATTCGCCATGCAGGACGCGCTGGAGGCGGCCCTGCGCGCGCAGGGCGCGCCCGGTTCCGACGCGGCGGGTGCGCGCGGGACGGCGCTGCACAATCTTCAGGCCTATCTGGCGGATAAGGGCATGGCGCTGGGCGCGACGCGCGAAGGGCTTTTCCAGCTCCTGCTGGATGCCGCGTTCGGGGCGCGGTGAGCGGTCAGGAAGGTTTTTTGCCGCGCGATGCCGGCCGGCGCCTGCCGCCCGTCAGGTCTTCGCCCCAGCGCTTCGTCTCGTCGGCTTCCAGACCGAAAAGATCCAGCACGCGCGCGGTGGACTGGGTCACGATATCGTCCACGCTTTCGGGGTTGGCGTAAAAAGCGGGCACAGGCGGGGCGATGATGGCGCCCATCTCCGAAAGCTGGGTCATGCTGCGCAGATGGCCGGTATGAAGCGGTGTCTCGCGGACCATCAGCACCAGCCTCCGCCTTTCCTTCAGCACGACATCGGCCGCCCGGGTAAGGAGGCCGGAGGTTACGCCTGTCGCGATTTCGGACATCGAGCGGATCGAGCAGGGGGCGACCACCATGCCCATGGTCTTGAAGGAGCCGGAGGAAATCGCTGCGCCCACATCGTCCTGCCGATAGACGGTGTGAGCGAGTTTTTCGACGTCTTTCGGATTGAAGGGTGTCTCGTAGCCGATGGTCATTTCCGCGGCCCTGGACAGGACGAGATGCGGCTCGACATCAAGCGAATTCAGCATCTGCAGAAGACGAATCCCGTAGGTCACGCCGGACGCGCCCGAGATGCCGACGATCATGCGCCGGGGCGGGTTTTGCGGCGCCGGGCCGGATGTTATGGAGCCCGTCTCTCCGGATTTCGGCTTTCTGCTCATATTTCAATTACTTACGTTGAATCAGCCGGAATAATCCACAGCTTTTTTACAGGACCGTTCGACAGCGGTTGCAAAAGGAGTCAGAATTTTTGTCCCCTCCAGCGTAACGAAAGGTAGGTCGCAATATGGCACTGGATTCTCACATTGCCGAACTTCGTGATCGACATAAGGCTCTGGAAGAGGAGATCAACAGCGAGCTGCTTCATTCCAGCAGCGACGATCTCCACATCGCGGAACTCAAGAAGAAAAAACTCAAGCTGAAAGAGGAAATCGAGCGATTAGGCACCGAAACGGCCGCCTGATCGTCGGCGCAAACGGATAGATGGGAGCGCCGGGCTATTGCCCGGCGCTTTTGTATTTGGAGGCTCCGGTGTATTGGCGGCCGCCGGGGGGATCAGGCCAGAAGCGCCGATCCGCCGTCCCAGAGCAGCTTCAGCCCCACCAGGAACACCAGGATATAGGCTAGCCGGTAGAACGGCTTTTCCGGGATGACATGCAGCGCCTTGATGCCGAGCAGCATGCCGATGGGCGCCAGCGGCAGCAGGATGGCGGAAGTTTCCAGATTGCCGACGGAAAGCTCGCCCAGATAGGCATAGGGCGGCAGCTTGATGAGGTTCACCAGCCAGAAGAAAAAGACGCTGGTGCCGACATAGAGCTTCTTGTCGAGCTTTTGCGGCAGCATATAGACCTGAAAGGGCGGGCCGCCCGCATGGGCGATGAAACTGGTGAAGCCGCCAATGCAGCCCCAGACCGAGCCCTTCACGGCATGGGGCGGTTTGGGCGCTTGCGCGGCGCGCCGGCCGATCCAGTGGTCGAGCGCGAAGATGACCGCGATGCCGCCGACTAGCAGCAGGATGACGGCTTCCGACAGATAGCGCGCCGTGAGCGCGGCAACCAGGATGCCGAGCGCGGCGCCGGGCACGAGGATTTTCAGATTGTGCCGGTCGAAGCTGTGGCGATAGGCCCAGATGCCGATCACGTCCATCGCGCAGAGAATGGGCAGCATGATGCCCGCCGCCTGCAGCGGCGGCACGGCGAGCGCCATGAGAGGTACGCCCAGAATGCCAAGGCCGCCTGCGAACCCTCCCTTGGAGAGACCGACGATCAGCATGGCGGGGATGGCGGCTGCGTAAAACCAGGGGTCGGTAATCATGGCCGGTGTTCTAGCGGGATTTGGCAGCCGGTGCAGCCGTTGCGTGGATTTTCTGTTCCCGTGGGGGTGGGTATAGTCGTTTCTCGAAATGCCCAGTGTGGGGGGACACATGTTGAGGCGTATTCTGGCAATTGTGAGCTTCGCACTTGCCATTCATCTGCTGGCGGAGGCGCTGTTGGCGCTCAGGGATTTTCCGGTGCCGCTTGGACCGGCTATCCACCATCCCGAACGGGTTGTCCGCAATCTCGGCGGGCTTGTGTTCTTGATTTTGGTCTGGAGCGCGACATTTATATTTCCCTTGGTAGGGACCGTCGCATCATTTTGCAGCGGCGTTCATCTCTACCGGGGTTTGCGAGCGCATGCTCCCCTTTGGCGTCTGTTGTGGGTCTCCAATAGTGCTTTCATGATTTTCACAGTTTTGTACCTGTTATTCGTCCAATTTGTCGCGAACCATCGAGCCTCGATCCGCTTCGCCCCCCTCGCGGATTATGTCAGCTATTATAGCGTGCTGCTGGTACCGTTTTCCGTGATCGCGATCTATCTGATCATCCTGTTCTCGCGCGGTGCCGATGCCGATCTGTCGCAGGACTGAGCGACTCCCTGAACCCCATCACCCGTGCTAAAAAAGTTCCAACAATGAATACGGGAGAGCGGCACGATGGGACGCTACAGTGACGTTTACGAGAGCTGGCAGAAAGATCCGGAAGGATTCTGGCGCGATGCCGCGGGCGAGATCGACTGGTTCACGCCCGTCGACAAGGTCCGCGAGATGCGCGATGGCGGGCTGGCCGACTGGTTTGCCGGGGCAAGCTGCAACACCTGCTGGAATGCACTCGACCGTCACGTAGAGGCGGGACATGGCGACCGTCTCGCGCTCATCTACGATTCAGCGATGATGGGCAAGGTGAAGAAGTTCACCTATGCGGAGCTGACGGACAAGGTTGCGACTTTCGCGGGCGTGCTCAAGAGCAAGGGTGTCGGCAAGGGCGACCGCGTCATCGTCTATATGCCCATGGTGCCGCAGGCCGCGGTGGCGATGCTCGCCTGCGCCCGCCTCGGGGCGATCCACTCGGTCGTGTTCGGCGGCTTCGCGGCCAAGGAGCTGGCGACGCGCATCGACGATGCCAAGCCGAAGCTCATCGTGTCCGCCTCCTGCGGGCTCGAGCCGGGCCGCGTCATCGCCTACAAGCCGCTGCTCGACCGCGCCATCGAGATGGCCTCGCACAAGCCCGAGGCCTGCATCGTCTTCCAGCGCGAGATGGAAGAGGCCTCCCTGGTTGAGGGCCGCGACTTCGACTGGAAGGCGGAGATGGACGAGGCCGCCGCCGCGGGCAACAAGCCCGATTGCGTGGCGCTCGATGCAACCGATCCGCTTTATGTGCTCTATACTTCCGGCACGACCGGCAAGCCCAAGGGCGTGGTGCGCGACAATGGCGGGCATATGGCCGCGCTCAAATGGACGATGAAAAACATCTATGGCGTCGATCCGGGCGATGTGTTCTGGGCGGCGTCCGATGTCGGCTGGGTGGTCGGCCATTCCTATATCGTCTATGCGCCGCTGCTGCATGGCGCCACCACCATCCTCTTCGAGGGCAAGCCCGTGGGCACGCCGGATGCAGGCACCTTCTGGCGCGTCATTGCAGACCATGGCGTGAAGGCGCTCTTTACCGCGCCGACCGCGTTCCGTGCGATCAAGAAGGAAGATCCGAAGGGCGAGTTCATCGGCAAATACGATCTCTCCTCGCTCGATACGCTGTTCCTGGCGGGTGAGCGCGCAGACCCCGATACCATTCAGTGGGCGGAACGTATGCTCAATGTGCCGGTGATCGACCATTGGTGGCAGACGGAAACGGGCTGGCCCATCGCCGCCAATCCCGTCGGGCTCGAAAAGCTGCCCGTCAAATACGGATCGCCCAGCGTCGCCATGCCGGGCTATGAAATCCATGTGGTGGACGAGGCGAACAAGCAGGTGTCGCCCAACACGACGGGCGCCATCGTGGTGAAGCTGCCGCTGCCGCCGGGCTGCCTGCCGACCTTGTGGGAAAATGACGACGGCTTCCGCGAAGCCTATCTCGTGGATTATCCCGGCTATTACAAGACGGCGGATGCAGGCTATCTGGACGAGGACGGCTATCTCTTCGTGATGAGCCGCACCGACGACATCATCAATGTGGCGGGCCACAGGCTTTCCACCGGCGGGATGGAAGAAGTCCTGGCGGAACTGCCCGATGTTGCCGAATGCGCCGTGATCGGCATTGCCGATGCGACCAAGGGGCAGGTGCCGGTGGGCTTCCTCGTGCTCAATTCGGGCGTCGACCGGCCTGCCGAGGAGATCGAAAAGGAAGCCGTCGCCATCATTCGCGACCGTATCGGCGCGGTGGCGTCCTTCAAAAAGGCTATGGTGGTTCAGCGCCTGCCCAAGACGCGTTCGGGCAAGGTGCTGCGCGGCACGATGCGCAAGATCGCGGACGGTCAGGACTGGGCCATGCCCGCGACCATCGACGATCCGGCGATCCTGGACGAGATCGCCATAGTGCTTGGCGATGCCGGGTTGAAATAGACCGGCTGAGCCGGCGAAACAGCGAGGCGGGGGCGAGCCATGACGGCGACCGACATTCTTCAGGACAAGGTTGCGATCGTGACGGGCGGTGCGCGCGGGATCGGCAAGGCCATCGCGCGGACATTCGCCGATCAGGGCGCGAAGGTGATGATCGCCGACATCGACGAAGAGGAAGGCGAAGCGGCGGCTGCCGAAATCGTCGGCCGGGGCGGCGAAGCGGCTTTCGCCTATTGCGATGTGGGCGAGCGGCTGGATGTGCGCAACATGGTCTGCGCCACGACCGACACATGGGGCCGGGTCGACATCCTGGTCAACAATGCCGGTATCGCGCTGGGCGGAGACTTCCTGACGCTGGACGAAGAGAGCTTCGACAAGGTCATCCGGACCAATCTCAAGGGCGCGTTTCTGGTCGGCCAGGCGGTTGCGCAGCAAATGGTGGCGCAGGTGGAGGAGGGCGGTGAGCCGGGCTCCATCATCAACATGTCGTCGGTGAACGCGATCGTGGCCATTCCGAGCCAGGCGGCCTATGCGGCATCCAAGGGCGGGATCAAGCAACTCACCGAGACCATGGCGATCTCGCTCGCGCCCCACGGCATCCGCGTCAATGCCATCGGACCGGGCAGCATTCAGACCGACATGCTGACCGGCGTGAACGACGACAAGCGGGCCAAGGACGTCATTCTGTCGCGCACGCCGCTGGGCCGCATCGGCCAGCCGGACGAGGTGGCGTCGGTTGCCGTTTTCCTCGCCTCGTCGGGTGCGAGCTATGTGACGGGGCAGACGATCTACGCCGATGGCGGGCGTCTTGCGCTGAACTACACGATGGAGGGAACGTCGAAGGCCGACGCCCTGACCGGCAAGAAAAATCCGGGTCCGGAATAATCCGGCCCGGATTTCATGTCTCTGGATTTCATGCCTCTGGCGAAAGGCGGTGAGGATCAGCGGTCGCTGTCGTCTTCGCCCTTATCTTCTTCGCCGGTCGTCACATCCTTGAGCTTGGCGAAGACGGAATCGGGATCGTATTCCCTTTCCTTTTCTTCTTCCTGCGCAGCGGGGACGGGCGGTTCGCCGGCTGCCGCTTCCAGTTCGGCCGGATAGGGGTCGGCCGGGCGACCGGCGGTCTCGCTGGTCGGCAGAAGCGTGGTGTCGTCCTCGCTGAGGCCGAGCTTCTTGCGTTCGCGCTCCAGCTTCTTGGCGGCCTTCTGGACCGCCTCATCGAGTTCGATCTGCGAGCACAGGCCCAGCGTCACCGGATCGACCGGCTTGATGTTGGCCGAGTTCCAGTGGCTGCGGTCGCGCACGCTCTGAATGGTCGGCTTGGTCGTGCCGACAAGCTTGCCGACCTGCGCATCGGAAAGTTCCGGATGGTAGCGCAGCAGCCAGGCAATCGCGTCGGGGCGGTCCTGACGGCGCGAGACGGGCGTATAGCGCGGGCCTTTGCGGGCGACGACCGGCGGCAGCTTGTGCTTGCTTTCGGAGGATTTGAGACGGGCGTCGGAATCGTTCTGGCAGCGCTCGATCTCGGCGCGGGAGAGCTGGCCGGCGGCCACAGGGTCCATCCCCTTGATGCCCGCGGCAACGTCGCCATCGGCGATGCCCTTCACTTCAAGCACATGCAGGCCGCAATATTCCGCAATCTGGTCGAAAGTCAGCGCGGTATTTTCGACGAGCCAGACGGCGGTCGCCTTCGGCATAAGCGGCTGGGTCATATCATCTCCTCTGGTTCACCCGGGTTTCAGCTGGATGACCCCTTTTCTCCTGATCGAGAATTGAGTGGGTATGCCGCTTATATAATTTCAAACGGCTCTCAATGAAAGCCCGATCCGGGCCCCGTCACTCCAAAGTGAGGACGAGCTTGCCGATATGGGCGCTGGATTCCATGCGTTCATGGGCCTTTGCGGCGTCCCGGAGCGGGAAAGTGGCGTCGATGACCGGTTTTACCCGGCCGGCCTCCAGCAGCGGCCAGACTTTTTCCCGCAGCGCCGCGGCAATGCCCGCTTTTTCTTCGATTCCCCGGGCCCGCAGCGTGGAACCCGTCAGCGTCAGCCGTTTCAGCATGATCGGCATGAAATTCACCTCCGCCGTGGAGCCGTTCAGAAAGGCGATGGAGACGATCCGGCCGTCCTGCGCGGCGGCCTTGATGTTACGGGGAATATAGTCCCCGCCCACCATGTCGAGGATCACGTCCACGCCGCGGCCCTTGGTGAGGGATTTGGTTTCTTCCACGAAATCCTGGGTTTTGTAGTCGATGGCGGCTTCCGCGCCGAGCTTGAGGCAGGCCTCGCATTTTTCGGGCGAGCCGGCCGTGGCAAAGGCGCGGGCGCCCATCAGCGAGGCGAGCTGGATCGCCGTCGTGCCGATGCCGCTGGTGCCGCCATGGACGAGAAAGGTTTCGCCCGCCTTCAGCGCGCCGCGCTCGAAGACATTGGTCCAGACGGTGAAAAAGGTTTCAGGCAGGGCCGCGGCCTCGGTCAGGCTGAGCCCGGCGGGCACCGGCAGGGCGTGGCTTTCATGGGCGAGGCAATATTCGGCATAGCCGCCGCCGCCCACCAGCGCGCAAACCCTGTCGCCCAGGCGCCAGTTGGTGACGCCGGGCCCCATGCCGACGATTTCGCCGGCGACTTCCAGGCCGGGCGTTTCCGGTGCGCCGGGCGGCGCCGGGTAGAGGCCCAGGCGCTGAAAGACGTCCGGCCGGTTGACCCCCGCCGCGCCGACCCGGATCAGGATCTCGCCATGTCCAGGCTCGGGGCGGTCGATCTCCACCGGCACCAGCACGTCGGGGCCGCCGGGTTCGTCGATGGCGATGGCGGTCATCCGGGCGGGCAGGGCGTTGGACATGGGGCATTCCTCAAAGGGGCTTGGTTGGGGGGCTTGGGAGTTCGGATACCGGACAATCCTTGCGGCCGGCTTGCAGGTCAAGACCGGCGCTTCCACACTGGGCGGGAGACGTGACACGTCCGGAAATGAGAGGACGAAAACGATGGATGACGACAATGAACCTCGCCGCCGGCGGGCCGCCTCGCTGAGCGCATTTCTGAGCGAGGATCTGAGCCTTCTCGGTATCGAGGAGCTTCAGGACCGAATCACTGCGCTGGAAGGTGAAATAGACCGTGTGCGCAATTTTCTGGATAGCAAGCGAGGCAGTCGGTCGGAAGCCGAAGCGCTGTTCAAAAAGTAGGCAGTCACGCAACCTGTTGAAATAAAAAGATTAATTCGGCTGTTCTGTGACAATTTTCTGACTGCCGCCCTTGCGGCAAATTGCCACAAGGGTAAGCTTCTGTTAGTAAGAGGTTGCTAGGGTGACCTTGCGTAAATCCAGCCATCTGGATTTTGAGTGGCTCCTATCCACTCTGTTTGACGCCTCCCTGTTTTAACTGAGCCGCGGTTCGCCGCGGCTCTTTTTTGTCTCAGCATTGTAAAATTTGTCCCGGTATCTTTGTCCGGGCGGCTTTTCCGGCTAGATTTCCGTCACATCCCCCTGTGTATGACCCGTTGCGGCACAGCCTGCGCTGGCATGGCTCTTGATGCCTGTTCGTCAGATTGTTTCGAGATGGACCACCCGACAGGGCGGGAGATGGCAATGACGAGAAATGAAAACCCCGGTGAGATCGTTTTCGCAGAGCCCGGCACAGGGCTCGCGGCGACCATGCAGCGCGAACTCTTCGAGCGCACATACGAAGAGGGCATGCAGCTCGTGGAGCAGACCTCGGCCTATCTGGACGGGGATGGCCGGGATGCGGCGCGCTATCTCAACCGCCATGCCTCGCTTGCCTATGCGACGGAGAGCATGCGCCTGACCACCAGGCTGATGCAGGTGGCCGCCTGGCTCCTGATCCGCAAGGCGGTGGTGAGCGCCGAGGTGTCGCCGGAAGAGGCGGAGGACGAGCGCTACCGGCTCTCGACCAAGGAACTGGCCAATACGGCCTCCATGAAGGACACGCCGGGCCTGCCGGGGGACTTCCTCGAGCTCGTCGAGCGCTCCGAGCGTCTTTATGACCGGGTGCAGAGGCTGGACGACCAGTTGAGGCGCGGTGTCGATACGCGGGCGCAGGCCGTCAATCCGGTGGCCGAGCAGATCCGCCGGGCCGAGGATTTCTTCCAGGAGAATGTGCTGCGCTTTCCGGTTCCCGAATAAGCGCCGCGTTCGTCCTTCAAGCAAAACGAAAGCCCCGCCTTCCATATGGAAAGCGGGGCTTTTTCGTGTCTTTCGGGCGGAACCGCCTTACTTGATGAAGTCGAACTTCTTCTTGAAGCGGCTCACGCGACCGCCACGGTCGACGAGCTGCGCCGAACCGCCCGTCCAGGCCGGATGGGTGGTCGGGTCGATATCGAGCGTCATCGTGTCGCCTTCCGCGCCCCAGGTGCTGCGGGTCTGGAAGGTGGTCCCGTCGGTCATGGCCACGTTGATGACGTGGTACTCGGGATGAATGTCTTTCTTCATGGCTCGCGCCTTCCTGAAGGGCTGAATGTCGCGGATGCCGGCGCGCGACGGCTCATCGCCCGCGCTGCCGGAATGGGGGCTTATAACGAAGAGACCCGTCCGGTGCAAGAGGTTTGGCGGGCCTTTCCGGCGGTTTCCTTACGCATTTGTAATTGCCTCAAGCGGGACATATCGGCGCGGGCGGGCCCCGCCAGATTGTTGGCCGTCCAAGGGGTTGATATACAACCTCACCGGAACATGCCGCGGGCCCGCTTTTGCCACAAAGCCTTTTGCCCGGACCGGCCCTTTTTGCCAACAGTTTCCAGGTCTATCGATGAGCAGGTCAGCCAATACCGTCGCCGAAGCCATTGAGGAAGAGGCCCTGCGCCGTACGCCGGCGCGTGGCGTGAAACCCATCGGCAAGCTCAGACCGTTTCTGGGGCGCTACAAGGGCATGCTGCTGATGGCGCTGATCTCCCTCATGGGGGCGACGCTGGCCACGCTGGCCTTTCCGCTGGCCACGGGCCGCATCATCGATCACGGCTTCAATGCCGAGGATGCGTCGCTGATCGACCAGTATTTCCTGGCCCTGATCGGGGTGGCCCTGGTGCTTGGCGTTTCTTCGGCCTCGCGCTTCTTTTTCGTGAGCTGGCTTGGCGAGCGCGTGGTCGCCGATATCCGCAGCGCCGTCTATGCGCATGTGCTGCGCCTGTCGCCCGCCTTTTTCGAGATGACGCGAACGGGCGAGGTGCTGTCGCGGCTCACCGCCGATACGACGCTTATCAAGCAGGTGGTGGGATCGTCGGCCTCGGTGGCGCTGCGCAATCTCTTCCTGTTCATCGGCGCCGTGTCGATGATGGCCTATACGAGCCCCAAGCTGTCGCTTTATGTGCTCTTCGCGATCCCCGCGATCATGTTGCCCCTCATCCTGCTGGGGCGCTGGGTCAGGCGGCTTTCGCGCGACAGCCAGGACCGGCTGGCGGATTCGAGCGCCTTCGGAAGCGAAAGCCTCAACGCGGTGCAGACCGTGCAGGCTTTCACGCATGAAAAGATCGAGATCGAGCGGTTCACCGAGACGGTGGAGCGGACCTTCAATGCCGCGCGCGGGCGCATCACGGCGCGGGCCGTGCTGACGGCGCTGATTTTTTTCGTCGGCATGTCGAGCGTGGTGGTGGTGCTCTGGCTCGGCGCGAAGGCCGTGCTGGTGGGCACGATGACGGGCGGCAATCTCGCCGAATTCATTCTCTATGCGCTTTTTGCGGCGACCTCGCTCGCTTCGCTTTCGGAAGTCTGGGGCGACATGCAGATGGCGGCCGGCGCGACGGAGCGGCTGGTGGAATTGCTGCATGTGGAACCGGAAATTCAGGCGCCGGCCAACCCCAAGGCGTTGCCGAGCCGTGTGGCGGGTGCCATCGGCTTCGACAAGGTCACCTTTTCCTATCCGACGCGGCCCGACTTTTCGGCACTGCACGAGTTTTCGCTGGATGTGACGCCGGGCGAGACGGTGGCGCTGGTGGGGCCGTCCGGTGCGGGCAAGAGCACGGTCTTCCAGCTCCTGCTGCGTTTCTACGACCCGCAATCGGGCAGGGTGATGCTGGACGGCATCGATCTGGCGGAGGCCGACCCGGAGGAAGTGCGCAAGCATCTGGCCGTGGTGCCGCAGGACACGGTGATGTTCGGCGCGTCGGTTGCCGAGAACATCCGCTATGGCCGCCCGGAGGCGAGCGATGCGGAAGTGCGCGCGGCGGCAGAGGCGGCCCGCATCGCCGAGTTCGCCGAAGCGCTGCCCCAGGGCTACGACACCCATGTGGGCGAGCGGGGCGTGACGCTGTCCGGCGGGCAGCGCCAGCGTATCGCCATTGCGCGCGCCATCCTGCGCGATGCGCCGGTGCTGCTGCTGGACGAAGCGACGAGCGCGCTCGACAGCGAAAGCGAGCATCTGGTGCAGGCCGCCCTTGAAGAGCTGATGCAGAACCGCACGACGCTGGTCATCGCGCACAGGCTCGCCACCGTGCTCAAGGCCGACCGGATTATCGTCATGGAGAACGGCCGGGTGGTCGAAACGGGCACCCATGCGGAGCTCGTGTCCAATGGCGGGCTTTACGGGAGGCTCGCCAAGCTGCAATTTGCAGGTGGATCCGTCGAGGCGCTGCAGGCCGAAGCGGCCGCTCAATAGAGACGAAACAGATAACAAGACCAACAGGGGAGGGGCGGATGCCCAGATGGCTGGTGTATTCGGGCCTGGCCGTATTCGCGGTGGTGTTTGCCGGCAGCGTGCTGACCTGGCGTTTTCTGTCGGCCGCGGGCTATTTCACCGAGGTTCAGACGGAAGTGGCCGCCGACTGTCATGAAATCCGCTCCGTGCCGGGGCCGGAAGACATCGTGGTGGACCGGCAACGCGGCGTCGCCTTCGTTTCCGCTTATGACAGGCGGGCCGTCATGGCGGGCGGCGAGGGGAGCGATGCCGTGCGAGGCGGGATCTACCTCATCGACCTCAAGGGGCCGCGCAAGGATTGGGGGCTCAGTCCCGTCACGCCGCGCGAGCCTGAAAGTTTCCGCCCTCATGGCATATCGCTTTACGAAGACGCGGCGGGGACGCGGCGGCTCTTCGTCGTCAATCATCCGGCGAATGCGGCCAGCGAAATCCTCATCTACGACATCGGCGACGACAACCAGCTGACACTTGCGCAGACCGTGCGCAGCTCGCTTATCGTGTCGCCCAATGATGTGGTGGCGGTGGGCCCCGACAGCTTCTACGCGACCAACGATCACGGAACCTCTTCGCCGACGGGCAAGATGGTGGACGACTTCCTGCTGCTGCGGAACGGCAATATCGTCTATTACGATGGCAGCGAGATGCGCGTCGCCGCGGATACGCTGGGCTATCCCAACGGTATCAATGTGAGCCCGGACGGGTCGCGGATCTATGTGGCGACGACCATGGAGGCAGCGCTGCATGTCTATAAGCGCGAACCGCAAAGCGGGGTGCTGGAGGCGTTCGATTTCGCACGGCTCGGGACGGGGACGGACAATATCGACGTGCTGCCGGACGGGACGCTGCTCATCGGGTCGCATCCCGATCTCGTCATGTTCATGGAGCATGCCGGAGACCCCAAGGCGCTGTCGCCTGGACAGGTGGTGCGCGTCGAACCCGCCAGCGAAGGCGGCGGCAAGGCGGGAACGATCTATCTCAACAAGGGCGAACAGATTTCCGGTCTGTCGGTCGCGGCGGGCTATAAGGACCAGATGCTCATCGGCGCGGTGTTCGAGCCGAAGATTCTGGCCTGCAAGCAGAGCACGGAAATCAAGTCGTATTGACGGGGCATAAATCATCGTCATTCCGGGCTCGCCCCGGAATCCATGATGCCGTTCCGTATGTACCGAGAGTTCGACATGGACCCCGGATCAAGTCCGGGGTGACGGAAGAAGAGAGTTGTCTCACCGTTCCGTCAGCTTGAACTCGATGCGGCGGTTGCGCCGGTTGGCTTCGGGCGAGGTGCCTTTCACCAGCGGCTGGTATTCGCCGAAGCCGGCGGCGACGAGCCGTTTGGGCGGGACGCCTTCGTTTTCCAGCAGGTGAACCACTTTCAGCGCACGGGCGGTGGAGAGTTCCCAGTTGGACGGAAACTCCGGCGTGTTGATCGGATTGGCGTCGGTGTGGCCGTCCACGCGCAGCACCCAGGGGATGTCCGCGGGGATGTCCTTTGCGATCTGCTTCACCGCGTCGGCGATCTGCGTCAGCTCGCGGTTTCCTTCCGGGCTCAGATCGGCGGAGCCTGAATCGAAGAAGATTTCCGACTGCATGACGAAGCGGTCGCCCACGACCTCGATGTCCTTTCGGTCGCCGAGAATTTTACGCAGGCGGCCGAAGAAGTCCGACCGGTAGCGGGCCAGTTCCTGCACCTTCTGGGCGAGCGCGGCATTGAGGCGTTTGCCGAGATTGGCAATCTGGGCCTGGGATTCCTCGTCCTTTTTCTCCGCCGCGTCGAGCGATGCCTGAAGCTGGGCCAGCTGGTGGCGCATGGCGGCGATCTGCTCGTTCAGCAGGGCGACCTGCTGGAGCGCATCGTCGGAAATCTTTTTCTGCTTGTCGAGCCTGTCCTGAAGCGCGGACACCTTGTCGCCGGAGCCTTTTGCATCGGAGAGCATGCCGGAAAGGCGGTTCTTCTCGTCATTGGCGGCGGAGAGCGACGCCTGCAAGGAGGCGATGGTCGACTGCAAATCGGCTTTCTCGCGCTTCGACACGGCGAGCTGGCTCGTCAGTTCGGCAATCTGGCTTTTCAGATAGTCGAGCGCGGAATCCTTGTTGGAGACGATCTGCGTCAGGAAGAACTGCGTAATCATGAAGATCGTCAGCAGGAAGATGAGGACGAGCAACAGGCTCGACATGGCGTCGACGAAGCCGGGCCAGTAGTCGGTGCTCGGGGCGCGTCCCCTGATCTTTCTGGAGCCGATGGCCATGCGGTCAGTCCGTCTTGCCGAGTTTTTTCGTCAGCTCTTCCAGAAGCGCCTGTTCCTTGCGCATCTGATCGGTGAGCGCCGTGACCTGTCCGGCCAGCGCCATCAGCGCCTGCGCGGAGGGGTGGCCGTCCTGTTCCAGAAGCTTTTCGATGGCCTCGAGGCGTTCCGTGGCGCCCGCGCCGGCCAGTTCGCCGTCATGGGCGATGCTGGTCACGGTGGAGAGCCATTCTTCCAGTTCGTTGTAGAAGCGGTTCTGCGCCTGGCCCGCCTGAAGGTCGAGAAAGCCCAGCACAAGCGATCCGGACAGACCGAAGAGAGAGGAGGAGAACGCCGTGCCCATGCCCTGCAGCGGGCCTTCGAGGCCTGCCTTCAGATTGGTGAAGACGGCGGCGGGGTCGGCGGATTCCACGCTCAGGCTGCCGATGGTGCCGGCGACCGAGGTGACGGTGGTGAGCAGGCCCCAGAAGGTGCCCAAGAGGCCCAGAAAGACGAGCAGGCCGATCATGTAGCGCGAGATTTCGCGCTGTTCTTCGAGGCGCGAGCCCAGCGAATCCAGAATGGAGCGCATGGACGAGGTGTTGAGCGTCATGCGGCCCTTGCGCTCGCCCAGCATGGTCGCCATCGGGGCGAGGAGCTTCGGCGCGGAGGAAATCGCGAGACCGGGATCGCTGCGGCGGAACTCGTTCACCCAGCGCACCTCGTCGGTGAGGCTCATCACCTGCCGGAACGCATAGAGAATGCCGATGGCGAGAACGCCGAGGATCAGGCCGTTCAGGCCCGGATTGGACATGAAGGCCGTCTCGATCTGCGGCGCGAGGATCACGACGAGGAAACCCGCCAGCACGAGAAAGAGCAGCATTCGTGTCAGGTAGGGGCCGGGTTTGGACAGTTCGAAACCGCCACCATCTCTTTTCGCCATGTCCGTTCCTGCTATCTGCCTGCGTAATCGATATCGACGCGGTCGGTCGGGCCGCTATCCTCCACGCCTCCGAGCGCCCGCACAAGGATGCGTTCCTTCACAATGCCTTCGCGGACGAGAAGGCCGCGCACCTTGCGCGCGCGCCTGAGCGAGATGCGGCGCGCGTCGAGGCTCTGGCCGCGCGGCGGGCCCGCATAGGCGACGATCATCAGCCGGCCGCTCTTCTTCCGGAAATCATGTGCGAAGGCGAGGATCTGTTCTTCCGCGCTCTTCGAGACGGTCGCGTCGCCTTCGGCAAAGGGGATGCGGGCAAGAACCGGCGAAGGCGGCGGAAGGGGCTTTTCGCCCTGAGCGGAGATGGCGGTCATATCGACCGAGGCGGCGCGCGCGGTATTTGCGCCAAGGGCGAGGCACAGGCCCGCAAGCAGGCAAAGCATTGCCTTGCTTCCTCGTCCGCCATACCCGAAGTCATTCACGACCACCCGTCTCATGGGGAGAAGTCTAGCGCGGCGGGGCGGGGGCGAACAGGGGAGAAGAGGGCGCGCGGGGTATCCATCGAGACGGATTTCCACATAGTCGCCCGTCCGGCCTTGCGAGGGGCCGGGCGCCGCTCAATGGCGCGGGGGTGCGAAGGGCAGGGTCAGCCTTCGCGGCGTGCCTTCTTCAGCAGTTTTTCAAGTTGGCTGCGGAGCTGGTCGTTGCCTGCGATGATGTTGCCGGTAGCCAGCATGCGGTCGGAGCCGTCGATGTCGCTGACGAAGCCGCCTGCTTCACGCACCAGCACAATACCCGCCGCGATGTCCCAGGTGGAAAGCGCGGCTTCCCAATAGGCGTCGAAACGGCCGGCGGCGACGTAAGCGAGGTCCAGCGCCGCGGAGCCGGTGCGGCGCACGCCCGACACTTCGTTCATCACCGCAGAGAGTTCGGTCAGGAAGCCCTGATGGCCGGGGCGCCCCAGATGGGGAATGCCGCAGCAGACGACCGACTGGGCCAGGTCGCGGCGCGAGGCCACGCGAATGCGCCGGTCGTTAAGGAAAGCGCCGCCGCCTTTTTCCGCGATGAACATTTCATCCGTGACCGGATTATAGACGAGCCCGGCCACGATCTGGCCGTCGCGTTCCAGCCCGATGGAGATCGCGAACATCGGAATGCCGTGCAGGAAGTTCGTCGTGCCGTCCAGCGGGTCGATGATCCAGCGATGCGATTTGTCGGGTCCTTCGACCGTGCCGCTTTCTTCCATCAGGAAGCCGTAGCCGGGGCGGGCTCTGGAAAGTTCCTCGAACAGGATCTTTTCCGCCTTGCGGTCGGCATTGGAGACGAAATCCCCGGGGCCTTTCAGCGAGACCTGAAGGTTTTCGACTTCGCCGAAATCGCGCTGGAGACCACGCGCGGCCTTGCGCGCGGCGGCGATCATGACGGTAATGGCTGGGCTGTGACGCGACATGTGATGTTCTTTTGCGGGAAATGAAATCAGTCGGCGCGGCGCAGATAGGTGATTTCGTTCGTGTCCACGACGATCTTTTCGCCGGTGGTCACGAAGGGCGGCACCATGCAGCGGACGCCGTTTTCCAGCATGGCGGGCTTGTAGGAGCTGGCCGCCGTCTGGCCCTTCACCGTGGGTTCGGTTTCCACCACTTCGAGCGTTACCTGATCGGGGAGCGAAATGCCGAGCGGCTTGCCTTCATGGCTTTCCACCGTGACCTTCATGCCGTCCTGCAGGAAGGCGGCGCGCTCGCCGACCCATTCCTTCTGGAGTTCGATCTGCTCGTAGCTCTGATCGTCCATGAAGGTCAGCATCCCGTCGCTCTCATAGAGATAGGTGTAGTCGTTCTGTTCGAGGCGGACGCGTTCGACCGTTTCGGCGGAGCGGAAGCGTTCGTTGAGCTTGCGGCCGTCGACGAGGTTCTTGAGTTCCACCTGCGCGAAGGCGCCGCCCTTGCCGGGCTTCACATGCTGGACCTTCACAGCCGCCCAGAGGCCGCCATCATGCTCGATCACATTGCCGGGGCGGATTTCATTGCCGTTGATCTTCATCGCGATTGAACTTCTCGGTTCTGCGGCCTCCGGGAGGCCGGCTTTTTCAGAATATGAATGTCGCGGCGGGCGGGCCGGAGAGGCACATCGGGGTCGCCACCGGGCTCGTTTCCGGGGGGCGCCCTCGGGACCGGCCTCGCGCTCCAAAGCCGCAATGCGCGCTCTGATAACATCAGGCGGCCCTAAATGACAGGGATATTGCGCGGCCGATCTTCCGAAAAGGGCTCGGGTCTTCGCGTTCCGGGGGCTTTCCGGGGCGGCTCGGTGGCTATCCGGGCCGCTGCCGGGGCGACCGTTACCGGGGCGGCACCACCGCGTCGCGGGCTTCCTTCAGGTTCTTGTCGAGTTTCTCGATCTGCTGCTTCACCTTGGCCTTGATCTCAGGGGTGATATCCGGGGCCATGGCGGCGCGCAGCGTCTCGTCTTTCTGGCCATTGCGCTCGGCGAGCGTGAGCCAGAGAAGGGCGGACACCAGATCGCGTTTCACGCCCTGACCCAGGAAATAGAGCCGGGCCAGCCGGTCCTGCGCCAGCGCATTGCCGCGAATGGCGGCCTCGGTGAACCAATGGGCGGCCTTGGCTTCGTCCTTGGCGATGCCTTCGCCGCTGTAATAGGCGAAAGCCAGCGCCGTCTGGGCCTTGGGCAGGCCGCGCTTGGCGGCGGCGCCGAAGCGCTGCACGGCTTCGGCCTTGTTTTGAGGCACGCCCACGCCGTCCTGCAGCATCAGGCCGAACTGGTAGCTCGCTTCGGGATGCCCCTTGTCGGAGGCCGCCTTGAAATTCGCCGCCGCCAGGGCGAGGTCCTTGTTGACGCCCTTGCCGGTCGCATAGAGCACGGCGAGGTTGTAGTTACCGGCCGGATCGCCGTTCTTGCCGGCTTCCCGGAAGAGCGCTGCGGCTGCGGCAAGGTCCTGCGGACCGCCCGTACCGGAGAGTTTCATCAGGCCGAGTTCGGTCTGGGCAAGGGCGACGCCGCCCTTGGCCGCGGCATCGAAGTGGGCCCGCGCCCGGGCAAAATCGATCTTGCCGTTAATGCCGCCCATTTCCAGCAGGCCGAGCGCGTAATGGGCGCTCGCATTGCCCTGCGTGGCGGCCATGCCGAACCAGCGCTCTGCCTTTTTCGGATCGCGGTCCACGCCCTGACCATTGTTGTAGATCGCCCCCATCATCAGTTGGGCCTTGACGTTTCCGCCTTCCGCGAGGGGTTCGGCCAGGCGGCGCGCCTTTTTGAAGTCGCCTGCGTTATAGGCGGCGACGGCCGCGCTCATGGCGTTTCCGGCCTCGGGCGCGCCCGATTGTGCCGCTCCCTCCGCGTCAAGCGGGGTCAGGTCGGCATGAGCGGCGGCGGGGACGCCGAAGACGATGGCCGATGCGGTCAGCAGCAGGACGGGGAGCCGGGTCATGAACTCACGCTTTCTTCGCTCATTATGTGGTTGAAGGCGCGCACGGCTGCCGCCGGTCCTTCAGGATAGGTCCAGACGCCCGAGGATACGGCAAGGAAGTCGGCGCCGGCCCGCACGAGCGGGGCGGCATTGTCGGTCTTGATGCCGCCGATCGCCACGCAGGGGACTTCGAATACTTCCGACCACCAGGCCAGAATTTCAGGGTCGGCGACACTCTTGGCGTTTTTTGTGTCAGTTGGATAAAAGGCACCGAAAGCAACGTAGTCGGCGCCCCTTTCGGCCACTTCCATGGCCAGATGGCGGTTGTCGTGACAGGTCACGCCGACAATGTGGTCCGGGCCCAGCAGCTTGCGGGCTTCGGCATAGGGCATGTCGTCCTGGCCGATATGCGCGCCGTCGGCCCCCATCTCGGCGGCAAGGTCGGGCCGGTCGTTGACCAGAAAAGCGACATCGCGTTCCTGCGCCACGGGCATCAGCGCCTCGATTGCGCGGCGGATCGCGTCGTCGCTTTCCGGCGTTTCGTCCTCGCGCTTCAGGCGGAGCTGCAGGCAGGCGACGTCGCCCCCGTCCAGCGCCATGCGCAGCGTATCGGCAAAGGCGCGCGGTTCCAGCCGAGGCGGGGTGATGAGGTAAAGGCGGCAGCGAAAATTGTCTTCTGTGGAGCTCATGCCGCAGGTTTTAGCGCGAAGCGGCGACCGGCGCATCCGTTTTGAGGGCGGGTCAGTCTTTCACGATATTCAGCAGATCGAGCAGGCCATAGATCGCGAAACCCCAGAAAACGAGTCCGAGAACCATCCCCGGAGCGATATACCAGCCCTCCGGCAGCCGCCGTGCGTCCGCCTCATCCCCCGAGTGCGGAGCGCATGCCTCTCGTCTCGTTCCCACGTCCATGCTGCAAGCCCAACATCCAAAATGTCACCGATATGGATGTTTACGACATGCAAAGTTCATGTGAAGCCTGCTTCCACCCATAATGGGTAGGGGGCGATTGGCAGTTTGCCGCGGTCTCCAGCTATTCTGACTCAGTGATTGAGGGATCTGTTTCAGCATGAAAAAAACCGTCCGCGGGCAACCTTATTCGCGGCTCATTGCCTATTCCGTTGCCGAGTTCATCCTGCGTTGCGCGGAAATATCGGGGGTGCATTTCAATCACGACTACGAAATGGTCATCCTGTTTCTGGCTATTTCAACGCGGAATACGCAAAACGTCATGGCCGATCCGGAACTGCGCAAGCGATATGCAAGCTATAGCGAACCCATTCCGGTTTCCCTCTATACGCCGATCAGCCGTCTGGCTTTGTCCCGGTCGACCGGCCTGCCCCGCGAAACGGTGCGCCGCAAGGTTGCCAAAATGATCGAGCTGGGGGTGGTCGTGGAGGATGAACGTGGCGGGTTGCGCGTGCCGCCCGACCTCAATGAGGAAGACAATTTTGTGGAGACGCTGCGGCCGCAAATGATGAATTTGCGGCGGCTGTTCTCCACCCTTGCGGAGACAGGTGAGTTCAAGTCCGACTGACGTCAACAAAACGCCCCGCCGTCGGGTGACGGCGGGGCGCTGATTTGTCAGTTCTGGGACCGGATCAGGCGGCCTTTTCAAGGTCCTTTTTCCAGCCGGCCTGCGTGGCAAGGCCGTTCATCTTCGCACGATGCGCGAAGGCGGCTTGCGCGGCGGCCACATTCTCCGCCTTGCCGCCCCAGGTGGTAAGCGGGGCGTGCTGGAGCGCACGGCCGTAGGAGAAGGACATCTTCCAGGGGAAGCCGCCGATCGCGTTCATGGCATTGAGATGCGCCGTCGCGTCCTCGTCCGACTGGCCGCCGGAAAGATAGACGATGCCGGGGATCGCGGCCGGTACGACCTTCTTGAAGCAGGCGATGGTGCGCTGGGCGACTTCCTCGACGGAAGCCTGCTTTGCGCATTTCTTGCCGGAGATCACCATGTTCGGCTTCAGGATGGTGCCTTCGAGGTTCACGCGGTGGGCGGCGAGGCGGGCGAAGACCACGCGCAGCGTTGCTTCCGTCACTTCGTCGCAGCGGTCGATGTCATGGCCGCCATCCATCAGCACTTCCGGCTCGACGATCGGCACGATCTTCTGCTCCTGGCAGAGCGCGGCGTAGCGCGCCAGCGCCTCGGCATTGGCCTCGATGCTGCCCTGGGTCGGGATGCCGTCGGCAATGTCGATCACGGCGCGCCATTTCGCGAAGCGGGCGCCGAGGTCGTAATATTCGGCCAGGCGCTCGCGCAGGCCGTCGAGGCCTTCGGTGATTTTCTCGCCGGGAAAGCCGGCCATTTCCTTGGCGCCCATATCGACCTTGATGCCGGGGATGGAGCCCGCGGCCTTGATGAGGTCCACGAGGGGCGTGCCGTCCTTGGCCTTCTGGCGGATGGTTTCGTCATAGAGGATGACGCCGGAAATATTGTTCTTCATCGCCTCTTCGGTGCGGAAGAGCATTTCGCGGTAGTCGCGGCGATTGTCTTCGGTCGACTCGAGATTGATCGAGTCGAAACGCTTCTTGATCGTGCCGGTGCTTTCGTCGGCGGCCAGAATGCCTTTGCCGGGCGCGACCATGGCTTCTGCGATGGATTCAAGCGTTTCAGTCATTTTTTCCATTCTCCAGATCGGATACTGCCGCTCAGGCGGCGTTTTCAAGCGCTGCCACGCCGGGCAGTTCCACACCTTCCATCCACTCGAGGAAGGCCCCGCCGGCGGCGGATACATAGGTAAATTCGTCGGCGGCGCCTGCTTCGTTCAGGGCCGCCACCGTGTCGCCGCCGCCCGCGACGGAGATCAGATTCCCCATCTTGGTGAGCATCGCGGCATGGCGCGCGGCGGTCATGGTTCCCTCGTCGAAAGGCGGTATTTCAAATGCGCCGAGAGGGCCATTCCACACCACCGTCTTCGCGGTTTCAAACCGTCCCGACAGATGCGCCAATGTATCCGGTCCGACATCGAGGATCATCATGTCCTCGGGGACCTCGTTGACGTTGACCGTGCGGGTTTCCACGTTCTTCTTGAGTTCCTTCGCGACCACCGCGTCGGTGGGCAGCAGGATTTCGCAATTGGCGGCACGCGCATTCGCCAGGATGTGGCGGGCGGTATCGAGGAGGTCGAGCTCGCAAAGCGATTTGCCGACCTGTTTGCCCTGCGCGGCGAGGAAGGTATTGGCCATGCCGCCGCCTATGACGAGGCAGTCCACCTTCTTCACGAGATTTCCCAGAAGCGCGATCTTGGTGGAGACCTTCGCGCCGCCGACAATGGCGACCACGGGACGCGCCGGATTGCCGAGCGCGGCGTCGAGCGCCTTCAGTTCTGCTTCCATCGCCCGGCCCGCATAGGAGGGCAGGTAGTGCACGATGCCTTCGGTGGAGGCATGGGCGCGATGGGCACAGGAAAAGGCGTCGTTTACGTAGACGTCGCCGATCTCGGCAAGCTGACGCGCGAAATCCGCGTCATTGTGTTCTTCGCCCGGATGGAAGCGCGTGTTTTCCAGCACGACGATGCCGCCATCTTCCATGGCGCTGCTGACGCCCGCGGCTTCGCCGCCGATGCAATCCTGCGCGAAGCCGACCGGCTGTCCCACCCATTCATGCATCGCATCCGCGACGGGCTTGAGGCTCATCTCGGCTATGCGTTTGCCCTTGGGGCGGTCGAAATGCGACAGCACGAGGACCTTCGCCCCCTGGGACGCCAGTTCCTTCAGTGTCGGCGCCACACGCTCCAGGCGCGTGCCGTCGGTGATCTTTCCGTCGGCCATGGGCACGTTCAGATCGGCGCGCACAAGAACGCGCCGGCCCTTGAGGGGGCCGGCGGCAATCAGATCGTCGAGAGTCTTGTAGGACCCCATATCGTTTTCTCCGTATTCGTCAGAGCAGTTTGCCCATGGCGACAGCGGTGTCGCCCATACGGTTGGAGAAGCCCCATTCATTGTCGTACCAGCTCATCACGCGGACGAGGCTGCCGTCGATGATCTGGGTCTGGGTCAGATCGAAAGTGGAGGAGGCCTTGTTGTGGTTGAAGTCGCTGGAGACGAGCGGCTCCTTGTTGACGCCCAGCACACCCTTCAGGGCACCCCTGGAGGCGGCGATCATGGCTTCGTTGATCTCTTCCACCGTGACCTTGTTCTTCGGCGTGAAGACGAGGTCGATCAGCGACACGTTCGGGGTCGGCACGCGGATCGAGGTGCCGTCGAGCTTGCCCTTGAGTTCCGGCAGCACGAGGCCGATGGCCTTGGCCGCACCGGTGGAGGTCGGGATCATGTTGACCGCGGCGGCGCGGGCGCGGCGCGGATCCTTGTGCAGCGTGTCCACGGTCTGCTGGTCGCCGGTATAGGCGTGGATCGTCGTCATGTAGCCCTGCTTGAGGCCGCACAGCTGGTTCAGGACCATGGCGACGGGCGCGAGGCAGTTCGTGGTGCAGGAGGCGTTGGAGACGACCTTGTGGCTCTTGCGCAGATCCTTGGTGTTCACGCCATAGACGATGGTGGCGTCCGCGTTCTCGGCGGGCGCGGAAACCAGAACCTTCTTGGCGCCGGCGGTCAGATGCGCGGAGGCCTTCTCCTTGGAGGCGAAGATGCCGGTGCATTCCAGCGCGATGTCCACGCCGAGTTCGTCCCAGGGAAGCTGGGCCGGATCGCGTTCTGCGAGCACCTGGATCTTGCCGCGGCCCAGATCCATTGTCGATTTGGTGGTTTTCACCTTGCCGGGGAAGGGACCGTGCACGCTGTCGAAACGCAGCAGCTGGGCATTGGCCTCGACGGAGCCCAGATCGTTGATAGCGACCACTTCAATGTCCTTGCGGCCCGATTCTGCGATGGCGCGCAGAACCAGACGCCCGATGCGACCGAAACCGTTAATCGCGACGCGAACAGCCATGCTTTTCTTTCTCCAAGTTGCGGTGTCAGGACCGTGCGGCGAGGCACTTTCTCGCGGCTTCCGCCGTGGCCTCAGGGGTAATGTTGAAATGTTTGTACAGGTCCCCGGCAGGGGCGCTGGCGCCAAAACCGTTCATTCCGACGAAATCTCCGTCAGGCGCAACGTAGCGGTCCCAACCGTAGCGGACCGCTGCCTCGATCGCGACACGCACCGTGCCGGGGCCGAGGATTTCTTTCCGGTACTGATCCGGCTGTGCGTCGAAAAGCTCCGAGCAGGGCATGGAGACGACGCGCGTACCGATATTTTCCTTTTCGAGAATGCGCTTTGCGTTCATCGCGATCTCGACTTCCGAGCCGGTGGCGATGAGCGTCACTTTCGCCTCGAGGGTCGTGCCGGCCAGCTCATAGGCGCCGCGGGCACAGAGATTTTCATCCGTGTGCTCGGTGCGCAGCGTCGGCAGGCCCTGACGCGACAGCGCGAGGATCGACGGCGTGTCCGCCGCTTCCAGCGAAAGCTGCCAGCATTCGGCCGTTTCCACCACGTCGGCGGGCCGGAACACATTGAGGTTCGGCATGGCGCGCAGGCTTGCCAGATGTTCCACCGGCTGATGGGTGGGGCCGTCTTCGCCGAGGCCGATGGAATCATGCGTCATCACATAGACGACGCGCTGGCCCATCAGCGCCGACAGGCGGATCGCCGGGCGGCAGTAATCGGTGAAGACGAGGAAGGTGCCGGAATAGGGGATCAGGCCCTTATGGAGCGCGATGCCGTTCATGGCGGCGGCCATGCCGTGCTCGCGCACACCGTAATGGATGAAACTTCCGGAAAAATCGTCCGGCGTGATCGCCTTCTGGTCTTTCGAGCGGGTGTTGTTGGAGCCGGTGAGGTCGGCCGAGCCGCCCACGGTTTCCGGCAACACCGCATTGATGACGTTGAGCGTTTCCTCGGAGGATTTACGCGTCGCCCATTTCGGCTTTTCTTCCGAGACCTTGCGCTTGAAGGCGGCGATGGCCTTGGCGAGTTCGGGCTTCAGCTCGCCTTTCAGGCGGCGTTCCAGCTCGGCGCGCTTTTCCTGGTCGAGCGCCTTGAAGCGGTCTTCCCAGGCCTTGCGCGCCTTGGCGTTGCGGCAGCCGGCGATGCGCCAGGCATCCAGAACGTCGCTCGGGATGGAGAACGGTTCCGCGTCCCAGCCGAGTTCCGTGCGGGTGAGGGCGATTTCCTCTTCGCCGAGGGCGGCGCCATGCGAGGACGACTTGCCCTGCTTGTTGGGCGAGCCGTAGCCGATCACGGTCCGGCAGGCGATGAGGCTCGGCTTGTCGCTGTTGCGGGCCGCTTCGATCGCGGCTTCGATTTCAGCCGGGTTGTGGCCGTCGATTCGCGATGCTTCCCAGCCGGCGGCCTCGAATCGCTTCAGCGCGTCGCCGGTTTCCGACAGGCTCAGCGGTCCGTCGATGGAAATTTCATTGTCGTCGTAAAGCACGATGAGCTTGGAGAGCTTCAGATGGCCCGCCAGGCTGATCGCCTCATGGCTGATGCCTTCCATGAGGTCGCCGTCGGAGGCGATGACATAGGTGTAGTGGTTGACCACTTCGTCGCCGAACTGCGCGGCGAGCATGCGCTCGGCAAGCGCCATGCCGACCGAGGTGGCGATGCCCTGGCCGAGCGGCCCGGTGGTCGTTTCCACGCCCGAGGCATGGCCATATTCGGGATGGCCGGCCGTGATGGCGCCGAGCTGGCGGAAATTCTCGATCTGCTCGATCGTCATGTCCTCATAGCCGAGCAGATAGTTCAGCGCATAAAGGAGCATGGAGCCATGGCCGGCGGAGAGCACGAAGCGGTCGCGGTCGGGCCAGTTCGGCGTACGCGGATCGATCTTCAGGAACTTCGTGAAGAGAACGGTCGCGATGTCGGCGGTGCCCATCGGCATGCCGGGATGGCCGGAATTCGCCTTCTGGACGGCGTCCATGGCCAGGGCGCGAATGGCATTGGCCATGCGGTCGTGGCTTGCGGTCGCGTTTTTACCGGTCGCGTTCTCGGAAGACTTGTCGGCGGCGGCGGAATTTTCGGTTGTCGTCATCTGTCACTCGATAGCCGGGCGAACCGGAATACGGTCCGGGCGGCGAGATTGGGTTCGCAGAGGGGGATCCCCACCGGAACCCGGCTACATGGCCTGAAAACGGCCGGCAATAACGGCCTATACGTAGCTCCGGAAATCGACTGAGCAGGCCTGATCATGTGCTCGGATCGGCCCTTGCCGAGAGCGGCGCCACAATGACCATGGCCTCCCTAGGAGTCAATGCCGGATCGGCCTCAAAAGGCGCATTATCGTGCGGTTTTCCGGCGCGGGCGAAATCGCGGGTCAAATGAGCCCGGAAAGGGCGTTTTCCTTTCCCGCATAAGAGGGTGCCGCGAGCCCCTGGGGTGCGTCAGATTGACCTCAAGGGGCTGGCACGTCACTCTTATTGCGGCTATGGCTTTGCGCCCGACGAGCAGTTGCGGCCTGGCGCGGCCGACAGGGCGGCGTTCCACCCTTCCCGGATCTTGAAAAAGATGAGCAAACTTGACGATGCCATTCAGCGCTTCAACGGTTCTCTGGACCGTCTGGAAGCGGCTATCAACCGGCAGGGCCAGCGGCTGGAAGCGGCTCAAAAGCTCCAGGGCGAGATCGACACGCTGCAGGACGACCGCTCGGCGATGGCCGAAGAGCTCGATGAAATCAAGTCCGAGGCCAGACGGCTCAATGAATTGAACGAACGTGCGTCGGAAACCCTTTCCAATGCGATAGAGGGAATTCGCGAGGTTCTGGCGGAAGCCTGAGAACCGAAGAGGCATCCGGAGGAAATCTGATGGGACAGGTCAAAGTATCGATCAACGACCGCTCTTACGCCGTTTCCTGCGGCGATGGCGAGGAAGACCATGTTCGCGAGCTGGCGGCCTATGTGAACCGGCATGTCGCGTCGCTGGCCGACGAAGTGGGGCAGGTGGGCGAGGCGCGGCTTTTGCTGATGGCAAGCCTGCTGATCTCCGACGAATTGTCCGAAGCCATGCAGAAGAACCGGATGCTGGAAGAGGAAATCGAAAAGCTGACCGGCGCCCGCGCCTCGGCGGAGGAGCGCAGCTCCCAGTCGGAAAACGCCATTGCCGAGGTGCTGGACGGCGCGGCGCGGCGTATCGAGGAGCTGTCCAAGCGTATCGAGGCTGCGTGAAAGCGCCTCTCCCTCCTTGCCTTTGCTTGACGCGGAGCCCATCTGGGCAGATTAGAATGGATGCGGGTGCTGCCTGGTTCGTGAGAACAAATTTGTCTCGGGGCCTTACGCTTCTGAAGGGAGCTGTTCCTGGGGAGGACCGTGGTCTTCTTCACACGGCGCCCACCTACTTATGTAGGTCTCCGAGGAAGCACAGTTCCACGGCCAAGGCGGCCCCGCTCTTTCTCCTTTCTCCCTGCCGGCCGGATGAGGCTTCTTCATGAGCGGTGCCGACGACCTGGCCCGCGCGAAAGAGGCCGCCCGGGTGGCCGCGCGCGCGCGGCGCGAACAGGCGCATCGCGATCTCGGCGCGACGGCGCCGGCGCTTTTCGCCGAGCATTTCTTTCATGATCTTCCCCTGCCGCGTCATGGCGTGATCGCCGGATATGTGCCGCTCAACCATGAGGCCGATCCGGGCGAATTGCTGGCGGAGGCCGGGAAGCGGGGCTACCGCACCTGTCTGCCGCGCGTGGCGGCAAAGGCCAGCCCGCTCCGGTTTCTGCAATGGGCGCCGGGCGATCCGCTGGCCGCGGGCGCGCATGGCACGAAAGAGCCGATGACGGGGCGGCCGGAGCTTCAGCCCGACATTATTATCGTGCCCATGCTCGCTTACGAGCCGGGCGGGCTCCGGCTTGGCTATGGCGGGGGATATTACGACCGGACGCTGGCCGCGTTGCGCGCGGCGGGGCGGCAGGTTCTGGCGGTGGGGCTTGCCTATGCCGAGCAGGGCACGGACCATTTGCCCGAGGACCCGCATGACGAGCGCCTCGACTGGATCGTGACCGAGCGGCGTGCAATCTCCTTCGCCAAGCCCTAAAAAGGCGACAAGACCCAAATCCGAATACGTTGCCGGGTGGCGCTCGAGGCCCGGCGCGGGAGCTTTCATATGAGACTGTTATTTCTGGGAGATCTGGTCGGCCGGTCGGCGCGCGATGCGGTGGTGTCGCATCTGCCGTCGCTGCGCAAGCGGCTGGATGTCGATTGCGTCGTGGTGAACGGCGAGAATGCCGCGGGCGGATTCGGCATTACCGGCGCCATCTGCGAGGAGCTTTTCGATGCAGGCACCGACGCGATCACGCTCGGCAATCATGCCTGGGACCAAAAGGAAGCGCTGGTTCATATCGAGCGTGAGGGCCGGCTGATCCGGCCGGCGAATTTCCCCGCGGGCACGCCGGGGCGCGGCGCGGCGCTGATCGAGGCGCGTTCGGGCGCGCAGGTGTTGGTGGTCAATGCCATGGGGCGCGTCTTCATGGATGCGCTGGACGATCCTTTTGCCGCTGTGGAGCGCGAACTGGGCGCCTGTCCTCTGGGCGTGGCGGCGGATGCCATCCTGGTCGATTTTCACGGCGAGGCGACGTCGGAGAAAATGGCGATGGGTCATTTCTGCGACGGGCGGGCGAGCCTTGTAGTCGGAACGCACAGCCATGTGCCGACGGCGGATGCGCAGATCCTGCCGGGCGGCACGGCCTATCAGACCGATGCGGGCATGTGCGGCGATTATGATTCCGTGATCGGCATGGAGAAGGAAGAGCCGCTCAACCGCTTCACGACCAAAATCCCGAGCGGGCGTTTTCAGCCTGCGCTGGGGCCGGCCACGATCTGCGGCGTGCTGGTGGAGACGGACAGTTCGACCGGGCTTGCCACCCGGGTGGAGCCGGTGCGCATGGGCGGGCGGCTTCATGCCGCCATGCCGCAATGGACCGATGCGTGAGGACCGTACCCATGGAGATCGCTCCCATGAAGATCGTCATCGTCGGCAACTATAATGAGAAGAAGGCCGGGGCGAATTTCTACGCGACGGTGCGCAAACTCACCAATGGCTTCACGCGTAACGGGCATCACGTCATGCCGTTCAGCGACCGCGATGTGGCGCGGGAGGAAAGCGGCTGGGGGATCGGGCGCGCCGGCGGGCGGGGCGCCAATCGGCGTCTCGTCGAGCTTGTGCGGAATTTCAAGCCCGACCTTCTGATCCTGTTCCATGCCGACAAGATCGCCAATGACACGATCCGGGACATTCGCGCATTCCGGCCGGACATGCCGGTGGCGGTGGTCAATCTCGACCCGCTTTTCCTGCCGGAAAACCCGCCCCGCATCCGCCGTTTCGCGGAAGTGGCCGATGTGACCTTCATCACGACGGCGGGCGCGCGGCTTCAGGAATTCGCCACGCCGACGCATCGCGTCGCCTTCGTTCCCAATCCGGTCGATCCTTCCGTCGAAAGCCTCGAATGTTTCGCGCGGGAGGATCAGGCGAGCGATCTCATCTGCACCATCGGCAGCGAGCAGGGGACGCCTTGGCGGGGCGAGTTCATGCGGGCCCTGCGCGACAAGGTGCCGGGGTGCCGTTATGCCTATTACGGGCTGGACGAGCAGCCCTCGGTCTTCGGCAGCGCCTATTTCGAGGCGATTGGCGATGCGAAAATGGGGCTCAATCTCAGCCGGGCCGACGATCATTACCTCTATTCGTCGGACCGCTTTGCGCAATATGCGGGGAACGGCCTTCTCACCTTCGTCGCGCGCGAAACCGGCTATGACGACATCTTCACGGATGAGGAGTTCGTCTTCTATCGGGACATGGAGGATCTGGCGGACCGCCTGCGTTTCTTCCTTGCGCATGACGGGGACCGGCAGCGCGTGGCGCGCAACGGCCATGCCCGGTATCACGCGCTTTTCAACGAAAGGCTTGTCGCCCGCTTCATCGAGCAGGTGGCCGTGAAGGGCGAGGCCGGGGATGGCTTTGCCTGGCCGACGACCGTGCATTCGGGGTAGGAAACCCGCCCTTCATTCCCAAGAAAACAGCCCCGCCGCTCACATCCGAGGTGGGTGGAGGATGCGGGCGACGGGGCGTTTCTATGCCTCAGCGTTCTGCGTCGGCAAATGCCGGTTTACGGATTGGGCGGGTCGTAAACCGGGCTTTATGTGCCGCCGGGTGTTGGAGTGGTTGGGCATGCACCCCTGGGTGGCAGCGGCAACAATTTGAAAGCTAGTCATCAATTGTTAACTGCACGTTAAAGGGGTGTGCCAAAAAGAAAAGCAACCTATGCGTGTTTTAGCTTAATCATTTTCCGTGCGATTTTGTGGCCTATGGATTTCGCCGCCGCTGGCACATATAAAGGCGCTTCGGGCCCGGTTCTAGAGCGGGGCATCCCCGAAATTTCCAATCGGATCAGGGTTTTGGAGGCGGCATGGCCGGCCATTCGCAATTCAAGAACATTATGTATCGCAAGGGCGCGCAAGATAAGAAACGCGCCAAACTGTTCGCCAAACTGGCGAAAGAAATCACCGTCGCGGCCAAAATGGGAATGCCCGAGCCGGAACACAACCCGCGATTGCGTGCCGCGATTCAGGCAGCGCGTGCCGAGAATATGCCCAAGGACAATATCGAGCGCGCGATCAAGAAGAGTACCGATCAGGGCGGCGAGAACTATGAAGAGATGCGCTATGAGGGCTTCGGCCCGGGCGGCGTGGGGGTCATCGTCGAGGCGCTGACCGACAACCGCAACCGCACGGCGAGCGCGGTGCGCGCGGTTTTCTCCAAGCATGGCGGAAATCTGGGCGAAACCGGCGCCGTCTCCTTCATGTTCGACCAGGTGGGCCAGATCATCTATCCGGCGGACAAGGGCGAGGCGGAAGCCATGCTGGAAGCCGCCATCGAGGCCGGCGCGGAGGACTGCATCTCCAGCGAGGACGGTCACGAGTTCATTTGCGCGCCCGACGACCTTCATGAAGTGGCGCAGGCGCTGGAATCGACGCTGGGCGAGGCCAATTCCGCCCGCATCGTCTGGAAGCCGCAGAACACGATCGAGCTGGACGACGACAAGTCCGAGACCATGATGAAGCTGCTCGACGCTCTGGACGACGATGACGATGTGCAGCAGGTTTATGCGAACTTCGAAATGTCCGATTCGTTCATGGAGAAGCTTTCCGCCTGACCGCGCATGACGCTGCCATAAGCGGCGCGCGGGACGGCGTTGCTCAAGCAGCAGAAAGGCTCGTTCGTCCTCATGCCCGCCGCGATCAAATATCTGGGTATCGATCCGGGATTGCGGTTCACGGGCTGGGGCGTGATCGAGCAGTCGGGCTCGACCCTGCGCCATATTGCCGACGGGACAATTTCCTCCACCGCATCGCTCAGCCTTGCCGAGCGCCTCGTCGAGATCGAGGCGGGGCTTTCGGCGGTGCTGGCGGCGCATGAGCCGGCCCATGTGGCGGTGGAACAGGCTTTCGTCGCGCGCGACGCCGCCGCGGCGCTCAAGCTCGGTCAGGCGCGGGGGATCGCGTTGCTCGTTCCCTCGCGCGCCGGGCTTCCCGTTGCCGAATATGCCCCCAATCACATCAAGAAAGCCGTGGTCGGCGCAGGCCATGCCGACAAGGCGCAGATCCGCCTCATGGTCGGCATGTTGCTGCCCGGTGCACAGATGAAGACCGAACACGCCGCCGATGCACTTGCCATTGCGATCTGCCATGCGCATTCGGGCGCGGGCAGCGCCCGGCTTGCCGCGGCGCTGCAGAAGGCGGGCGCATGATCGGCAAGCTGAAGGGGCTGGTGGACAGCGCAGGCGAGGACTGGGTCGTGATCGATGTGAACGGCGTCGGCTATCACGTCCATTGTTCCTCGCGCACGCTGGCTCATCTTCCCGCGCCGGGCGAGCCGGTGACGCTCTCCATCGAAACCAAGGTCAGCGACGATGCGATCCGGCTGATCGGTTTCGAGAGCGACCGCGAGCGCGACTGGTTCCGCCTGCTTCTGTCGGTGCAGGGCGTGGGGATGCGTGTGGCGCTTGCCATTCTCGGCACGCTGGCGCCGACGGATCTCGCCCGCGCCATTGCGCTCGACGACAAGAAGGCCATTTCCGCCGCGCCGGGTGTCGGGCCGAAAGTGGCAGGCCGGATTGTCTCTGAATTGAAGGACAAGGCACCGGCGTCCGAAGACCTCAATGCCGTGCTCGATGTGGGCGTTGCGTTGCAGGCCTCCGAGGCGGGCGCGGCGGGCCGGGCAAGCCGGGATGCGGTCTCGGCGCTGGTCAATCTGGGCTATCAGCAGGCGCAGGCCGCGGGCGCGGTGGCGGCGGCGGCAAAGAAGCTCGATGAGGATGCCAGTACCGAACAACTCATCCGGGTGGGCCTGAAGGAGCTGGCGCGATGAGCGAACGCATTGTGAGCGCGGGCCTTCGCGAAGAGGACGAGCTGGAGCGCGGCCTGCGTCCGCAGGTGCTGGCCGATTTCACGGGCCAGGCGCGGGCCTGCGAAAACCTGTCGGTCTTCATCGAGGCGGCACGCGCGCGCGGCGAGGCGCTCGACCATGTGCTGCTGGCAGGCCCTCCCGGTCTCGGCAAGACGACGCTGGCGCAGATCGTGGCGCGCGAACTGGGCGTGAATTTCAAGGCGACTTCGGGTCCCGTCATTTCCAAGGCGGGCGACCTCGCCGCGCTGCTCACCAATCTCGAAGCCAACGACGTTCTCTTCATCGACGAGATTCACCGGCTCTCGCCCGCCGTTGAGGAAATCCTTTATCCGGCGATGGAGGATTTCCAGCTCGATCTCATCATCGGCGAGGGGCCGGGCGCGCGGTCGGTCCGGATCGAGCTTGCGCCCTTCACGTTGGTCGGGGCGACGACGCGGACGGGGCTTCTCACCACGCCGTTGCGCGACCGCTTCGGCATTCCGGTCCGGCTCAATTTCTACGAGGTTTCCGAGCTAGAACTCATCGTGCGCCGCGGGGCGAGCGTGCTGGGTGTGGAGATGACGCGCGAAGGTGCGCATGAGATTGCCCGCCGCGCGCGGGGAACGCCGCGCGTTGCCGGGCGGCTTTTGCGCCGGGTCCGCGACTTCGCCGCCGTGGAAGGGGCAAGCCCCATCGACGCGGCGGTAGCCGACCGGGCGCTCAGGAAGCTCGAAGTGGACGAATTGGGCCTTGATGCGCTCGATCACCGCTATCTCAGGGCCATTGCGCTCAATTTCGGCGGCGGGCCCGTCGGGATCGAGACCATTGCCGCCTCGCTGTCGGAACCGCGCGATGCGATCGAGGAAATTATCGAGCCCTATCTGATCCAGCAGGGGCTTGTCGCGCGCACGCCGCGCGGGCGCCTGCTGACGGCGGCTGCCTTCACCCATCTGGGCGTGCCCGCGCCGGTCGCGGATCCCGGGCAGGCGCGGCTTTTCGATGAAGGGGGCGAGCGCGAATGAGCGGTGCGGAGACCCCCGGCTGGCCCGATGTCGCGGGCTGTCTCGACGGCACTCTCCACCGGTTGCCGGTGCGGGTCTATTACGAGGACACGGATTTTTCCGGCGTCGTCTATCACGCCAATTATCTGCGCTTCGCAGAGCGGGGCCGTTCCGACTTCCTGCGCCTGATCGGCGTCCATCATACCGACCTTTTCGATGGCGACGATCCGCTGGCCTTCGCGATCCATCGCATGGAGATGGATTTCGTGAAACCGGCGCGAATCGACGATCTGCTCGAAGTCAGGACCCGCTATGTGCGGGCCAGCGGGGCGCGAATCGAAGCTGATCAGGAAATCGTGCGTCTGGTATCGGGCGACGGGACGGCGACCGGCGACGGCGAGGTGCTGTGGCGGGCGCATGTTTATGCGGCCTGTATCGACACCACGGGCCGTCCCAGGCGTCTCCCGGCGGGTGTCCGCGCGGCGATGGCGCCGCTTATCGCAAATTAATCGCTGACATTATGTTGTCTCTTGGCAACATTAGGACGTTCAACCGCGCCGCATCCGCCGCGGCGCGCGTTGCGCCACGCTGTTGACATAATTGGAAGAACAAATCAGCCGCATTTGGGGGGCTTAACAGGTGTCGATTGGCACCGTGGACAGCTCGTTACACGTCACAACCCCTCAACAGGCTCGAGTACGAGGAGAGGCTGCTGAATGGATCCCGCTACCGCTACCAATGTCATCGCCAATGCCGGTGTAGACGCCGTGCCTGTGGACTTCTCGGTCTGGGGCCTGTTCATGCGCGCCGACGTCATCGTGAAAATCGTGATGCTCGGCCTTCTTTTCGCGTCGGTCTGGTCCTGGGCCATCATTTTCGACAAATGGTGGCGCTTCGGTCGGGTGGAACGGCGCGCCGACCAGTTCGAACGGATTTTCTGGTCCGGCCGCTCGCTGGACGATCTCTATCAGGAGATGGGGCACCGTCCCGAGCATCCGCTTTCGACGCTTTTCATTGCCGCGATGCGCGAATGGCGACGCTCCAAGGATGCGGTGTCCGACAGTTTCGTCGGGCTGAAAGAGCGGGTGGACAAGGTGATGCAGGTCACCATCAGCCGCGAAATCGCCTCGCTTGAGAGCCGGTTGCTGTTCCTTGCGACGGTCGGTTCGGTCGCGCCCTTTGTCGGCCTGTTCGGCACCGTCTGGGGCATCATGAACTCCTTCCAGTCCATCGCGATCAGCCGCGACACCAATCTTGCCGTGGTGGCGCCGGGTATCGCCGAGGCGTTGTTTGCGACCGCTCTGGGTCTGCTCGCGGCCATTCCGGCGGTGGTCTTCTACAACCGCTTCTCCAACCAGCTTGGCCGCATTGCCGGCCGGATGGAGACTTTTGCCGACGAGTTCTCCGCCATCCTGTCCCGCCAGCTCGACGAGCGGGGGTAAGGCATGGCTTTCAACGTACAGCAGGGAAGAGGAGGACGGCGGGGACGCTACTATTCGCGTCCGCCCATGAGCGAGATCAACGTGACGCCCATGGTGGACGTCATGCTGGTGTTGCTGATCGTTTTCATGGTGGCGGCGCCGCTTCTGACGGTGGGCGTGCCGGTGGACCTGCCCAAGACGCAGGCCGAACCGCTGACCGGCGATACCGAGCCGCTGACCATCACCATCGCCAAGGATGGAAAAGTGTTCGTGCAGGAGACGGAGGTCGATCCGGACAAGCTGGTCGATCAGCTCCTTGCGATAGGAGAGAACGGATACAAGCAGCGGATCTTCGTGCGTGCCGACAAGGATGTCACGCATGGCAAGGTCATGGAGATCATGGGACGGATCAGCGCGGCCGGGTTTTCCAAGGTCGGGCTCGTCACGGATACGGATACAAGCCCGCCTTCCGGGGCAGGTAAACGGTAACTCAGGGAATGCGCAGTTCGCTTCTCTATTCCGTCGGGATGCATGTCGTCATCCTCGGTCTGGCAATCGTGGTTCTTCCTTCGCCGGATGAACTGCCGTCCGTGGAGACGCGCGCGCTGCCGGTGGATCTCGTCACGATCGACGAGTTCACCAATCTCAAGCGGCAGGTGAAGACGGAAAAGAAGGTCGAAAAGCCGAAGGAGGCGCCGAAACCGCCGGCCCCTGAACGGCCCGAGCCGAAGAGCGAGCCGAAATCCGAGCCGACACCGGCCCCGCCCGCGCCCAAGGCGCCGCAGCAGGCGAAAGCGGAGGCGAAGCCGGAAGCCAGGCCCGAGCCCTTGCCGACCAAGGAAGCGAAGAAGGAGCCGAAGCCCGCGCCGAAGGAGAAACCGAAGCCCAAGCCGAAACCGGCAAAGAAGGTTCAGAAATCCGCGCCGGCGGAAAAGAAGAAGAGCTTCGATCCGAACCGGCTGGCGGCGCTTTTGAACAAGATGCCTGAGGACAATGCGCCCAAGCGGCCGCAACAGCAGGCCGAGGCGCAGGTGGATGCGCCCAGGACCGACGATCCGGATATGCCGCTGACCATGTCTGAGGTCGATGCGTTCCGGGTGCAGATGGCGAAGTGCTGGACCGTGCCGGCGGGTGCCGCGGGTGCGGAGAAACTGGCGGTGAAGATCAGGGTCTTCCTCAATCCCGATGGCTCGCTCGGGCAGCCGCCGGAATTGATGGACCGGACGAAACTGATTACGGGCGGGGCGACCTATCGGGCGGCGGCGGATGCCGCGTTGCGGGCGGTGCGGCTCTGCCAGCCCTTCAAGATGCCGGCGGACAAATACAATAGCTGGCGCGAAATCGAGCTGAACTTCGATCCAAGACAGATGCTAGGCGGGTAGCACCATGTGCAAAGGAAGCGTGATGACGGTGAAATTGACGGCTCCGTTCGCGGAAGAGACCGGAAGGCGGCTTGCCAGGATGCTCGCGGCCTGTCTGGTTGTCGTGTTTGCCGCGATGACGGCGGCGCCTGCGCGCGCCGCGCTGCAGATCGACATCACGCAGGGCAATGTCGATCCGCTGCCCATCGCCATCACGAATTTCATGGGCGGAAACGAGAAGGACAAGTCGGTCGGGTCGGATATCGCCTCCGTCGTGTCCAACGATCTGGAGCGGTCGGGGCTTTTCCGTCCGCTGCCGCAGCGCTCCTTCATTCAGCAGATCGGGGCGATCAACGTCCAGCCGCGTTTCGGCGACTGGCGCATCATCAATGCGCAGGCGCTGGTGACCGGCAAGGCGACGACGGAAACGGACGGGCGGCTGCGTGTCGAGTTCCGGCTCTGGGACGTGCTGGGCGAACAGCAGCTCACCGGGCTTCAGTTTTTCACCAGCCCCGACAACTGGCGCCGCGTGGCGCATCTGATTTCCGATGCGATCTACAAGCGGCTGACGGGTGAGGAAGGCTATTTCGATACGCGGATCGTCTATGTCGCGGAGAGCGGGCCGAAGAACAAGCGCGTGAAGCGGCTGGCCATCATGGACCAGGACGGCCACAACCCGCGCATGCTGACCAGCGGCAATTATATGGTGCTGACGCCGCGCTTCAGCCCGAACTCGCAGGAAATCACCTATCTGTCCTACCGGAACAACAATCCCCGCGTCTTCATCCTCGATATCGAGACGGGCCAGCAGGAAGCGGTCGGCGATTTCCCCGGCATGACCTATGCGCCGCGTTTCTCCCCGGACGGGCAGAAGATCATCATGAGCCTGCAGCGCGGCGGCAATGCGGATATCTACACGATGGATTTGCGCAGCCGCCGGGTGACGAAGCTGACCGATACGGCGGCGATCGACACCTCGCCCAGCTTCTCGCCGGACGGATCGCAGGTCGTCTTCGAATCCGACCGCGGCGGGTCGCAGCAGCTTTACGTGATGAATGCCGACGGCACGAACCAGCGCCGGATCAGCTTCGGCAATGGCCGCTATGCGACGCCGGTCTGGTCGCCGCGCGGCGACCTCATCGCCTTCACCAAGATGTCTTCGGGCCGTTTCGTGATCGGGGTGATGAAGCCCGACGGGTCGGGCGAGCGCGTGCTGACGGAGGGCTATCACAATGAAGCCCCGACATGGTCGCCGAATGGCCGTGTTATCATGTTCTTCCGCGAAACGCGCGGCGCGCAGGGCGGGCCGCACCTGTGGTCGGTCGACGTGACCGGGTACAATGAAAGGCCGGTGCCGACGGCGGGCTTTGCGTCCGACCCGGCATGGTCGCCAAGACTTCAATAAGGCGGCTCCAGTAGAGGGGAGCCGGATTTGAAATTCATTGCCGCCTTTCCGGCGGGATGAAGGGTTGGTGTAAAAATGTCACTGGGCGGTACCCTGAAGCGACAATCGGCAGGATGCTTCTTGCAGATTAGTCAGGGTGCGGATAATCTTATGTGGCGGTACAGCAACCCACAGCGTCCGTTCCGGGCACATGGCAGGCCTTCCGGTCCTGCGCTTGGGGCCTTCGGGGACGGGCGGATGTCAGAGAAATGTTGCCGGCGAATATTTCGGGCCGCCGTCAACGGATCGTTCATCGAGGCGCCCGCGAATTCGAGCGCTGAGGCGCCATGGCCGCCAGAGATCACAAGGAGTTTATCTCAATGAAGTCCCCCAAAGTTGGCCTGCGGTTCGCTGTTGCGGCCGCCGCTATGCTTATCGTGGCTGCTTGCAGCTCCACGGACGACGAAACCGCGACCGCTCCCTCCACCTCTATCGACAGCGGCGCGGCGAGCACCGTGACGCCCGGCAGCCAGGAAGACCTGGTCACCAATGTCGGCGATCGCGTGTTCTTCGACACCGACAAGTCCACGCTGGATAGCGAAGCCCGTGCGACCCTGCAGCGTCAGGCCGCATGGATGAAGACCTATCCGAACCTTGCCTTCACGGTCGAAGGCCATGCCGACGAACGCGGCACGCGCGATTACAACCTCGGTCTGGGGTCGCGCCGCGCCAATGCGGTGAAGGACTATCTCGTCAGCCTGGGTGTGCCGGCGTCCCGCCTCAGCACCATTTCCTACGGCAAGGAGCGTCCGGTCTGCCTCGACAGCACCGAAACCTGCTGGGCGCAGAACCGTCGTTCGGTGACCGTCGTCACGGGCGGCGCCACGAGCTGACCGTTTTTCGGTCCCGCGACATGCGTGCCCCCTTGCGATCCCGCACGGGGGCACGTTGCTTTTCGGAGAAGCGGTTTGCACTTGCCGTGAAAACCGCCCAAATTTCGTCTTGTTTGGCGCTATAGGATGGCGCTGATCGGAAGTGATACCGGTATTGAGGATAACCATGCTTAAAGGCACCAAGGCCCCGACCTCGAGAAGGCTCGCGGGGGGCCTTGCAGCAGGCATTCTTCTGGCCGCGTCGATCGGCGTCGGCGGATTGCATGCGCAGGAAAGCAATCCCGACTGGCTGGATTGGCAGAAGCAGGGCGGCAATGCGCCCGACGGGCGGGGAAGTACCCAGGGCGGCGTCAGCGCGCCGGGCACGGTGACGACCGGCGCAATTGGCGGGTCGGGTGCCGATACCCAGTCCCGTCTCCTGCAGCTCGAGGATCAGGTGCGCCGGCTGACCGGCCAGCTCGACGAAATGAGCCATCGGCTGCAGCAGACCGACCAGCGGCTCCAGCAGCTCCAGCAGAATATGGATCTTCGCCTGAGCAAGCTTGAAGGCGGCTCGGGTGCGGGCGCGCAGGCTTCGGCGTCGCCGATGTCCACCAGCCCTCAAAACATCTCCCCGCAGAGCTCTTCCGGCGTATTGGGCACGATGCCTGCCGGGAGCAATGCGTCGAGCGCCGCCGCGGCCACGGCATCCGTGTCGCTGCCCGAGGGCACGCCAGAGGTGCAATATGAATATGCGCGCGGCCTGCTGAAGCAGGGACGCTATGGCGATGCGCGCAGCGCTTTCGAGGAATTCCTGAAAGTTCATCCCAACGACACGCTGTCGGGCAATGCGCAGTACTGGCTGGGCGAGACCTATTATGCGCAAGGCCAGTACAAGAATGCGGCGGATGCCTTTCTCAATGGCTACACCACCTACAAGGCCAGCCAGAAGGCGCCGGACAGCCTGTTGAAGCTCGGTATGACCATGATCGTTCTCGGGCAGAAGGACGCGGCCTGTTCCGTCTTCGGCGAATTGGGCAACAAGTTTCCCAATGCCTCTCCGGCCATTGTGGCTCGCGCCCAGCGGGAGCGGCAAAAGGCCGGGTGCTGACCGACGGGATGGCTTCGTCTGGCGAAGGCGCCCTGCGCCAGAGCGAATTCGACAAACGGCTGAACGCATTGTCGCCCGGCAGGAAGATTGCCGTGGCGCTGTCGGGCGGGCCTGACTCCCTGGCGCTTCTCCTTCATGCCGCGCGCTGGGCGAAACGGCGCAAGGGCGGATCGGTGCTGGCGCTGACCGTCGATCACGGTCTTCGGGCCGAGGCCGCCGACGAAGCCCGTCAGGCAGGCGTTCAGGCCCGCGCACTCGGCGTTTCCCATCGCATTCTGAAATGGACCGGCAAGAAGCCCTCGCATGGCATTCAGGCGGCGGCGCGCGAGGCGCGTTATGCGCTGATGGCGGAAGCCTGCCGGGAGGAAGGCGTCGGCGAGCTGCTGCTTGCGCATCATCTGGAAGATCAGGCGGAGACCTTCCTGTTGCGTCTGGCGCGGGGCAGCGGGGTGGACGGGCTGTCGGCGATGGTCGCCACGCGCGATTATGACGGGCAGGCGCCGCGATTGAGGCTGTTGCGCCCGCTCCTCGACGTGCCGCGCGCGCGGCTTGCCGCCGGCGTGGCAAAGGCGGGGCTCACGCCGTCGCAGGATCCCAGCAACGAGGATGACCGCTATGAGCGCGTCCGTTTGCGCCGGGCGCTGCCGCAGCTTGCCGAGATCGGGCTCGATGCCGCCACGCTCGCCCGGTCGGCCGAGCGCATGGCGCGGGCGCGCGAGGCGCTGGACGGCGAGGCGGAGCGGTTCATTGCGGTCCATGCGGATTTGACGGATTGGGGCAGCGCGCTGATCGAAAGCGAGGCGCTCACCGACGCCTTCGACGAAATCGCGCTCAGGGTTCTGTCCCGGCTGGGCCGGGCGGTCGGCGGCGGGGCCTGGCCGCTTCGCGACGAGGCGCTGCGGGCGATACTGGATGCCATCCGCTCGGGCGGGCTAGGGCGGGGGCGGACGCTTTCGGGCTGCAAATTCGCCGTGAAAGGCCGCCGGATCGCGGTGACGCGGGAGCTGGCGGCGGCCCGTGCCGCGCCGCCGGTCGCGCTCCTGCCGGGCGGAGAGGGCGTCTGGGATGGGCGTTTCCGTGTTTTTCTGCCGGAGGCGCCGGCGCGGCGCGGCGGCTATCGGGCGGATTTGCTCGGCGCGGAGGGGCTCAAAACCCTGCGGGCGGAAGGTGTGGCGCTGCCGGAGGCCCCCGCGCAGGTGCTTGCCGCAATGCCGGCACTTTTCGCCGGTAAGCGTCTCATTGCCGCGCCCTTTGGCGAGGCGGCGGCGGGGATTGGCCGGGCGAAGGTGAAATTTCGTGCGATTCCGGTTCGTTAAGCCTGTCTCATAACGTCTTGTTACCAGCCGGGCTGCTAGCATTTCTCGAGACAATCGACGGTGACGGCTCTTGGTAAACCCTTTCGGGTTCACTATCTTGTCACTAGATTAGAAAAGGTCGAAAAGTCGCCGGCCCGCGCGTTCCGCGCATGGCATGGTGCCTGCACAAAGGCTGACTACGTATTCGTTCAGCCGAGGAAGGTCCGAGAGTTGTCCAATTTCAGGAATTTCGCTCTGTGGGTGATTATTGCGCTGCTTCTGGTTGCGCTGTTCAACCTGTTCCAGAGCCCCGTCCAGCAAACATCCTCATCCGAGATTAATTTCTCGCGTCTGCTCTCCGAAGTGGATGCCGGCAAGGTGAGGGATGTCACGATTTCCGGCGACAAGATCACCGGCCATTACACCGACGGGAAGAATTTCAGCACCTATGCGCCGCAGGACCCGAGCCTGATCGACCGGCTTTACGACAAGGGCGTGCAGATTACCGCCAAGCCGACCGATGAGGGCGTGCCGACCATTCTGAGCGTGCTGATCTCCTGGTTCCCGATGCTGCTGCTGATCGCCGTCTGGATTTACGTCATGCGGCAGATGCAGGGCGGCGGCGGCAAGGCGATGGGCTTCGGCAAGTCCAAGGCCAAGCTGCTGACCGAGCGCCATGGCCGCGTCATGTTCGACGATGTGGCCGGTATCGACGAGGCCAAGGAAGACCTGACCGAGATCGTGGACTTCCTGCGCGACCCGCAGAAGTTCCAGCGCCTCGGCGGCCGTATCCCCAAGGGCGTGCTGCTGGTGGGCCCGCCCGGTACGGGTAAGACGCTTCTGGCGCGTGCCATTGCGGGCGAGGCCAATGTGCCGTTCTTCACCATTTCGGGTTCCGACTTCGTGGAAATGTTCGTCGGCGTGGGCGCGAGCCGCGTGCGCGACATGTTCGAACAGGCCAAGAAGAATGCGCCCTGCATCATCTTCATCGACGAAATCGATGCGGTGGGCCGTCATCGCGGCGCCGGTCTCGGCGGCGGCAATGACGAGCGCGAGCAGACGCTGAACCAGCTCCTGGTGGAGATGGACGGCTTCGAGCCCAATGAAGGCATCATCCTGATCGCCGCGACCAACCGTCCCGACGTGCTGGACCCGGCGCTCCTGCGTCCCGGCCGTTTCGACCGTCAGGTCGTGGTGCCGAACCCGGATGTGGTGGGCCGCGAAAAGATCCTGAAGGTTCACATGAAGAAGGTGCCGCTGGCCCCCGATGTCGATGCGCGGACGATTGCGCGCGGCACGCCGGGCTTTTCGGGCGCCGATCTGGCGAACCTCGTCAATGAGGCCGCGCTGATGGCGGCGCGCCGCGGCAAGCGCCTCGTCACCATGGCGGAGTTCGAGGATGCCAAGGACAAGGTCATGATGGGCGCGGAACGCCGCTCCATGGTCATGACCGAGGAAGAGAAGAAGCTGACCGCCTATCATGAAGGCGGGCATGCGCTGGTGGCGCTGCATCAGCCGGCTTCCGATCCGATCCACAAGGCGACGATCATCCCGCGCGGTCGTGCGCTGGGCATGGTGATGCGCCTGCCGGAGCGCGACCAGATTTCGATCACGCGCGAAAAGCTCAAGGCCGACCTCGCGGTTGCCATGGGCGGACGTATCGCCGAGGAAGTCATCTTCGGCCACGAGAAGGTCACGTCCGGCGCTAGCTCCGACATCCAGATGGCGACGAACATGGCCAAGTCCATGGTCACGCGCTGGGGCATGAGCGACAAGCTCGGCCCGCTTGCCTATCACGAGAATGAGGACGAGGTGTTCCTCGGCCATTCCGTGGCGCGGCAGCAGAACATGTCGGAAGAGACGCAGCGCATGATTGATAGCGAAGTGCGCCGCATCGTCGACGACGGCTACAACACGGCCAAGCAGATCCTCACCGATCATATCGACGAGCTGCATACCATCGCCAAGGGCCTGCTCGAATACGAGACGCTTTCGGGTGACGAGATCAGCAACCTGCTCAAGGGCGAGCTGCCGGTCCGCGACAGCGGCGAACCGATGCCGCCGACCGACAGCGGTCCTTCGTCCTCCGTGCCGACCACGGGCGGCAAGAAGGGCGACGAAGGCGGCCCGGTGGGCGTTCCGCCTGCGCCGCAGGGAACCTGATCGCAGTCGAATACGAATGATTGAGGGAGGCTTCGGCCTCCCTTTTTCGTGTGCCTGATGGTATGAACGCGACATGTCCGCGCCCGATCCAAAAATCCTCGGCATTCTCAACGTCACGCCGGATTCCTTTTCCGACGGCGGCAAATATTTCGAGCCCGGCGCGGCCATCGCGCATGGGCGGGAATTGCTTTCGGCAGGAGCGGACCTGCTCGACATCGGGCCCTCTTCGTCCAATCCGGATGCAAAGCCCGTCGGCGCGGAAGAGGAGATCAGGCGCATCGCGCCGGTGCTCGATGCGCTGATCGAAGCGGGGGCGGAAATCTCCGTCGACAGTTTCGAGCCGAAGACCCAGATCTATGCGCTGGAGCGGGGTGTGGCCTGGCTCAACGATATTCAGGGCTTTCCCGATGAAAGCCTCTATCCCCGGCTGGCGGATGCCTCTTGCGGGCTCATTGTCATGCATTCGGTGCAGGGGCGAGGCAATGCCGACCGGCGGGCCGCGCCCGAAGGCGACATGATCGAGCATATCTGCCGTTTCTTCGAGGCGCGGCTGGAAGCCTTTTCCAAGGCGGGGATCGCGACGGAGCGTGTCGTGCTCGATCCCGGCATGGGTTTCTTTCTGGGGTCGGCACCCGAAACATCGTTTTCGGTGCTGGCGCGGGTCGGCGAGATCAAGGCCCGTTTCGGCCTGCCGGTGCTGATTTCGGTGTCGCGCAAGAGCTTCCTGCGCAAGGTGACGGGGCGTGCGCCGGGCGAGGCCTCGGCGGCGACGCTTGCCGCGGAGGTGCTGGCGGCGCTGAACGGGGCGGACATGATCCGCACCCATGAGCCCGGCCCTCTCGTCGATGCGTTGAAGGTGCTTAAGGCGCATGACGCCGGAAAAACTCCACACTGAAAGAAACGGCAAGAAAACGTTAACTGCGTTGCAAGCGGGCGGCCTTATATTTGCAGCGAGAGCAGATGCCGGTCGGATGGAATCTTGTTTCGAGATTCCATCCGACCGGGAAAATCTGTTCTCCACCTTTCGTTCGGACCGTCTCGAAGACGGTCAGGGGGAGGCCGCCTTTAGGCCGGTTCAAATCGGGAATTCATCGATTTGCCGCAATGGGCGTGTAGCGCAGCCGGATTGAGACTTATTGAGGACCTTCATGTCGCGCAAATATTTCGGGACCGACGGCATTCGCGGAACCGCCAATACAGGCAACATGACCGCCGAGACCGCGTTGCGCGTGGGCATGGCGGCGGGGCGCGTGTTCCGTCGTGGCGATCATCGTCATCGCGTGGTGATCGGCAAGGATACGCGGCTGTCGGGCTATATGCTGGAGCCTGCACTGACCGCCGGTTTCACCTCCATGGGCATGGATGTCTTCCTGTTCGGCCCGCTGCCGACGCCGGCCATTGCGATGATGACGCGCTCTCTGCGCGCCGATCTCGGCGTGATGATTTCTGCCTCGCATAATTCCTTCGAAGACAACGGCATCAAGCTTTTCGGTCCGGACGGCTTCAAGCTGTCCGACGAGGTGGAACTCGAGATCGAGTACCACATGGACAATGGCCTGAAAGACAATCTGGCCGATGCGCGCGAGCTTGGCCGCGCCAAGCGTATCGACGATGCGCAGGCGCGCTACATCGAGCATGTGAAGCACACCTTCCCGAAGGACCTGACGCTGGAAGGCCTGCGCATTGTGATCGATTGCGCCAATGGGGCTGCCTACAAGGTTGCGCCCGCCGCGCTGTGGGAACTGGGCGCCGAAGTGGTGACGGTGGGCACCGAGCCCAATGGCTACAACATCAACGAGGATTGCGGTTCCACGGCGACCGAGCGCATGTGCGGGGTGGTGCGCGAGCGCCGCGCCGATATCGGCATCGCACTCGACGGCGATGCGGACCGCGTCATCATCGCCGATGAAAACGGCCGGGTGATCGACGGCGACCAGATCATGGGGCTCGTCGCGCGCCACTGGAAGGAAATGGGCACGCTTTCCGCGCCGGGTGTCGTGGCGACGGTAATGTCCAATCTGGGGCTCGAGCGGTTCCTGAAATCCATCGACCTGTCGCTTCACCGCACGCAGGTCGGCGACCGCTATGTCGTGGAATATATGCGCCGGCACGGCTTCAACGTCGGCGGCGAGCAGTCCGGCCATATCGTGCTCAAGGATTTCTCCACCACGGGCGACGGGCTGATTGCCGCGCTGCAGGTGCTTTCCGTGCTCAAGGTGAATGACAGGCCGTTGAGCGAGCTCGCGCATGTCTTCGATCCCGTGCCGCAGATCCTGAAGAATGTGCGTTTCCGCAAGGGCGAGCCTCTGGGCCAGGAACAGGTGCAGGAGGCGATCAGGGAAGGCGAGAACCGGCTTTCGAAGAACGGCCGCCTGGTAATCCGCAAATCCGGTACGGAGCCGCTGATCCGCGTGATGGGCGAATGCGATGACGAGGGATTGGTGAACGCCGTCGTCAACGATATTGTGTCGGCTATCGAAGCCAACGCCGCTTGAGGGCCGCCTGAGGCCCAAATGCGGGCGGTAAACGCCGGAACAGCAATATGACCAATAACGCCAGGGGCGAGCCGCAGGGCCGCGTATTGATCGTGGCCGGTTCGGATTCGGGCGGCGGCGCCGGAATTCAGGCCGACATCAAGGCCGTGACCATGATGGGCGGTTTCGCCATGACGGCGGTGACCGCCGTGACCGTGCAGAACACGCTGGGCGTGACCGGCATTCACGAAATTCCGCCGCAGATCGTTCGTGACCAGATGAAAGCCGTCCTCTCCGACATCGGCGCCGATGCGGTGAAGACCGGCATGCTGCACAGCGTGGAGATCATCGAGGGCGCTGCCGCCGAGATCGAGGCGGGGGCCGCCGAGGCGGCGCTGGTCGTCGACCCGGTGATGATCGCCAAGGGCGGGGCGCGGCTGCTGGCGGAAAATGCCGTCGATGCGCTGCGCCAGATCCTCATTCCCATGGCCACGCTGCTCACCCCCAATGTGCCGGAAGCCGAAGCGCTGACGGGCCGCGAGATCAGGACGCTGGACGGCCAGAAGGCGGCGGCCGATGCCTTGCTCGGCCTCGGCGCGGATGCGGTGCTCATCAAGGGCGGCCATCTGGAAGGGACCATCGTCACCGACGTGCTGGCGACGCAGGAAGCGATGCACACCATGACGAGTCCGCGCATCGATACCCGGCATACCCATGGCACCGGCTGCGCGCTTGCCTCCGCCATCGCGGCGCTGCTGTCGCAGGGCGTTGAAATGACGCTGGCGGTGGAGGCAGCGCGCGATTATGTGCATGAGGCGATCCGCACCGCGCCGGGCTTCGGCGAGGGGCATGGGCCGCTCAACTTTCTTGCTTTGCCGGACGAGGACGAGACGCCCGAAATGGGGTCGATGCTACGCCATTAGAGGTGTGGAGAGCGGTCCGCTTTCGAGCAGCTCACGCATGATGGTGAGGCCTGCCGACAATTGATTGTGCGAAGCGGGCTGGCCGATCGCCAGACGGATATGGCGCGAGGTGCGGTCCGTGCGCCCCACCATGAAGTCGTCGCCTGCTGCGATGGCAAGGCCCTTGGCGCGGGCGGCTTCCACGAAATGATGCGCCCGCCATGTGTCGGGCAGTTCCACCCAGGCATAAAGCGACGCGTCATTCTGGCGTAGGGCATATCCCGACAGCGCCTTTTTCGTCATGCGGTGGCGTTCCGCGACTTCCGCGCGCATCAACCCGCAGAGCGTTCGCGCTTCGCCGTCTTCGACAAGCGTTGCGGCCAGCTCCGCCATCAGGGGCGGCACGGTCTGGCCGAAGCCGTATTGGATGGCGCGGGCGCGGTCGAGCATTTGCCGTGGCGGCACGAGGAAGCCGATGCGCAGGCCCGCGCCCAGCGTTTTGGCGAGGCTGGTGACGAAATAGCTGATCTCCGGCGCGAAACAGGCGATGGGTGGCGGCCTGTCGGTGAGGAGCGCGCCATAGACATCGTCCTCGATGATGGCGATCTCATGCGCGCGGGCGATCTCCGCGATTTCCCTGCGCCTTTCCTCGCTCATCACGGCGCTGGTCGGGTTTTGCAGATTGGGCACGATGAAAAGCGCGGCAGGCGCGTGCTCCTTCGCGGCGCGGGCGAGGGCGTCCGGTACGATGCCTTCGTCGTCTATCTCCACGCCGACAATGCGGCGTCCCATCAGTGCCGCCTGCTGCGTCACTGCCTGATAGGTCAGCTCTTCGGCGAGGATGATGTCGCCCGGCGCGGTGGTGGCGAGGATCGCGGTGAGAATGCCTTGCGAGGCGCCGGAACAGATGACGATATCGTCGGCGCCCGGCGCGAAGTCGCCATGGGCCAGCCATTGCGCCGCCGCCGCGCGATGACGCGGGCTGCCGCCGGGGGCGAGATAGACGTTGAAGGGCTCTTCCGCCGGGCGCGGTTCGGCCATGGTGGCGGCGAGCGCGCGCGACATGATGTCGGTCTGGCCCACGGTCGGCGCGAAGGCCGCCTTCATGGCGATCTCCGTGCCTTCGGGCAGGGTGACGAACGCAGCCGAGCCGACGCCCCTGTTGCCGCGCGATGGCGCTTCCGCGCCGGCGATGAAGGTGCCGCGTCCGACTTCTCCTGACACCTCGCCCCGGCTTGCCGCCAGCGCATAGGCGCGCGTCACCGTGCCGACCGTGACGCCGAGCGCATAGGCAAGCCGGCGCATGGGCGGTAGTTGCATGCCCGGTTCGGCGTAGCCATTTACGATGGCGTCGCGCAGGGAATCGGCAATGGCCCGGTAGCGCGGGCCGGGGCGGGCGGCAATATCGTCGAGGTCGAAACCGTAAATTGTCATGGGTACAATAAATGCATTGTGCGCGGATATTGTCCCCATCATATTGCCTGAACGGTGAAATTGCACCGAAAAATGGTCGAAACCAAGCTAATACGACCAAATTGTATCGATACAATTTGGCGAGGAGTTCAGAGATGACAACGCCCCTCTATCAGGTAGATGCCTTTGCCGATCGTGTTTTCGAGGGCAATCCCGCCGCCGTGGTGCCGCTTGAAAGCTGGCTGCCCGATGAGGTGATGCAGTCGCTTGCCGCGGAGAACAATCTCGCCGAGACCGCCTTCTTCGTGCCGGAGGGCGAGGGGTTCCATCTGCGCTGGTTCACGCCGACGGTGGAGGCCGATCTTTGCGGCCATGCGACGCTGGCGACCTCGCATGTGCTTTACGCGCATCTGGGGTACGACGCCCCGCAGATTTCCTTTCAGACGCGCAGCGGCGAACTCATCGTGAAGCGCGAGGGCGACAAATATGCGATGGACTTCCCGGCGGCCAAGGCAAAGCCGATGCCCGAGCCCGCGGGGCTTGCGGATGCGCTGGGCATCAGGCCGCGTATCTATGTCCGCACGCCCAATGTGATGGCGATCTTCGATAGCGCCGATGAAGTGCGCGCGCTGAAACCGGATTTCGCGGCGCTGAAACGGATCATGACGCCGTTCAACGCGGTGCTGATCGCCAGCGCGGAAGCGGAAGAGGGCTCGGAATTCGATTTCGTCTCCCGCGTCTTCGCGCCCGCGCATGGCATTGATGAGGACCCGGTAACGGGATCGTCCTACTGCACCAGCGTGCCCTATTGGGCGAAGAAACTCGGCAAACCCGATCTCGTCGCCCGGCAGGTCTCGGCGCGCGGCGGCACGGTCTGGTGCACGGATGCGGGCGAGCGCGTGATTATTCGCGGGCGCTGCGCGGACTATCTCAAGGGCGAATTCTCCCTCTGAGTTTTACGTCGTTTCTCAATCGAAGGCAGGTGTGGTCATGCATGGCGACGCCCTGGCGCTTGCTGCGCTTTTCATCGCGACGATGAGTTTCACGCCGGGCCCGGCCAATCTGAGCATGCTCTCGGTCGGCGCCTCGGTGGGGCTTGCGCGCGCGATGCCCTATCTCGTCGGTATCTGGCTCGGCGGGCTTATCGTTATCGTGTCGGGCGCTGCGGGGCTCGGGGCGCTTTTCGTGGCTGCGCCGCAGCTCTTTCTCGGGCTGAAGATTGTCGGCTTCGCCTATATCTGCTGGCTTGCATGGAAGCTCGCGCGGGCGGGCTTCGGCGGGAAGACGCATGATATCGCGCCGTCTTTCTGGGCGGGCGCCGGGCTTCATCCGGTCAATCCGAAAGCCTTCGTGCAGGTGGGGGTGGTCTTTTCCACCTTCGTCACGCGGGAGGCGGCCTATTTTCCGCAAGCCCTGCTGCTCGGCGGGTTCTGCTTCGTCACCATGGTGGCGGCGACCTCGCTCTGGGGCGCGGGCGGCGATGCCATTCGCCGCTTCGTGCAGAACGAAGGCGTCATGCGCGCAACGGCCGTGCTGGCGTCTGTGCTGATGGTGGCGAGCGTCGGGGCGGCGCTGCTGTTCTAGTCTTTGCGACGGCGCCACTCGCTCACTGCGATGCCGACCAGTATGAGCGCCAGGCCGATCAGTACACGGAGTTGAAGCTCCTCTCCGAAGAGGAGGAAACCCGCCAGCGCGGCAAAGGCGGGGACGAGGTAGTTGGTCAGCGCCACGAAGGTGGCGCCTGCCTGGTCGACGATCCGGAAGAAAAGCAGCGTGGCAAGCCCGGTGGAGAGAAAGCCGAGTCCGGCGGCGCTCAAGAGCGGGATCGTGCCTGCGTCCAGCAGCGCCGCGGGCGGCGTGACCGTGCCGGCGAGCACGACGCCCATGGTTGCGCCCGCCGTCAGAACCCCGGCGGCCTTTGTAACGAGTGGCATGTCGGGCGCGCGGCGGGCCATCACATTGTTGCAGGCAAAGCAGAATGCGCCCGCGAGAACGGCCAGTTCCCCCATCAGTTTCGAGCCGTCGCCGCTCACATCGGCAAGGGCGGCCGGACCGATCACCACGACAAGACCGCCAAACCCGATCCCGAAGCCTGCGAATCGGGGGAGCGTGATCCGTTCTTCCGGCACGAAAAAATAGGCGAGGGCGAGCGTGGCCAGCGGCACGAACCCGATCAGGATGCCTGCCAGGGAAGAGGCGATTTGCTGCTGCCCCCAGCTAATCGCGAAGAAGGGCAGGATATTGCCGACGAGGCCGAGCGCGGCGAACCAGCTCCAGTTCCGCAGGCGAGCAGTCAGCGTCTCGTTCCTGAACAGCAGAATAGCGATAAGGAGCAAACCGCCGAAGCTCAGCCGCAGCGCCATGACCCATTCCGGCGTCATGCCCCGAAGCGCCAGCTTGGTGAAGGCGAAGGCCGACCCCCAGCAGAAGACGAGCAGGGCAAGCAGGATCCAGCGATAGAGCGGGTGTGAGGTCATGAAAATTTCGTCGATCGGGAAGGCGTGGCTTTTTTGGCAGCGTAATGCGGTTTTTTCTCGGTGGCGAAGGGCCATGCGACATGTTTCACATTCCTGCGGCCCCGTTTCACGCGACATCCATTTGACTTCCTCAGGGCGCAAGCATAGCTATTGCGGCGGGACACCCCTCCCCAACGAGGGGCAAACTATCTGAGAGGATAGCTATATGACCGCTCAAGAGCGTCCGGCTGTGCGTCCGGCTAATCCGCACTTTTCTTCCGGCCCCTGCGCGAAGCGCCCCGGCTGGGCCCTCGAAAATCTCAAATCCGCCGTTCTCGGCCGCAGCCATCGTTCGAAGCTTGGCAAGGCACGTCTTGCCGACGCCATCGAGAAGACGCGCGCGGTGCTGAACGTGCCCGCCGACTACAAGATCGGCATCGTCCCCGCCTCCGACACGGGCGCCGTCGAAATGGCGCTCTGGTCGCTTCTCGGCGCGCGCGGTGTGGACATGCTCGCCTGGGAAAGCTTCGGGCAGGGCTGGGTCACCGACGTTGCCAAACAGCTCAAGCTTGAAAACGCCCGTATCCTGAAAGCTGATTACGGTCAGCTTCCCGATCTCGGCGACGTCGATTTCAAGAACGATGTCGTCTTCACCTGGAACGGCACGACCTCTGGCGTGCGCGTGCCGAACGGCGAATGGATCGCCGACGACCGCGAAGGCCTGACGATCTGCGATGCGACCTCCGCCGCCTTCGCGCAGGACCTCGCCTGGCCGAAGCTCGATGTCGTCACCTTCTCCTGGCAGAAGGTGCTGGGCGGCGAGGCCGCGCATGGCGTGCTGATCCTCAGCCCGCGCGCGGTGGAGCGGCTGGAAAGCTACACGCCCGCATGGCCGATGCCGAAGATCTTCCGCCTCACCAAGGGCGGTAAGCTCATCGAAGGCATCTTCAAGGGCGAGACGATCAACACGCCGTCCATGCTTTGCGTGGAAGACTATATCGATGCGCTGGACTGGGCCGATTCCATCGGCGGGCTGAAGGCGCTCATTGCGCGCGCCGATGCCAACACGGCCGTTATTGCTGAGTGGGCGGAACGCACCCCGTGGGTCGACTTCCTCGCCGAGAAGGTCGAGACGCGCTCCAACACCTCCGTCTGCCTCAAGGTCGTGGACCCCAAGGTCGCCGCGCTTTCCGACGACGACCAGGCGGCCTTCGCCAAGAAGATGTCCTCGCTTCTCGAAAGCGAAGGCGTGGCGATGGATGTGAACGGCTATCGCGACGCGCCGGCCGGTCTTCGCATCTGGGCGGGTGCCACCATCGAGGTGTCCGACATGCAGGCGCTGATGCCCTGGCTCGACTGGGCCTTTGCCGAAGCGCTCGCCTCGCTCGAAGCGGCCTGAGTTTCCGAACGAACAAGGTTCTGCCCCTACGCCGACGACCGAGTGTTTCGCGGCGGTGGGGCAGGACATCCAATCCCCTTTGATTTTCCCTTCGTCATCGCGCAGCGAAATCCCGCGCCGGACGAAAAAGGTTCAAGACAGGAGGCATGAATGCCCAAGGTTCTTATTTCCGACAAGCTCTCTCCCGCCGCCGCGCAGATCTTCAAGGATCGCGGCATCGAGGTCGACGTGAAGCCCGGCCTCGACAAGGAAGAACTCATCAAGATCATCGGCGAATATGACGGTCTTGCCATCCGCTCCGCGACCAAGGTGACGCCGCCCGTCATCGAAGCCGCGAAGAAGCTGAAAGTCGTCGGCCGCGCCGGTATCGGCGTCGACAATGTCGACCTTCCCGCCGCGACGGCGGCCGGCGTCATCGTGATGAACACGCCGTTCGGCAACTCCATCACCACCGCGGAACATGCCGTGGCGATGATGCTCTCGCTTGCCCGCCAGATCCCGGATGCGAATGCCTCCACCCATGCGGGCAAGTGGGAAAAGTCGAAATTCATGGGTGTCGAAGTCACCGGCAAGACGCTGGGCGTCATCGGCGCCGGTAATATCGGCTCCATCGTCATCGACCGCGCCAAGGGCCTGCGCATGAAGGTCATCGCCTTCGATCCCTTCCTGACGCCGGAGCGCGCGTCCGATATGGGCATTGAAAAGGTCGAGCTGGACGATCTGCTGGGCCGCGCGGACTTCATCACGCTGCACACGCCGCTCACCGACAAGACGCGCAACATCATCGACGCCAAGGCGCTTGCGAAGTGCAAGAAGGGCGTGCGCATCATCAACTGCGCGCGTGGCGGCCTCATCGTCGAAGCCGATCTGAAGGCAGCGCTGGAAAGCGGCCAGGTCGCGGGCGCGGCGCTCGACGTGTTCGAGGAAGAGCCGGCCAAGGACAATGCGCTGTTCGGCATGGAAAACGTCGTCTGCACGCCGCATCTGGGCGCCTCCACCTCGGAAGCGCAGGAGAATGTGGCGCTTCAGGTCGCCGAGCAGATTTCCGACTATCTGCTGACGGGCGCGATCGTGAACTCGATCAACGTGCCGGCTGTCTCGGCGGATGAAGCGCCGAAGCTTTCGCCCTTCATCAAGCTTGCCGAGCAGCTCGGTTCCTTTGCCGGTCAGGCGACGGAAACCGGTATCTCCGGTATCAAGATCGAGTATGAAGGCGATGTCGCGGAGATGAATACCCGCGTGCTCACCAATGCGCTGCTCTGCGGCTTGCTCAAGCCGCTGCTGTCGGACGTCAACATGATCTCCGCCCCGGTGATCGCGAAGGAACGCGACATCAAGGTGGAAGAAGTGAAGCGCGAACAGCAGGGCGCCTATGAGACCTATATCCGCCTCACCGTGAAGACGGAGCGTCAGGAGCGTTCGGTGGCCGGTACGGTCTTCACCGGCGGCCTGCCGCGCATCATTCAGGTGAAGGGCGTGGATATGGAAGCCGCGCTTGGCGAGCATATGCTCTATGTCACCAATAACGACAAGCCGGGCTTCATCGGCTCCATCGGCTCCACGCTGGGCGAAGCAGGCATCAATATCGCCAACTTCAACCTCGGCCGCGAAAAGGAAGGCGGCGGCGCCATCTGCCTCATCGAGGTGGACAGCGACGTGCCGCAGGACGTGCTCGACAAGATCGAGGCGCTGCCGAATGTGGTTCAGGCCAAGAGCATGAAGTTCTGAGCCGAATCGGGCTTTACGGAATGAGCAAAGGGCGGCCTTCGGGCCGCCCTTTTTAGATTGGACCGTGACTCGTCAAACTCTGTCATCTATTTCTTTGTTGTTCTTGATGTCGTCGACAAGCCTAAAAATATAATCAGCTATTATTATAGAGTTCACGCTCGATTTTTGTGTTTTGTATATTACTATACCGTGAGATACGGCATGCCTATTTGGAGTTGGGTTTTTTTCGGCCTCTTTTATCTCATCTATTGTTCTTACTTTTTTGTATACGTGGTCTTGAATGCATCTATGAAGTGTTATTTCAAGAAATCCTATTCCGAGTCCAGAATTCGCATTACTTTCATTTATATTTTTTCTGAAATCAATTTGGCTAGCTATGTTTTTATTTGTATTTCTGTTGTGAAGTTCATTTCGAATTACTCTTTCGATCTCAGGAAACAAAAGCCGAGGTGTGCAGCGGAAGAGACCTGCCTGATGAGCTTTTAGCGCCTCTCGCATAGTTTCTTTGGCTTCTTCGTCGATCAAATAGGATTCTAAGTCATCCAATAATATCTGAATGACATCATCCCAGTTCTCTGTATAGTATTTAGATATACGTTTATCTAATTCTGTATCTGATATTTCTTCACTTTCATTGAGAAGGAAAATGGGTGTTGTCGAGTGGGGAAGCCATCCGATGCGCTCCAATCTTTGGAGATTTTGGAACGACTTCTTTAGAGCATAAAATGATATAGAAATATTTGATGCAATTTTATTTATAGATTCTGCGAAATGGTATATCTGCTCGACGGTTTCTTGACTAATTTTTATATTAGGTATTTTTATTTTTTGTAAATTTATCTTGTAATTAGCTAGATTTGGATATGAATTTACTATTAAATTGGCGATCAAGTCGGCATTTTTATTCTGCTTGATTCTCTTTTCTTCGTTTTTTCTATCTTCATTGCTATTCTTTGTCATTATTTTCAGCCTGACTCATCAAATTTCATGGGCCATTGTGCATGACTAAGCCTCTTTCCATATGTTGGATGATCGGATAGACAATCGCAAAGCCCCGGGCGGAAGATGCGCGGGGCTTTTGGCGTGTCTGGCGGCCCGGTTTTTCCTGGGCCATGGCCGCGGAGCGCCGGCCACTGGATTTCAAAGGCTAAAGCGATGGCGAATGTAGCGGTTGTCGGGTCCCAATGGGGCGACGAGGGCAAGGGCAAGATTGTGGACTGGCTGTCCGAGCGCGCCGATGTGGTGGTGCGTTTCCAGGGCGGGCACAATGCGGGCCATACGCTGGTCATCGACGGCGTGACCTACAAGCTGTCGCTGCTGCCGTCCGGCGTGGTGCGCGAAGGCAAGCTCTCCGTCATCGGCAATGGCGTGGTGGTCGACCCCTGGGCGCTGCTGGACGAGATTTCCCGGCTGGCGGAGCAGGGCGTGAAGATCGGTCCGGATCGGCTGCGCATTGCGGAGAATGCGACGCTCATCCTGCCGCTGCACCGCGAACTCGACGAGATCCGAGAGAACTCCAATAGCGGCACCAAGATCGGCACCACCAAGCGCGGCATCGGTCCGGCCTATGAAGACAAGGTGGGCCGCCGCGCGCTGCGCGTGATGGACCTGATGGACCTCGATGCTTTGGCCGACAAGGTGGAGAAGATGCTGGCGCATCACAATGCGCTGCGCCGCGGCCTCGGTCAGGCGCCGGTCGACGGCGACAAGCTCACCGCGCAGCTCAAGGAAATCGCACCGTCGATCCTGCCGTACATGGATTCGGTCTGGCGTCTGCTGGACGGGGTGCGCCGCAAGGGCAGCCGCATCCTGTTCGAGGGTGCGCAGGGCACGCTGCTCGACATCGATCACGGCACCTATCCCTATGTGACGTCCTCCAACACCGTGTCCGCGCAGGCCGCGACCGGCTCCGGCATGGGGCCTGCCGCCATCGACACGGTGCTCGGCATCACCAAGGCCTATACGACGCGTGTGGGCGAGGGGCCGTTCCCGACCGAACTCGACGACGAGATCGGCCAGAAGCTCGGCGAGCGGGGCCGCGAATTCGGCGTGGTGACGGGGCGCAAGCGCCGTTGCGGCTGGTTCGACGCGGTGCTTGTGCGCCAGGCCATCAAGACCAGCGGTATCACCGATGTGGCGCTGACCAAGCTCGACGTGCTGGACGGCTTCGACGAGGTGAAGATCTGCACCGGCTACAAGCTGGACGGTCAGGTGCTCGACTATCTGCCGGGCGGGGCGGCGCTGCAGGCGCGTGTGGAGCCGATTTACGAGACGCTGGAAGGCTGGCAGGAAACCACCTTCGGCGCGCGGACATGGGCGGAACTGCCCGCGCAGGCGATCAAATATGTGCGCCATATCGAGGAGCTGATCGAATGCCCGGTCACGCTTCTGTCGACCTCGCCGGAGCGCGAGGACACGATCCTGATGAAGGATCCCTTCGAGGACTGACGCGATGCCTTGGGGACCCGACAGCGAAAGGGTAGTGACGCCATCCGCTGAGACACCCAAGTCAATGCGCGCTGGGGACGGGCGGTTTCGCCTCCGCGATGCGGTCATCATAATTGCCGGTATGCTGATCGGTCAGTTTATCGGACCGGTTTTTTACGTTTCGGGGCTCGCGTCGGAATTGGGCATAGAGGATGACGACCGCCTGTTTTCGGTGGCGTATGCGGAGCCTTACCTGAACCATCTCGTTCTGGTGACCATTCTCTACGCCTATCTCCTGATGCTGCCGTGGATATTAATTCTCTTGTACGTCAGGCGGATCACGCTAAGGGAGATCGGTCTGGTGCGGACGGATCGGCGTTGGTTTGGCATCGCCCTTCTGTTCTTTCTCGTTCTTTACGGGATCAGCGCCGGCTTGATGCATTTTCTGGATGCGGAAACGATCGAAGCGATCTACCGGAAGATGGATGGTTTGATCAGTTCCGAACCGGCCTGGGCGGTTTTGTCGGTGTTGCTGGTGGTCGTCATCGGACCCGTGCTACAGGAGATTGCATTTCGTAGTGCTCTTTTTCACGGGCTTTCGCGGCATATGCCGAGACTCGCGGCGGCGGCGCTTTCGGTCGCTGTCTTCGTGGTCATTCAACTGCAATACACGCTGGCGGATGGGGTGGTCGCCAGCGTGACGTCCGCGCAAGTGGCGATGCTCGGCGCCGCCCTCATGTTTCTTTACATGAAGAGCGGGTCGCTCTGGCCGGGAATCGCGCTCCATGCGCTGAACAATGGCGTCTCGCTCATCTTCTTCTTCGTTCTCCTGCAGCACTGAAAAGGGCGCAGCCAGTTCAGCACCCTTCAAGACTTCGATCCCGATTCGGTCAGACGCTGATGCCCGATCACGCCGCTTTAGACTTCGCCGGAGCGTGAGGCTACGATCTTGTTGAAGAATCCGTTCGCGGACTGATAACCGCCGTTGGCTTTTCGGGCGAGAAGGAGCAGCTTGATGGAGATGCCGCCCGCCGGGACAGCACAGCGGGAGGGGACCGTTTCGGTTGGTTTCCGCCTGCGCGATGCGCTCATCATCGTCTTCGGCAATATTGTCGGGCAGTTGGCCGGGGCGCTGGGCTATGGCGTGTGGTTGGCCTTTGCGATGGGGACGGCCGAGGGGCTGGCGCTGAAAATCCAGCTCGATCCCTGGCGCAATCATCTCGTTCTGGTGAGCGGCCTCAGCGGCTATCTCTTCATGCTGCCCTGGATACTTCATCTGTTGCGCAAGCGGCGGATCACGTTGTCGGGCATCGGTTTCCGGTGGCCGGGCATGCGCTGGTTCGTCTACGCCTTGCTGGCTTTCATCGCGCTCAAGGCGTTCAGCGTCTGGCTCATGTCCCTTCTGGACGAAGCGACGATCGAGAAGAGCTACCGGACGATGGAGGGCGTTGTCGCGACCGGCCCGTTATGGGTGTTCATGTCCGCGCTCATGGTGGTCGTGGCCGCGCCCCTTCTGGAAGAGACGGCTTTTCGCGGGGCGCTTTATCAGGGGCTTTCCCGCCACATGCCGCGCCTTGCCGCCGCCCTTCTCGCCACAATCGCCTTTACCGCGATCCATCTGCAATATGCGCTGGCGGGCGGGGTGGTCGCCAGCGTGACGACCGCGCAAGTGGCGATGCTCGGCGCGATGCTCATGTTTCTCTACATGAAAAGCCGCTCGCTCTGGCCGGGGATCGCGCTCCATGCGCTGAACAATGGCGTCTCGCTTATCTTCCTCTTCGCTCTCCTGCGGCATTGAAAAAGGGCGCCGCGAAAACGCAGCGCCCTTCATGTCCTTCGCGATGCGAGCCGTCAGAAGGTCACGATCTGGTAGAAGATGATCAGATAGCCGACCACGGCGACCGCCCAGGCGATGGTGCGGATGCCGAGGAAGGTGAGCCCCAGCGTGTAGACCAGCGCATGGACGATGCGCCCGATCAGGAACAGCTCCGCGCCGAGCACGGTCAGGCTCGTATGGATGCCCGCCAGATGCGCCGGAATGACGAGGCAGGCATAGATCAGCAAATTCTCGATCAGGTTCGACGCGGCCCGTTTCGCGCGCGGGCCCGCGCCGGCGGCGGTGGATCCTTCGTCGCGATTGCCGATGCCCCATTGCATGCCCATGGCGGACACATTGGCGTTGGCATAGATCACGATGAGAATGAACAGAAGCGCCGCGCTCCAGACGAGGACGGACAGTTCGATCGGCATGGATGAAATCATTTTGGTTTTCTCCCCCTTGGGTCGGAATGAGGGCTCTGCCACAAGCCCGGCCTCCGTTCCGTCGTCGGGACACCCCTCCGGGAACGGACGACTCACCGGAGTCTATGCCGCTCCCGGGCCGGCTGCACTCATCATTATGTGACCGAATGTCGGCCCTTTACTGAAGGGGCGGGCAGAGTCACACTGCGCGTCTTACCGAGGGGGGCCGGCGGCAGCCGGCTGAGATGAGCCTGATACCGGTTCACCACCCTTACCACCTGATCCGGGTCATGCCGGCGAAGGGACGGGATCTGCCGGGTATCTTGCCGATATATGTCCGGTCAGCCGCTTTCGCGCCATTTTTCCCGGATTTCCAGGGGCCTCGGGCCCAAGGGAGTCCTGCGATGAACGTCAAGCCGACTATCGAGCATATGGAAGTGACCACCGGGCCGCTTCCCGCCAGCCTCAAAACCCATACCGCGCCGGAGGCCTTCCCCGACATTCGGGTGCCGTTCCGCGAGATCGCGCTGCATCCGAGCGCCGAAGAGCCGCCCGTGCGCGTCTATGACACCTCGGGCCCCTATACGGATCCGGAGGCGATCATCGATGTGGAGGCGGGCCTTGCGCGCCCGCGCGCTGCATGGGTGAGCGCGCGCGGCGGCGTCGAGGCCTATGAGGGCCGCGAGGTGAAGCCGGAGGACAATGGCAATGTCGGCGAGAGCCATCTCGCCCGTGAATTTCCCGTCCGCAACCGGCCCCTGCGCGGCAAGCCGGGGGAGATGGTGACGCAGCTCGAATATGCGCGCGCCGGTATCGTGACTGCCGAAATGGCCTATATCGCCGAGCGCGAAAATCTCGGCCGCAAGCAGGCGCTCGCCAATGCCGCGCACAAGATCGCCGAGGGCGAGAGCTTCGGCGCGGATATTCCCGAATTCATCACGCCGGAATTCGTGCGCAAGGAAGTGGCCGAAGGCCGCGCCATCATTCCTGCCAACATCAACCATCCGGAACTTGAGCCGATGATCATCGGCCGCAATTTCCTGGTGAAGATCAACGCCAATATCGGCAATTCCGCCGTCGCGTCGTCGGTCGCGGAAGAAGTCGACAAGATGGTCTGGGCGATCCGCTGGGGTGCGGACACGGTGATGGACCTTTCCACCGGACGCAACATTCACAACACACGCGAATGGATCATCCGCAATTCGCCGGTGCCCATCGGCACGGTGCCGATCTATCAGGCGCTCGAAAAGGTGGACGGCGTCGCCGAAGACCTCACTTGGGAGGTTTTCCGCGACACGCTGATCGAGCAGGCGGAGCAGGGGGTGGATTATTTCACCATCCATGCGGGCGTGCGTCTGGCTTACGTGCCGCTGTCGGCCAAGCGCGTAACGGGCATCGTGTCGCGCGGCGGCTCCATCATGGCGAAGTGGTGCCTTGCGCATCACAAGGAGAGCTTCCTCTACGAGCATTTCGAAGACATTTGCGACATCATGCGCGCTTACGATGTGTCCTTCTCGCTGGGCGACGGGCTTCGCCCCGGCTCCATCGCGGATGCGAATGACGAGGCGCAGTTCGCCGAGCTCGAAACGCTGGGCGAGCTCACGCAGATCGCCTGGAAGAAGGGCTGTCAGGTGATGATCGAGGGGCCGGGTCATGTGCCGATGCACAAGATCAAGGTCAATATGGACAAGCAGTTGAAGCATTGCGGCGGCGCGCCCTTCTATACGCTCGGGCCGCTCACCACCGACATCGCGCCGGGTTACGATCACATCACGAGCGGTATCGGCGCGGCGATGATCGGCTGGTTCGGCTGCGCCATGCTTTGCTATGTGACGCCCAAGGAACATCTCGGCCTGCCGGACCGGCAGGACGTGAAGGAAGGCGTCATCACCTACAAGATCGCGGCCCATGCCGCCGACCTTGCCAAGGGTCACCCGGCGGCGCAGATCCGTGACGATGCGCTCAGCCGCGCGCGCTTCGAGTTCCGCTGGGAAGACCAGTTCAACCTCGCGCTCGACCCGGAACGCGCCAAGGAGTTCCACGACCAGACGCTGCCCAAGGAGGCGCACAAGGTCGCGCATTTCTGCTCCATGTGCGGGCCGAAATTCTGCTCGATGAAGATCACGCAGGAAGTGCGCGACTATGCCGAAAGCGGTATGGCGGAAAAGGCCGGCGAGTTCCGCAATTCCGGCGGCGAGATCTATCTGGAAGAGGCCGACGCCGCGAACAAGGCGGCGAACAAGGCGCTGGGCGGTTCCTGATAAGACGACGTGTCGCCCCGGGATTTATTCCCGGGGCCCACTCGCCTCGAAACCACGGAACGCTCATGACCGACTATGCCCGCGCCATTCCTGTTCTCGCCTCGCTCGACCTCGACCAGTCGAAAAATTTCTATACGGAGAAGCTCGGCTTCGCGGCGGAGCGCTATGGCGATTATCTCATCGTGAAGCGCGACGACATGGAGCTTCATTTCTGGCTGACGGATGACCGCATCCATCCCGAAAACACCTCCTGCTACATCAGGGGCGGGCAGGTGCCCGCGCTTTACGAGGAATATTCGAAAGCGGGGATCGGGATGGACCCCATCGGCGGGGAACGCATTTCCGATTTCGTCGTGCGGCCCTGGAACATGAAGGAGTTCTATGTCTGGGACTGCCACGGCAATCTGCTGAAATTCGGTTGCGCGCCGGAAGAGATCTGACGGACCTACCCCAAAAAGCTGAGCCCCGCCTTCCTTGCGGAGGGCGGGGCTCGTGACGACCGGCCTGAAGAGACTGGAACGGCGGTCGATCAGACGATGTGGTTTTGTATTGCCGTCTCCGGCGCCGGAGGCACGCTGCCCAGCGCATCGTTCGGCAAATTGGTTACCGGGTCGTCCTCGCGGTTGCGGTCCTTCAGGCTCTTGTCCGCGCCGAAATAGAATCGCACGCCGATCCGGGCCGCGCGGTAGTCATGGTCGCCCGCGCCTGCATTGGCAAAGAGCGCCATGCCCGGCGCGTCGGCGAGATGCGGCATATATTCGACATCGGCAAGGCCCGTCGTGTCGCGTGTCGGGTCGTTTTCCGCGCCGAGGCCGAGCCGCAAATTGTCATCCGCATACCAATAGCCGGTCAGCGAACCATAGAAGCCGTTATCGACATGATGGCCGGCCTGATAGCCGGATTGCATCGCCACGGTGAAGGGGCCGGAGTAGAGCTCGCCTTCGCCGCCGATCCGGCTCACGCCGTAAAACCCGGTCGGGCCGTTGACGTCCGCCTTGAGATAGCTCGCCGTCAGGCCGACAAGCCCGGTTGAGGGGTCGCGCATGAAGATATGTTCGCCGACACCGAGCAGATTGCTGCCCTGGCGCGAGCCGAGCAGGGCATCGGTCTGGAAGCCGAAATCATGCGTGAGCGGTGCGGTGACGGAGCCGTCCAGCGTTTCGCCCCACATGGCGTCGCTGTTATTGGTTTTGTTGTAGAGACCGCTGATGGCGGCCTTGGCGTTCAATTGGCCCACGGCCGGCGCGCTTGCCGCGTGCGCCGTTCCCGCTGTGGCCGCCGTGAGGGCGACGCCAATGGCGGCCGCTCCCAGTGTGGCTGGAATCCCTGTTACTTTTCGCATTTCGTGAGTCTCCGATTTGGAGGGTCTTGAGCCCTGACTTCGAGGGGATTTCGCGCACGGAATGAAGGTGTCCGCCCCGGCCGGAAGTGCGGGGGTAAGGGGGGAGCGGCCGGCCGGAGCGGATCTGCATTCGCCTCTTGACGTGCGAGCTTGCTATTATCGTTCCCGCCGGGATTTCAGGTAGATGGCAGAGGGCTGAATTCTTCTTAATGTCAGAGACACACATCCTCCCCGACATGTTGAGGCCGGGCCTCCGGCTCGTCTTTATCGGCACGGCGGCCAGCACGCGCTCGGCGGCGGAGGGCGCTTACTATGCGCATCCGCAGAACCGATTCTGGCGCACGCTGCATGAGGTCGGCCTCACGCCGCGACGCTTCGCCCCGCATGAATTCCGTGACCTGACGAAACTCGGCATCGGCTTCACCGATGTGTCGAAAACCGGTTCCGGCATGGACCATGAAATCGAGGCGGGGGATTTCGATGCGGCGGGGCTTCGCGCGCGGCTGGCGAAAGCGAAGCCGCAGGCCATCGCGTTTACCAGCAAGCGCGCGGCGAGCTTCTATCTCGGCAAGCCAACAGGGAAGATCGCCTATGGCCGCCAGCCGGATGTCGAAGGCGAGCCCGTCACCTTCGTCCTCACCTCGCCCTCCGGCGCGGCGACGCGCTACTGGTCATTGGAACCGTGGGAAGAGTTGGCGGATTGGTTCAGCCCCTGATCGCTTCCACCAGCGTCACCAAAGCGATGATCGTCAGCAGGCTCAGTGCGATGCGGCGGTAGAGCGTGTCATGTGCCTTGCCGAAGAGCCAGTGACCGGTGATGTTGCCGAGGATCAGCGCCGGGCTCAGCATGATGGCGAGCAAGATGATCTTCAGCCCCACAATGCCCGAGATGAGGCCCGTCGCGATGGATCCTACATCGGTGAAGAAGAAGAACATCAGGAGCGAGGACCGGTTGACCGCCGCCGCCGTGGGGCGCGCGAGGAAATAGACCATCACGGGCGGGCCGGGCATCGCCATGCCGCCGGAGAGCATGCCCGCAAAGCCGCCCACGCCCAGCACGGCGGGAACGGGGAGGTGTTCGGGCAGGCGCGCGCCGGTCGCCATCAGCGCCACCGTTGCGAGCAGGATCACCGCGATGGCGATGCGCAAGGCGTCGCCGGGCACGACACTCAGCGCATAGACGCCGAGCGGAATGCAGACGAAAGCGGCGGGGACGAGCAGTTTCAGCGATTTCCAGTCGGCCTTCTTGCGCGCCATGGGCACGAGCTGCGAGGAGCCGATCAGGTCGAGCATCAGCGCCATGGGCACGGCTTGCGCCGGATGCATGATGAGCGACAACAGCGGCACCACGGAAAGGCCGAAGCCGAAACCGGCGAAGGCTTTCAGCGTGGTGGAAAACAGTACCGCTGCGAAGGCGAGCGCCAGGTCGGGCGCGGGCGGCATCGCGTCGGCGAAGACGGAAATCAGGGTATCCATGAAACCATGTACTCAAGAAGAACGCGGGCCCGAAGGCCCGCGTCCGGAAGGGGTGATGTTTTGACGTGTTCGTCTTTCTGAACAAAATCGTCATTGCGAGCGCCCGTCAGGGCGCGCGGCAATCCAGAGCCGCAGCTTTAGCGCTGGATTGCTTCGTCGAGGAGCCTGTCCTTGGGCTTGCTCAAGGCAAGACCCGAGGGCTCCTCGCAATGACGCTCCTGCATATGTTTCTACGCTTTCCTTACGCGGCGGGCGCTGCCTGCTCGCCGCGAATGAGATGGCCGGGCAGGTTGCCGGTCGGCTCGTCGTTTTCCGACACGACCACGCCGGAGAGGATCGTGGCGCGGTAGCCCTTTGCGCCCTGCCAGAGGCGGCGGCCGCCCGCGGGCAGGTCGAAGCGCATTTCAGGATGGGTGAAGGTGAGGTTCTCGAAATCGATCACATTCACATCCGCCTTCATGCCGGGTTTCAGCACGCCGCGGTCATGCAGGCCATACTGTTCCGCCGTGTCCTTGGTCTGGATACGGATGATGTCCTGGATCGGCATTTTCGCCCCGCGCGAGCGATCGCGCGCCCAATGCGTCAGCATGAAGGTCGGCGTGCCGCCATCGCAGATCGCGCCGACATGCGCGCCGCCATCGGCAAGGCTGAGGCCCGTCTGCGGGTGGCGCAGCGTTGCCTCGATGGCCGTGTAATCATTGGTCGAATAGCCGAAGAGCGGGAAATAGAGCATCGCCTGACCGTCATTCAGCATCATCGCGTCATAGGCGACTTCCGCGGGCGTCTTGCCTTCGCGTTCGGCGATGGCGGCGATCGAATCTTCCGGCGCGGGCTCGTAGTTTTCCTTCTCGCCCATCGGATACATCTTGTGGAAGCTCGTGGTAATGAAGGTGCCGAAATCGCCGAGCTTGTCGACATTCTTGCCGCCGGTGATTTCCGCGCGCACCGCCGGGTCCTTCAGCTTCTCCAGGCGCTCCTTGAAGGGCATCTCCGCGTAAGGTCGGTATTCGGGGAAACCGATAAAGGGATGCACCGAGGTCTGCCAGCCCATGAGGAGGCCGACGGGCCGTCCGGAATGCTGGCCGCGAATATTGGTGACGCCTTCAGCCCGCGCTTCGTCCAGATGGTCGAGCATCTTCTGGTAGAGGTCGGGGGCTTCGTCGATCTGCTGGATCTGGAAAGTCACCATGCGGCCGGTGTCCTTTGCCATTTTCAGCATCCAGTCGAATTCCTTTTCCATCTCGCGATGCGTCGCCGCGATCTGGAAAACGCCGCCGCCATAGGCTTTCAGCGCGTCGGCGATGCCGAAGAGTTCGTCGGTCGCCGCCAGCGTGCCGGGCACGGGGTCGCCCTGCAGCGTGTTGTGGAGGTCGGTGCGCGAGGTGGAAAAGCCGAGCGCGCCCGCCTTCAGGCTTTCATAGGTGAGGTCACGCATCTTTGCGATGTCTTCCGGCGTTGCCGGTTCGTTGTCGATGCCGCGCTGGCCCATCACATAGACGCGGAGCGAGCAATGCGGCATCTGCGCGCCGATATCGACGGCGTAGCTGCGCTTGTCGAGCGCGTCCATATATTCGGGGAAGCTTTCCCATTCCCATTTGATGCCCTCATGCATCGCCGCGCCGGGGATGTCTTCCACCGCTTCCATGAGGTCGATGAGTTCGTCGCGCGATTCCGGTTTCACCGGCGCGAAGCCGACGCCGCAATTGCCCATCACCACCGTCGTCACGCCATGCTGCGAGGAGGGGGTGAGATAGGGGTCCCAGGTCGCCTGCGCGTCGTAATGGGTGTGGATATCCACAAAGCCCGGCGTGACCATCAGGCCCTTCGCGTCGATCTCGCGCTTGCCCTTGCCGGTCACTTTGCCGACTTCGCTGATCTTGTTGCCGTCGATGGCGATATCCCCGGTAAAGGGGTCGGTGCCCGTCCCGTCGACAATCGTGCCGCCGCGGATTACCAGATCGTGCTCAGCCATTTTATCCTCCCTCAGGATGCATTTGTTTTGTCGGGCGCCTGTTTCGGCGTTTGGTCGTCATTGCTGTTCAAGAGGTCGCGCACCTGTCTCTGCGGGGCGGCGAGCTGCATGGTTCGAACCTTGCCCGCAATCATGCCCAACCTTGCCCCATCGGCGCCCCAACCAAGCAGCAGCGTGTGCACCGTGGCGTCCGGCAGCCCGCCGGCCTCGCCCCAGGCCGCGCCGCGGCGCGTCACTTTCAGAAGCTGGATCGCGCCCTGCAGCGCCCCCCAGATCATCAGTGCGCGCTCACGCGCATCGCCCTTGTCGAGAACGCCTTTGGCCTCCGCGTCGGCGATCAAATCGGCCAGACGCTGCAGACTTCCGCGCGTCACATCGAAGACCATGCGCACATCCTGTTCGGACAGCACATTGGCCGGGTTGCCGAGATAATGCGTGACGAGGCCGAACTCGGCAGGCGAGGCCACCGCGAAAAGTTCATAGGTCTGGGCCGCACCGATGATGCGGGCAAGCGTAAAGTCTTGTTCTGACAGGCTTTCTTCCCGCGCCCAGCCGTCGATCCGGTCGGCTGTGTCAGCGTTCAGCACGCCGATATGGGTGGCGACCAGCCGTTGCAGTTCGCGCACCACCGCCTCTTTCGACGGGTAATAGCGATAGACGGCGGCGACGGAGCGGCCCATGCGTTCCGCGAGCCCGTGCAGCGTCAGATTGTCGAGCCCGCCTTCCACCGCAAGGTCCAGCGCCACCGACAGGATTTCGCGCATCTTGCGCGCCCTGTTCTGCGCCACGGTGGGCGAGAATTCGCCGCTATCGGGAAAAATGTAAATCATGTTCACGGTTTTAAATGGCAGGCCGGAAGGAGGCAAGCGATTTGAGTCCGCAGCGCATGAAGGGGTGAAGAGCGGGGCAAGGCGCATTATCTTGCAGGTAAGACGATATCAACACCATGCGCCCCGACCGGGCGAGGGAGGTTTCCATGTTTTCCATGCGCAAATCCGCTGAAATGCCCGCCCGCGACGAGGCTCTTCCGGGCCGCGGCGACCCCATCCCGACTGCCGAGACGCATTTTCTCAATGGCGCGCCCCTCAAGGGGCCTTACCCGGCCGGCGCCGAGAAGGCGATGTTCGGCCTTGGCTGTTTTTGGGGGGCGGAAAAGCGTTTCTGGGATATTCCCGGCGTTTACGTCACCGCCGTCGGCTATGCGGCGGGTTACACGCCCAACCCGACCTACCGTGAAGTCTGCACCGGGCAGACCGGGCATAATGAGGTCGTGCTGGTCGTCTACGACCCGAAGCAGGTCAGCTATGAGCAGCTTTTGAAAGTGTTCTGGGAGAGCCACAACCCGACCCATGGCATGCGGCAGGGAAACGATGTCGGCACGCAATACCGTTCCGGCATCTATGTTTTTTCCGGCGCGCAGCGCGACGCGGCGGAGGCGGCGCGCGCCGCCTATCAGGCGGAACTCTCAAAGCGCGGGATCGGCGAGATCACGACGGAAATTCTCGACGCGCCCGAGTTCTATTTCGCCGAGGACTACCACCAGCAATATCTCGCCAAGAATCCCGACGGTTATTGCGGGCTTGGCGGTACCGGCGTGAGCTGCCCCGTGGGGACGGGCGTCGTCGCCGATTGACGCCCGGCCTCACTCCGGCAGAGGCGCATGCGGCCGGGGCGTGCCGTCGATGAAATAGCTGATCGGCTTCAGATGCTCCACATGGGCGCAGATGGCATTGGCGATCACGAGGATCGGGACGGCGAGGACAGCGCCGATCACGCCCCATAGCCAGCCCCAGAAAACGATCGAGACGAACACGATGGCCGCATTCAGGGTGTGGCGCTTGCCGAGGATGGTCGGCGTCACGATCTGCGACTCGATGGCGTTCCAGAAGAAGTAGATAAGCGGGGCGTAAAATGCCTCGGCGAGATTGCCGAAGGCGATATAGGAGGCAAAGCCGGTGAGCGCCATGCCGGCGATAACGCCCGCGTAGGGCACGAAATTGAAAAGCGCGGCGAGCGCGCCCCAGAGCAGCGGATCGGGAAGGCCCAGCGCCCACATGCTCAAACCGATGGCGACACCCAGGCCGATATTGATGAGCGTGATCGACGCCAGATAGTGCGATATTTCGCGCTCGATGGTTCGCAGAATGCGCCGCGCCTTCTCCTTTTCGCCCGCTTTTTCAACAGCGCTCACGATCCGCGAATAGAGAACTTCGATCGACGAAAGCAGAAAATAGAGCAGCACGAAGAAGACGAGGATCGACGCGCCTTTCTGGCCGGCGACGGCCATCAATTGCTGCAGAAGCCCGGGCTCGCGCACGATGACGGTTTGCGCGGGCTGCTTGCTTCCCATGGACCGCGCGACCTCTTCCACCGTCTCGGATGCTTCCTGCATCTGTTGGACCGGTTTGCTGAGGGCGGCCGTGTCATGGCGCAGCTGGCTCAGGGCTTCGGGTATTTTCTGGGCCCATTCGGAAACCGGGCCGTAGAGCAGAAAAACGCCAAGGCAGAAAGTGGCGATCAGTGTGATGACCAGGATGGCGGAGGTGAGAGCTGCGGGAAGACGCCGAAAAAGGCGCATGCGCAGGAGCGGGCTCAGGATGAAGCTCGCCACGATCGACGCCGTAATGGGGGCGATCAGGTTTTGCGCAGCATAGGCGGTGTAGAGAACTGCGAGGACGGCGAGGATGGCGAGTGCCGTCTCGGATTTCATGATTCCGCGAAAGGCGCGGCCGGAATGGCCGTCGCTGTCGGGCTGTCCCAAATGCAGGGTCTCCCTGTTGCGAAAAAAGCTTGGGGAAGCGAATGACAATGACGGCCCGCCCGATACGGGCAGGCCGTCACATATTGCGTTTCGTTACTGGGTTTCCAGCGCTTCCTTGCGGGCGTCTGCCTGCTCGCGCATGGCGTTCTTCATCGCCTTTTGCAGCTTCTCGAAGGCGCGAACTTCGATCTGGCGCACACGCTCGCGGCTGATGCCGTATTCCTGGCTCAGTTCCTCCAGCGTGGCCGGGTCGTCCTTCAGGCGGCGCTCGGTGAGGATGTGCATCTCGCGCTCGTTCAGCGACTGCATGGCGGTGGCCAGCATCTCGCGGCGCAGATTCATTTCCTCGCTATCGCCGAGTTCCGATTCCTGATCCGGCGCGTCGTCCACCAGCCAGTCCTGCCACTCGCCGCTTTCGCTGTCCTGTCGGAGCGGCGCGTTGAGCGAGTTGTCGGGACCCGCCATGCGGCGGTTCATGGAGATGACCTCGTCCTCGGTCACGCCGAGGCGGTCGGCGATCTCGGTCACCTGTTCGTGCCGCAAATCGCCATCCTCTATGGCCTGGATCTGGCCCTTCACCTTGCGCAGGTTGAAGAAGAGCTTCTTCTGCGCGGCCGTGGTGCCCATCTTCACGAGCGACCAGGAGCGCAAAATGTATTCCTGAATGGAAGCGCGGATCCACCACATGGCATAGGTGGCGAGCCGGAAGCCCTTTTCCGGTTCGAAGCGCTTCACAGCCTGCATCAGGCCGACATTGCCTTCGGAGATGACTTCGCCGATGGGCAGGCCATAGCCGCGATAGCCCATGGCGATCTTCGCCACGAGGCGCAGATGGCTCGTCACCATCTTGTGGGCGGCTTCGGAATCCTCATGCTCCTTCCAGCGTTTGGCGAGCATGTATTCTTCCTGCGGCTCCAGCATCGGAAATTTGCGGATTTCCTGCAGGTAGCGAGACAGGCTGCCTTCCGGATTAGGCGCCGGGGCGAGTTTCGTAGCCATGAGAACCCCTCAATCTGGATCGCCGGCAGGAAGTGCCGGGGTCCGCTGACGTTCAAACAAGTTGGTCCGCTTCCTTCAAGAAAAGGGGCCTTTGCGGGCCCGGGCCAGCCTGACAGCCTCTCCAATATGGGGAGGAAAGCTGGCGAGAAAAGGACCTTTGTTAGTAATTATACTAATTCTAAACTATCTATCAAGCTTTTAATATCATTGGGTATGGGGGCCTCAAAGCGCATTTTCTCGTGGCTCACGGGATGCTCAAAGGCGAGCAAATGGGCGTGAAGCGCCTGACGGTCGAGGCTCTCAAGTGCCTGCTGCGCTTCGGGCGGCAGCTTCACTTTCCGGGTCTTCTGGCTGCCGCCATAGACAGGATCGCCCAGCAGCGGGTGGCCGATCGAGGTCATGTGGACGCGGATCTGGTGGGTGCGCCCGGTTTCCAGATGGCAGGTGACGAGCGAGACGAGCGGCGGCTCGCCCCAGCTTTTCAGCGTCTTGTAGTGCGTGATTGCTTCCCGCGCGCCGCTCGCGGCGCTGGAGCGCACGGTCGCCATCTTGCGGCGGTTCTGGGTGGAGCGCGCAATGGGCGCATCCACTGTGCCGGAGGTGGGCTCCGGGCGGCTCCAGACGAGCGCGGTATAGGCGCGTTCCAGCTTGCCGTCCCGGCCATGGGCGGCGAATTGCGCGGCGAGGCCCTGATGCGCCCGGTCGCTTTTGGCGACCACCATGACGCCGCTCGTCTCCTTGTCGAGGCGGTGGACGATGCCGGGGCGTTTCTCGCCGCCAATGCCGGAGAGCTGATCGCCGCAATGGGCGATGAGGGCGTTGACGAGCGTCATGTCGGGATTGCCGGGCGCAGGATGCACGACCAGCCCGGCGGGCTTCACGATCACGATGAGGTCGGCATCCTCGTAAAGAATGTCGAGCGGGATTTCCTGGCCGACCGGCTCGGCGGGCCGGGGCGCGGGCACGGTGACGACGATATGCTCGCCCTCGCGCACCTTGTAGGCCGGGTCGGTGGCCGGTTTGGGCGCGGCGCCGGGTTTTGCCGTCAGCAGAACCTGCCCCGTTTCGAGAAGCTGGCGAATGCGCGCGCGCGAAAGCGGCGCATCCGGCGCCTTCGCCTTGCCTGCGAGGGTCGTGGTAAGATATTTGTCGAGCCGGGCGCCGGCATCTTCGCCGGTGACGGTGAAGCCGTAGCGTGTGCCCATACCGTCTGACGCCGTTATCTTGTCGTCCTGAGTGGTAGGCTGAGCCGCATCGCTATAGGGCATTTCATTCGAATCTCTGGAGATGTTCATGACCGACGATAACGCCCGGCCGCAGGGTATGGAAACGGCCCCGGAAGGCAATTCGCCGGATGGCGCAGGTCCGCCGCCTCAGGATATGCGTCTCCTGACGCTGGTCGTTGTCGGCATGGGCGTGGTGCTCGTGATCGGTTTTGCCTTTGTCGTGGGGGTCCTGATTTACCGTTCTTCGGGCGATACGAAGACGGTCGAGCATCCCAAGGGATATTTCGGAACGCATGACGTGGACGTCGCGCGCGGGCAGAAGGTTCGCGCGATGAACATGACCGATGACAGGATGGCCGTGCTGGTCGGTTCGGACAGCGCCGAAGAGATCGTCGTCTTGTCCACGAAGACCGGCGCAGAGCTCGGCCGGTTCCGCCTCAATCCCGTTTCCGGCCTGGCAGCCAGGTAAGACGGGCTCTCGCAGCTTTCATCGCAAATTCCACGGCAATTCAGGCGTCCGGCGCATCATCGGCGGCGGGACTTGCTGCGCTTTTGCGCGTTCGATCGGATTTCAGGGGAGGGAGGGAGCCGCCAGCGCCGGGGAGGAGGGAGGAGAGGCGCTGGCGGCTTCAAGAAACACGATCGGGGAGGAGGTCGATCACTGTGTTTCGTGAGTTATATATCTCGCACTCGTGACAATCTGTCAACACTGTTTCTTGTGCAATGCAAAATAATTTTGCGGGATGGAATGAGTTAGATATGCTCATTAATGCATTGTAATTAAATGTATAATGTTTCTCTATGTGAGTGTTTCTACGTAAACCGGGATGAGTATGCGGTGGTTTGACGCAGTGCAGAGGGGTGTTTTTAGGGTGCAGCCCCTAGCTAGCGCAGCGGAGCCGGCGAAAATCCCGGCACAACGAGGCCGTTCAAGCCGATTGCACTTGATCCGGGATGCCAAACCGTCATATACGAGGCGCCCGTACCGGACCGCGTCCCCTTCGTCTAGTGGTCCAGGACGCCGCCCTCTCACGGCGGAAACAGGGGTTCGAGTCCCCTAGGGGATGCCAGTCCGATGCATGTAAAACCCGCCGAATTCCGGCGGGTTTTTGCTTTTGAAGTGCCAATTCGGGGCCGGTTTCCCGCGCCGCGTATCCGCTTTCTTAACTCTGTTCCTGCTTAATTCGCCCTTATCCGCGCGCCACTGTTCCGTGCCGCCTTCAAGGGCTGGAAATGAATAGAGCTTTTCCTCAATCCGCTCCCATATCCACCGGTCTTTCCCTGATGCCGAAGGGCGATCAGTCTGCCTTGCATATCAAGGTCGGCCAGCGTCTGCTGGGCAAGGGGTTGCTGACGCCGGATACGCTCGCGGCGGCGATGGAAGAGCAGGACCGGTGGGGGTCCCACCTCGGTCATGTGCTGTTGGGGAAGGGGATAGTCCGGCCGATCGACTATTTCCGCACGCTGGCGGATGTGCTGAGGGTTCCGTTCGTCAACCTCCAGGTGCATCCGGTTGATCCCAGCCTGTGTTTCTACGGAGACCGGAACGACTACGCTTCCGTGGGGCTCATCCCCTGGCAGCGCGAAAGCGGCCGCGTCATTCTCGCGACGACGGCGGTCACGCCCCGGCAGCATGAATGGGCGCGCACCCGGTTCGGGCGCAAGGGCTATGCATTCGTCATTACGTCGCCCTATGACATTTTCTGGCAGACCCAGCGGCTCTTTCGCGAGGAAGACAGCGCGCAGGCGCTCGATGCGCTTTATTCCCGGATGCCGGAGCATTCCGCGAAGATCACGATGACCGTTCCCCAGCGCAACGGTTTGATCGCGCTGGGCATTCTTTATCTGGCGCTCTGCGTGGCCCGGCCCGGGGATGTCTTCGTGGGGACAATGGCGGTGCTCACCGTCTTTTATCTTGTGACATTCCTTTTCAAGTTTCTGCTCACTTGGGTAGGGGCGAACCGGAATGTGGACGTGCAGATCTCGGATGGCGATGTCGGTGCGATCCGCGATCAGGATTTGCCCGTCTATACGGTTCTGGTGCCGATGTATCGCGAGGCGAGCGTGTTGCCGCTGCTGGTCAATTCGCTGAAAGGGCTGGACTATCCCGCTTCCAAGCTCGATGTGAAATTTATCCTCGAGGAGGATGACGAGGAGACGATTGCCGCTGCCAAGGAACTCGGTATGCCGGCCAGCTTCGAAATCGTCCGCGTGCCGCATTCCGAGCCGAAAACGAAGCCCAAGGCCTGCAACTACGCCCTTACCTTTGCGCGGGGCGAGTTCGCGACCATCTATGATGCGGAGGATATGCCGGAGCCCGACCAGCTGAAAAAGGCGGTTATCGCCTTCAGGCGGTCGGAAAGCAGCGTGGCCTGCCTGCAGGCGCGCCTGAACTATTTCAACCGCCAGGATAATTGGCTGACGCGGATGTTCACGCTGGAATATTCGCAGTGGTTCGATTTTCTCCTGCCCGGGCTCGACTGGCTGAAGGTCCCCATTCCGCTGGGCGGTACCTCCAATCATTTTCGTGTCTCGGTGTTGCGGCAGGTCGGCGCCTGGGATCCCTATAATGTGACGGAGGATGCCGATCTCGGCGTCCGTTTCGCGCAGGAAGGCTATACGGTCGGCGTCATCAACTCGACGACCTATGAAGAAGCCAACGGCGTTCTGCCGAGCTGGATCAAGCAGCGGTCGCGATGGGTGAAAGGCTATATGCAGACCTGGCTGGTGCATATGCGTCATCCCTATCATCTGTGGCGGTCCATCGGGCCCAAGGGGTTTTTGAGTTTTCAGCTCTTCGTGGGCGGGCCGCCGCTCGTCATGCTCATCAATCCGTTTTTCTGGCTGGTGACGATTGTCAGCCTGACGACGAACTGGATTCAACTGGGCGATCTTCTGCCGGAACCGGTTGCTTTCATTGCGGCGTTCAATCTGATCGTCGGCAATCTCTTCCTTGTCTATTTCGGCATCATCGCCGCCCTGAAGCGGCGCTATTACGACTTGGTCCTTCAGGGCATTCTTCAGCCCTTCTATTGGGTTCTGCATTCGGTCGCCGCCTACAAGGCGCTGTGGCAGCTCATTACGATGCCGCATTACTGGGAGAAGACGGAACACGGCACGAGCCTTCAGACCAAGCATGCGCTTGCGCAACTGGAAGGGGCTGCGAATGGCAAATAGTGTGACGCTCCCGGCGCCGCGCAAGGCGACAACGGCCTTCGTCGTCATCGTGCCGGCGCTGGCCTTCTTCGTTCTGGTGGCGGCGCAACTGCCTGCCTTGCATCATCTGGTGCCCGCTCTTCAGGGGTTCTGGAGTGACCGTCCCGGCGAGATGGAGGTTGCGCCTCACGCCTGGATATCGCTCTTCGTCGTTGCGGTGCTGAATGTCTTGCCGGGCATCTGGAATTTGCATGCCGCGCTGATCATGGTGTCGTCGCTTGGCGCCGCCTTTTCTCTCGGACTGCTTTTCAAGGCGATGCAGAGCGATCGCTGGAGGGTGTGGGAAGCCGTTTTGCTGCTCGCGCTTGTGGCCGCGCAGCCGCTTGTCATCTACCTGACGGTCAACGCGAATGAATCGATCCCCTTTGCGCTGGCCTTCGGCATGCTCGTTTATGCTGCCAACAGGCTCGATGTGAACGGGGATGTGCAGAGCCAGATGACGTTCGGACTGTTTCTGCCGTTGCTGGCGCTGGTTCGGCCGGAGGTGGCGGTTTTTATTCCGGTACTTGCTTTTCTGGTGCCGCTGAGAGATCGCGCGGCGCGGCGTGACATACGCGCGTTCACGGCGCTTTTCCTCGTTTCGATCCTGCCGACCTTTCTGGTCCTGTTCAGCCTCTACTGTCTGGTTTCGAGCCTTGAAGCGAGCCCGCTGGAGTTCCTGCGGCTCTTCCTTGATCCTGTTTCCTCATTGGCCTCGGCGCCTGGAGATATGGTCGAGGCGCAGCTTTATCCCATGCTGTATCTGACGCCGCTGGTCATCTTCATGCTTGGATATACGTTGCTCGTCGGGCAGGGGCGGCGTCACATGGGCGGCGCTTTCGTTGCGCTAGCGCTGCCCGCCATGCTCGCCGGGGCCAATGCGCTGTTCGGCTGGGGTGTGGATTATCGGATGCCGGCTGCGGTGCTGGTCGCAACGTCGGCGGCCTGGATCGCATCGACCGAACTTCAGGCGAAAGGCCGCAAAGGCGCCATCGTCGCATTGGGGCTTTGCGCGGCTCTGGGCTGGGGTGCGCCCTTGATCGGCGGTGCGAAGGAGTTTGCCGGGCCGGCCCCGCAGCATGCCGTCGAGCGGCCAGGTGTGACCGGGCTTCTCCGTCTCGCTCCTCAGTATTGAGTAAGGGACGCGGTCAGAAATTGACCCAGATTGCCGCGATCACCGCGCGTTCGGCAGGGGTGCGACTGCCCGCGACCGTCGCGAATCCACCGAACTGGAAGGATACGGAATCCGTCAGCCGCCGGACGGCGGAAAGCTGAAGCTTATGCTGCCGCCCCTGATAGGCGAGGTTGGAGCCATCGCCCGATGAAAAAACATTGAGCGACTGGAGGAGCAGGAGCCAGTTCCTGCTGGTGCGGACGCCCAATGTCAGGTCCGGGCGGATCTCGTCCTTGTAGCCGTTCGTCCGCAGCCGATAGGCCAGTTCGGCATCGATGTAGGAGGGGTAGCCGAAGAGCGGAAAGGTATAGCCGTAGAGAGCCCGAAGCTCCGCATCCGTGCCTTCCGACGTCAGAAGCGAACGGCCCGGCAGCAGGGCCGAAGCCTGCAGGGAAAATATCTGATCGGCGTCGTTCCAGATTACCCGCCGGACGCCGATCTCCGTATTGCCAAAGCCGGTCGCGCTCTGGGCCGGGGGCTCGGGATGGAGATTGGAAACCTCGATTTTCGTGATCAGCGTCGTTTCGTCGTCGATACCGAATTCGCCGTAGAGCTCGACGCTCTCCTTGCGGAAGCGCGACGTGCTGCGGCTGCTGCCATTGTCATCGAATTCATCGGTGGCGCGGCTCACTGTGACGGTGGTGATGGCCTGCGTTTTTCCGGCTTCCTGCGGCCAGGCCCCGGCCAGCGCGTGGCTTGTCATGAGGCCCGTGACACATGCGGCGGTATAGAGGAGGCGCGTCAAACTTGGCATAGAGGCTTCCGCGGACATTGTGGTGGCGCCGGTCGGCGGGGCGAACCCGCAGGGACGTGGCGGCCTTCCGATTCCGGGCTGAGAGTAGATAAGGAAGCTCTACGCAAGGTTAACGAGGTGTAACGCTTCCGGGCACATATCCGTGTGATCCGGTCTGAACGTCAAAAGGCGCGCCACGGCTTTTCGCGGCGCGCCTTTGTCGGTATCGGGCGGTCTTAGGGGCGCGCTAGATGGCGATACCGGCAAGTGTCATTACAAGTCCGATCAATGCGCCGATGAGCAGGAGCACCGTCGAGAGGATGCCAATGGTGAAGCCGGTGGAGCGTTTCAGCGCTTCCCTGTAGTAGCCGCGCGCATAGACGATGCGTCCGAGCGGATAGAAGACACCTACCAGCGCGGCCCATTGATCGCCGATCGTCAGCGCGAAGAGCCAGAGAGCGGGCAGGAAGAAAGCGAGCCCTTCCGTGGTGTTGCCCTGGACGCGCAGTACGCGGAGGAACTCTTCAGGGCCATCCATGCGCGGCGCGGGGACTTCGAAACGCTGACGGGCCTTGCCGACCTGCAAGGCCATCCAGAAATAAACGAGAAGTACGAAAATCGTGACCAGTCCGGTCAATGGATAGGCGAAAGCCATGGTCCTCTCCTCCGATGGAGTTCATCCGTATGAGGAGAGCAGGAGCCTGCGGTCCGTGCAATGATTCTTAAGCGGGATCAGTGGGGCAGGCCGGCCTCAAGGGCGCGGATACGCTCATCCAGCGGAGAAGCCCCCGGTTTTCCGGCGTGCTTCTCGCCGTTATCGTCCATGGGGTTTTCGGCGGAGGCGGGCAGGGCGGCAGAGGGGCCCTCCGATGGCGTGCCATAGGCGGTCTGCACCCTGTCGGTCAGTTCTTCCAGCGTGTCGGCGACCCCGTCACCCTGAGGGGCGCCCTGCTGGCCGTCTTCGGGCGTTTCGCCGGTTTTTTCCTCGGCCTCGTCGCCGGTCTCTGCCTTAGCCGTTTCCTCGGGCTCTTCTTTTGGCGCTTCCTCTGACGCTTCTTCGGGCGCTTTACGGGGCTTATCGCGTGGAGCGATTTCCTCGACGATGTTGTTGAGATCGTAGGCGAGGCGGGCCGCTCTCTCGCCGATGTGCCGTAGGCTGGCTTGGGATTGTTCCTTGCGGTGGTCGTTCTGTGACAGGGCGGCCTCGAAATCTGCGATGCGCTGGTTCATGGCGGCAAGGTGGTCATCCTGCGCCTGCCGTTCGGCCTGCGAGCGGGCAAGCTCGGCCTCCAGCTCGGTCAGGCGCGCGCGTAGGCGCTCCATCTCCCGGGCCGTCTCGGCTTCCGTTTCGGCGGCTTCCGTTTCGGATTGGCGCTGCTGTTCCTCCACCCCATCGGTGCCGGGGAAGGAGGACGGTTCATTGGTTTCCTGGGCTTCCAGTTTTTCCAGGCGGCTACTCAGCTCGGTCAGGCGGGCGTTCCGGTCGTTCAGCATGTCGCGCAGGGCGTCATGCTCCTCTCCGGCCGGATCGGTTCCGGCCAGATTGCGTGTGGTGACGGTGACGGCGCGCCGCCAGATGAACTGACTTGCAATGATGGCGAACAGTGTTGCTATCAGAAAGCCAAGCGCGAACAGCATCAGGCTTTCGATCATGGACACCTCTTACTGGCAGGCGGACGACAATCGGCGCCAAACTGCCAGAAAAGAGGGGTCCATTCCAGTCGACATGTCCTCAATCAGGACAGTTTCACCGCAGGTGTGTCAGAAGGGCAGCCATTCGCGCTCGCGGCTGTAGTTCAGATAGCCCACCGAGGCACCCAGCCGGATTCCGATGCCCGAGCGCATGGGTGCCAGGATGATATCGCCGCGCTGCTGGTAGTTCACGCCAACACCGCCCACAAGATAGGCGCTGCCCTCCACACCCGGAAAGCGCTGGTAGATCGCGTCCGTATTCGGCAGGTCGTAGACGAGGGTAAAGACCTTCACCGCGTCGCCGCCGAAATCCCAGCCCGCGCTCGGTCCCTGCCAGTAGACCTTGGACCGGCCACCTTGCTTCATGACGAGATCGCCCTGGCCGTAGCGCAGGCCGATGATGAAGGCGCCGCTGGCTTCCTCGCCCTTGATAAAGGCGTTGGGCTGGCCGTATTGCGCGAAGACCCGGTGTACGGCCTTGGCCAGGCCTTCCGACACGCCGCCGAAGAAATCACCTGCTGCGGCAACGACTTCCTGCTCGGTATAGGTCTTTTCCGACTTGCTCTCGACCTTGGGCGCCTGGGTGGCGTCGTTCGGTCCGGCCATGGCCGGCAGAGAAGCCGTCGCGGAGGCGGTTGCAACCAGTCCCGCCATGCAGACGCCTTTCAGCAAGGTGCGAGCCTTGCGTGAGGTCTCAGGGGAACGTGTCGTGATGGCCATTCGGATTTCTCCCATTTGCTAAAGACGTCCGTCGAACCGGAGGACCGGTTCCCATCGGGAATCACTGTCTCTTTCAGGCACTTTAACGCAGGTTTTACAAAGCCGGTGCGACGGAGCGTCGGCTTTCTGCACGCCATGTCGAGGACAGTGGGTAGCCGGGCCAGATGGTCGCGAGGTGAAGAAAACTGGTCTTTTTCAAGGCAATTACGGAATTTCAGCAGCGATGGGCGGGTGCTACGCCCCGTTTCACTATGGGACAAAAGGCCATTGGCATGAGCGTTGCTCTACTGAGGGTAACGGTTTCCCGCCGAGGCCCCTTTTGTATTGCGTACTGGCCTGGCGGGGCCGGCGCGAGCCTCCGGCGGTCGGGGGGCCAGTTCCGGGCTCGCGCCGGCCGCAATTCTTCAGTCGACTTTGGGGCAGCCTCGACAGCACCGCCTTGGACGAAAAGGGCCCGCTTCGGAAACGAGGCGGGCCCTGACTTTTTATCGAATGTTGCAGAACCGCTCAGGCGAGCGAGCCCTTGGCGACGAAGAAGGGGTTGTCGAGGCCCCGCTCGGTCTTGCCGTAAAGCAGGGGCGTACCGTCGAGCTGGGTGACGGAGCCGCCGGCGGCCGCCAGGACCGCATGACCGGCTGCGGTGTCCCATTCCATGGTTCGGCCATGGCGGGGATAGATGTCTGCTTCGCCCGCTGCGACCAGGCAGAATTTCAGCGACGAGCCCGCAGCCAGAAATTCCTTCACCTTGTAGAGGCTCAGATATTCGTCCGTCTTCTGATCGCGGTGGGTCCGGCTGGCGACGACGACCATGCCTTCCTCGGACGGACGGCGAACGGCAATGCGCCTTGGTTCGGCTGCGCCCTCGATCAGCCCTTCCGCATCCGGTGCCAGCTCCTGCTCGTAGGCCTGGCCGGGGCCATAGCCGAGGAAAAGCCTGTTCTTGGCAGGCGCATAGACGACGCCTGCGACAGGTACGCGATCCTCGATGAGCGCGATATTGACCGTGAATTCGCCGTTCTTGTTCACGAATTCCTTGGTGCCGTCGAGCGGATCGACCAGGAAGAAGCGGTTGGAAAATTCCGGGATGTAGCCGGCGGCGGCCTTTTCTTCCGATACGACCGGAATGTCGGGCGTTACCTTTGCCAGCTCGCGCAGGATAATATCCTCCGCCTCCTGATCGGCGGCTGTGACCGGACTGTTATCGTCCTTTTGCTTCACCTCGAAGTCGGTCGCGTAATGGCGCATGATGGCGGCGCCCGCTATCAGGGCGATACGGCGCAATTCCCGAGCGAGCGTTCCTCGGTCGGTTGCAGGGGCAGGGCTGGACGCTGTCACGAAGCGGGATCCTCCGGCTGGCGGTTCGAAGATGCGGGAGAACAGCACCGGACCGGTGCAGGGTCAAGCCATGATAGGTCCGTTAAACGAAAGGGTGTCGGGCTGGTTTTGTCCGCGTTGCGATGCTATCAGATTTTAAAGGCTTGGAGCCGATCCGGCTCGACATCGATGAGACTGAGCCGTTTTTATTCCGGCGAATGCGCCATGAGGAACGGTTCGGGGCTAAACGGGGATTCCACACTTCTCGCGGGGCAAAATGACTGAAATGACCGAAGTGCCGGCGCTGGAACTGGCGGCGCTGATGTGCAGCCGGGTTTGCCATGACGTCATCAGCCCGGTAGGGGCGATCGTCAACGGGCTCGAAGTTCTGGCCGAGGACGATGATGAGGAGATGCGTGCGCACGCGATCAAGCTCATCACCGACAGCGCCGCTCAGGCCTCCGCCAAGCTGCAATTCGCGCGTCTGGCTTTCGGCGCCGCGGGCTCTGCCGGTGCGGAGATCGATCTGGCCGATGCGCGCGCCGTGATCGAGGCGATGACGGCCGGGGACCGCGTCAAGATCGTTTGGGAAGCGCCCGCCGCCAATATGGGCAAGGACTATGTGAAGCTGTTGCTCAACATGGTGCTCATCGGCATGGCCGCAGTGCCGCGCGGGGGCGAGGTCGTCGTGAAAATCGAAGGCGAGATTTCCGCACCGACCATTCTGGTGCGTTCGATCGGGCAGGCGGCCCGTATTCCCGACGAGACCTCGCGTTTCCTGCATGGTCCCGACACGGAGGCTTTTCTCGATGCCCGCGCCGCGCAGCCCTATTTCACCGGCGCGGTGGCCCGGTCGCTCGGCCTCGATATCGAGGCGCGCATGGAAGGCGAGGATTTCGCGATCGTGGCGAAGCCCAAAGGCTGACCCCGGCATTTACCGGCACCTAAGATAATAGAATAAGACAATAGAAAAGGGCGTCTCCCGCGGGAGACGCCCTTTTTTACTCAACCTTGCGTGACAGTGGAGCCCCCCGGCTCTCCATCAGGCGCTTGCGGTCGCCTTGGCGGGAACGCTGTTCTCCGCCGGGTCACGCAGCACATAGCCCCGTCCCCACACGGTCTCGATATAATGGTCGCCGCCTGTCGAGGCCGCGAGTTTCTTGCGCAGCTTGCAGATGAAGACGTCGATGATCTTCAGCTCCGGCTCGTCCATGCCGCCATAGAGATGGTTCAGGAACATCTCCTTGGTGAGCGTGGTGCCCTTGCGCAGCGAAAGGAGTTCCAGCATCTGGTATTCCTTGCCGGTGAGGTGCACGCGATTGCCTTCCACCTCGACGGTCTTGGTATCCAGATTGACGGTCAGCTTGCCCGTATTGATGACCGACTGCGAATGACCCTTGGAGCGGCGCACCACGGCGTGAATGCGGGCGATCAGCTCGTCCTTATGGAACGGCTTGGTCATGTAGTCGTCGGCACCGAAGCCCAGGCCGCGAACCTTGTTTTCGATCCCGGCAAGGCCGGAAAGGATCAGGATCGGGGTGGTGATCTTGCCTACGCGCAGCTGCTTCAGGACCTCGTAACCGCTCATATCGGGCAGGTTCAGGTCGAGAAGAATAATGTCGTAGTCATAGAGTTTGCCGAGATCGACGCCCTCTTCCCCCAGATCGGTCGTATACACATTGAAGCCGTCAGACTTCAGCATCAACTCGATGCTCTGCGCTGTCGCGCTATCGTCTTCTATGAGCAGAACTCGCATGAGTGCCCCCTTTGAGACAAGGCCAGCCATCCACCCGGCACCATTGGCCCAGTTAATCGATGTTAGGGAAGGTAAGGCGATTTGGTTAATAAAGGTTAATCGCAAGCAAAAAAATTCTGAAAATTTTATCTAGTTTTGCTCGCAGCCATTCAAAAACAGTGATTATGCCATGGGATTGCCACGATCCATGCGGTTATGGAACCTGGATTTTCAATTTGGCTCACCCCGGGCTTTTTCAGGGTTTACGCCGTCTTAAAGTCTTGCAGTCGATAATGCGCCTCAATCCGGTCGGAGGGGCTTTCCGCCTCGCCGGCAGCTCTCTACAGGAGCAGGCAAGGTGCGGGCACTTACGGCAGAAATCTCGACGATCCCCGGCATCCGTCATTATGGCCGGGTGGCGAGCATCCAGGGCCTCATGGTGGAGGTGGCCGGGCCGCTGCATGCCATGGGCGTGGGCAGCCGCCTTTCGGTGACCACGCGCGCGGGTGACGAAGTCATCTGCGAAGTGGTCGGCTTTCGCGACGATCATGCGCTTTGCCTTCCTTTCGGTCCCCTGACGGGTATCGGTGTCGGCTGCAAGGCGGAGCTGTGTGCCGAGGAACCGCATGTCTATCCCTCCAGCGCCTGGCTCGGCCGCGTCGTTAATGCGATGGGCGAGCCGATCGACGGCAAGGGGCCGATCGCGCAAGGGGCGGAGCCGTGTCCGCTACGCAATGCGCCGCCGCCTGCCCATCTGCGTCAGCGGGTGCGGGGCAAGGTCGATCTTGGCGTCAAGGCGCTCAATACATTCATCAGCTGTTGCCGCGGGCAGCGCATGGGCATTTTCGCAGGCTCCGGCGTCGGCAAATCGGTGTTGATGTCGATGCTGGCGCGCAATACCGATTGCGACGTCTCCGTTATCGGCCTTATCGGCGAACGCGGCCGCGAAGTGCAGGAATTCATCGAGGACGATCTGGGCCCTGAGGGGCTGGCGCGTTCCGTCGTGGTTGTGGCGACATCCGACGAGCCGGCGCTGATGCGCCGTCAGGCCGCGCTCATGACGCTGACGCTTGCCGAATATTTTCGCGACAAGGACCAGGATGTGCTCTGCATGATGGATAGCGTGACCCGCTTTGCCATCGCGCAGCGCGAAATCGGCCTTGCGACCGGCGAGCCGCCGACCAGCAAGGGCTATACGCCGACCGTATTCGCGGAATTGCCGAAACTTCTCGAGCGCGCGGGCCCCGGGACGGGGAGTGGCTCCATTACCGGCCTTTTCACCGTGCTGGTGGATGGCGACGACCATAATGAGCCGGTGGCCGACGCGGTACGGTCCATTCTCGACGGGCATATCGTTATGGAGCGCTCGATTGCCGAGCGTGGACGCTATCCGGCGATCAATGTGCTGAAATCGGTGTCGCGCACCATGCCGGGCTGCAACAGCGAGGAGGAAAACCTCCTCATCCGCCGCGCCCGCAACCTGCTCGCGACATATGACGACATGGAAGAACTGATCCGGCTCGGTGCCTACCGGCCCGGTGCCGACCCGCAGGTGGACGAGGCGATCCATTTCCAGCCGGCGCTCGACGCGTTTCTGGCACAGCGCAAGGACGAGGCGATGACGCTCGAGCAGGGCTATGCGCGGCTTGCGGAAATTCTCGCGGATCATCCGGCTGTGCCGGAGGAGGATGAGTAATGCGAAATCGCGAATCCCTGATCCGGCTCCACAAATTTCAGGTCGATGAACGCCGCCGCAAGGTCGCGGAGATCGAGCTGCTGCTGACCGAATTCCGCAACAAGGAGCGCGAGCTGGAAGCGCAGGTGCTGGCGGAACAGGAAAAGGCGGGCATTTCCGACGAGGCGCATTTCGCCTATCCGATGTTCGCCAAATCGGTGCAGAAGCGCCGGACCAATATTCTGCAGTCGATAGCCGATCTGGAAGTCCAGCTCGGCGCGGCGCAGGAAGAGCTCGCCGCCGCCTTCCGTGAACTCAAGAAATACGAACTCATGGAAGAAAGCCGCAAGCGCAAGATGCAAAAGCAGACCCAGCGTCTGGAGCAGGCGGCGCTCGATGAAATCGCGCTGCAAATTCATCGCCGCAGCTGAGGTATCCGTCTTTCGGAGCCGAATTTCCATCGAGGGCCAAGAGCGTTAGACTGTTCGCTTCACGAATAACGAGATGCGGACCCAACCTCATGCCTTCATTCGATATCGTCTCGAAGACCGACTTGGCCGAATTCGACAATGCCATTTCCAATGTGGAGCGCGAAATCTCGCAGCGCTACGACTTCAAGGGATCGCATTGCACGCTGGAGCGTAACGAGCACGAACTCACCATCAATGCCGATGACGATCTGAAGCTCAAACAGATGCATGAAGTCCTTCAGGGCCATCTGTCCAAGCGCGGGATCGAAACGGGTGTGCTTGACTACAAGACGCCTGAAAAGGCGGCAGGCCAGGCCGTGCGCCAGAAAGTGGTCATCCGAGAGGGGATCGATCGCGATCTGTCGAAGAAAATCGCCAAGGAGATCAAATCGTCAGGGGTCAAGGTGCAGGTCGCCATTCAGGGCGACGAATTGCGCGTGACCGGCAAGAAGCGTGACGATCTTCAGGCTGCGATCCAGCATGTGAAGGGGCTCAAACTGGAGCAGCCGCTTCAATATGTGAATTTCCGCGACTGATCGTCTTTAATATGGAAGTGAAAAGGCCCGGCACTGGAAGATGCCGGGCCTTTGTCGTTCGATCGAAGCGCTCTCAGCGCCTGAAGAAGAGCCGGCGCACCAGATAGATCAGGCTGATGGCGATGAGATAGCCGACAAACCGGATTGCCACGAGTTTCAGCACGTCCGGATTGAGATAGTCCGGAAGCGGGTTCGGCGCATCGGCAAGCACGCGGCGGCCGATGTTGATTGCCTCATGGACAAGCGTGGCGCCGATCGCGAACACGAAAATGCGCCTGTATTGGGTCATCAGGAACGCCGCAATGAGCGCGATGATGAGCCCCTGAATGGAATTGACGTTGTCGAATCCTTGTTGCGCCCAGGTCAGCGCGGTGTTCAGTACGTCTTGTACCGTATCCATGGAAAACCCCCTCTTGATACGCTGCCGGGAAACCCCGCCCGGCGAACAGGGTGCCACTGACGCCACCTGGCAGCGTGCACCTCTCTAACGGGGGGCAAGCCTATCCAAAAATGGGACAGGGTCCAGTGCAAAGCTTGCCGCTGGACTGTCCGCATGCGTTGCAAAAGCGTCATCGCGCCGGAAAACCGGGGCTTTCCGGCGCAACGGCGTTAATCATAACGCAGGTTAGATCGTGCCGACGGTTCGCAGTTTGGCGCGGGGATGGATTTCGCTCTGCGACATGACGAAGGTCTGAGGGCGGAACCTCTCCACAATGGAGCGCACATAGGGGCGGATGCCGGGGCTCGTCAGCAGGACCGGGATCTCGCCGCCTTGCGCGGCGTCCTCGAAGCTGGCGCGCATGTTCTGAATGAATTCCTGGAGAAGCGAGGGCTGCATGGCGAGCTGCTTTTCCTCGCCCTGACCGACCAGCGCGTCGGCGAAAGCCTGTTCCCAGTTCGCCGACAGGGTGACCAGCGGCAGGAACCCCTTGTCGTCCGTGTGGGCCGCGCAGATCTGCCGTCCGAGCCGGGCGCGCACATGCTCGGTAATGAGCGTCAGGTTCTGCGTGTGGCCGACCGCTTCGGCGATGCCTTCGAGAATGGCGGGGAGGTCGCGAATGGAGATGCGCTCGGTGAGCAGCGTCTGGAGAACGCGCTGGATACCGGTGACGGTGATCTGGGACGGCACGAGATCGTCCACCAGCTTCTTGTGTTCCTTCGGCAGTTCGTCGATCAGCTTCTGTACCTCGCCATAGGACAGGAGGTCGGCCATGTTGTCCTTGATGATCTCGGTCAGATGCGTGGTCAGCACCGTGGGCGGATCGACAACCGTGTAACCGCGGAAGGAAGCTTCCTCGCGCAAGCCTTCGTCCACCCAGGTTGCGGGCAGGCCGAAAGCGGGCTCGGTCGTGTGGAGGCCGGGAAGCTGTATCTGGCTGCCCTGCGGATCCATGACGAGGAGCTGGCCGGCATAGACTTCGCCGCTGCCGGCTTCGACCTCCTTCACGCGGAAGATGTAGTCGTTCGAGCCGAGCTGCACGTCGTCGAGAATGCGGACCGACGGCATGACGAAGCCCATATCCTGTGCGATCTGACGGCGCAGCGCCTTGATCTGATCGGTGAGCTTGCGGCTGTCCTTGCCGTTGATGAGAGGCAGCAGGGCATAGCCGATTTCAAGACGCAGCTCGTCCATGCGAAGCGCCGAGGTGATCGGTTCTTCGGGGATGGGCTTGTTGTCCTCTTCCTGCTGGACGGCGAGTTCTTCGGCCGCCGCCGTTTCCTTGCGCGATTTGGCGAGATACCAGGCCAGTCCGCCCGAGGCTCCGGCGAGCAGCAGGAAGGGGAATGTCGGCATGCCGGGCAGGATCGACATGGTCGCCATCACGAAGGACGACATGCCGAGCGCCTGGGGGTAGCCGGAGAGCTGGTCGAACAGCGCTTCGTCGGCGGCGCCCTCGACACCTGCCTTGGAGACGAGAAGACCCGCCGCCGTGGAGACGATGAGCGCCGGGATCTGGCTGACGAGTCCATCGCCGACCGTCAGCAGTGTGTAGGTGTGGGCGGCTTCGCCCATGGTCAGGTTGTTCTGCGCGACACCGACGATGATGCCGCCGATCACATTGATGAAGGTGATGAGCAATCCGGCCACGGCATCGCCGCGCACGAATTTCGAGGCGCCGTCCATGGCGCCGAAGAAGGAGCTTTCATTTTCGAGATCGGTGCGGCGGCTGCGCGCTTCCTTTTCGTCGATCAGTCCGGCGGACAGGTCGGCGTCGATCGCCATCTGCTTGCCGGGCATCGCGTCCAGGGTGAAACGGGCGGCCACTTCCGCGATACGGCCCGAGCCCTTGGTGATGACGACGAAGTTCACGATGACGAGGATCGCGAAGACGATCACGCCGATCACGAAATTGCCCTGCATCACGAAGCTGCCGAAGGCCTGAATGACATGACCCGCAGCGGAGGTGCCTTCATGTCCATGGCCGAGAATGAGGCGCGTGGAGGCAAGGTTGAGCGCGAGCCGCAGCATGGTCGCAATCAGAAGAACGGTCGGGAAGGCGCTGAATTCCAGCGGCTTCTGGATGAAAAGCGCCGTCATCAGCACCAGCACCGAGAAGGTGATGGAGATGGCGAGCGAGAAATCCAGCAGAAAAGCCGGCATGGGCAGGATGAGGACGACGATGATCGTCATCACACCCAGCGCAAGCGCGAGATCGCCGCGCTTGGCCATAGCCGTCATGATGCTCATCGGCGTTATGCCGCGCAGGTTGAAGGCTGTTCCCAGCCCGCCTCCCGTCTTTGCCTCGGCCGCACTCGCTTCGCTCATTGCCGGTCTTTCTTCAGAAAGGGGTTTCGTAAATCAGGACTGGATATCCCGGTCGGCTTTATCAGCCGGCATGGGCACGGAGTTCGCCGGGCTGAGGCACGCGGACGCCTTGCTCGGAATATTCCTTGAGCTTGTTGCGCAGGGTCCGGATGGAAATGCCGAGAATATTGGCGGCATGGGTCCGGTTGCCCAGGCAATGGTCGAGCGTGTCGAGAATGAGGTTCTGTTCCACTTCGGCGACGGTCTTGCCGACGAAGGAACGGGCCGTTGCATCCGCCACAGCGGCGGCGCGCAGGGCGACGTCGGCTTGCGGCGTGGTGTCGATGCGCGAGCCGTCCGGCAGGCGGATGGCGTCGATGCCGATTTCGTCGTCGGTGGCGAGAAGTACGGCGCGATGCATGGTGTTTTCCAGCTCGCGCACATTGCCCGACCAGTGGTGGCGGGTCAGGAAGGTTTCCGCCTCCTCGCTGAAGGGACGTTCGGCGACGCCATTGGCATGGGCGAAATGCGTGATGAAGTGTTTCGACAGCGCCAGAATGTCGGCCGGGCGTTCGCGCAGCGGCGGGATCTGGAGGTTCACGACGTTGAGGCGATAGAAAAGGTCTTCGCGGAAGTTGCCGTTGCGCGCTTCCGCGGCAAGGTCGCGGTTCGAAGTTGCGACGATGCGGATATTCACCTTGACCGGCGTCTTGCCGCCGACGCGATCGATTTCGCGCTCCTGGATTGCGCGCAGGAGCTTGGCCTGCAGGCGGACATCCATTTCCGAGATTTCATCGAGCAGCAGCGTGCCGCCATCGGCTTCCTCGAATTTGCCGATACGGCGGGCCACGGCACCGGTGAAGGCGCCTTTTTCATGACCGAAGAGTTCGGATTCCAGGAGGTTTTCCGGAATGGCCGCGCAATTGACGGAGATGAAGGGTTTGTCCTTGCGGCGGGAATGGGAGTGGATGTAGCGCGCCATCACTTCCTTGCCGGTTCCGCTTTCGCCGGTGATCAGGATGCTGGCATCCGAGCCCGCCACCTGATCGGCAAGCTTCACGACCTGGCCCATGCGCTCATCCTTGTAGATGAGGGCGTGACCGTCATCGGACACGGCGGCGAGAACGGCGGCGATGAGGTCTGCGTCGGGCGGCAAGGGGATGTATTCCTTGGCGCCGGCGCGGATCGCGCTCACCGCGGCGCGCGCATCGTTTTCGATGCCGCAGGCGACGACGGGCACGCAGATATGCTCTTCGGCCAGCCGGGCGATGAGGTTTTCGATGTCGAGCTTGACGTCCACCATGACGAGGTCGGCGCCACGGCCGGCGCGCAGCGTCTCGAGCGCCTGGTCGATCGTATCGGTATGCGTCACCTTGGCGCCCTTCGACATGGCGATCTTGGTCGCTGTCGAGAGCTGGCCGTTCAGGGTTCCTGCAATCAGAAGGCGCATCTTGGTGTACTCCGGCGTTCCAGAATTCTTGTGGTTGCGGTCAAATCGTGTGGCCGTCAGGCGAGGCCGCCCTTGATGATCTCGGTCATGGTGACGCCCAGCCGGTCCTCGACGAGGACGACTTCGCCGCGTGCGACGAGACGGTCGTTCACATAGATGTCGATGGCTTCGCCGACCTTGCGGTCAAGTTCGACCACCGTGCCGCGATCCAGCTTCAGGAGCTTGGAGACCTCGATGTCGGTCTTGCCGAGCACGGCGGAGACATTCACCGGCACGTCGAACACGGCTTCGAGATCGTGCGCCGTGCGGTGCTCCGGCGTATCTTCTTCTTCCTCTGCACCCGGTGCGACGGCCGGCAGCGCGTCGGTCTCGGTGAGGTCGGGGAGGGACATTTCATCATCCTTGTCGGCCATGGTTCTCTCTCCTCAAAAATCTGTTCAGGCGCCCGGGACGTCGCCATGCGGCGCGCTTTGGGCTTCGCCGGTCGACGCTGCGGGCTCGGGCATTTCGAGCGCGTTCGTCTCGGCAGGTTTGGGGGCGATCGTTTCGATGTAGCGGGCGATGGCCGTATCGATACGGGCGAGCATCGCGTCATAATCCCGGGTGACGCCGCCATCGGCCCATTCGACCGTGCAGTCGCCTTCTTCCATGCCGGGCTCGCCCAGCAGAATGATCCGTCCGCTCATGCCGCGTTCCATCGCCATACGGTCGACGGTTTCCTTCATGCGATCCATCATGGACGGCGCGATGCGAAGCAGAATGTGCGGCTCGCGGTTGAGGTGCGACAGGCATTCCTGCAGCACCGCCTCGATCTCCGTTTCGGGGCGCACGCCGATGGAAGCGGACGCGAGGCGCTTTGCCGTCTCGTGGGCGAGCTTCACAGCGTCGGATTTCAGATCGCCCGATATCGCGTCGAGCGAGGACAGGATCGAGGCCGCGTTCTCGGTGAGCTTGCCGAGCGTGGCGGTGATGTTTTCGTCGGCCCTGGCGACGGTGTCCTTTTGTCCCTCGGCAAAACCCTGAGCATAGCCCTCTGCGCGCGCGGCGGCGATGTCCGCCTCGGTATAGGCACGCGGCGCCTCATCCGCAGGGCGGGGTTCGACAGATCGCTTGGCGGAGGCCGGGGCCTCGCCGAACTGTCTGTCGAATGTGAATTTGACCGCCTGTTTCATGGGTTTCGCGTTGCTCTATGTGTTCCGGTGTGTGCCTGCAAAAAACCGATCAGTAGATCAGCTCGTTTTCCTCGCTGTCGGTCGCCAGCATGATTTCGCCCTTGTTGGCGAGATCCTTTGCAATGTTGACCATGGTGGTCTGCGCTTCATCGACATCCTTGAGGCGGACGGGGCCCATCAGGTTCATGTCTTCGCGCAGAATCTTGGCGGCGCGTTCGGACATGTTGGCGAAGAAGAGGTCGCGCAACGTGTCGGACGATCCCTTGAGCGCGATGCCGAGCTTGTTCTTGTCCACGGCGCGAAGGAGCGTCTGGATGCCGCCCGGATCGAGCTTGCCGAGGTCCTCGAAGGTGAACATCAGCGCCTTGATCTTCTCCGCGCTGGGCGCGGCGCGCTCTTCCAGCATGGCCAGGAAGCGGGTTTCGGTCTGGCGGTCGAAATTGTTGAAGATTTCGGCCATCAGCTCATGGGAGTCGCGGCGGTTGGTGCGCGACAGGTTCGACATGAACTCCGAACGCAGCGTCTTTTCGACCTTGTCGAGGATTTCCTTCTGTACCGATTCCATGCGCAACATGCGGGTGACGACTTCGAGAGCGAAATCTTCCGGCAGGCAGGTCAGGACACGCGCGGCATGCTCGGTGCGGATTTTCGAGAGGACGACGGCGACGGTCTGCGGATATTCGTTCTTCAGATAGCTGGCGAGCACGGTCTCGTGCACATTGCCGAGCTTTTCCCACATGGTGCGGCCTGCCGGGCCGCGGATTTCGTCCATGACGTTGGTGACGCGTTCTTCGGGCAGGAATTTCAACAGCAGGCGTTCGGTCGATTCATACGAGCCCACCAGCGCGCCCGTGCCGGAAATCTTGGAGGCGAATTCGACCAGCAGCTTCTCGACGTGATTGGCCTGAATGGTGCCCAGCGTGGACATGGTGGTGGAGAGTTCGCGAATTTCGTCGTCGTCGAACATCTCCCACAGGGAGGCTGCGTCTTCCGCGCCCAGGGCGAGCATGAAGATCGCGGCCTTCTGGGCGCCGGTCAGCTGCTTTTCTTCCTTGATCTTTGCGACGGTCGTGGCCATTCAGCCTACTCCTCAAGCGGGTTCGTGCAGCCAGGTGCGCAGGATCGAGAGCGATTCATCCGGGTGGTTGTTCACCAGTTCGCCGATCTTGCGCACGGAGGATTGCTTGACCTTGCCCGCGACCTGGGCAATGTCGATCATCATGTCTTCGGTAAGGTGTTCGTTGCCCTCGAACGAAACGTTCTCGCCTTCGCCGGACGGGCCGGCAATGGCGGCCACCGGCGTTTCCGTGCCGTCGGCAAGCGCGAGCTGCGCGTCGGCCGAAGAGGGGGCGATCTTCACAAATCCCAGGCGCGCAATCAGCGGACGAAGCACGAAGAACATGGCGACCAGGGCCAGCAATGCGATCATTGCCATTTCGCCGATGCGCATCAGGTCGGCCTTGCTCAGCCCCCACATGCCGCCTTCCGGCGCCGGCGTGGCGACCGAAGCGGCCTCGATCGTTTTCGGTGCGGCGAATTGCAGGTTCACGACTTCGACCTTGTCGCCGCGCTTCTCGTCGAAGCCGATGGCGGATTTCACCAGCGTGGCAATCTTGGCCAGCTCTTCCGGGGAGCGCGGCTGATAGGTCTTTGTGCCGTCGGCGGCGGTCGTATAGGTGCCGTCGACCAGAACGGCGACGGAAACACGCTCAACGCGACCGGGTTCTTTCGTCTCGGTGCGCTGCGTCCGCGAAATCTCGTAATTGACGGTTTCTTCGGTGCGGTTCGCGGCGTCTCGCGAGGTGGCGCCGTCGCCGGCGCCCGCCTGGTTGGCGTTCGGCAGGTTGTTGCCGACGGTGACGCCATCATTCTGTTTGCCGTTCTGGCTGGAAGAGGTGTCCTCCACCGTCTGGGTGGAGCGAACGACCTGGCCGTCGGGATCGTAGAGGTCGGAGGTCTTGACCACGCGCGTCATGTCCATCTGCGCGGTGACTTCCACGCGTGCGCCACCGGCACCGACGACACGGCCGACGATGTTTTCGACGTGGCCGCGCAAGCGGCGTTCATAGGCGATGCGGCGTTCTTCCGCCGTCGCGGTGATCATGGCCTGCCCGTCGTCGCCCATGCCGGTCGCGAGCAAAGTGCCGCGCTCATCGACGATGGAGACATGGCCGGGCGTCAGTCCTTCCACGGCGGAGGAAACGAGATACTGGATCGACTTCACCTGCTGGCCGGAGAGGGCGCGCGTGGCGAGTTTCAAAACGATGGAGGCGGTCGGGTCGCGCTTGTCGCGGGAAAAGAGTTCGCGTTCCGGCAGTACGAGGTGAACGCGTGCGCTGGAAATACCGTCGATCGAGGCGATGGTGCGCGCCAGCTCGCCTTCGAGCGCGCGCAAATGGTTGATGTTCTGAATGAAGCTGGTCGTGCCGAGCGCGTCGGCGTTGTCGAAGATTTCGTATCCGACCGTGCCGCCCGCGGGCAGGCCTTTTTCGGCCAGTTGCATGCGCAGGCGGAGGACCTGGCTTTCCGGCACGTAGATTTTCGTGCCGTCGCCCTTCAGCGTGTAGTCGACCTTCATCTGGTCGAGGGCTTCGACCATCTTGGAGGCGTCGCTGACATTGACGTCGGAAAAAAGAAGAGCTTTGGGCTCACCGGAATAGTTGGCGGCAATGACGGCAAAGAAGCCGAACAGAACTGCACCGACCACACCGAGGACGGCAAGACGCACCGGTCCAAGAGACTTCACGAGATTCTGGAGATTGCTCAAAACCCACCCCATTTGTCAGCATCCGGAAATCTTCCGCAATTCTCGGGAAGCCCTCCTTCGCCAGACACAAGACGGACTGCAATTCCTTTGCGCCCTTCAGTCCGCACCCCCGAGTTGCCCAACTCGTTGCCCAGGCGCGGTCTGCCTTTGTCAGTAGGCAATTTTTACCGGGCACCCTCTAAACAGATGTTTAACGCACACGGCAAAATTTGCCGGGCCGGGGAAAGCGCACAAAAAAGCGCCGGCGGATGATCGCCGGCGCTTCTTGGCAGCACGTACGCTGTGCGGGAAAAGTCTACTGCCTGTATTGCTGGACGCGGGTTGCGCGCAGACCTGCCAGACCATGGCGCTCGATGGAGCGCTGCCAGCTCAGAAATTCCTCCACCGTCAGCGTGTAGCGCCGGCAGGCTTCGTCCAGACTGATGAGGCCGCCACGCACTGCGGCTACCACTTCGGCCTTGCGTCGAATGACCCAGCGCTTCGTGTCCGGGGGCGGCAGATCGGCGATCGTGAGCGGGCTCCCGTCGGGGCCGATCACGTAATTCACCTTGGTTGCGTGCTGTTCACTCATGTCACCCGGATCTCCATGCTCGAAACGTGAACACAGATTAGCGCCGCGGCTTTAAAAAACGCCTAAGCTCGAGAGTAAAAAATCCTCAAAATCAAGGGGTTAGTTGTTCCAAGGCGGGACATGACGAGAGTGAATTCTTAACTTCCGGCCGCTTTTGGCTCGGCGATGCCGGTGATTTCGGAATATCGGATCTGGGCGCCGTTGATCGTCAGCAGCGGATCGGTGGTGCTCATGTCGATCGCGGTAACGATCCCCTTGGTCTTTGTATCGGCGGCCACGGCGTTGCCGTCGGCGTCATTGGCCGTCACTTTCAGGAAATAGGAGCCGTCCGGATAGCTGGAGCCGTCGCTGCCGATGCCGTCCCAGGCGAATTCGTTGGAGCCCTCCTTGCCCTCCATCTCCTCGCTGTAGACGGTGGCGCCTTGCCCGTTCACCACGGAGACCGTGGTGCTCGGCGCGTCGGCGGCGAGGTCGAAGCTCCAGTCCGCCTGGCCGTTCTTGAGCAGGGAAGCCGTACCGGACCCCTCCACCTGCTTGCCGAGCAGCGATACGGCGGTATTCGCATTGGCGATCGAGTTCGTGGTGATGAGCGTTTCCAGGTTCCTGTTGGTCTGGATCTGCTGCTCCACGCTCGACATCTGCACCAGTTGCTGGGTGAACTGGTTGCTGTCCATCGGGTTGGTGGGATCCTGGTTCTGCATCTGGGTGATCAGCATCTTCAGAAAGGCGTCGAAATTCGCATTGAGCGCCGTGGAGGCGGAACTCGACTGCGAATTGGTCGAGGACTGAAGCGAGCTGATGGTTGCGATATCCATGGGAACGGATCCTTAGATGCGGATGTCTACGCCGCCATTGGCAGCGATGTTGACGTTGTAGACGGGCGCCGGGGCGAGATCTTCGGTGCCGTCGGTGGCTCCGGCGCCGCCTGCGGTTCCGCTATTGCCATTGCCGGCAAAGGCACCCCCGCCGTCGGGGTTCTGGTCGCGCAGGGAGAAGCTCAGGGAGCTGTTGTCGGTATCGAGACCGGCATTCTGCAATGCTTGCTGGAGCGCGCGCTGGTCGCGCTGCAGAAGGTCGAGCGTGTCCTGCTTGTCGGCCATCATGTGCGCCGAAACATGGCCGTCCTTGTGGACTTCCATTTTCACGTCGATCCGGCCCATTTCAGGCGGATCGAGGCGGATTTCGAAGCGATCCACACCTTTGTTGAGGTTGCGCGCCATCTGGATGGCAAGCGCGGAGGCGGGAAGCTGGGTCGGTTGCGTCTGGCCGGGCAGGGTGCCGATGCGAACGGTGGGCGAGGCGCCGTTGCCGCGCCCACCCGATGCGGGCACGCCGGTCAGAAGGTCGTTATTCGCCGAATTGCCGTTGGAAGAGGTTCCCTGGGCCTGCTGCGGCGCGGCGGCGGCGGGCTCGGCCCTGGGTGAGGCCGCCGTCTTGGCGTGTTCATGACCGGCCTGTCCGGGCGCGGCATTGGCCGTCGGCTGGGTCTTGGCGGCGTCGCTCTTGGCCTCTGCGAGTTTCTGGGCCGCTTCGTGTCCGAGGCCTTTCTTGCCCTTCTCCGAAATCGCCAGATCGTCCTTGCCGTCGCCCGTCGCGGCCTTGCCGCTTGCCTGCGTTTCGGCATTGGCGAGGGCCTGAGCCGTGACCTTGTCGGCTGCTTTATCGGCAGGCTTGCCTTCCGCCGTCTTGCCGTCGGTCGATGCTTCGGCGGTCTTGTCCCCGGTGGCGTCCCCCTTTTGTGGCGTCGCGTCGGCGGCCCCGGCCTTGCCGGCGGCCTGCAAGGCGGCTTTCTTTTCTTCCGGGGTAAGCGGGGCCGCGGCCTTGCCGTCTGCGGCAACTGCCGTGTCCGCAGTGTCGCCCTTGGGTGTCGCTGTCTTTTCAAGCGGGGCCTGAGGATCGACGGCGGCGGCCTGCGCAGCGGGATCGTGCTGTTTTTCGTCCTTGTCGTCGGCCTTCTGGTCGTCATCGCCGGATTTGGCGTCGGATTTGTCGGCAGATGCCGTCTTATCGCCGTCACCGTCGGCTTTCGTCGCGTCGGCGGTATCGGTTTCGGCGTCGGTGACACCGCCCTCGGCGGGTGCGGACGCATCCTGCGCATCGGCCTCAGTGTCGCCGGAGCGGGCGGATTTGTCGGTGCTGTCGCTGTTCTGCTTGCGGCGTGTCTGGTCAGCGCGGTTTTCCTCGGCTTCATCCCGGCGGGCCTGCGCGGTGTCGCGCTCCCTGCGATGGCTGGGCGCCTTGGTATGCGCTTCGTCGGCGCGCGCGCGGTCCTTCGCAGCGCGGGCCAGATGTTCGGCGAACATATCCGCGCCCGTCGACGGCGTAGCCGCCACGCGCAGGGCCTCAGGGCGCAGGGAAAGCGCTTCGCCTGTCGTGCCGCTGCGTTTCACGGAGGAATTCGCAGAGGAAGATGAATAATCCATGGCCTGCCGGTCCCGTCATATTGCCGAGTATGGAGCGGAGACGGCATGAGAGCCCTCCGCGCCGGTTAGGTAGCAAGCCCCGGGCCAGCGCGATTTGTCGTTGCAGTGCAGAAAATATCTTGTATTTACAAGGGCTTCGGCATCGGTGCGTCGTCCGGCCTGTTGACGGAAGGGGCCGCTGCACCGATATTTCTGCCGGGTGGCGGCAGTTTTTGCCGCCTTTTGATTTGGATGCCCGCGCGTTTTGCGCGAGCCGGATTGTGCAATGCGCGCGAGTTTCGACGAAAAGACGGGATTGAACAGCCTCGATCTCCCCGGGCGACCGGAGGAGACGCGGGTCGTCGTCGCCATGTCGGGCGGGGTGGACAGTTCTGTCACGGCCGCGCTGCTTGCCGAGCAGGGCTATGACGTGGTGGGCATCACCATGCAGCTCTACGATCACGGCATGGCGGTACAGAAGAAGGGCGCCTGCTGCGCGGGGCAGGATATTCACGATGCCCGCCGTGTCGCCGAGCAGATCGGTATTCCGCATTACGTGCTCGATTACGAAGACCGTTTCCGCGAAGCGGTGATCGAGGATTTCGCCGATTCCTATGCGGCAGGCGAAACGCCGATCCCCTGCATTCGCTGCAATGAGCGGGTGAAGTTCCGCGATCTGCTGGAAACGGCGCGCGATCTGGGCGCGGCGGCGCTGGCTACCGGTCATTATATTGCGACGAAGCCGGGCGCGAACGGGCATCGCGAGCTGCACCGCCCGCGCGACGACGATCGCGACCAGAGCTATTTCCTCTTCACGACCACGCAGGACCAGCTCGACTATCTGCGTTTTCCGCTGGGCGACCTGACCAAGCCGGAAGCGCGGGCGATTGCCGAGCGCATGGGGCTGCATGTGGCGGCAAAGCCCGACAGCCAGGACATCTGCTTCGTACCGACGGGGCGCTATACCACCATCGTCGACCGGCTGCGCCCCAATGCGGCGATGGCCGGCGAGATCGTCCATCTGGACGGGCGCGTGCTGGGCCGCCATGAAGGGATTACGCGGTTTACCATCGGTCAGCGCCGGGGCCTCGGTATCGGTGCGGCGGAGCCGAACACCGAGCCGCTTTTCGTCGTCGGGCTCGATCCCGCCCGCAAGCAGGTTATTGTCGGGCCGCGCGAGGCCTTGCTGACGCGACGGCTGACCTTGCGAGAGGTGAACTGGCTTGGGGATGTTCCGCTGGCCGGGGTGCCGGCGGGGGGCCTCAATGTGCTCGCCAAGGTGCGCTCCACGCGGCCGCCCGTGCCGGCACGCCTCTTCGTCGAATCAGGCGCGGTGGAAGTCGAGCTCGCAAATGGCGAGGAGGGGGTGTCGCCCGGTCAGGCCTGCGTCTTCTATGGCATGGAAGATGAAGGAAGCCGGGTATTGGGGGGCGGATGGATCGCGAAAGCGTTCAATCCGGTGCTCGAAACCTTGCGGGTTGCGGAAAACATGGCGCAAGACGCCGCCGCAAGGTAGATTGCCATTGAGGCAATAGTGTCATATTGGCTCAATTCCGCCGTAATCGGTTCTTAAATGAAGAGCGCCGAACGACCGGCAGGTATCAAGGAGAGAGTAAAGTGAACGGAGCCGCCCGCATCGACGAGCAATCGGTCATCAAAGCCTATGCGCGGTGGGCGCCTGTTTATGATTTCTCTTTCGCGCATATCGCGGCCGCCGGCCGGAAATCGGCCATCGACATCATCAATCGCCGCGAGGGCACGCTGCTGGAAGTCGGCGTGGGGACGGGGGTGGCGCTGCCGCGCTATGCACCGCATCTGCGCGTGACCGGCATCGACCTGTCGCCCGACATGCTCAAAAAGGCGCATGAGCGGGTGAAGGACAAGGGCCTTGCCAATGTGCTCGGCCTTTACGAGATGGATGCAAGCGACCTCCGGTTCGAGGACGGATCCTATGAAACCGTCGTCGCCATGTATGTGATGACGGTCGTTCCCGACCCTGTGAAGGTGATGAAAGAGCTTGAGCGCGTCTGCGCGCCGGGCGGCGAGGTCGTCATCGTCAACCACTTCGCGCAGGATCACGGCGTGCGCGGGCGTGTAGAACGCTGGATGGCGCCGGCGGCGCGGGCGCTGGGCTGGCATCCCGATTTCCGGATCGAGACGATCGACAGCATCACCGATCTGGAACTGGTGGAGACGCGGGCCATCAACCCGATGAAGCTCTTCACCATGCTCCGCTTCCGCAAGCCGGAATAAGAGGCGGATCAGTCCGCCGCGCGGACGGCTATCTTCTCGTTCTGTTTCTTTCGCTCTTCATCGCGGCGTTTCAGTTCGTCCGATGTCATGCGGCTGCCGTCATGCGACCAGCCGGGCGGCGCGAAGAAATAGGCGAGACGCTGGCGTATGGTGAGCCCGCGCTGCGCAACGTCTTTCAGAATGCCCACATATTCATGCGTGGCGACGCGCAAGGGGTTGAACGTGCCGAGGTTCTTTACCAGGCCGTATTCGGCCGGTTCGGCGTCGTCCTCGGGGATGAAGCTGCCGAACAGCCTGTCCCAGACAATCAGTGTGCCCGCATAATTCGCATCGAGATATTTCGCATTGCGCGCATGGTGCACGCGGTGATGCGACGGCGTGTTGAACACCGCTTCGAACCAGCGCGGGAAGCGGCCCACCGCTTCAGTGTGGATCCAGAACTGATAGACGAGGTTCAGCGCGCCCACAAAGGCCAGCGCGGCAGGGTGGAAGCCGATCAGCGCGAGGGGCGTTTGCAGCAGGAACATGCCGCTGATGCCGCTGAGCCAGGGCTGGCGCAGCGCGGTGGAGAGATTGTAGTGCTGGCTGGAATGGTGGATCACATGGTCGGCCCAGAACCAGCGGATGCGGTGGCTGAAGCGATGCCCCCAGTAGAAGCGCATATCGTCCAGCAGAAAGAGCAGGAAGAGGCTGAGCGGCGTTGTCTGGATGGTGGTGAGGCGCATGTCATAGGCGCCGAGAAGACAGAGATAGCCGAGCCCGCCCAGCAACACGCCGCCCAGCACACTGCCCGTGCCCATGATGAGGCTTGTCAGTGTGTCGCGAGTCTCATAGTCGCCCTTCAGGCGCCGCCGATGCACCAGAGTGAGTTCGATCAGTACAAAGAGAATAAAGAGAGGCGTTGCCACCTGTTTGGGGTCCGGCAGCGTTGCCGGGTCGAGAAGCGGACCGAAGAAACTCATGCCGTCGCCTTCCGTTCGATAGGGCCGCGTTCAGGCGGCCGGGCCGCATTTTCCATGGCCTCGATCCAGCGTTCGCGCTCGTTTTCATCGGCGAGCGCGATGGTGAGGCGGGGCATCGTGTAGTCGGCCAGGATCAGGCGCAGCCGGTTTGCCGAAAGGCGTTTCACCGCTTTTACGCTTCCGGCGGGCAGGTCGCGCGCCATCCATTTGCTGCCCATCGCATAAAGAAGTCCCGCATCGCCGTTTTCAAGCATGACGAGGGCCGCGTGCCGGTCGCCGGCAAGTCGTGCCTGGCGTGCCTCCAGATCGGGGCAGGCGGCTTGGAAGAGGCGCAGGGCGTCCTCCGTATCGCTCAGCGTTTGGCGGGCGGAGCGGCCGAGCCAATGCGCATAGGCGGCGATGACCGCGCAGGCCGCGAGACCGACGGCAATAAAGACAGGGAGCGGCATGGGCGTTCCATTTTTCCGTTTGCGTTTCTTGAGAGTGATAATATTTCAGTAAAATGACATAATAAGTGAATTATGCGACCCAATTGGTGAGCGGGCCGCTCGCTGGAAGGTTCGGCTTTCATGGATATGCGCCAGATCCGCCATTTCGACGCGCTTTACAGGCTGCGCTCCTTCCGGCTCGCCGCGGACGAGCAGGGCCTCACCCATTCGGCGCTGACCAAGAGCCTGCAAAGGCTGGAGGCCGATACGGGGCTGAGCCTTTTCGACCGGACGACGCGGCAGGTAGTCCCCACCTCGGCGGGGGAGCGGCTGGCTGCGCGGGCCCGCGAGTTGCTGCGCGGCATGGGGGATTTCGAGGCGGAAGCCCGTGCCCTCAAGGGCGGTGTGGAAGGGAACCTCAGGATCGGCGCTTCGCCCCAACCGGCGGAATCGCTTGTCATTGATGCGCTGACCCGGTTCACGCCGGCCAATCCCACCGTGCGCGTGGCGATGGAAAGCGCGCTTCAGCCGGATCTGATCGGGGCGCTGATGGCGCGCGAGATCGATTTCGCCGTGCTGGGCTGGATCGCTTTTGAGCCGGTGCATTTCGAGGAGGATGTGCTGATCGAGCAGCTCGGCGCGGAACCTTCCGTCATCGTGGCGCGGGGGGGGCATCCGCTGGTGCAGGCGGGGGCGCCTTCCGAGGCCTATCTCGACTATCCTTGGGCGGCGGCGCATTTCGCCGAAGAGGACTACCGGCACTTTCCGGGCGATTTTGCGGTGGAGATGAAGCGCCGGGGGATACCGCAGCTGCGGCTTGAAAGCGTCTCGGCCTGTCTGGAGCTTTCGCGACGGACGGACATTCTGACCGGGGTCGCGCGCTCCATCGGCGAGCGGGCGGTGGAGCGGGGCGGGGTGACACTGGTGGAGTATCCCTTCGAGGTCGAGACCCGCTACGCGATCCTGCGCCGCCGGGACCGGAGCCTTCTGCCTGCGGCGGGCCGCCTGCGCGCGGAAATCGTGGAGATCGCGCGCGAAAGAGGCTGGCGCGGCCGGTAGCTCTCCCCTCGCGGCATGGCGCTTGCTCCTGTTTCTCCAACAGGCAGCTTTCTCCGCGAAAGCGGTCTTGGGTGTCTCATAATAAAACACATGGCGGATTTGCCATTGTTGCGGAGTTGAACAGATGAAACAGCTTTTCCTGAAACTGGCCATGCCGGCGTTCCGTTGGTTCAGCGGGCTGGCCCGTCTCGATCGCTGGCTGGCGGCCGGCACGTTCGGTACGGCAGTGACCGGCGGCCTTGCGCTGATGCTTTATGCATTCGTCCTGGCGACCCCCGCGGCGGCCTGCGAGAGCGGCGGTGGCGGCGGCGGCTGGTGGGGCGGCTGGTGGGGCGGCGACAGCGGCTGGAACTGGAGCTCCAACTGGAATTCGAACAGCAATTACAACGCGAATAGCTGAACCATTCGGGCGATGGGTGGCGGCAGGCGGTCCGGAAGGAATTCCGGGCCGCTTTCGCTTGTCCAGCGCCCGGATTTGAGGGCGAAAGACCGGCATTTCGCCGCGTGTGCCTGTCTTGCTTGACAGGGCCAGCCGACGCCCCTTATATCCCGGAACTCTCGCGCAACCGGGGGCCTCAAGGTCTCCCGAAAGCGCCGGATCAGGCCCTCCCCGGGCCACGCCTTACGGCGCATGGGGCGGAGTAGCTCAGCTGGTTAGAGCAGCGGAATCATAATCCGCGTGTCGGGGGTTCGAGTCCCTCCTCCGCTACCAACTCAAACCCACTATGTGACAACGTTCCGGCCGGATCAGGCCGTCTCCAGCAGCGCCTCGCTGATTTCCCAGAGGCGTTCGGCCGCGTCGTCGCTGCACGCATGGGCATCGACGCCGCGGAATCTTGCAAAGGGGCTTTCGGGGTCGGTGGGTTCCGCGATGTCGCAATCCTCGCAATAGACGCCGGGCTTGCCGTCGAGCAGCGGTGACGTCGCCGCCCAGGCTGTGGTCGCGCAGCCTTGTTCGGGCGTCTTGAAGCCCTGCTTTGCCAGTTCCGACAATTCGCCGTTTTCGTCCAGCCAGCCGAGCGCGATCATCTCTTCCTTTTCGAGATGGCGCTGGAGTGGCGTGAAGATGCCGCCGGGATGTACCGAGAAGGCGAGGCCGCCGCTATCGCGCAGGCGGCGTGACAGCGCATTGGCAAAGAGCGCATTCGCGGTCTTGGCCTGCCCGTAGGCCACCCATTTGTCATAGGGCGCCTTCTCGAACTGGATGTCGTCCCAAAGAATGTCGGATCGCTTGTGCCCGGTGGAGGAGAGCGCCACGACGCGCAATCCCGGTGTGGCCGTGAGCAGCGGCCACAGCGCCCTGGCGAGCGCGAAATGTCCCATATGGTTCACGCCGAACTGTGCCTCCCAGCCCGGGCCGACGCGGGTTTCGGGGCAGGCCATGATGCCGGCATTGTTGATGAGAAAATCGAGCCGGGATGTGGCGTCGTTCACTTGCTTTGCAAAGCGGCGCACGGAGGCGATGTCGCCAAGATCCATCTCATGAGTGACGATGTCGCCCGCGATCCCGGCAAGGCTTTCCCGGGCTTTCTCCGGCGAGCGGACGGGCACGATGATCTTCGCGCCTTTCTTCGCCATGGCGCGCACCAGTTCCAGCCCGATACCGCTGTATCCGCCGGTGATGATGGCGGTCTTGCCCGTCAGCTCGGCACTGTCCAGCACCTCGTCGACCGTTGTCTTGCCGTCGAAGCCCGAACGGACCGGTTGTTGATCGCCTGTGCTCATGTCGTCCTCCCTGCTGCGGGCCGCTGCCTGCTGCCCGGCCGGGCGTGGCATTGGCGCGTTTCTTTGGGCCCGCGTGTCTGAACCATACGCCGACCTCGGGGGCGTGTAACCGGCACGACATCGGTCTTTATCGTTTCTGAACGAATTTACGGAATGATAACACCGGCTTGGCGGCGGCATATATTTGCGATGGTCGAGGTCGGAGCAGTTCTTCGTAACCTTAAATTTACCGCATCGGCCCGCTTGCCCGGATTCGTTAAAATTCGAATGATCCTGGTTATCCCGGCTTAAAGGGAGCCTCCTCATACTCCGGCATGGCCAGAGTGAAACGGGGCAGCTCTATGACAACTGACGAGGACGCCATTCTACGGCGTTATCTCCTAAGCTGGATCGAGTTCCAGGACCGTTTGTTCCTGCTGCGTTTCCCGTATTATCCGCTCCTTATCGGCTATGTCGGATGGGATGCCTGGGGCAATTTATCGGCCGCGCTTGCGTCGGGGCTGGTGCCGGCCATCATCGAACTCGCGGCGCGGGAATGGCGCAAGACGATCAAGCGCGAGATCGAGACGATCGACCTCGAAGTGCACCTGCGCGAACTCGCAATCTATGTTGGCGTCATCTACCTGATGCTTCTGCTGCCGCTGATCGCGGCGCTTTTTGCCCCCGGTTTCAAGCAGACATTTCTGGTGGCATGTCTTGCCGCCACGCAGATCGCGACCATGTGCGCCGATCCGCCTTTGCAGCCCAAGCACGCCATTCTGGCCGCGTCGATCGCGCTGGTCGGTTTCGTGATCCCGCCTTTTGCCGCGCAGTATCATTGGGCGGGCATCGATTTCGTTTTCTTCGGCCTTCTTGTCGCCGGCGTGGTCTCGCTTTCCGTGTCGCAGATGAACATTCGCCACGATCTGTTCAGCAACATCATCGAAAACGAGAGACATGTCCGTGAGAAACAGCTTCTGGTGCATGAACTGTCGAAGGCAAAGGTGGAAGCGGAACGCGAGCGCGATCGCGCGGAGGAAGCCAACCGCGTCAAATCCTCCTTCCTTGCCATGATGAGCCATGAAATCCGGACGCCGATGAACGCGGTGGTCGGATTTTCAGACCTGTTGGCCAACGGGAGCGAGGATGAAAAGACGCGCGAATATGGCGGGTATATTCGCAGCGCCTCGCATAATCTGCTCTCGATCCTGGACGATGTGCTCGATTTTTCGAAGATGGAAGCCGACCGTATCGAGCTGGAGCGCGAGCGGCTGCGGCTCGACGATTTCATGGAGAGCATGAGCTTCTGGGCGCGCCGTGCCGGCGACAAGCAGGTCGAATTCGACAGCCATTACGAAACGCTGGACGGGCTCATCGTTCTCGGGGACGAGGGCCGGCTGCGCCAGATCCTTTCCAATCTCATTTCCAATGCCGTGAAATTCACGCCGGAAGGCGGCCGCGTGTCGTTGAACGCTTTCATCGTGTCCTCCGACAGCAAGAAAGTGAAAGTACGGTTCGAGGTGGCGGATACAGGGATCGGGTTTTCGGACGATGTCGCCCGCAAGCTTTTCCGGCCCTTCGTTCAGGCCAACAGCGCGGTGTCGAAAAATTTCGGCGGCACGGGACTTGGTCTCGCCATCTGCTCCAAGCTCGTCTCGCTGATGGATGGCGAAATCGGCGCCACGGGGCGCGAGGGCGAGGGGGCTCTCTTCTGGTTCGAGCTGCCGTTCGAGCGCGCTGAATGCGGCGGCGCGCACGCGGTGGACGCTGCCTGAGGGTTATCCCTCAGGCAGCTGTTCCGTTCATTCTTCCATTTTGCCGAAGCCCTTGCCGTCATCGCGCAGCCAGACATAGATGGCCGGGATGACGAGGATCGTCAGCGCGGTGGATGAGGCGAGGCCGAAGACCATCGAAATCGCCAGTCCCTGGAAGATCGGATCCGTCATGATGAAGGCGGCGCCGATCATGGCCGCGCCCGCGGTAAGCACGATGGGCTTGAAGCGGATCGCACCTGCTTCCAGCAGGGCTTCGCGCAGCACCGAGCCCGCCGCCTGTCGATGGCGGATGAAATCCACCAGCAGGATCGAGTTTCGCACGATGATGCCTGCCAGTGCGATGAAGCCGATCATCGAGGTTGCGGTGAAAGCCGCATGGAAGAGCCAGTGGCCAAGCACGATGCCTATCAGCGTCAAAGGCACAGGCACGAGGATGACGAGCGGCAGCTTGAACGAGCCGAACTGGCCGACCACCAGCAGATAGATGCCGAGGATCGCCACCGCGAAGGCCGCGCCCATATCGCGGAAGGTGATGTAGGTCACTTCCCATTCGCCGTCCCAGAGCAGGGTGGTGGTGGATTCATCCAGCGGCTGCCCATGGAACGAGATGACGGGCGGGCCGTCCTTGCCCCAGTCCATCGCGTCGATCCGGTCCTCCACGGCGAACATGCCGTAGATGGGCGCTTCATATTCGCCGGCGACTTCCGCCATCACCATTTCGGCAAAGCGACCATTGTGGCGGAACAGCGGATAGGAGCCGCGCTCGGTCTTCAGGGTCACGACGTCGCCCAGCTCGACATTCTTGCCGGTGCGTGTGGTGCCGCCCGCGGGCAGCGGCGTGGAGAGGATGCGCTCTCCCATGAACTGTGCCGCTTTCGGCAATTGCAGCACGATCTCGTAAGGCTTGGCGCCATGGCCGCGCTGCGAGAAACCGATCTGCGTGCCGCCGACGATGGTGGCGATGGTGTCGTAGACCGCCTGCTGCTCGACGCCGTAAAACTCCAGCTTCTCCTGATCGATGATGAAGCGCAGGCGCGGACCGGGTTCATGGAAGGTCGTGTCGATGTCGCGCACGAAGGGCACTTCCCGGAAAGCGTTCAGGACCTTTCGGGCGGCATCGCGGCGCGCCTGCTCGGTGGGCCCATAGACCTCGGCCAGCAGCGTTGCCAGAACGGGCGGTCCGGGCGGCACTTCCACCACGCGGATATAGGTGCCCTTGGGGTGAGGGAGACTTGCCAGCCGCTGACGCACATCGAGTGCGATCTCATGGCTTTCGCGCGAGCGCTCGCCCTTGGGCAGCAGATTGACCTGCAAATCGCCCTGTTCGGGTCTGTTGCGCATGTAGTAGTGGCGCACCAGCCCGTTGAAGTTGAAGGGCGCTGCCGTGCCCGCATAGGCCTGAATGGAGGTGAGTTCCGGCAGGTCCTTCAGCTTGTCGGCGGCGGCATGAAGGAAACGGTCCGTTTCTTCCAGCGTGGAGCCTTCGGGCAGATCGACGACCACCTGCAGTTCCGACTTGTTGTCGAAGGGCAGTAGTTTCACCGTCACGCTTTTCGTGACGAAGAGAACGCAGACGGCGGCGGTCAGCGCCGCGACAATGATCACGAAGCGTTTGGCCGTTTTCCGCTCGCGCAGCAATGGGCGTGAAATGCGCAGATAAAGTTTTTCCAACCTGCCGAGGTCGTGATGCGCTTCGACGTCAGCTGCCTCAGGCGCTTCATGCACATGTTCAAAGCGCTTGCCCGCGATCTTCAGCAAGAGCCATGGTGTGATGATCACCGCCACGAAGAAGGAGAAGATCATCGCCATGGAGGCGTTGGCCGGGATGGGGCTCATATAGGGGCCCATCATGCCGCTGACGAACATCATGGGCAGGAGTGCTGCGATGATGGTGAGCGTTGCGATGATGGTCGGATTGCCGACTTCGGCCACGGCTTCGATGGCCGACTGCACCAGCGTCTTCTGGCCCCGCATCTTCCAGTGGCGGATGATGTTTTCCACCACCACGATGGCGTCGTCCACGAGGATGCCGATGGAAAAGATGAGCGCGAAAAGGCTCACGCGGTTGATGGTGTAGCCCATCATCCATGATGCGAAGAGCGTGAGCAGGATGGTGGTCGGAATGATGACGAAGACCACCGCGCCCTCGCGCCAGCCGATCGCCAGCGTGATGAGGATCACGATGGAGACAGTGGCAAGCGCGAGGTGGAAGAGAAGTTCGTTGGCCTTTTCCGTCGCCGTCTCGCCATAGTCGCGGGTGACATGCACTTCCACATCGCCGGGGATAAGGCGCGTTTGCAGCACGTCCAGCCGCTGCAACAGGTCATGCGCGACGGTCACGGCGTTGGCGCCCTTGCGTTTGGCAAAGGCGATGGTAACGGCAGGGCGGCTGGTCAGCTCCGTTTTGTCGTTTCCCGTCTCGCTGCTTTCCGTCTTGCCATCCTCTTGGGGCTTGGCCACCGTCAATTGCCAGGCGCGGTGATCGCTTTGGCTCGATCCCACTACGATATCGGCGACATCCTTCACGTAGACGGGGCGTCCGTCGCGCGAAGTGAGCAGGAGATTGCCGATATCGGGCACACCCTGCAGGCTCTCGCCCGCGGTCACCTGTGTGGTGATGTCGAGCTGGGTAAAGGCGCCCGCATTCATGGTGCGGTTGGCGTTCTGCACCTTGTCCACGAGCTGGTTGAGCGTGATCCCGTAAAGCGAAAGCCGTTCGGGGTCGGGCTCGATGCGGATCTGGTTGGGGCTGCCGCCGACGATGTAGGTGAGGCCGACATTATCGACCTTCATCAGCTCGTGCTGCAGCTCGCGGGCGATCTGGTGCAGGCCGTTGTCGGTCCAGCGGTTCGCCGCGTCCGGTTTCGGCGTCAGGGTCAGCGTCACGATGGCGACGTCATTGATGCCGCGTCCGACGATGAAAGGCTCGGGAATGCCCTTGGGAAGCCTGTCGATATTGGCGCGGATCTTTTCATGCACACGCAGCAGCGCCGTATCCTGATCGGTACCGACGAGGAAACGCGCTGTCACCAGCACATTGTCGTCCTGGGTGGTGGAGTAGGTGTGCTCCACCCCGTTGATCCCCTTGACGATGTCTTCCAGCGGTTTGGTGATGAGTTCCACCGCGTCGCGGGCGCGATAGCCGTTGGTGGAGACCATGATGTCGATCATCGGCACGCTGATCTGCGGCTCCTCCTCGCGCGGCAGCGAGATGAGCGCAACGCTGCCCACCACCAGCGAGGCGATGAGCAGGAGTGGCGTCAGCGGCGACTGAATGAAAGTGCGTGTCAGCGTCCCGGAGATACCAAGCTTCATGAGCGCTCACCCGTCTCGTCATTAGCGGCGGAGAGCTGCGGCATCGTCACCTTGTCCCCGGCCTTCAGCCCGGCAAGGATTTCGATTTCCTTTTCGCCCGTTGCGCCGGTGGGGGCGGTGCCCGCGGGCTCGCCGACCTGCACCACGACTTCCGTACCGTCGGCCAGCGTGACATAGCTGACGCCGAAGCGGCGATAGACGAAACGCTCGGGCAGGATGAGCGCCTGACGCTTGCCGGTGGCGACCCAGACGCGGGTGCGTTCGCCGACGAAATAGTCACCAAGGTCTTTGACCGAGACGTCTGCGATCACGCGGCCATCCCGGATTTCAGGATAGACGAGCGTTACCTGGCCCTCCCGCACCTCTTTGCCCGGATCTGGGTCCATGCCGCGCGTGCCGACAAGGATGGTGTCGCCCGCTTTCAGGAAGCGCGCATGACGCTCGGGGAGTTGCAGGCGGAGAATGTAGTCGTCGACGGCGAGTGTGGCGACGGTTTCGCCAGCCATCACGACGCTGCCGCCTTGCAGCGGCACGGTCAGGATGCGGCCATCGCCGGGGGCAAGCACGGCGCCTTCCTCGCTTTGCTGATTCACGACTTCACGGTCGGAGCGGGCGGCCTCCAGATTGCGTTCGGCAACCCGCAGCGCGGTCCGTGCGTTGTCGAGATAGGCCTGCGCCACCGTGCCGGACTTGCGCAGCTTCGCGGCGCGCTGATAGTCGAGCTGCGCCTTGGTGAGTTCCGCCTTGCGTGCCTCCACGCGCTGCTCCAGCCCCTGCATCTGAAGGGCGAGCTTCTCATCCGTGACCAGAGCGATTTCATCGCCGGCCTTGACGAGGTCGCCTTCGCGCACGCTCAGGGATGCGATGGTGCCGGCGATCCGGGTCCGCGCCACCAGGTCGTGCTTGGGTTCCACCGTCGCGACGACCGCCTTGCGGTCGTCCAGCGTCACCTGGCGCACAATAGCCGTGTCCGCCGCGGCCGTATCCGATGCCGCATCCGCCGCGTTGGCGGGCAGGGCGGCTGCCGAGACGAGGGCAAGTGCGAACGCGGTCAGCATCAGGCCGAGGCGGGCGGGCCTGCGATGAGGGCGATTGGTCATGCGGTTTTCTCCCTGTCGAATATCAGTTGACCAATATATAAGTAATAACTAAATTACAAGAGCCAGCCGCGAGTTCGGCGACGCGAAAGGCGACATTATCGACGTAGCTTAATGTCGCGTGGTTAGCGCTGGCATAGATCAAAAACAGCCGCTCAAACGGAGGGTTTGGATATGTCGCTCGATCGTGCCGTGATGGCCTTTGCCGGATTTATGGTTCTGCTCAGCCTCGCGTTGGCTCAATTCCACAGCGAATACTGGCTGCTTCTGACCGTCTTTGTCGGCCTCAATCTCATTCAAGCCTCTTTCACGGGGTTCTGTCCCGCCGCGCTTGTGCTGAAGCGGCTTGGGGTGCGTCCGGGCGTTGCCTTCTCCTGACGTCCGGCGAGGCGGCGGTGTCTCCCCCCTCGGACGCCGCCGCCTTTCTTATTCGTTCGATGAATTAACGAGCGGCGCTCAGCCGCCATTGCGGAGGAAATTTTCATGAGCCGGATCGTGGTACTCGGCGGCGGCATTGGCGGTATCGCCATGGCCTATGAGTTACGCAGCGTTGTCGGTCGCAAGGCCGATATTACAGTCGTTTCCAATACCGAATGGTTCCATTTCGTGCCGTCCAATCCGTGGGTGTCGGTGGGCTGGCGCGAGGCGAAGGACATCAAGGTCCATCTGCCGGAAACGCTCGGCAAATATGGCATCAAGTTCAATGCCGCCGGCGCGACCAGGGTCGTCGCGTCTGAAAACAAGCTCGTCCTCGGCGACGGCAGCGACCTTGAGTATGACTATCTGGTGATCGCGACCGGTCCCGACCTTGCTTTCGACGAGATCGAAGGGCTCGGCCCCCAGGGGCATTCTTCGTCCATCTGCCATGTCGACCATGCGGAAGAGATGAACGAGAAATGGGACGCCTTTTGCGAGGATCCCGGCCCGATGGTGGTGGGTTCGGTGCAGGGCGCATCCTGTTTCGGTCCGGCCTATGAATTCGCGCTGATCGCCAATGCGGATCTGCGCAAGCGGAAGATCCGCGACAAGGTACCGCTGACTTTCGTCACCTCCGAGCCCTATATCGGGCATCTCGGCCTTGGCGGCGTCGGCGATACGAAATCGCAGCTGGAATCCCTGATGCGCGACCGCGACATCAAATGGATCACCAATGCGAAGGTGGAGCGCGTCACGCCGGAGGCCGTGGAAGTCGTCGAGGTCAATGACGACGGCACGGAGAAGAAGCGTCACACGCTGCCGAGCAAGCTCAACATGTTCATCCCGGGCTTCCGCGGCGTGAATTGCATGATGGACGAGACGGGCAAGGGCATCGAAGGCCTGTGCAATCCGCGCGGTTTCGTGCTGGTGGACGAGTATCAGCGCAATCCGACCTTCAAGAACGTCTATGCGGTGGGCGTTTGCGTCGCCATTCCGCCGGTCGAGCAGACGCCGGTACCGGTGGGTGTGCCCAAGACGGGCTACATGATCGAGTCCATGGTGGCCGCCGTCGGGCGTAACATCCAGCACCAGATCGAAGGTCGCGAGCCGACCGACCGGCCGACGCTCAATGCCGTCTGCCTGGCGGACTTCGGCGATAGTGGCGTGGCTTTCGTGGCGTTGCCGCAAATCCCGCCGCGCAACGTCAACTGGTCGGGCGAGGGCTATTGGGTGCATCTCGCCAAGGTCGGTTTCGAGAAATATTTCCTGCACAAGGTGCGGTCGGGCTCCGGCGAGCCGGGCTATGAGCGCGTCGTGCTGAAGGCGCTGGGTATCGAACGGCTGAAGAGCTGACGCTCAGTTTCGCTGGCTGAGGCGCGCGACACAGGCGGCGAGCGTGTCGCGGGCGCGCGCCCGGTTGGCCGGCGTGAAATTGACGGCGGCCTGAAGGCCGAGTCCGTCCGCGATGCCGGAAAGGATGTCGGCTTCGTGGGCAGCGTCCGTCCCGGGCGCCAGTGCTTCGATCAGCGGAACGAGCGATTTGCGCCAGAGTTGATGACTTCGGTCGTTTTCGGCCGCAAGCTCCGGATTGCTCGCCGCCGCGCTCCAGAAGGCGATCCAGACCTTCCATTCCCTGAGACGCTTTGCGTCGAGCGGCAGCGTTTCTTCCAGATGGAGCAGCAGTTTTTCGGCGGGGGGCAGGTTGCTCTTTGCCGCCTCTGCCATGCGTTCCCCGGCGGCATCGTAGACGGCTCTCAATGCCGCCAGCACCAGCTCTTCCCGGTTCTCGAAATAATGAGTGATGCGGCCCGTGGTGCAGCCCGCCGCCGCTGCCACCTTGCGCATGGTGAGCGCTTCCAGCCCCTCATCGACGATGACCTGCCAGCTCGCTTCCACGAGTTCCCGGCGGCGCAGATCGTGATCTATCCGTTTCGGCATGGCGGCAGGTTAGGGCTTCCTCCCCTTACGCACAACAAATGTTTTGCAAAAATTGTTTACGTAACATATGTTTTGCGAAACAAGGGATATAGAGGATCGTCATGCTGGAATTTCTGCAAGGACTGCTGGCAATCAGGGATGTGGACCAGCTCGGTTTTCTGCTGGCTTTTTTGGGCGCGGAGCTGCTTTTGACGCTGATAATGGGGCGGCCCTACTACAATGCCAGGGACAGTCTCTGCTCTGTGACGATGGGGCTGGCCTATGCAGCCAGCATCGCGCTGTCGGCGGGGATCATGCTGGCTATGTTGTTCTGGGTGCAGCAATTCGCCTTCGTCCAGATGGACTGGACGTCGAGCGCCGGGCTTATTCTGGCAGCTTATGTGATCGTCGATTTTCTGTTTTACGCCTATCACCGCGTCATTCATGAGGTGCGGCTGGGTTGGGCGGCGCATGTAAACCATCACTCCAGCCAGCATTTCAATGGCGGCACGGCACTCAGGAGTTCCTTCGTTGAAGCCTGGATAGAACCGTTCTTTCTGATCCCGGCGGTGCTCATCGGCATTCACCCGGTGATGGCGGTGGCGCTCGTCTCGCTCAACCATCTCTACCAGTACTGGATCCACACCCGTTTCATCGGCAAGCTCGGCCCGTTCGAATGGGTGTTCAACACGCCGTCGCATCATCGCGTGCATCATGCGAGCAACGTCCAGTATTGCGATCGGAACTACGCGGGCACCCTCATCATCTGGGACAGGCTGTTCGGCACGTTCGAACGGGAAGAGGAGGAGCCGGTCTTCGGTATCCGTCATCAGCTCAACACCTGGAATCCGATCAAGGCGACGTTCCACGAGTGGATCGCGATCGGCCGAGATCTTCTGCGCGCGCGGTCTCTGAGAGAGGTCGGCGGTTATCTGTTCCAGCCGCCGGGCTGGTCGCCCGAGGGAGATGGGGAGACGACCCGGGTCATGCAGGCGCGCTATCGGGAGGAGCAGGCCATGGCCGCACCGCGCCAAGCGGCGGCCGATTAGGCAAAGTGGGGGAGAGCACGCCGGTCGGGGATCAGTAGTGAGGGGGAGGCGGTTCCTGGCCGGCGGGCTTGCTGCTGTCGCGTTCGACCGATTCCATGCGCTCCTGGAGCAGGCCGAGCTTGCGTTTCAGCACATCGATTTCGTGCCACTGACGGATGATGGTTTCATTCAGCTCCTCGACGGTCCGGTCCTGATGGCTCAGCCGGATTTCGAGGTTGGCGATGCGCGTTTCCGCGTCGGCCGGGATTTCTTTTCCGTTTCCGGACATGGGCTGCTTCCCTGGTAAGCGTTCTGGCGGGCGAGGTTTCTCTTGGCCTCGGGCGTGAGGCGTTTCACCGCATATTCGGCTCGCGAGGCTTCCGAGCGTGTTTCGTAGCGCTGCGTCATCAATATGCGCACCGGCCGGTAGGCGCGGGTGAACTTGGCACCACGCCCTTCGCGATGCGCGCGGAAGCGGGCCTCCACATCCACGGTGATGCCTGTGTAGAGGCGGTCGCCGGTGCACTCAAGAAGATAGAGAAACCAGGGCTTTGTCATGTCGGCGACTATAGGCCGATGGCCCGATTCGGTGCGAGACAGGCAGAAAACCCATGTTTTACGTGGGGTTAACCCGGATCGGCTAGGTTTCGCGCCAGGGAAGGAGATTCGGTTGATGACACGGCGCACCACAAACATGTCGGTTGCCGAGCTGAATTCGCTTATCGCGGAAGCGGCAAGCGAATTGCCGGATGGATTCCTCATTTACGATTCCGATTATCGCGTTCTTTTTGCAACCGACCGCTCCAAAGAGGATTTCGCGCCGACAGTCGATGCTCTGGAGCGCGGTGCGACCTATCTGGACGCGACAATGGCGGGGGTGCGGTCGGTCTATCCCGATATCGACGACGACGACTGCCGGGTGCTGAGCGAAGAGATCGTGTCTACGCTCGAAAGCGGCAAGCCTGTGGAACTTCAGACATCCGGTGGCCGTATCGTGAAGGTCACCTATCGCGATCTGAAGGATGGGCGGCGTGTGGCGGTGGGCGCCGATGTCACCGAACTGCGCGAGCGCGAGCGGGAACTGCAGGCAGCGCGCAAGGCGGCGGAAGCCGCCAGCAAGGCGAAGACGACTTTCCTCGCCAATATCAGCCATGAAATCCGGACGCCGCTTAACGCCATGCTGGGCATGGCGCAGATACTCGGGTCGGCGAAGCTCGAAGACGAGCAGCGCGAACAGGTCGCTGCCATACTCGATTCCGGTCAGGTGCTGATGGCGATGCTGAACGATCTGCTCGACCTGTCGAAGATCGAGGCGGGACGTTTCGAGATCGCGCCGGTGGAAAAAGACATCAATGTCGTTATCCATCGCATGATGCGGATCTGGACCCCGCGCGCTCAGGAAAAGGGTATATCGCTGACCTCATCCATCGATGAGAATGTGCCGTTGCGGCTGATGTTCGATCCGATCCGCATCCGGCAATGCGTGTCCAACCTACTTTCCAACGCGATCAAATTCACCGGTAAGGGCGAGGTCGGCTTGCGGGTTTCCGCACAGCCTCTGGAAGAATGCGGTATATGGCGGATTGCCATTGCCGTGAGCGATACCGGCATCGGCATGGATGAGGAGACGATCGGCCGCCTCTTCCAGCCCTTTTCACAGGCGGATGCGTCTATCGGCCAGACCTATGGAGGGACGGGGCTCGGGCTTGCGATCACCAGGCAGCTTGCCGAACTGATGGGCGGGGAGGTGACGGTTGTCAGCACACCGGGAAAAGGATCGCTCTTCACGCTGACATTGGTGGCGGAAGAAGTGGCCATGGCCGCGCATCCCGCCGAAGGGGAGGCGGGGAATGGAGAGCTTGCCACCGAAAACGGGTGGCGGGACGGGTTGCGTGTCCTCATCGCCGACGACCACCCCCTGAACAGGAAACTGGTGCGTCTGTTTCTGGAGCCCCACGGTGCCATCGTCACCGAGATTTCGGACGGTGATGAAGTGCTGGATGCTCTGCGCAAGGACGAGTTCGACATTGTGCTGCTCGACGCGCATATGCGCCGGATGGACGGGATCGATGCGGTGCGCGAGATAAGGGCCGCCGGGGAAGTGTGGTCGGCCATCCCGACCGTCATTCTGACGGCGGATGCCATGACCGGCGACCGCGCGCGCTATATCAATGCAGGCGCCGATGGCTATGTGGCCAAGCCCATCGATCAGCGCGAACTCGCTGCGGAAATGAGCCGCGTGCTCTGGCCGGGCAAAATCCAGGCCGCCGACTGAGTTTCATCTCTTTCACACAACCGACCGTGTACAGGGACTTGTCCTGCCGGACAGGGCGGGGGTGCGCTGCGGAAAGTGGCGGATTCTCGCCAATAATCAATTGCTGACACCGGCGTCATTTTCTTGTATATTTTGCGTATCTTGACTACACACTTGAATAGGCTAACGCAGCGGAGAACTGGCACGAAGCCAGCGGCGCAGCGTTCAGGCACCGGAGGAAACGAATGAGCGAAGCTGCCGTCGATATCAGCACGAGTTCGGCCAATGAAATTGCGCCGGGTATTCCCGATCCCTATTCGCTGCCGCTCGACAAGATCGACGTCTCGCAGGGCGAGCTTTTCCGGCAGGATGCGCACTGGAAATATTTCGAGCGCCTGCGCAAGGAAGACCCGGTGCATTTCTGTGCCGAGAGCGAGAACGGCCCCTATTGGTCGGTGACGAAATATCGCGACATCATGCATGTCGACACCCATCACCAGATCTTTTCGTCGGAAGGCAGCATCACCATCCGCGATCAGCTGGAAGACTTCGTCCTGCCGATGTTTATCGCGATGGACCCGCCCAAGCATGACGAACAGCGTAAGGTGGTGAGCCCCATCGTGGCGCCGGACAATCTGGCGAAGATGGAAGGTCTGATCCGCGAGCGCGCGGGCAAGATCCTCGACGGGCTGCCGCACAATGAAGAATTCAACTGGGTCGATCGTGTGTCGATCGAACTGACGACGCAGATGCTCGCGACGCTGTTCGACTTCCCGTTCGAGGATCGCCGCAAGCTGACGCGCTGGTCCGACGTGGCGACGGCCGACCTCAATTCCGGCCTTGTGGAATCCGAAGAAGCCCGCCAGGCGGAGCTTCTGGAATGCGCCGAATATTTCATCGGGCTGTGGAACGAGCGCGTCAACTCCGAGCCGGGCAGCGATCTGATCTCCATGCTGGCGCATGGCGAGTCCACGCGGAACATGGACAAGATGGAGTATCTCGGCAATCTGATCCTGCTCATCGTGGGCGGCAACGACACGACCCGGAACTCCATCTCCGGCGGCGTGCTGGCGCTCAACCAGAACCCCGGCGAGTACAAGAAGCTGCTGGAAAACCCGGAGCTGATCCCGAACATGGTTTCGGAAATCATCCGCTGGCAGACGCCGCTTGCCCATATGCGCCGTACCGCGCTTGAAGATACCGAGCTTGGCGGCAAGCAGATCAAGAAGGGCGACAAGGTCATCATGTGGTACGTCTCGGGCAACCGGGACGGCGAGGTCATCGACCGTCCGGACGAGTTCATCATCGACCGTCCGCGGGCGCGCCAGCACATGTCCTTCGGCTACGGCATCCACCGCTGCGTGGGCAACCGGCTGGCCGAGATGCAGCTTCGCATCATCTGGGAAGAGATCCTGAAGCGCTTCAAGAAGGTCGAAGTTGTGGGTGAGCCCAAGCGCATCCTGTCGAGCTTCGTGAAGGGGTATGAGACGCTTCCGGTGAAGGTCCACCCGCTTTGATCGTGGCTTTGACCTGACATTACCGTAATGTCCCGAAACGGGTCGGCTGTTGCCGGCCCGTTTTTCGTGGTCTTTGGCGGGTTGGGGCAATCCTGCGGTGACGGGGCGCAATCAAACGTGTTAAACGCCTTGCTGACGTACCTTTAACGGGCGTCGGGTATAACGGCGCGGACATGAAAAAAAGACGCAGCGGAACGCTTCGGGGCCTGGCACAGGTCGGCACACGCAAGCGCCCGGACGAGAGCACATTCGGAGATATTCTTGCTTCGCTCGGCGATCGCAGCTTCGGCTGGGGCTTCGTCATGGGCGGGCTTTTGAACATGCTGCCGCTGCCGCCGGGGTCGAACCTGCTTTTAGGGCTTCCGCTCGTTTTCGTTTCCGTGCAGATGGCGCTGGGGCGCGAGATTCTCTGGCTGCCGGACTTCATCACCAACCGGTCGTTCGGCCGCAAGAAGTGGCGGGCCGGGGCACTCTATGTCCTGCCCATTGCGCGGGTGTTGTCGCGCATGACGCGACGGCGGGTACTCTGGTTTTTCGAAGGCCCGGGCGAACGTATCGTCGGCGTACTCTACGTTATCACCGCCTTCAATCTATGCGTTCCGATCCCGTTCAGCGGATGGCTTCCGGCCGTGTGCTTCTTCATCGTGGGCGTGGGGCTGGTGGAACATGACGGGCTGATCGTGGCGGCGGGGACGTTGCTCTGCGTCGTTTCGCTTGCCGTCTCCGCCTCCATGATTCTCGCCATCTTTTTCGGCTTCCACCACTTCCTTATGTGATCAGCTCCGGGTCCCGAGCGCATAGGGGCCGCCGCGCTCGATTGCCCGGCGATAGGCGTCGCGCGCCTGCATGGCGGCGAGGTAGCGCTTCAGGTTCGGATAATTGTCGAGAAGCCCGTTCGCGTCGGCCGCCTCCAGCACGAAGGTGAGCTGAACGTCCGCGCCGGTGAGATCGTCGCCGACGAAATAGGCGCGGTGCCCGAGTGCGTTTTCCATATAGCTCAGATGATTGTCCATCTCCGAAAAGATGCGCGGCCAGAGCGGCTCGGCCGCCTCGCCCAGACGGCCCGCATAAAGCCCCATCAGGAAGGGCAGCATGGCGGAGCCTTCCGCGAAGTGCAGCCAGTGCTCGTAGTCGAGGAAGTCTTCGCTGTCGGGTGCCGGGCGGAAACGGCCATTGCCATGGGTCCGGACGAGATAGTCGATGATGGCGCCCGATTCCGCCACGGTGCGTTCGCCATCGGTGATGACGGGCGACTTGCCGAGCGGGTGCACGGCTTTGAGCTCCGGCGGTGCAAGCTGCGTTTCGCTGTCGCGCTGATAGAGAGCGATGTCGTAGTCGAGACCGAGCTCTTCCAGCAGCCAGAGAATGCGCTGGGAGCGGGAATTGTTGAGATGGTGCAGCGTGATCATGGCGTGTCCTTTGTTGCTGGCCGCATGTTGGCGCAGACGGGGTGCGGGGGACAAACGAATATGAGAGACTTCACGAATGAGTGATCGCGCCATGACAGACGAGGAGCTGGCGGTCTTGCGGGCAGAGCTTGCGGCAAAGCTCGAGACCTTGCGTGCGAGCAGCGAGACCTCGGCCGACGACCGCAAGCCGGTCGCGCTCGACCAGCAATCGGTGGGGCGCCTGTCTCGCATGGATGCGATGCAGATGCAGGCCATGGCTCAGGCGTCCGAACAGCGCCGCAAACAGGAAGTCATGCGTATCGAATCCGCCATCAGGCGGATCGATGAAGGCGAGTACGGGTATTGCGTGACCTGCGGCGATGAGATTTCGGAGAAACGGCTGAAGGCCGACCCGACCATTCCGACCTGCATCAATTGTGCGAAGTAACCGGCGTCTTCCAAATTCAGTCACATTCCCGGTTTTATATCAGGAATATCTGAAACAAGGAGTGAGGCCATGTCCTACTATCACAGCCGGATCGTCGATGCCTCTGTCGGCGAGGCGGAAGCGCGGATCAAGCAGAGCCTTGCCGCTCAGGGGTTCGGCGTTCTGACCGAAGTGGATGTCGCGGCGACGATGAAGAAGAAGCTCGGCAAGGAGATGGGCGATTATCGCATTCTGGGCGCCTGCAATCCTGTGATGGCATTCGAGGCGCTGTCGCTCGAAGACAAGATCGGCACCATGCTGCCCTGCAATGTGATCGTGCGCGCAGCCGGCGACGGCAAGTCGGAGATCGCCGCCATTGATCCGGTTGTTTCCATGTCCGGTGTCGGCAACGACCAGCTTGCCTCGGTGGCGGGCAAAGTCCGCGAGATGCTCAACAAGGCGGTGGACGAGGCGTGAGGCCGGTCAGACCGCGCGAAGGGCGTGGACGCTGAAATAGTTCCGTTCGTCCGTCCATACACGCTCGGGTTCATAGCCCGCTTCGCGTGCCAGCGCGCGGAAGCCCTCGATACGGTATTTGTGAGAGCTTTCGGTATGGATGGTTTCGCCCTTGCGGAAGGCGAAGCGATTTTCGCCGATGGTGACCGTCTGATCCGTCTTCGAGATGAGATGCATTTCGATGCGTTCCAGCTCGGGGTTCCAGCGCGCATCGTGCTCGAATGCAGCGAGGTCGAAATCGGCGTCCAGTTCGCGATTGATCCGCTTCAGGAAATTCAGGTTGAACGCAGCCGTCACGCCCTTTGTGTCGTTATAGGCGGCGCGCAATGTGTCGATGTCCTTCACCAGATCGATCCCGATGATCATCGTGGCGTCGCGGCCGAGCAGGCGGCGCGTCAGCGCCAGGAACTTCACCGCTTCGTCGCGGGTGAAATTGCCGATGGTCGAGCCGGGGAAGAAGCCCGCGATATTGGCAGGCGTTTCGCTTTCCAGGTCGGGCAGGGTGAAGGGCTGCGTGTAGTCTGCGCAGACAGGGGCGATACGCAGCGCCGGAAAATCGCTGGCGAGGTTCGCAGAGGCCGCCAGCAAATGCTCGCGTGAAATTTCCACGGGCATATAGGCGACCGGGTCGGTCAGGGCGGAAAGCAGCAGGCGGATCTTGATGCCTGCGCCGGACCCGAACTCGACGATCTGGGTCCGCGGACCGATGACGCTTGCGATGTCGGGCGCATGACTCTCGAGAATGCCGATCTCGGTGCGGGTCGGATAATATTCCGGGAGCTCGCAAATATCGTCGAAGAGATGCGAGCCTTCCTCGTCATAGAGAAACTTGCAGTGCAGGTGTTTTTGCGGCGCGTTCAATCCCTCGACAACGCTGCCGAGGAAATCGTCGCGCGCGGGTTCCATGTCCTGAAGGGTTTCCAGGAGCGGGGCGGTCGAATTCATGTCAGTTATCCTCGGCGAGCCTGAAGCCGCTGAACTGCCAGCGGGCTGAGGCCGGAAAGAAATTGCGATAGGAAATACGTTGATGGCCGGGCGGCGTGGCGCAGGAGCGTCCGCGCAGCACCATCTGGTTGACCATGAACTTGCCGTTATATTCGCCGACAGCGCCCTTGGCGGGCTTGAAGCCGGGATAAGGGAGGTAGGCGCTCTCCGTCCATTCCCACACATCCTGGGTAAAGCCCGGCGCCAGCGGGCGCGGATGGATGCCGGCCTGCGGGGCAAGCTCGTCTTTTTCGCCATGCAGGCGCGCCGCGACTTCCCGTTCCATTTCGGTGGGCAGCCGCTTTTCCGCCCATGCGGCAAAGGCGTTGGCTTCGTAATAGCTCACATGGGTGACGGGTTCGCATTCGCGCACGGGCTGGAGGCCGTACAGCGTGTAGGTCATCCAGAGATTGCCGTCGCGGTGCCAGTAGAGCGGGGCCTGCCAGCCTTCGGCCTGCACGGTCGCCCAGCCGTCGGACAGCCAGAATTCGGGCCGCTCGTAGCCGCCATCGGCGATGAAGTCGAGATATTCGCCGGTGCTGACAGGGCGCGAGGCGATGCGCATGTCCTGCAACAGGGTTTCGTGCGCGGGGGTCTCGTTGTCATAGGCAAAGCCATCGCCCTCATGGCCGATCCGGTAGATGCCGCCTTCGATTTCGAACCAGTTGAGTTTGGGAGCAGCCTTTTCCACGCGCTCGGCGTTGCTGTCGGATGCGTAGACCGGAAAGGTCGGATTTTCCGCAAAGGCGTGCTTGATGTCGGTGACGATCAGTTCCTGATGCTGCTCTTCATGATTGAGGCCGAGCTCGATCAGGGGGTAGAGGGCGCTGTCGCATGTGGCGATGAAAGCCTGCATCGCGGCGTCCACATGGGCGCGGTAGGCGGCGATCTCGGCGATCCCGGGGCGTGTGATCATGCCGCGGCGCGGGCGCGCGTGCCGCTCGCCGACGGCTTCGTAATAAGAGTTGAAGAGGAAGTTGTAGTCGGAATCGAAAACCTCATAGCCCGGCGCATGGGGCACCAGCAGAAAGGTTTCGAAGAACCATGTCGTGTGCGCCCTGTGCCATTTGGCCGGGCTCGCATCGGTCATGGACTGGATGGTCTGGTCCTCGGCGGAGAGCGGCGCGGTCAGCTCTTCGGTGCGCTGCCGGACACGGGCATAGGCATGCCCGAGGGCGCTGGCGGTTTCCCGTTTGTTATGCGCAGCGGCGTCGTCGCCGAGCGTTGCCGTTTCGGACATCTGGGCTCCTCTTTGTCTGCCCGTCGTCTTTGCGTTTCCTGCTCGCGCGTGACATCACGCTGCGTGAGCGACTTGACCATAGACTCGCGTTGCCTGCCCCGGCTGTCAAATTCGCGTGAGAGGCATTCGCGTTCCCATTCGTCTCCACATAGTGCGGTGAGCCCCGATTACCAGAGCGGGATCAAGCCTCTCCCGCGGATATCGCTGAAAATGCGCAGAAATGCGTCTGCTTGTTGCCAGCCTTGTGTCAGGAGCCGGACGCAATAGCAAAACGCGCCGCCCGGGGTGGGGCAGCGCGTCGGCCATTCCATCGCGAATCGCCGTGTCTCAGCTTTCGACGTTCTTTCGCACAAATGTCACAGCGTAGAACAGCTCGCCCTCGAACAGATCCTTGGGCGCTTCCATGCCCTCGATCATCTGGAACTTGCGCTGAACGATCTGGCCTTCCATCCGGTAGCCCTTCTCGCTCATGTTGCGGCGGTGAAATTCCATAGCCGCAGGCGTGAAGTCGCGGGCGAGAACGGTAATACGTTCGGGCAGGTCGGTCTTGGTGTCGTCAGCCATAGTTCTCTCTTGCTCATTCGGTCTACCGGCGGGGGCGCCGCGCGAAGCGGCACGGGATCGGGCGCAGTATGGGGCGGGGGGGCTTCATTGTCGATAGCCGGGCCGCCGCCGGGAGCGCTGCACCCCAAGGTGGAGCGCCCTATATAAACGGCCTTGCAGGCTCCGTCACGAGGGCGGCAAGCAGGAGGAGGCCGAAGGCCAGAATGACGATGCCGCCGACGAGCATCAGCCCCGCCTCCAGATAGCCGGTCCAGCGATTATCCATGCCGGAGGCAAAGCGCAGGGCAAGGCCGCGCGAGGAGACCGCCGCTACGGCAAGCGAGGAAACGGTGATAGCGGTGCCGAGCGACATGGTGAAGGCAGACAGCGCGCCTGCCAGGAAGGCGCTCTGGGTGAGGGCGAAAAGAAGCACCAGAATGGCGCCCGAACAGGGGCGCAGGCCGACCGCGAGGATCATGCCCGCCATTTCCGCGAGGGATTCCGTCTTTCTGAGATCGGCGGGGGCGGGCATATGGGCGTGGCCGCAATCCTCGCCTTCATGGCTATGGTCATGATGATGCTCGTGATCGTGGGAATGGGCATGGTGGTGCCCCTTGCCGCGCAGGCGGGAGAGGCCGCGCCAGATGACCCAGAGGCCCATCCCTATGATCAGAACGAAACTTGCCCCCTCGACATAGGGAATCGCATTGGCTGTCGCGCGCATGGTGAAGCCCAGTATCAGGGCGAGTACGCCGACCAGCACGATCGCCGTCACCGCCTGCATGAAAGCGGCGAGAAAGGCGAGCAGGACACCGCGCTTCACATCGCGCTCATCGGCGAGGAGATAGGAGGTGACGACCACCTTGCCATGGCCCGGCCCCACGGCATGGAAGATGCCGTAGAAAAAGGAGAGGGTGACGAGTGTCCATGTGGCGGCGGCGGAGCCCTGCAGCTTGAAGTTACGCAGTGCGCCCGCGAGCTTGCGGTAATAGACCTGCTGCTGCGCAATGGCCCAGCTTGTGACCCTGCCGAACCAGTCGCCGGTGCCGCTTTTGGCGGGCGCGGCCGATTGCGAGGGCGCGCCGGGCGGTGCCTGGAAGGGGCTCTCTGCCGATGCGGGGGTGGCGTGCCCGACAGCGAAAAGGACCGACAGCACAAACAGGGCGATGGCGAGGTGACGCATTGCTTCAGCCCTTTTTACAGGCGAGCGTTGCCGTCGAGGCGAAATGGGCGCCAAAGCCCTGGCCGACGGTTGCGTTGTTCCCGGTGAAGGCGGCTTCGGGCAGGTTCAGCCAGACATTTTCGACATCGGGCGTCACCACCGAAATCTTGCAGTCCCTATGCGGTCCATTGAGGAATTCGATGCCCCGCCCTTTTTCCGGATAGTCGATGGAGATGTAATAACTCGGATCGTAGATGCGGAACTGAACAGGTGCCGCGTGAGGTGTTTTTAGCGGCAGGGTGAAGGTGAGCGTCAGCCGGCCCTGTTTCTCGTTCCAGCTCGATTCCGGGTCTTTTGCGGCCGCCAAAGCGAGCTTCTTTCCGTTCGCCGTTATCTCGGTAAAGAAGTCCACTTCCTTCAGATTGGTCAGATTGACCTGGGCCAGTTCGTCCAGAACCTTTTGCGGATAGTGGCCGTTCTCATCCTTCTTGATGCCGTCCAGCGCGAAGGCGGAATAGAATTCGTCGAAGGTCCAGTGGATGCGAAGCGCTTCCAGTTGCCGGTCGGCATTCGTGACGATGCCGACTTTCATGTCGATCCAGACATGGGGATGCGCGGCAGCGGGCGTCGTAGCCCAGAATACCATCGCTGGAACCGCCCAAAGGGCCCAAAACCACCTGCCAAAACGCATCTGCCGCCACCTCCAAAGCGTTAAGAAGCCCGGAGAATGGCGGCAGGTCAAGTTACAGCGTGAGCCTGCGGCGATCAGAAGCCGTCAAGCGTGGCGTAGCGGTCGCGGTGGAAATTGGCGTCGCCCAGAGTGGCGGCCGCCACGCGGGCCCGCTTCATGAAGAGGCCGACATCGAACTGGTCGGTCATGCCCATGCCGCCATGCATCTGCAGGCCTTCATTGGTCATGACGCGGGCCGTGTCCGACAGCCGCGCTTTGGCGAGGCTGGCGATCTGCGGCACGTCGTTGCGGCGTTCCTCCACCGCGGTCAGCGCGTCGAGAACGACCGAGCGGCAGATTTCGAGCTCGGCGAAAAGATGCGAGATGCGATGCTGCAGCGCCTGGAAGGAGCCGATCGGCACACCGAACTGCTTGCGTTCCTTCAGATATTCGACCGTCGTGTCGAAGACCTGCTGCACCAGTCCCATCATTTCGGCGGACAGGCCGATACGGCCAATGTCGAGCACCTGTTCGAGCACGTCATAGCCGCCATCCGGCGACCCGAGCACGGCGCTTTCGGAGACTTCCACATTGTCGAACTCGATATTCGCCGCATTGCGGTTGTCCACCATATGGGTTCGGGTGATCTTGACGCCCGGCGCGTTCCGGTCGACGAGGAACAGGGTGATGCCGGCGCTATCGTTTTCCTTTCCACTGGTGCGTGCCGCGACGATGAGCTGGTCGGCGACGTGGCCGTCCAGCACGAATGTCTTGCTGCCCGAGATCGCATAGCTGTCGCCGCGTGCTTCGGCTTTGGTGGCGATGCGGGTGGGGTTGTGATGCGGTCCTTCCTCCAGCGCCAGCGCCATGATGCGGTCGCCCGCGGCGATGGCGGTGAGGAGTTCCTGCCGCTGATTGGCGCTGCCGGCGAGCTGTATCGCGCTGCCGCAGAGGAGCACGGTCGAAACGAGCGGGGTTGCCGCCAGCACACGGCCTGCCTGTTCCAGCACGAGGCCGAGGCCCACGGGCCCGAATTCGGTGCCGCCGTATTTTTCGGAAATCATGATGCCGGCAAAGCCAAGATCGGCCATTTCCTTCCAGATCGCGCGGTCGAAGCCTGTGTCATCCTTCTCGTCGCGCAGCTTGCGCAGGTTCTGGATGCCGACGCGCTCCTGAAAGAACTGAGTTGCCGTGTCGCGGAGCAGTTGCTGCTCCTCGGTGAGTACCAATGCCATTTGTTATCGTCCTCGGGACTGAATTTTCTGATTTTTGAGGAAAGCCGAATGTCAGCTCGGCAGTCCGAGCACGCGCTTGGACACGACGTTGAGCTGCACTTCGGAGGTGCCGCCCTCGATCGAATTGCCCTTGGACCGCAGCCAGCTTCGCGTTACGCCGAGTTCCTCCGGGGTGAAGCCTTCTCCCTCCCAGCCGAGACCTTGCGTGCCGAGAAGTTCCAGCAGCAGCTCATAGCGGCGCTTGTTCAGTTCCGTGCCGTAATATTTGAAGATCGAGGAAGCCGCACCGGGGCCGTGACCGGCCTTTGCCTCTTCCACGGAGCGCTGGAGGGTGAGCGAGAAAGCGCGGCCGTCCATCTTCTGCTGGGCGATATGCTCGCGCAGGGCCGGGCTTGCCACCCTGCCGTCGACTTCGCCGTAATATTCCTTGGCCACCTGATCGAGGCCGCCCAGTCCGCCGCCGGCCAGCGAGCCGCCAAGGCCCATGCCGGAAATCATTTCGCGTTCGTGCTGGAGCAGGCGCTTGGCGATGGTCCAGCCCTTGTTGAGTTCGCCCACCAGATGGTCCTTCGGGACCTTCACATCGGTGAAGAAGGTCTCGCAGAAGGGCGAGGCGCCGGAGATCATGGTGATGGGACGCGTTTCCACGCCTTCGCTTGCCATGTCGATCAGCAGGAAGGAAATGCCTTCATGCTTCTTCGACGAATCGGTGCGGACCAGCGCAAAAATCCAGTCGGCATGATCGGCATAGGAGGTCCAGATCTTCTGGCCGTTGATGAGGTAGTGGTCGCCCTTGTCCTCGCATTTGGTCTGGAGGCCGGCGAGGTCGGAGCCCGCGCCCGGCTCGGAGTAGCCCTGGCACCAGCGGATTTCGCCGCGCACGATGGGCGGAAGATACTCTTTTTTCTGCTCTTCATTGGCGAATTCAAGAAGCGCCGGGCCAAGCATCCAGATGCCGAAGCTCATCAGCGCCGGGCGCGCCTTGATGCGGCGAAGTTCCTGCTGGAGAATCTTGTTCTCGTCCTTGGAGAGGCCGCCGCCGCCATATTCCTTGGGCCAGGTCGGCGCGGTCCAGCCGCGGCTGGCCATATTGTCCATCCACACCTTGGAGTCCGGGTTCGGCCAGCTTGCATTGCGGCCACCCCAGGGAGATTCCTCTTCCGGCATGGGGGTGCGCATGGAGGCAGGGCAGTTTGTTTCGAGCCACTCCCTCACTTCCTGGCGGAACGTTTCGAGCGCTTCCATTAGATCCTCGCTGATATTGAGTTCTTGTCTGGGTGACACTTTATCAGCCGCCGCCCGGGCGGCAAATCTTCCGGAAACGGGACGGCTGTTCAGATCTGTGGTGCGCGCGTCCCGAGCATGACAACGGTTTCCGGCTCGCGGCCCGCGGCGAGGGCATCGAGATTTCGGGCGATGGATTCCCAGCGGCGAAGATCTGCGCCGACCGTATGGGCGGAGCAGTGCGGGGTCATGATGAGATTGTCCAGTTCGTGGAAGGGAAGTCTCGACGGCCGGGGCGAGGCCTCCGGGGTGCCGCCGGGGAGCGGGCGGTTCGGGTAGATGTACCAGGTGTCGATCACCGCCCCCGCGATCTGCCGGTTCGCCAATGCGTTATAGAGGGCCTCTTCCTCCGCGACCGGGCCGCGCGCGACATTGACGATCACGGCTTCCGGTTTCATCTGTGCGAACGCAGCCGCGTCGAAGGCGTGGCGGGTTTCGTTGTTGAGGTCGCAGGCAAGCGCGATGTAATCGCTCTCCGCCAGCAGGCGGGGCATGTCCTCCCGTGTGCCGATCCAGTCGAGGTTTTCGGGCGTTGTGTCGCGAGGGGAGCGGGCGATGGCGCAAACCTTCATGCCGAAGGCGCGGGCGCGTTTTGCCGTTTCTTTCGAGATGTTGCCATAGCCGAAAAGCCCTAGCGTCTTGCCGTAAACTTCGCCATGGAGCGAGCCCGGATCGCGGTTCGCGCCCTGATATTTCCAGGAGCCTTCGCGGAAACTAGCGTCGAGCCTGCGGAAACCGATCTCCCATTCCAGCAGGCTCGCGACGATGAACTCCGCCATGGTCTGCTCATGTCCCAGCGCATTGCAGACGAGGCAGCCCTCGGGCACACCTTCGGGTTTCATCCAGTCATAGCCTGCGAAGGGAATCTGGAAGAGTTTGAGTTTTTCCGCCTTGGGGATGAGCTGGAACGCACCGCCTGAGACGAGTGTGTCGGAGCCGACGACGATGGCATCGGCATCGCCTACCAGCGCCTCGCCCTTGTCCACCGGATCGTCGGGGAGCCAGAGGCCGATCTCCCAGTCGCTTGTCAGGCAGGCTTTCAGATGATCCAGATTGTCGGCGCAGGTCTGGCCGAGCAGGGCAAGTTTCATAAGGCGGGCTTTCGGTCTAGTCGGCGAGGTAGTCGCGAACCTCGGGCTGCTCTTTCAGTTGCCGCGCCCATTTGCGCAACACGCCATAGACCCTCGGTTCCTCGACGCCCAACTGTACCATGGCGACGCCGCCATTCACGCTTTCGCGGTAATCGGCGATGAGCCCGTCCTTCAGTTCGAAGCGGCTCATGCCGTCGATCACGACCTTGTTGCCTTCATATTCGGGCACTTTGGAGGTGAATTTCGAGAGCGACCAGGCATAGCCGAGATCGCCGTTGCAGACGGGATCGAACATCCGCCAGTCATAATCGCCCGCGTCGCGATGGAACATATGCGCCATCATATGCGCGATCTCTTCGCGGCCTTTGTGATCGCCATAGATGTAGTCGTGATAGACGGCATCTTCGGTGAAACAGGCCGCGAAGGCTTGCCCGTCGCCCGCATTGGCAGCGGCGCAGAAACGGGCAAGCAGCTTCGCGAATTCGTCCTGCGTCATCAGGCAGGCACTCCAAGTTCGTCCTTGGCGAAGGCGGTCACGGACTTGTAGTCCGCCTTGCCGTTGGGCGCGCGGAAGGGCACGGAATTGCCGACCAGCACGCGCTTGGGCGTCTTGTAGCCTGCCAGGCTTTCGCGGACATGGACGCGGATGGCTTCCTCGTCGAACTGTGCGCCTTGCGCGAGGTGAATGACGGCGGTCACGGCCTGGCCCCATTTCTCGTCGGGAATGCCGACCACCAGCGCATCTTCCACGTCGGGGTGGAGCTTCAGCACTTCCTCGACTTCTTCCGGGTAGACCTTTTCACCGGCCGTGTTGATGCAGACCGAGCCGCGGCCCAGCAGCGTCAGCGTGCCGTCCGGTTCCACCAGGCACCAGTCGCCGGGAATGGAATAGCGTTCGCCCCTGACGGTCTTGAAGGTCTTGGCGCTCTTTTCCGGATCCTTGTAGTAGCCGAGCGGAATGGGCTCGCCCAGTGCGATGAAGCCCGGCTTGCCGGAGCCGGGTTCCACCGGTTCGTCTTGTTCGTCGAAGACCTTGCAGCGTTCGCCGATCTGGAAGCTCGCCGTATTGATTTCGCCGTCCTTCGTCATCAGCGAGGAACCGAGGCCGACGGCCTCCGATGCGCCGAAGCTGTCGGTCATGATGGCTTCGGGCATGTATTCCAGCAGGCCCTTCTTCACGTCGCGGCTCCACATCACGCCGGATGAGACGATGGTCGCGATGGATGAGAGGTCATAGGCGCCGGGCTTTTCCTGCAGGGCGCGCAGCATGGGCTTGGCGAAAGCGTCGCCCACGATGGAGAGCGAGTTCACCTTGTTGCGGTCCACCGCTTCCCACATTTCATGCGGCTCGAAGGAGGGCGCATCCAGCGTCACCACGCAGCCGCCGCTGACGATGGTGCCGAGCGCGGTCAGCAGGCCGGTGCCATGCATGAGCGGGCAGGCCGGGATCATGGTCTGGCCGGGGCCTTCGGTGCGGATGGCTTCGATCAGTTCGGGCATGGTTTCAGGCGCCGGGCCGAGGCGGCGCAGCGCGGAAAGCTGGGTCTCGCGCAGCGCGTTATGCGTCCACATCACGCCTTTCGGCATGCCGGTCGTGCCGCCGGTATAGATGAAGAGCATGTCGTCGGGGGAGCGCTCGATGTCGAGCTTTTCGCCGCTGCCGGTGGTGGCGAGCTTTTCGTAGTTTTCCGCGAAGGAGGCGATCGGCGCATCGGCGCTTTCGGCCACTTCGATGAAAAGCTTCACCTTGGTGAGCTGCGGACGGATTTCCTCGATGATGTCACGGAATTCCGATCCATAGACGACCACGGTCGCGTCGGAATTGTCGAAGATGTAGAGGACTTCGCCCGCCTTGTAGCGGTAGTTCACGTTCACATGCGTCAGCTGCGCCTTGAAGCAGGCCATCAGCAGTTCGCTGTATTCGGGGCGGTTGCGCATATAGAAGGCGCATTTGTCGCCGGGCTCGATGCCGCGGTCCAGCATGGCGCGGCCAAGATTGTTGGAGCGTTTGGTCGCTTCGCCCCAGGTGATGACGCGGTCGCCATGAATGAGGGCAGGGGCGTCCTGCGGCAGCTCAGGCGAGATTGCGTCGAGAATGTCCCCGAAATTCCAGGCCATTTTATTCCTCCCAAAAACTTGTTCTTGCCGGGAGCGGAATTCGTGCCCGCTTCCCTGATTTCTTTGGGCGCCATGATAACGGGAATCGAGGCGGCGTCATCTCCATCTTGCTTTCAGGAATGTCAGCAATGGGCGGTTGCCCCAACAAAAAAGGCGGCGCCCGAAAGCGCCGCCCGATTTCTTGCCGATGAAGCCGGATTATTCGGCGGCCGTCATCTTGTCGAGGGAGTAGGCGCCGCCCTCCTGGCCGTTCAGCTTCATGAGGTACTTGATGCCTTCCTCGGCGATGTCGTCGCCGACCATCCGGTCGCCCTCGCCGTAAAGCTCCTTCATGTCGATGAAGGCGGCATAGTTCATGGAGGTGCGGTCGGTGATGATGCCGGCCTTGAGAAGGGTCTTGATCAACACACGGAAGATGTTGGTGGATTCCTGCATCTCGTCGCGGATGTTGGCGTCCGTCATGGCTTCCATGAAAGCGCCCTGCACCCATTCCCAGTCGAGGCCGACGGCTTCGTAGATGTGCTTCTTCTGCTCGGGCGAGCCGAGATTGAAGAGCAGCACCTGGAAGACTTCCCAGGCCCAGTCCTCGATCGCGTCGCGCTGCTCGGGCGCGAGCTTCGGAATGGTGCGGTCGGCCCAGATCTTGCCGAACTTATGGTGGAAGGCTTCGTCCGTCATGGTCAGCTGCATCAGGTGCACCATGAGCGGGTCGCGACCGGACTTGTAGAAGGTCGCGAAGGCGCCCATGGCGAGGCCTTCGACCAGCATCTGCATGCCCACGATCTTCTTCCAGACGAGCGGCGAGTTGACGATGTCCGTGAGGATGTCGCCGAGGGCCGGGCCGACGGCCACGGGCTTGCCCCAGCGGGCCTTGATATAGTTGGAGAAGCCGGCCACATGGCGCGCTTCTTCGCGCGTCTGGTTGGCGGCGTATTCCTGCGCGCCCGGATCCTTCAGGATGTGGCAGAGGCTGGCGGACAGCGCGAGGGCGCCCGCTTCACCGTGCAGGATCGAGGAAAGCGACCACTGCGTGTCGAGATTGACGAGCTTGATCTTCTGCTTCTCGTCGAGCTTGTCGCCGACGGCGGTCTTCAGGTCGGCGAAGAGGTCGGGGTCGACGAGATACTCGTTCTCCATGTCGAACGGCTGGGAGAAATCGATGTATTTCGTGTCTTGCGGATCCCAGAAATGGTCATGGGTCGCGGAAATGATCTTGTCGAATGCGGTGGAGCGCTTGCCGTAGCGGTCCACTTCCATCATGGCGCCGAAATCGTCGGGGGCGACCGCCTCATAGGCGTCGTCGACGGTGATGTTGGTGGTGATCTTGCTGGTCATGGTTCTCCTGCCCTATTGCGTATGCAAAGACGCCCGGCGCGAAAGCCGGCTCCTCCCCGCTCGCGTTCTGGTCTCTAAAAACACTATAAAGGTAGAGGTTAATGGATGCAAAAAATAGTGACGCATATGTCATTTTTTGTATCCGGCGCGGTTCGCGTGGCGGAAAACAAAGGGAAAAGAGGGCTGGATGTCGGGAAATTTCGTGGAAACGAGCCATGGGCGCATCGCCTATGCCGAAAGCGGGGGGCAGGGCCCGGCTGTTTTGATGGTGCATGGCAACTCCTCGGCGAAGGAGATTTTCGCCCGCCAGTTCGATAGCGAACTCGGCGCGAAATACCGTCTCATCGCCATGGACCTGCCCGGGCATGGCGAGAGCGAGAATGCGCGCGATCCCTCCCAGACCTATTCCATTCACGGTTTTGCCGATGCGGCGATGGAATTTCTCGACAATCTGGGCGTCGGCAAGGCGGTCATCATCGGCTGGTCGCTGGGCGGGCATATCGCGCTGGAAATGATGGCGCGCTGGCCGGGCGCGCAGGGCGCCTGGATCACGGGGACGCCGCCGACCGGCGCCTCAGCGGAAGACATGATGGCGGCCTTCCTGCCGTCCGACGAAATGGGCTTCACCTTCAAGCCTGAATTTACGCCGGATGAAGCGCGCCAGCAGGCGCATAACGGTATCGGCACGCATATGCCGCTGGAAGACTGGATGGTAGCCGCCGCGATCCGGGCGGATGGCCGCTTCCGTCCCATGATGATGGAAAGCGCCGTGGCCGGGCTCGACATGGACGAGAAGGAAATCGTCGCCACTTCGCCGCTCCCGCTGGCGGTGGTCACGGGCGAAAAAGAGCCCTTCGTGAATAATGAATATCTTGTCGGACTGACCTACCGGAACCTCTGGGAGGGCAAGGTGCATGTGCTGGCCGGTCTTGGCCACACGCCCTTCTGGGAGGCGCCGGAGATCATCAATCCGATGATCGGGCGGTTTCTCGGCGAGGTGACCGGCTAGCCGCGGCCCGCAATTCGTCGTCTTCCGCCTTGTGGACGGTCAGCGACCGCCGGGGCGCGGGCCCGACATAGCCTTCTTTGGCCAGAATGGTGTGCTCGTCCGTCAGGGCCGCCAGAACGCGATCGTAGAGCAGCTCGGCAGTGAGCGGTTTGGCCAGATAGTCGGTGACGCCGTCGATACGCGCCTGGTCGACGGTCGCCTGACCGAGATGGCCCGAGATCATCAGAATCGGTACAGCCGGTTTCGCATCGGACGGGTCGCATGCATTGCGGATACGGCGTGTCATTTCATAGCCGTTCATCGGGGCCATGGCGCCGTCGGTGATGACGAGATCGGGGGTGTGGGCGGCGAAGGCGGCAAGTCCGGATCGGCCGTCATGCGCCTCGACGATTTCGCCGATGCCCATGCTTTCCAGAAGCGCCACGACAAGCCGCCGCATTTCGCTGCTGTCTTCGACGACGAGAATTTTCAGCCGGGCGAAGAGGTCGGATACGCTTTCCGTCATCCCGCGGCGAGCCTGGTCTGGTTCATCGTCGCCATGATCAGGTTTTCGAGGGCTCGCAGCGTTTCGGAGGCAAGGTTGGGATCGCTGTCCGGGTTCTTCAGCGCTTCGCGGATCGCCTCCACGTGAAAGCGGATGATGCTGTTTTCCAGCGGCCCGATATTGTCGTGCCCCTCGATATAGGTGCAGAGCAGATTGGCAAAGCGGCCGACCAGCGGGCGTCCGAAGGTACCGGCGAGACCGCGAATATCATGGGCGATGGTGTAGAGGTCGGCGGCGGAACGGGCATCGCCGTTGGCGGCAGGGTCGGACAATTCGATCAGGCGCGTTACCTGCTCGGAAAGAGCCTCGGCATATTTCGATTCCAGGCTCTTGATGGTGTCCTGCATCTTTTCGAGGACACGCGGATCGAGGCGCACAGGGTCGGTGATGTCCTGGCCCAGCTTGCGTTTGGCGATCGAGGGCACCTTCAGGATGCGCGTCTCGCCCTTTTGCGATGCTTTGATGAGGTCGTTCTCCGACATATCCGGACTTCCTAGAGCAAGGTGACCTGCGGGGCGGCTGCCTGCCGCCGGTCCACACCCTCGAAGGGCGTATCGCGGCGGCGGCGGTCCGGGCCGCGATAGGTGTCGGTTTCGATGAAGGCGCGGGGATAGCACACGACTTCGGCAAGCCGCCGATAGAGTGTCGCCGCGGAGATGGGTTTGGAGAGGAACGCGGTGATGCCGGCATCGCGTGCTTTTTCAACGGATGCGACGTCGGTATGGCCCGAGACCATGATGATGGGCGCGGTGCTCATCTCCGTGCAGTCGATGGCGCGAAGCCGCTTTACCAGATCGAAGCCGTCGCCCGGTTCCATGGCGGCATCGGTAATGACGACGTCGGGCCTGTGTCGCCTGTAGAGGTCCAGACCCTCTTCGCCATTCGCGCCGAGAAATGTTTTCCCGACCTCGAGCGCATTCAGCAGCCCCAGCAGCAATTGCCGCATATAGGCGCTGTCATCCACCACCAATACGCTGATTGGCCCGAATAAGGATTGTGCCGTCATACCCCACCTGCGCAGTGCCGCATCGCTTTCCGGCGGTTGCCGGTGCCCTCGCGAATACGTCAGCTTCAACAGCGCGACGATAGAACGGATTGGTTAACAAAGGGCGGACGTAAGGTTACCCCTTCGTTTACATATCCCCGGTCAGACGTTGGCTGTGACGAGCCAGACCGATCCGTTCAGGACCACGCCGCGGTCGGTATTGTGGGCGGCCAGTGCCTTGCGGACGGCGCCTATGGCCTTTTCGCGGGCGGTGTCGTCCAGGTCGACGAAAAGGCGTGAGAAGGGGCCGACCTCGAGCGATTGATGAAGCGCATCCTCCACCGCGTCGCCTGCGTCGCTGTCGGTCCGGCCCATCGTCATTTCCGCATCGAGTTGATCGATGGAGATATCGCCGAAGCCCGCGCCGCTCAGGATGGCGTTCACGCGGTCCTTGTCCTGAAAGGCGAAGGGACCCGGCGCGCCGGGTGCGGGCGGTTCTGGGGCTTCGACATGTTCGAGGGCGGCAAAGAGCGGGACATGAAACCAGCTGTTTTCGGTCAGCGGACGCCAGCAGACGAAGGCCAGCCTTCCGCCCGGCTTCATCGTGCCATGAAGATGGGCGAAGGCGCCGTCGGGATCGGCAAAGAACATCACGCCGAAACGCGAGGCCAGCATGTCGAAACCGGGACCGTCGAAATCGTGGCTGGATGCGTCGGCGAGCAGGAATTCGGCGGGATTGTTTTCCGCTGCCGCCAATGCGCGCGCATGTTCGATCATGGGGCGGGAGACGTCGACGCCGAGCGCCAGGCCTTCCTTGCCGGTGCGTTTGGCGATGGCGCGCGTGGTGACGCCGCAGCCGCAGCCGATATCGATCGCACGCTCGCCTTTCGCCGGTGCGAGGGTTTCGATCACGGCCTGAGAGTAGGGCGCGAGAACGCGGTCCATACGCGCCTGATTGGCGACCCATTTTTCGCCGCTGCGGCCGTTCCAGTATTTGATCTGGTCGTCATTGGACAGGCTTGTCTGCTCGCTCATATCTACGCGCTCCCGATGTGTTTCTTGCGCGCAGCCTAGACCGTTTTCCGGCGAGGTGGAAACATCTGCCGGATCGGGATCTGCTTTTGGGCGGCGGGAGCGGGAAGGCGAGGATGAAACGTTCAGTCCCGTTCGTCGGGATCGGCGTCATATGGATCGGAAGGGGCGGGCAGAAGCTCGTTGTCGAGGATCAACGTTTCGTCCGCGTCCTCGCCGTGATCGGCATCCTTGTCCTGATGTTGCGCTGCGAGTTCCGCGGCTTCGCCCACGCGCCGGTTCAGCCGTTCGGCCAGCGCCTGCAGCTTGTCTTCGACGGCGCTCATGTTTTCGTCCATCGCATCGGGGGTGCGCAGCGTTTCGTTCAGCGCGGTCTCGCCGTCGTCGTCGATCTGCAATTCGTCTTCCGGCGTATCGGCACCGGTCGGGACGCTGGAATCGATGTTCCGTTCGCCGGCTTCGCGGCGCAGGGCCTCGATGCGCTCGGCCACAAGCGAGGCATGGTCGGCCAGGGCCGCAGCGGCGTTTTCTGTGACATCGCGGGCGCGGTCGATTTCGCAGAGGATCATGTCGATCTCTTCATCGTGCTCGAATGCGCTGCGGGGCGGGGAGAGGGAAAGGCCCTCGGCGGATGTGGTGAGATTGACGATGGGGACGGCAATGCCGCGGCGTCCTTCGGTATCCAGGATGATTTCGAAGCTTACCGGATGGCGGGGAGAGCGCCGCCCGGCAATCAGGTTGATCCGGTTATGCGATGCGGACCCGACAATCGCGTCGATTTCGCTTCGGAGGTCGTCATAGCGTCCGGCAAGGAGCGCCCGGCGGCCGGGATCGTCGCTGCGCGCGGCATCCGCCGCGAGATCGGCGGCTTCGCGCAGCAGATCGCTCACGGCGTCGATGGCGAGCACGGCGGTTTCCACGGTGGAAAGCGAGGTCGCGATCCGCTGGCCGAGTTCGGCGGCGGAAACAGAGCCGCTATGGCGCGAGGTGCCGCGCAGGGCCCGATCCATGGCCTCCCGCGTCGCCCGGGGCGTTGCCTCGGTCGGTTCGGCTTCTCTTTGCCGCGCCCTGAAGCGCGAGAAAATCTTCATATCGTCAACTGCCCCTGGCCGCGCACCCTCGCAAAGCCCGGTCCCCGGCGGTGGGAATTCACAGCCGGGAGCCGGAAAAGAGGCTAGCGTGGAGATAGTTGACGAGTGCTAAATGCGGGATTGTCTTTCTTGCGCTACGCTCACACCCATGTCCCGGATCCGGCAATTCGCTTTCAAGCGCCTTTTCAGTCCCGCGGCGCGCCTTTACTGGCGGCTGACACGGCCGTTGACCGCGGGGGTGCGGGCGCTTGTCCGCGATGAGGAGGGACGCATTCTTCTGGTCCGCCATACCTATCTCGCGGGCTGGTATCTGCCGGGGGGCGGGGTGGACCGCTCCGAGACCATGCATCAGGCCGTCCGCCGCGAATTGCAGGAAGAAACGGGACTTATTCTGCATGGCCAGGCCCGGCTTATGGGGATTTATGCCAATTTCCGGGAGTTCAAATCGGATCATGTGGCCCTGTTCGACATAGAAGCCGATGCTTGGGAGCGCGGCGCATGGGCGCCCGACCGGGAGATTGCCGAATGGGATTTTTTCGCGCTGGACCGTTTGCCCGAAGATGTGTCGCCGGGTACGCGGCGGCGGATCGGCGAGGCGGTCGAAGGGGCGGTGCCGGACGAGTTCTGGTGATTGATCGCCGGTCCGGCCATGCTCTACTGAAAAGAAGGAGGGGGAATATGAAAACGCTGATCGGTATTTTTCTTGCGATGGTCGTTTCGGTATCCGTTCTGGCACCGGGACCGGCGTTTGCGCAGGATGAGGTCGATTGGGCGGCGCTGCCGACCGACAAGGCCGAGCTGGACGCCCTCGACACGAAACAATTGCGGATGCTTCGCGCCTCGGTGCGCTATTGCGAGGATTTCGGGCGCGAGAACCACCGCAACACGGCCTGCGTCTTTCTCGATCTCGACCGGTCCGTCAGGCAGTCCGGCGATGCGGCGCTGAAGGCCTATCACTTCGGCATGTCGCGCATGGACCGCTATAGCGAAGCCCGCAATCGCGGCGCGGTCGAGAACCGGCTGCTCCGTATGCGCGAACAGGCGCTTGCGGCTGACTAGCTTTCGAAACGGTCGCGGTCATGCGGCGCGTCGAGGTCGAGCACGGGCCCGGCGGGGATGATGCCTGTCGGGTTGATGTGGCGATGGCTTGCGTAATAGTGCCGCTTGATGTGGCCGATATTGACCGTCTCCTTCACGCCCGGCACCTGATAGAGGTCGCGCAGATAGTTCGACAGGTTCGGATAGTCGGCAATGCGGCGGATGTTGCATTTGAAATGGCCGACATAGACGGGATCGAACCGGACCAGCGTCGGGAAGAGCCGCCAATCGGCTTCCGTCGGCTGGTTGCCGGTCAGGTAGCGTCGGTGTGACAAAAGATCGTCCAGCCGGTCGAGTTCTTCGAAAAGCGCGGTGACCGCTTCTTCGTAAGCGTCCTGCGTCGTCGCAAAGCCCGCCTTGTAGACCCCGTTATTGATCTTGTCGTAGATGGATGCGTTCAGCGTATCGATTTCCTCGCGCAATCCATCGGGATAGAAGTCGAGATCTGCATCGACGCCTTCCAGCCCGTCGAAAGCCGAGTTCAGCATGCGAATGATGTCGGCGGATTCATTGCTGACGATGGTGCCGGTCTCCTTGTCCCAGAGGACGGGCACCGTCACACGACCCGAATAGTCGGGGTCGGCAAGCTGGTAGACCTCGTAGAGCCGCGTCTTGCCATTGATCGTATCGGACGTGGTGTCGTCGTCGCTATTCTTCAGCGTCCAGCCTTCATCCAGCATCAGCGGGTCGACCACGTTCAGCGAAATCTTGTCGTCGAGGCCTTTGAGCTTGCGGAAGATGAGCGTGCGATGCGCCCAGGGGCAGGCGAACGAGACATAGAGGTGATAGCGACCGGCTTCCGCCTTGAAGCCCGGCTTGCCGGTGGGGCCGGCGCTGCCATCCGCCGTTACCCAGTTACGAAAGGTGGAGGAGGGGCGCTGGAAGCGTCCCTCGCTCGTTTTGGCAATGGTTTCCTCGGTCTTCCATTCGCCGTCGACAAGCTGTCCCATTTCGCGCTCCTATCTGTCCTGCGCTTCGTTTCAATTTGTGGCGGGCGGTATATCCACCAGCACGATTTCGGCATCTTCCGTGGCCTCGATGACGAGCTTCTCGACATCGCGGATCGCCGCGCCTGCGCGTTCGGGCACATGCACACCGTTTACGGTCACGCTGCCTTTCGAGGGCACGAGATAGAGATAGCGCTCCTTGCCCGTTTCATGGGTCACCGCATTTCCGGCGGCAAGCGTTGCGCCCAGTATCTCGGCATCCGCCGCGATCCAAAGAGCGCCCGCCGGGGCGTCCGGTTTGCCGCTGGCCAGCCGCGCGAGCTTTCCTTCGCGCGTGCCTTCGGGAAACGCCGCCTGCTCCCAGCGCGGGGCGATGCCGGGGCGGTTGGTTTCGATCCAGATCTGGAAGAGCGTCGTTTCTTCGTCTTCCAGGTTCCATTCCTCGTGCCGCACGCCCTTGCCCGCGGACATCACCTGAACGTCGCCCGCTTTCGTGCGGCCTTCATTGTTCATGTGGTCGCGATGGGTGATCGCGCCTTTGCGCACGAAAGTGACGATCTCCATGTTGCGATGGCCATGCGGGGGGAAGCCCGTTTTCGGCGCGATGCGGTCGTCGTTCCAGACGCGCAGCGCACCCCAGCCCATCCGCGCAGCGTCGTGATACTGCCCGAAGGAAAAATGATGCCGGGCGTCCAGCCAGCCATGGTCGGCATGCCCGAGGCTTTCGAAATCGCGAATTTCGATCATGACCTTGTTCCTCTCTCCTCCCGAATGATGGGGACCGCCACGCGCCCCTTTATGCAATACGGGGGAGGGACGCGTGGCGGGCTGTACCTTGCGGAAGTGGGGGGAGGGGGAGAGCCTTCCGCAAGGCAGGTATTTGTCAGGTCAGGCTTTCTCTAGCCTTTGAGTTTCCGGGCGATAGAGGCGACATGTGCGCCCTGCTTCCGCGCCATGGAAAGTTCCTTCTCGGACGGCTGGCGGGATCCGTCGCCGCCGGCCAGCGTCGAGGCGCCATAGGGCGAGCCGCCGCGCACTTCCGAGATGTCGAAGGGTTCGTTCGCCACCGCGTAGGGCAGGCCGACAATGACCATGCCGTGGTGGATCAGCGTGTTGTGGAACGAGGTGATGGTCGTCTCGTTGCCTGCGCCGGTGCCGGTGGAGGTGAAGACGCTGCCCACCTTGCCGGTGAGCGCGCCCTTGGCCCAGAGACCGCCGGTCTGGTCGAGGAAACTGCGCATCTGGCCCGTCATGTTGCCGAAACGGGTGGGCGAGCCGAAGATCACCGCGTCATATCCCGCAAGCTCATGCGGGGCGGCCACGGGGGCTTCCTGATCGGTTTTCATGCCCGCTTCGTTCATCAGGTCTTCGGGCATGGTCTCCGGCACGCGCTTCAAATCCACGCTGACGCCGCTTTCGCTCGCCGCGCCTTCGGCCACGGCCTTGGCCATGGTTTCGATATGGCCGTAGGAGCTGTGATAGAGCACCAGAATTTTCGTTTCGTCCGCCATGTCGCTCTCCTTTGACTGGGATGTCGTTCGAGGGTGTTTCGTTCGCTGAGTGAAATGTATTTGCTTCTCCGAAAGTTCCAATCCATCATTTCTTCAATAGATTGTTTCAATGGTGAGAAAATGACGCTGGACCTCAATGCCTTCGCCGTTTTTGCGCAGGTGGTGGAGACGGGCAGTTTCACCGCCGCGGCGGAAGCCCTGCACTTGTCCAAAAGCATGGTGAGCCGTCAGGTCGCCGCGCTGGAGGAGGGGCTGGGCGTGCGCCTTCTCAACCGGACGACGCGGCGGCTCAGCGTAACCGAGGCAGGCGCGGTGGTTTACGAGCGCGCGCAGCGCATCGTGGCGGAGGCGGCGGATGCGGAGGCCTGCGTCACCCATGTGCAGGGCGCCGTGCAGGGCCGTTTGCGCGTCAACGCACCGATGACCTTCGGGATCCGGCAATTGTCGAGTGTGATGCCGGAGTTTCTCGAACGCTATCCGGACCTCACCGTGGACCTCGCGCTCAACGACCGGCGCGTGGACCTCATCGAAGAAGGGTTCGACGTGTCCTTGCGCGTTTCGGAGCTGGAGGATTCAAGCCTGATCGCACGCCAGCTTGCGCCTGTGCGCCGCTTGCTGGTGGCCGCGCCCGCCTATTTCGAGAAGCATGGCCGGCCGCAAACACCGGACGAGCTGAAGAGCCATCGTTTCATGTTCTATTCGATCCAGCCCCGACCGGAGGTCATTCGCCTTCGCTCGCCCTCCGGCAAGCGGATCGAGGTCGAGCGGGAAGGCCAGCTTTATTGCAACAATGCGGATGCCATGGTGCCGATGCTGAAGGCGGGGCAGGCAATGGGCTTCTTCCCGGACTTCATCATTGCCGATGAATTGCGTTCCGGTGCGATCGAGGCGGTGATGACCGACTGGGAGGACGAGCCGCTACGCCTTCACGCCATCTATCCGCATACGCATCTTCTGGCGCCTAAGGTCCGGGCCTTCGTCGATTTCGCGGTGGAGAAGTTCGGCCCGGGCGTCGCGCCGTGGGAGATTTATGATAATGGGGGATTGGAATTATGAAAGAAGCGACTGTTCTTTACTCTTCGAGCCGGATTCACAAAGAAATTAAACGGATATTTTCTCAGCCTCAGCCCAACGAACGAAGAGTTGCTCTTGTTGCCTATGTAAGTGACGGTGCGGAGAAGTACCTACCAAACGTTGACGGTTTGGAGGTGATTTGCTGTCTGGAGCCTGGGGCCACGAGCGCTAACGCATTAGGGAGGTTAAGGGATCGAGGTGCTGTCGTTAGAAAATCGGAACGGCTTCATGCAAAAGTCTACTGGTCTAGTCGCAAAGGTTGCGTGATATGTTCGGCAAATCTCTCTTCAAATGCTTTAGGGAAAGATGGGACCAAAGAAGCAGGTGTGTTTTTTGAACCTGGTATAGTGGACATTGAAAAATTCATTCAAGAAACAAGACCTAGAACGATATCTGATGGAGATTTAGAAACGCTGAACCATCAATCGAAGGTTTTGGGTGTGGCTCGCGGCGTTAGCGCCAAGAAAGCCAAGCGTAGGGCAGTTAGTTTTTCCGATTGGTATGAAGCTTCGTTCCGGGAACCTTGGAAGCTTGGATGGTCATCGGACGAAGGCGGAGTGTCCGAAGCCGCTGTCATCGAAGCAAAAAATATATACGGAGTTCGTCAGCCCCAAAATCATATCAATGTTGACGAAGATCAAGTTAGCAGCGGTGATTGGCTGCTTTGCTTTTCTTTGCCGGAAGGTGAGGAAGTGGAATGGATGTATGTTGATTTTGTGGTGCCCGTTTCTCTTGATGACGAAGACGCCTACGAGAAGGATTATCCATTCCAAGCAGTGCAGGCCCACAAATTATTATTCTATCCTACGCCGCCATTCCAGATAAACAGAGGGTTTCAAGTCGCACTTCAGAGTGCGCTTGAAAAGCATGGAAGTAGCAAAATCGAGAGGCAAAAATCTTTGAAGCCTTCAAAGGCTTTCTTGGAACTTATCAACAGGGAATTCAAAGCTAGGTAGCAAAGATGTTGTGTTTCCTTGGACTGTAAAAAACCTCTCGAACAGATAGAAAAGGCCGCCAAAGAGGCGGCCTTTTCTCATTCGCTAGCGTGTCTCTTACACCGGTTCCCAGGTGAAGACCGACGCCGTGGCGCCGAGGTCGGTGTAGCCGCCTTCCATGGCCGGGATGCCGTGGGAGAGGATCGTCTCCGGCGTCCAGCCGTCGATGCGGGCAACGCTCTTCACGGGGCGGGGCTGCGAGAACAGCACGATCTCGTTGCCGCGCACGGAGAAGATCTGGCCGCTCGTCTTGCATTCGGGCGAGGCCAGCGCGACGGAGAAATTCGCAACCTGCTCGGCGCGCATCGCATTCTTCATGCGTTCCACGCGCTGGGCGGAAGCTTCGTCCTTCACCGGGATGGTGGCGATCATGCGCGTCCAGGCGAAGGGCGCGATGATGTTGGAGCGCACATTCTTCTTCTCGCCTTCCATGGCGATGATGCGCGACAGGCCCGCAATGCCCATCTTGGCGGCGGCATAGTTCGCCTGGCCGATATTGCCGATCAGGCCCGAGGTCGAGGTGAAGAGGACGAAATTGCCTTCTTCCTGATCGCGGAAATGATTGATGGCCGCGCGGGTGATGTTGTAGCTGCCCTTCAGATGGACTTCGAGAACCGCGTCCCAGTCCTCATCGGGCATCTTGTGGAACATGCCGTCGCGCAGGATGCCGGCGGGCGAGATGATGGAGTGCAGGCCGCCGAATGTGTCGAGCGCCTGCGCGATCATGTTTTCCGCGCCGGACTTCACCGCCACGCTGTCGGAATTGGCGACCGCTTCGCCGCCCGCGGCCTTGATCTCGTCCACGGTTTTCTGCGCCGCGCTCGCATTGCCTTCGTCGCCGCCGGACACGCTGCCGCCCAGATCGTTCACCACCACCTTGGCGCCCTGCGCCGCCGCGATCATTGCGCATTCCTTGCCGATGCCGCCTGCGGCACCCGTAACCAGCACTACCTTGCCGTCGAGAAGTCCCATCTTTTCCTCCGTGAAAAGCCTCGTTCGGTGTCGTTTATATGCCGGGCAAGCTAGCTAAAGGGGCGGGCGAGGGCCAGAGGTTTTGCCTCTCCCGAATGCCGGAACTTTACGGGACGGGCGGGCCGTGCTATCCGCTTTCCCTCTTTCAGGCGGCGGAAGCATGAATCTGCCGTAAGGGATATGGACGTTATGACGCGTTTGGCTGCACAGCGACGACGAATCCGGGCCGGAGGCTACGCCCTCCGATCCGTGCGTGCCCCTGCGCGCCGTCCGAGCCGGGCCTGACAGCCGGTTCCGGCGGAAAGGGGCCCGAGCGGCCAACCGATCCGTCAACGACCGGCCCATAGCAGATGTTCACGGCCGATCTGCCTGAGAGACCCTGAATCCCATGTTTGAAATCCTTCATGAGCGGCCCGAACACCGGCCCGACATCGACGCGCTGCTGGACCTTTCATTCGGCCCCGGCCGTTTTGCCAAGACCGCGCAGCGCCTGCGCGAGGGCAATCACCCGGTGCCGGAGCTTTGCTATGTCGCCTTTTCCGAAGAGGGCGGCGAGCGGCACATGGTCGGCTCGTTGAGCTTCTGGCCGATCGCGATCGGCGACACGCCCGCCCTGATGCTGGGGCCGCTTGCCGTGGAGCCCGCGCTTCGCGGCAAGGGCGCGGGCCTCCTCCTGATGCGGCGGGGGCTTGAGGATGCGAAAGCGCTGGGCTGGCGGATCGTCATCCTTGTCGGCGACGAACCCTATTACTCGAAAGTGGGGTTCGGCCCGGTGCCGCCGGGGCGTGTCGTCATGCCGGGACCGGTGGACCCGCGGCGGCTTCTCTACCGGGAACTCGATCTCGGGGCGTTCTCCGGTGTCTCGGGCGCGGTGCGTGTTCTCAATTCGGGGGGAGAAGGTCAGTTCTTCTCCATCGCCGCGACCAGCCTCGGCACATTGACGCGGAACATGTCGAGATAGGTCGGCGCCTCGCCATCGGGCGGGGACAGGGCGTCGGAATAGAGTTCGCCGCCTTCTTCCGCGCCGGTCTCGCGCGCGATGGTCTGCATCATGCGCGGGTCGGACATGTTTTCGATGAAGAGCGCCTTGATCTTTTCCCGTTTCATCTGGTCGACCAGACGTGCGAGGTCCTTCGCGCTCACTTCCGCTTCGGCGTTGATGCCTGTAGGCGCATGGAAGCTCACGCCATAGGCGTCGCCGAAATAGCCGAATGCGTCATGCGTGGTGATGACCTTGCGCTTGGCTGCGGGCACCTTGCCGATTTCGGCGCGCACCCATTTGTCGAGCGCGTTGATTTCGTAAATGTAGTTGCGGGCCGCCGTCGCATAGATGTCGGCATGGTCCGGATCGGCCTTTTCCAGCGCCGCCTCGATATTGCCGACATAGATCTTGCCGTTGCTCAGGTCCTGCCAGGCATGGGGGTCATAGTCGCCATGATGGTTTTCATGCGCCTCGTGATCCTCATGGCTGTCATGCTCATGCTCATGTTCGGCTTCTTCCGGCGTCAGGCGGCGCGGGTGAACGCCTTTGCTCGCAACGATCACCGGCCCCTTGTAACCGGAGGCGTCGATCAGGCGCTGCATCCAGCTTTCAAGCGCAAGGCCGTTGACGACGACGAGGTCGGCCTCGGCCAGCGCCCGGGCGTCTGCCGGGCTCGGCTCGAAGGAATGCGCATCGCCGTTCGCCGGGACGAGGGAGATCACCGTCGCGTTGTCGCCGGTGATCTGCTGCGTCATGTCGGCGAGGATCGAAATGCTCGTCACCACTTTCAGCGGCGCGGCCTGCGCCGGCGATGTCAGAAACGACGAGACGGACAGGAAAAGCGTGGCGCAGGCGAGCAGCAAAAGGCGTTTCATTTCATGGTTTCCTTATCCGGGACGAGGGGGCTGTCTTTGACCTCATGAAAATGAGGGCGGTGCATGTACCGGCTTGTCAGGCTCGAATGGCGACCGGCGATCACCGAGAAGATGTAGGCCGCGCCCGCCGTCAGGATGATGGCGGGGCCGGAGGGCAGGCCGAAATGATAGGAGACGAGCAGTCCCGCCACGCCGGAACCGAAGGCGATGGCGACTGCCGCTGCGATCAGCGACCAGACCTCGCGCGCCCAGAAGCGCGCCGCGGCGGCGGGCAGCATCATCAGGCCGAGCGCCATCAGCGTTCCGAGTGCCTGAAAGCCCGCGACGAGGTTCAGCACCACCAGCGCGAGAAAGACGAAGTGGAACACGCCCGCGCCGCGCATGGTGGCAGGCAGGAAGATCGGATCGAAGCAATCGATCACCAGCGCGCGATAGATGACCGCCAGCACGATCAGTGTCAGCGAGGCGATGCTTGCGACCAGCAGCAGGGCATTGTCGTCGACGGAGAGAATGGTGCCGAAAAGCACATGCAGCAGGTCGATATTGGAGCCGCGCATGGAGACGAGGAGGACGCCGAAGGCAAGGCTGATCAGGTAGAAGCCCGCAAGGCTCGCATCCTCGCGCAGAAGCGTCGTGCGACTGATGACCCCCGCCAGCAGAGCGACCGACAGTCCGGCAAAGAGGCCGCCCGCGCTCATCGTCCAGATGGAGAGCCCGGCCACGAGAAAGCCGATGGCGGCGCCGGGCAGGATCGCATGGCTGATCGCATCGCCCATCAGGCTCATGCGGCGCAATACGAGGAAGACGCCGATGGGCGCGCCGCCAAGCGCAAGCGCGAGGCAGGCGACCAGGGCGCGGCGCATGAAGGCGTAGTCGAAGAAGGGCTGCACCAGCTGGTCGTAAATTATCATGCCGCGCGCCCCCAGCCGTCGGAGATGTAGCGGGCACGGGCGAGATTGTCGGTGCCGAGCGTCTCTTCGACGCCTCCCCACGCCACGGGCTCGCGGGCAAGCAGCAAGGCGTCGTCGAAGGCGGTCCGCGCCATGGCGAGGTCGTGCAGTACGGCGATCACGATGCGGCCTTCCTCCCGCCAGCGGCGCATCACCGCCAGCAATTCCTGCACGGTGCGTTCGTCCACCGCAGCGAAAGGTTCGTCGAGCAGGATCGCCTTGGCGTTCTGGATCAGAAGTCGCGCGAAAAGAACGCGCTGAAGCTGGCCGACGGAGAGGTTGGTCACGGGGCGCTCGCCGAAGCCGGGCAGGCCGACCGTTTCGAGCGCTTCGTTGACGCGGGCCGTGCGGGCCGCGTCGATGCGACCAAAGAGCCCGAGTTCCTGCCAGAGACCCATGGCCACCACGTCGAAAACGGTGATGGGGAAACTCGTATCGAGATCGGCATGTTGCGGCAGGTAGGCGATTTCCCGCCGCGCGAGGCCGGAGAGACCGATATCGCCTTCATCGAGCGGCAAAAGACCGACAAGGCTTTTCAGTAATGTGCTTTTGCCCGCGCCGTTCGGTCCCATCACGGCGGACAGGCGGCCGCCCTGAAAGGCGCCGGAGAGATGATGCACCGCCGGCATCCGCTCATAGGAGATGGTGAGGTCGCGCAGGCGGATTTCGGCAGGACCGGTCATGCGATCGCCCACCAGACGCCAAGCCAGATGAGTGCGATGCCGAGCCCGGCCAGCGCCAGCCTCTCGCCGATTCCCGTGCCGAAGGCGGAATGGCGTGCGGGCGCGTGGCGGGAGGTGGGATCGCTCATCGGTTTGTCCGGGAATGTGATATTATAACGTCGCGCAACCTAGGCCGAATTCCGCGGGTCGGCAAGGGGGGAGGGAAGCGGCGTTTATTTGGCGCTATCGCCCTTCGCGGTGCCAGGCCAGTGCGATGCTGCCGAGAATGAGGGCGAGAGCGAGGAAACCGGTCATCAGCGGTACCTGACGGACCGCATTGACGAGATATTGCTCGTTGCGGCGCAGGCCGAACCAGCCGCTTCCCGCAGCGTCATGGCCCGCGCGCACCATGCGCAGGGACGGCATGTTCTCGGTCTTGTCACCCAGCCACCAGAGCCCGCCGCCCGTTTCCGCCGTCAGGTCTTTCAGCTTGGCATCGGTCGCGCGGACATCGGCGAACTCTCTGGGGTTGAGCGGTCCTGCCGCCGCGACGGCGGATAGCTTGCCCTGGTGGATGCGATAGAGGCCCAGCTCTTCGGCCTGCAGGTTCGCTTCGAAGCGGCCGGGGGCGGTTTGCGTCAGCTTCAGCTCCCGCGTCTTGCCGGAGGGAAGCGTGATCTCGGCGGGGGGCGTTTCGTCGGCCATGGTGCGGCGGCTGATGGTCATGACGCCGTTCTTCGTGGACGCGGAGAGGCGTTCCTCCTCCAGGTCGGGTTCCTTCATCAGCCAATGGGCGAGGCGGCGCAGCAGTTCGGCATAGGGGCCGCCGCCCTCGAAGCCGCGCGACCAGAGCCAGACCTGGTCGGAGAGGAGCTGTGCCACACGGCCTTCGCCGGCGCGGTCGAGCACGACGAGGGGTTTGCCGTTCGGCGTGTCCATCACCGTTTCGCCGCTGTCGGTCATCGTGTCGATGGTCCGGAACCAGCGGCCCCAATCAGCTTCGGCCCCGGCATCGCCGGCGGGGCGCTCGCCGGGCAGGTCTGCGGTGACGGGGTGTTTGCGTCCCGTCTTCGTGACTTCCGGTTTGAAACCGCCGATGGAAATGTCGCCTGTCGGGCGGGCGGGCAGGATGCTCGCCAGCGGTGTGCGGTAGATCGAGTAGGGCGAGGCGAAGGCCGGGCCGGCTGCCGCGAGGATGGCGCCGCCCTTTTCCACATAGTCGACAATGTTGGACAGATAGGCGAGCGGCAACACACCGCGCCGCTTGTAGCGGTCGAAGATGATGAGATCGAACTGGTCGAGCTTTTCGGAAAAGAGTTCGCGCGTCGGGAAGGCGATCAGCGACAATTCGCTGACGGGCGTCGCATCCTGTTTTTCCGGCGGGCGCAGAATGGTGAAATGGACGAGATCGACCGCGGGGTCGGCCTTCAGCAGGTTGCGCCATGTCCGCTCGCCCGGATGCGGTTCGCCGGAGACAAGCAGAACGCGCAGGCGGTCGCGAATGCCGTTGGCGACCACCACGGCGCGATTGTTCAGCATCGTCAGCTCTTCGGGGCCCGGGGCGACATCGACTTCGATGACGTTGGGGCCGCCATGGCTGAGCGACAGGGTGACGGTCGTGGTCTGGCCGATCGTGGCATTGGCGGTGGTCATCTTCTCGCCATCGACCGAAATCGTCACCGGCGCGATCCCTTCCGATTTCGCGCCCGTTTCGTCGACACGGAATGAAAGCGAGAGCGGTTCGTCCACGATGCCGAAGCGCGGTGCCTCGACGATTGTCAGACGGCGGTCATGTTCGTTCTTGTGGCCAGTGATAAGGGCGTGAACGGGCGCATCGAAGCCGAGCGCCCGGGCGCTTTTCGGCACGTCGTGGACCTGGCCGTCGGTCAGGAGCACGGCGCCGGCGATACGTTCGCGCGGCACGTCGGTCAGCGCATTTTCGAGCGCGGCGAAAAGCTCCGTGCCGTTTTCCGACCCGGGATCGTTCCCGACGCGCACGATGCGCGTTTCGATGTCGCCCGTCGCGGCGATTTGCTTTTCGAGTTTCGCGAGCGCGGCTTCCGTCTGGGCGGGGCGCTCGCCGATCTGCTGGCTCTGGCTTTCATCGACCACGATGGCGGCGACATCGGGCACCGGGGTCCGGTCTTCCTGTCTGATGGTCGGGTTCAGCAGCGCCAGCATCAGAAGGGCGAATGCACCGGCCCGCCAGGGCGCGCCGCGCGCTCGCCGCCAGAAGGAAAAGATCAGCACGATGACGGCAGTGACGCCCAAAGCGGCAAGCAGCACGGGGGGCAGTGCAGGTTCGAAAACGATATCCCAGTTCATGATGCCAACCCCTATTGCCCAAGCCGCTCGAGAAGAGCGGGGATATGCACCTGATCGGATTTGTAGTTGCCGGTCAGTGCATACATGACGAGGTTGATGCCGACACGTTCTGCCATTTCGCGCTGGCGTTCGCCGCCGGGCACGACCGGGTAGCGCGCGCGCCCGCTATTATCCACCGCCCAGGCGGCGGCATAGTCGTTGGAGCCGACAATGATGGGCGAGACGCCGTCATTGGTGCGGGCGGTCAGGCTGGTCGTATCCGTCGAGCCGCTATCGCTTGCCGCGACCCATAGCTGTCCGCCGGCCCAGCGACCGGGAAAATCCTTCAGCAAATAGAAGCTGCGCGTCAGCACATGATTGGAGGGAACCGGTTCCAGTGCGGGAAGGTCGAGCCCCGCCAGAAGGCGTTGCAGCGTCTGGGCGCCGGGGCCGTTGCCGCCTGCGCCCGACAGTGCTTCCTGCTGGTCGCGCGTATCGAACAGGATCATGCCGCCGTTTTTCATATAGGCGTCGATCTTGCCGAGCGTTTCGGGGGAGAGGGGCGGTTGTTTCGCCGTCATCGGCCAGTAGAGCAGGGGGAAGAAGGCGAGTTCGTCCTTTGCGACATCGACGCCCATCGGATCGCCGGGTTCGAAGGCGGTGCGCTGTCGCAAGGCATTGGAAAGCCCGTTCAGCCCCTCGCGGCTCACCTCGTCTACCTGCGTGTCGCCGGTGATGACATAGGCAAGACGTGTCTCGGTGGAGGCGGCGATGTCGAAATTATCGTTATCCGCAGCGAAGGCTTTCGGCGCGGCGGCCAGCACGAGGCCGAGAAGCAGCAGCGGCAGAAGGTTGCGTCCGAGCCGCCCGCGGCGGATCTCTCCGGTCTCGAACAGGCCGGTGACCCAGAGCGCGGCGATGCCGTCCGCGATCAGCAGCAGCAGCGCCAGTCCCAGCAGCGGCGGGCGCAGGCCGATTTCGGCGCCGGCGGCAAAGCCGCGCCGCTCCGACAGGCCGGGAAGGTCGGTGGTGGGCGTCAGCTTCAGCGTGTCGCTCGCAAGGTTGCGCGCGCGCGGCGCATCCTGCGGGCCGTAAAGGCCGGGCGGGTGGCGCGGGTTGTTGTCCGTCCGGCCAAGCTCCCGCGCGGGGATGGCGGTCACCGTCGGCGAGGGAGTACCGAGGCGGCCGAACCCGTTCAGCGTGGCGACGGGGCTCAGCGTTTCATCGCCGTCCTTGCCGGATGCGGGTTCGGCGACGTTCTGGGCCTTGGCGACGACACGGCGGAGCATGTCGACGAAGAGGCCGGAGATCGGCAGGTTCGACCAGTCGGTATTCGCGGTCACATGAAAGAGCACGATGCGGCCCTTGCCGCGTTTCGCCGCGGTGACGAGCGGCGTCCCGTCGGTGAGGCGCGCCCATGTCTTGTCGCCGAGGTCGAGCGTCGGTTCGGCCAGCACTTGGCGCGAGACGTTTACATCCTTCGGCACGGTGAGGCCCGCAAAGGGGCTGTTCTCGTCAAAGGGGGCGAGATGCTGCGGCTCCGTCCAGGAGAGCGCGCCGCCAAGTGCGCGTCCGCCATGGCGCAGCGGCACAGGGATCAGGCTGTCGCTTTGCGCGGCAAGATGCGGGCCTGCGAAGCGTACCAGCGTGCCGCCTTTTTCCACCCAGTCCGCGACGCGTTTTTCGTCCGCCTTCGTCAGCGTGCCGACATCGGCAAGCACAAGGGCGGATAGCGGGCGGGACAGAAGCTCCGCGACGCTTGAGCTGCCGGTTCCGGTACCCGCTTCGCGCAGCTCCGCATAGGGCGCAAGCGCCTTGCGAATGTAATAGAGGTCGGAAAGCAGCGCCTGTGCCTTGTTCGTGCCGGAGCCTGAAACGAGACCGACCGCGCGGCGGCGCCAGCGCTCGTCGAGCAGCGTGACGGCGCCGGCCGAGTTCTCGTTCACGATCTGCAGCCGGTCGATCCGGTTGCGCAGTTCAAGAGGAAGCTGGAGGCGCGCATTGGTTTCCAGCGCGCCGTTCTCGAATTTGAAAGAAGCTGTCGCAAGCACATTGCCTTTGGTTCCGATGGCCTGCACCGTGCCTTCGCCCGGATCGCCGGGGCTGGCGCGGCGGACCTTCGACACAAGCGCATCGCCATCCGATTCAGGCGGCAGCAGCGCCAATGCGCGCTGGGCGGGTTCGATCAGCGTCACGCCGTCCTTGCCCGCAATCCGCGCGAGCGCTTGGGAGAAGTCGGCCGCCTTGCCATAGTCGAGCCCGTCGCCGATCCAGACGATATGCGGTGCGGCCTTTTTGAGCGCAGGCGCTTTTTCGAGTCTTTCGGCCAGTGCCATGCGATCGGGGGCAAAGGGGCGCGGCTCCATGGCGCGGGCGCGGGAGGCGGCATCGTCGGGTGAGGAAAAGTCGATATCGCCGGGGGTGAGGCGCGGTGCGGTGCCGACCGTCAGCACCGGGCGGTCTTCGCGCCGCGCGGCGGCGATGAGGCTGTCGCGCGCGTTCTGCCGGTCGTTCCAGTCCGCGGCCGCGGCCCATCCATCGTCGATCACGATCAGCAGGGGACCGCCGCCGGACACTTTCGGGGCCGGATTCCAGAGCGGCTCGGCCAGCGCGATAATGACGATGGCGGCGAGCAACATGCGCAGGATCAGCAGCCAGAGCGGCGTATGGGCGGGCGTTTCCTCTTCATTGGAAAGGCCTTGCAGCAGGCGGATGGCGGGAAAGCGGATGCGCTTGGGCGAGGGCGGGGCAATGCGCAGCAGCCACCAGATCGCGGGCAGCGCGATGAGGCCGGTCAGCACCCAGGGGGCGGCGAAAGCGAGAGGTCCGAGCGTGAGCATTGCCGGTCAGCCTCCCGCGCGGGGCGGCTGCACCGCGTCCAGCGCGCCGGACAGCGCACCGTAAAGCGCCAGCAATGCATGATGCGGCGGCCGGTCGGTCCGGTGCGTTGCAAAGGTGAAGTTCAGGCGCTGCACGGCCTCTTCGATGTGGCTGCGATGCGTGGCGAGACGCTTGTGATAGGCGCTGCGCAGGCTTTCCGCGCGGCCCACCATCAGGCGGGTTTCTTCCTCGATGCCTTCGAATTCGGTACGCCCGGAAAAGGGCAGGTCTTCCTCGGCCGGATCGAGCACCTGAATCAGATGGCCCTTGATGCCCTCTGAGGCATAGCTGCGGATACGCGCGGCGATCTCCTCGGCGGGGGAGAGAAAATCGCCGATCAGCACGATCTGCGCATAGCGCGGCAAATGTTGCGGCGGCGGCAGGCTTTCGAGCGCGGTGTCTTCGCGGCGGTCCAGCATGGCATGGGCCATACGGTGAAAGGCGGTGCGGCCCGTGGAGGGCTGCGCACCGCTGCCCAGCGGCGCGATGTTCTCGCCGCCCTGCACGAGAAGCGAGGAGAGGGCGAGCGCCAGCACGGTCGCGCGGTCGCGTTTGCGGCAGGGAGCGAAATCGGAGGCGTAGTCCATGGAGGCCGAGCCGTCGCGCCATATCCAGACGCTTTCGGCGGCTTCCCATTCCTTTTCGCGCACATAGAGATGGCGCGTGCGGGCGGAGTGGCGCCAGTCCACCGAGGAGGCGGTGTCGCCCTCGCGGAAGCGGCGATATTGCCAGAAGGTTTCGCCGGTGCCTGCGCGGCGGCGGCCATGCAGCCCTTGCGCAACGGTGCGCGCGACATGTTCGGCCTCCGCCACCAGAGGCGGCAGTGCTTCGGCAAGCGTCTCGGCCTGTTCGCGCAGGCCGGTCGCGGGCGCATGGGGCGCATTGTCACTCGGCGGCCGCATGATGCGCGCTCCGGTCAGACGATGGTCCGGCAGAGCCTGTCGATGACGCCGCTGACAGTCACGCCCTCCGCCCGTGCCGAGAAATTGAGTGCCATGCGATGGCGCAGAACGGGGGCGGCCAGCGCCACCACATCCTCGACGGATGGCGAGAAGCGGCCGTCGATCAGCGCGCGGGCGCGCACGGCCAGCATCAGCGCCTGGCTGGCGCGCGGGCCGGGCCCCCAGGCCACATGGCGTTCCACCTCTTCCGATGCGCCTTCCTCGGGCCGCGTGGCGCGCACCAGTTCCAGAATGGCGGCCACCACCTTTTCGCCGACCGGCACGCGGCGCACCAGCGCCTGCGCTTCCATCAGGTCTTTCACCGTCATGGATTGCGAAACATCGACCGTCTTTTCGCCCGTGGTCGAAAGCAGCATGCGCCGCTCGGCTTCGTAGTCGGGATAATTCACATCGATCTGCATCAGAAAGCGGTCGAGCTGGGCTTCCGGCAGCGGGTAGGTGCCTTCCTGCTCCAGCGGGTTCTGCGTCGCGAGCACATGGAAGGGGGTGGGCAGTTCGTAGCGCACGCCGGCCACCGTCACGTTCTTTTCCTGCATGGCCTGCAAGAGGGCGGACTGGGTGCGCGGGCTTGCGCGGTTGATTTCGTCGGCCATCAGGAGCTGGCAGAAGACCGGCCCCTTGATGAAGCGGAAGCTGCGCCCGCCGGAATCGGATTCTTCCAGCACTTCCGAGCCCACAATGTCGGCGGGCATCAGGTCGGGAGTGAACTGGATGCGCTTGTCCTCAAGGCCCAGCACCTTGCCCATGGTGTGGACGAGCAGCGTCTTGGCGAGGCCCGGCACGCCGACAAGCAGCGCATGACCGCCTGCGAGCACGGTCACGAGGGTCTGGTCGATGACCGTTTCCTGCCCGTAAATGACCTCGCCGATGGCCTCGCGCGCGGCGGCGATTTTCGCGCCCGCGGCTTCGATTTCCTCGACGGCGGTGCCGTCGGCTTCACTGACTGTCTGCATTGACCTACATATTGGGTGGTACGGTGCCTTTCGGGCGCCGCACGGGCCTCGTTTCGCTCACGGCTGAGCGCCGCATCATAAGCGCTTGGTATCTTGACGATAATATGGCCCGGCGTCTGCGCGAAAGGCAGGAATCCGCTCACCCGACGAAAGAAGGGACAAAATGACCGCAAAGCCACAAACGGCACAAGATGGCGCCCCGGATGACACCTCGGAAGATATGGGGAAAAAGAGCGAATCCGGCGGCACGATGGGGCTGAAGGGTCTCGCAGAAGCCGAGGCGGCGGGCAAGAAGGCGAAAGGCCTGCCGCCCGTGCACAAGTGGAATCCGCCTTTTTGCGGCGATATCGACATGCGGATCGCCCGCGACGGGAGCTGGTGGTATCTCGGCACGCCCATCGGACGCGAAAAACTCGTGCGGCTTTTCTCAACCGTTCTGCGTCACGACGAGGACGGCAAATATTATCTCGTCACGCCGGTGGAGAAGATCGGCATCACGGTGGAGGATGCGCCTTTCGTCGCGGTGGCCATGCAGGTGGAGGGCGAGGGCAAGGATCAGGTGCTGACCTTCCGGACCAATGTCGGCGACGAGACGGTGGCGGGCCCCGAGCATCCCATGCGATTCGAGATCGACAAGGAAACCGGCGAGCCTGCGCCCTACGTGCATGTGCGCGCGCGGCTCGATGCGCTCATCAATCGCGCCGTCTTCTACGATCTCGTGGAGCTTGGCGCGGAAGAGGAAGTCGATGGACACCAATGGTTCGGCATCTGGTCGTCGGGCGAGTTCTTTCCCTTTATGCCGGCCGATGAAGTGGGCGCACGAAAGCAGGGCGGATGAAGAACTACCGTGAGTTGATCCTCGATCATATCGATCGCGATCCTCCGTCGATGGAGGTGATGCTGGGCGAGGTGCCGGTCAATGGCGACCATGCGCTGAACCCCGATCCGGACGACTGGCTGGAGCCGGAAGACCGCAAGACATTGCGCGCCGCCGCCGTGCTGGTGCCCATCGTCGAGCATGCGCATGGCGCCCATATGCTGCTGACGCGGCGCGCGGACCATCTCGGCCAGCATTCGGGCCAGGTCGCCTTTCCCGGTGGCAAGATGGAGCCCGGCGAGACGCCGGCCGAGGCCGCGCTGCGCGAGGCGGAGGAGGAGGTCGGGCTCGACCGCTCCTTCGTGGAGGTGGCGGGCTATCTCGATCTTTACGAGACCGGCACGGGCTTTCGCATTCTGCCGGTGGTGGGGTTCGTGCGGCCCGGTTTCGAGCTGACGGTGAACCCGGGCGAGGTGGCGGATGTTTTCGAGGTGCCGCTCTCCTTTCTGATGAACCCGGAGAATCACGAGCGCCACAGCGCCGTGTGGAAGGGCAAGCGGCGGCACTATTACGCCATGCCCTATGGCGGCCAGTATATCTGGGGCGCCACGGCGGGCATGCTTCGCAACATGTATCTCAGGCTTTTCGAGCATCAGCAGGCGAGCGCCTGAGGGTCATATGACCCGGCCTTGAAGAAAATGACGCCCGCGTCATTTATGCTCTGGCCCCGCGCCGCGTGGAATGGCAGTCTGGCCGAAAACACGTGACGAGAATGATAATGCGTATGGAGGTCGCCCCCGATGAGTGCCGATAAGAAGCTCGCCAACCAGATATGGCTGAAAGCGGCCGAAACCCGCGCCGTGATGGAGGCGCTGGAAGCCGAGGGCGGCACGGCGCGTTTCGTGGGCGGCTGTGTGCGCAATTCGCTGCTGGGCGAGTCGGTGACCGATGTGGATATCGCTACCACCGAGACGCCCGACAGGGCGCAGGCGCTGCTGGAGGCGAAGGGCATCAAGGTCATTCCCACCGGCATCGAGCATGGCACGGTGACGGCGGTGGCCGAGGGGCGTCATTTCGAGATCACCACGCTGCGCGTCGATGTGGCCACGCATGGCCGCCATGCCGATGTGGAATTCACCGAGGACTGGGTGGAGGACGCCAAGCGCCGCGACTTCACCATGAACGCGCTTTATGCCGACAAGGACGGCACGCTGCACGATCCGCTGGGCGGGCAGGACGACCTGCAGGCCCGGCTGGTGCGCTTCATTGGCGATCCGCGCGAACGCATCCGCGAGGACTATCTGCGCATCCTGCGTTTCTTCCGCTTCCATGCCTGGTACGGCAAGGGCGAGCCGGACGCGGCCTCGCTCAAGGCCTGCGCGGAAGAAAAAGAAGGCATGAAGCAGCTTTCCGGCGAGCGTATCCGCGTCGAGCTTTTCAAGACGCTGACCGCCGACGAGGCGCCCGCCGCCTTCCGCCAGATGGCGGCCTCGGGCGTGTTGACGGAGGTGCTGCCCGAAGCCTCGAAGCTCGATCGCTTTGAAAATCTCGTGCGCATCGAACGCGACCAGCTGTTCACCGCCGACCCCTCGCCGGTGGTGCGTCTGGGGGCGATGCTCGATCTCGATAAGGCGGGCGTGGATGCGCTGGCCGACCGGCTGAAATTCTCCAACAAGGACCGTGAGCGCCTGACGGCCATGCTCACCGATACGACCAAGATCGTCTGCTACCTCTCCATGCGCGAGGTGCGTCGCGCGCTCTACAATATGGGGCTGGAGCTCTTCAAGGATCGCGTCATGCTGGGCTGGGCGAGCGAGAAGCCCGACCACAATGCCTTCCAGTGGCGGGCGATGCTGGCCATGGCCGATAGCTGGGAAAAGCCGCAGCTGCCGCTCGACGGCGCGATGATGAAGGCCGCCGGCGTGCCGGAAGGCCCGGAAATGGGCCGCGTCTATCGCGAGGTCGAGGAATGGTGGGTCGACAGCGACTTCACCGATGACGAGTTTTCCATCATCGAGCGGCTGAAAGCCGTGGTGCAGGCCACGATTTACTAATGTTCTCAAAGCCTTCGTGCCAAATGTCCCTGCGACATTTGGGCGAATAGGCGGGAGGCTGAGCGCGCTTTAGCTTGGCCTCATGAGACTCGACCTGATTGAAAAATACGACCTCCGGGTTCCGCGCTACACCTCCTATCCGACCGCGCCGCATTTCGGCCCGTCGGTGGACGGGGGCACCTATGCGCGCTGGCTTTCCGAGCTGGAGCCGACGGCGCCGCTGTCGCTCTATCTCCACATCGCCTATTGCGCGGAGATGTGCTGGTTCTGCGGCTGCCACACCAAGGCGACGCATAAATATGCGCCGGTGGCGGATTATCTGGATGCGGTTCAGGCCGAGGCGAAGCTCATCGCAGGCAAGCTCCCGGCACGGATGAAGGTCGATCACGTGCATTTCGGCGGCGGCAGTCCGACGCTGCTGAAGGCCGACGATTTCGCTCAGACGCTGGCGCAGCTTCGCGAGTTCTACAACGTCACGCTGGATGCCGATATCGCGGTCGAGATGGACCCGCGCACGGCAACCGAGGATTACGTTCGCGCCATGGCGAAGGCGGGCGTGACGCGCGCCTCCATCGGCGTGCAGGATTTCGACGAGCGCGTACAGAAGGCGATCAACCGCATTCAGCCTTACGACGTGACGGCGCGGGTGATCGGCTGGCTGCGCGACGCCGGTATTTCCGCGATCAATATGGATCTCGTTTACGGGCTTCCCTATCAGACGGTGGAAAGCGTGACCGAGATGGCGCGGCTTGCCGCCGGGCTCAACCCTGCGCGTATTGCGCTCTTCGGCTATGCGCATGTGCCGTGGATGAAGCCGCATCAGAAGCTCATCCCCGAAGAGGCGCTGCCGGATATGGCCGAGCGCTGGGCGCAATATGAAGCCACCGCCGATGCGCTGCTGGAGGCGGGATATGTCCGCGTCGGGCTCGATCATTTCGCCCATCCCGACGATCCGATGGCGGAAGCGGCGAAGGCCGGGGCGCTGCATCGCAATTTTCAAGGCTACACGACCGACGAAGCGCCGGTTCTCATCGCGCTGGGCGCGAGCGGCATCGGCTCGCTGCCGCAGGGCTATGTGGCGAACGAGATTGCCATCGAGCGCTACAAGGAAACGGTCCGGGCAGGGGAGTTGCCCATCACGCGCGGCATCGCCGTCAATGGCGACGACAAGCTGCGGCGCGAGATCATCGAAAAGCTGATGTGCGACATGAATGTCGACCTCGCCGCAATCGCGGGCCTGCACGGGCTCGACCCGGATGCGTTCGATCCCGAACTTGCCGCGCTGGAGCCGTTGGAAGCCGACGGCATCGTGCTGCGCGACGGCTCGCGCCTCGTCATCACCGAGGAAGGCCGCCCCCTCATGCGCGCTGTCTGCGCCGTCTTCGACCGCTATCTCGAAGCGGGCGGGGCGCGGCACTCCAAGGCTGTTTGATTTTCATTCAAGATATGAAGCGTCATGGCCCGGCTCGTCCGGGCCATCCACGTCTTCCTTGTGGCGCACTAAAGACGTGGATGCCCCGCATGAAGCGGGGCATGACGAAAAGAATTGTCATCCCGGGCTTGTCCCGGGATCCAGAGCGTCACCCTCGGCGTGTGAAGCCCCTGGGCCCCGGCATGAAGCCGGGGGGACAGCAGAGGATGTCTTACGGCCACTTCACCTCGGGCGGCATGGAGGACAGGATCGAGGTCACGTTGCCGCCGGTCTTGAGGCCGAAGACCGTGCCGCGGTCGTAGAGCAGGTTGAACTCCACATAGCGCCCGCGGCGGATGAGCTGCTCTTCGCGCTCGTCTTCCGTCCACGGCTCGTTCATGTGGCGGCGGACGAGTTCCGGATAGATTTCAAGGAAAGCCCGGCCCACATCCTGGGTAAAGGCGAAGTCCTTTTCCCAGTCGCCGGTATTGTGGTGGTCGTAGAAGATGCCGCCCGTGCCGCGCGCTTCATTGCGGTGGGGCAGGAAGAAATACTCGTCGCACCACTGCTTGAAGCGCGGATAGTAGCTTTCATCGTGCTTGTCGCAGGCGCGCTTGTAGGCGGCATGGAAATCCACCGTGTCCGGATGATCGTCGCGGCGCTGCACGTCCAGCACCGGCGTCAGGTCGCCGCCGCCGCCGAACCAGCTCTTCGTCGTATAGACATGACGCGTGTTCATGTGGACGGCGGGCACGCGCGGGTTCTGCATATGGGCGATGAGGGAGATGCCGGAGGCCCAGAAGCGCGGATCGTCTTCCGCGCCCTGCATCTGTTTGCGGAAATCTTCGGAGAACTCGCCATGGACGGTCGAGATATGGACGCCGACCTTCTCGAAGACGCGGCCATGCATGACGGACATCTCGCCGCCGCCTTCATCCTTGCTGCCGTCGCCGCGCGTCCAGGGCGTGCGCTCGAAGCGGCCGGCGGGGCGGTCGGCATATGTGCCGGTCAGCTCGTCCTCGATCTTCTCGAATTCCGCGCAGATGAGGTCGCGAAGCTCGCGGAACCAGCCGGCGGCCTTGGTCTTTCGCTCTTCTATCGTCGCCGCGTCCGTTTCAGCCATTCTCCGGTTCCTCCTTTGGGCCGTCCGCTTGCGGAAAGCCGTTTGTCTGTCTCAGCGCTTCGCCCAGCACCATGGCGCCCGACAGCGCCATATTGAGCGAGCGGGCCCCCGGCGCCATGGGGATGAGGAGGCGCGCATCCGCCACCTCATGGACCTCCTGTGGCACGCCTGCGCTCTCCCGGCCCAGAAGCAATATGTCCTAGGCTGCGAATCTGAAGGCGGTATAGGGCATATCGGCCCCGGTCGTCAGCAGGACGAGGCGGCTTTCCGCGGGGCGGGCCGCCTGAAACGCCGCCCAGTCCGCATGGCGGGTGACGGAGGCAAGCGCGGTGTAATCCATGCCCGACCGCTTCAGCGCCTTGTCCGACCAGACGAAGCCGCAGGGCTCGATCACGTCCAGACCGATGCCGAGACAGGCGGCGGTGCGGATGAGGGTGCCGGTATTCTGCGGAATGTCGGGTTCGAAAAGGGCAAGTCGCATGGCGTGTCGGGTGTCCGTATGAGCCCGTTTCGGGGCAGGGGGAAGTAAAGTTAATGCATTCGGCAGGCTGGATCGGAGCCTACTTGCGAGGGGTTCGCAAAACTGGCGCGAAACCCGCACAAAACCGGGGCCTGCGTCATCCTGCCACAGGGCGGGCGGGACTGGACAAGGGGCCGATTGAATGCCACAAACCCTTCCGCATGGGGGGGCACGCGCGGATTCGTCGCGCCTGCAATCCATGTCATGGGGTTTGCGCCGCGCCACCCAGTTCTATCGTGATCGGGACCCCCGGTTTCGGGTTTCGGTCGGAAGGGCCATCCGCCGGGATGGCTGGGGGCTTGTGGCCTATTTCAACGAGGAGACTGAACCGTGGCAGATACCCACGTGGAAGAGCCGACACGGCGCGATTTCCTGTATGTAGCCACCGGATCGTTCGCAGCCGTCGGCGCAGCTTTCGCTGTGTGGCCGCTGATCGACCAGATGAATCCGGACGCCTCCGTACTGGCGCTCGCTTCGATCGAAGTCGACATCAGCAACGTACCGGTCGGGCAGCAGATCACCGCCAAATGGCGCGGCAAGCCGGTCTTCATCCGTCATCGCACGGAAGAGGAGATCAAGGCGGCCGAAAATGTCGATATTTCGACGTTGCGCGATCCGCAGACCGACGACGAGCGCCTCAGGAAGGACCCGGAAGGGAAGCTGGAGCGCCAGTGGCTCGTCGTGATCGGCATCTGCACCCATCTGGGTTGCGTGCCGCTTTCCTATGCGGGCGAATATGATGGCTGGTTCTGTCCCTGCCATGGCTCGGTCTACGATACCTCCGGCCGTATTCGCAAAGGCCCGGCACCGCTTAATCTCGAAGTGCCGCCCTACAAGTTTGAAACCGACACGAAACTCAAGATCGGCTGAGGGGGGCACACAATATGAGTGGCGAAAGCACCTACACGCCGGGTAACGGTTTTACGCGCTGGCTCGACGACCGTCTTCCGGTCCTGCGCCTCGTCAACGACAGCTTCGTTGATTACCCGACGCCCAAGAATCTGAACTACTGGTGGACCTTCGGTGCCATTCTGAGCCTTTGTCTCGGCATCCAGATCATCACCGGCATCGTCCTTGCCATGCACTACACGCCGAATGTGGACCTGGCGTTCGCCAGCGTCGAACACATCATGCGTGACGTGAATTACGGCTGGCTGCTGCGTTATATCCACGCCAACGGCGCCTCGATGTTCTTCATCGCGGTTTATATCCACATGTTCCGCGGTCTCTATTACGGCTCCTACAAGGCGCCGCGCGAAGTGCTGTGGATTCTCGGCGTGCTGATCTACCTGCTGATGATGGCGACCGCCTTCTTCGGTTACGTGCTTCCCTGGGGCCAGATGAGCTTCTGGGGCGCCACGGTGATCACCAACCTGTTCGGTGCGATCCCGCTCATCGGCGATCCGGTCCGCGAATGGCTGTGGGGCGGCTTCTCCGTCGGCAACCCGACGCTGAACCGTTTCTTCTCGCTGCATTACCTGTTCCCGTTCCTGATCGCGGGCGTCACCATTCTCCATGTCTGGGCGCTGCATGTGACGGGGCAGAACAATCCCTCGGGCATCGAGGTCAAGGATCCGTCCAAGGACACGGTGAAGTTCACCCCCTATGCGACCGTCAAGGACGCGTTCGGCATGGCGGTCTTCCTGATCCTTTTCGCCTATTTCGTCTTCTTCAACCCGAACGGGCTGGGCGACGCCGCGAACTATGTCGAGGCCAACCCGCTCCAGACGCCGGCGCATATCGTGCCCGAATGGTACCTGCTGCCGTTCTACGCGATCCTTCGCGCCGTGCCGGACAAGCTGGGTGGCGTGCTTTTGATGTTCGCTGCCATCGGCGTGCTGTTCCTGCTGCCGTGGCTCGACACTTCCAAGGTGCGTTCGGCCCGCTTCCGCCCGCTCTATCGCCAGTTCTTCTGGATCCACGTTGTGGTCTGCATCATCCTGGGCTGGTGCGGTGCGCAGCTTCCGAGCAAGGTTCTGTTCGGCAGCGACACGCAGGTCGGCATCTACGACACGCGTAACGAGGCAATGGACGCCGTGACGGCCGCTGCCAAGGAGCAGGACCTCAGCCCCGAGGACGACTTCAAGGTCGAAGAGCATGTCGTGGACAACAAGCTTGAGTTCGTCGGCTCGCGTATCGACTTCGCGTTCGACGTGACGGACCTCGCTCGTATCCTGACGATCTACTACTTCCTGCACTTCCTGGTGCTGTTCCCGCTTCTGGGTCTTGTGGAACGTCCGCAGCCCTTGCCGGCCAGCATCTCGGAATCGGTACTCGGCAAAAAAGCCGCGACGGCCGAGGCGTAAGAGAGGGAATGGAAAAAATGATGAAAACCATGATCCAGTCCGTTCTTGGCCGCCGCGCGATGGGCGTCGTCATGGCCGGTGCGGTCGTTGCAACCGGCTTTGCCTTCGGCATTCAGCCCGCCAGCGCTGCGTCCGAAGCCCATGAGCCCGAAGCGATCGACTGGTCCTTCAACGGTCCTTTCGGCACCTACGACCGAAGCCAGCTTCGCCGCGGCTTCAAGGTGTTCAAGGAAGTCTGCGCTACCTGCCATTCGGCTCATATGCTCAAGTTCCGCGATCTCGCGGCCAAGGGCGGGCCTGAATTCACCAAGGCGCAGGCAAAGGTCATCGCGGCCGAGTACACGATCGAGGAACTGAACGGGTCTGGCGACATGGAAGAGCGTCCGCGCCTTCCCAAGGATCCGTTCCCGTCGCCTTACGACAATCCCGAGCAGGCCGCGGCCGCGCTCGGCGTGGCCCCGCCGGACCTCTCGGTCATGGCCAAGGCCCGCGAAGGCGGTCCCGATTACATTCATGCGCTGCTGACCGGCTATCAGGATCCGCCGGCGGGCCGCGAGATGGCGCCGGGCTCGCACTACAACCCGTATTTCCCGGGTGGGGCGATCGCCATGCCGCCGCCGCTTTTCGCCGATCAGGTGGAATATGAGGACGGTACGCCGACCACGCTGGACCAGGAATCGCAGGACGTTGCGGCCTTCCTGATGTGGGTTGCCGAGCCGAAGCTGGAACAGCGCCACGAGATGGGCTTCCAGGTGATGCTTTATCTCATCGCGCTTGCCGGTATTCTCTACTTCGCCACGCGCAAGGTCTGGTCCGACGTGCACTGAGCCACGGGCCGATCCATACAGATTGAAAAGGGCTCCCTTGCGGGGGCCCTTTTTTATGGCGTCATGATCTTGGTCTGTTATATCGGAAACCGAAAAACACCGGTCGTCGCACCCTCCGCGCAGCGGCATGTGGCGAATGAGAGAGGCGGGAATTGGCATGGCGAAAACTGTGTTGGGCGTCATTGGCGGCAGCGGCGTCTATGAATTTCCGGGGCTCGAAAACGAGCGCTGGGAGAGAGTGGACAGCCCCTGGGGTGAGCCCTCCGACGAGCTGCATTTCGGCGAGCTGCCGCTTTCCGGCGGGCGCCGTCTGGAGATGGTTTTCCTGCCGCGTCACGGGCGCGGCCATCCGCATTCGCCGACCAGCATCAATTACCGCGCCAATATCGATGCGATGAAGCGCGTCGGCGTCACCGACATCGTCTCGGTGTCTGCCGTGGGTTCGCTCAAGGAAGAGCTGCCGCCCGGCACCTTCGTTATCGTGGATCAGTTCATCGACCGGACTTTCCAGCGCGAGAAGAGCTTTTTCGGCGAGGGCTGCGTGGCGCATGTCTCCATGGCGCAGCCGGTCTGTCCGCGTCTGGGCGATCATCTGGAGGCGGCCTGCAAGGCGAACGACATTCCCGTGTCGCGCGGCGGTTCCTATCTCGTCATGGAGGGCCCGCAATTCTCGACGCTCGCCGAATCGGAACTTTACCGGAGCTGGGGCTGCTCGGTCATCGGCATGACCAACATGCCGGAGGCGAAACTCGCCCGCGAGGCAGAGATCCCTTACGCTACCGTCGCCATGGTGACGGATTACGATTGCTGGCATCCGCATCACGACGATGTGGATGTGTCCGTCGTTATTCAGGTGCTTTCCGGCAATGCCGACAAGTCGCGCGATATGCTGCGCAGCTTTGCGGAGAGCTTCGGACCGGAGCGCGAGCCGTCGCCCATCGACGAGGCGCTCGAGGCTGCCATCATCACCGCGCCGGACAAGATCGATCCGGCGCTTCTGAAAAAGCTCGATGCCGTGGCGGGCCGCGTTCTCGGCTGATCCGCATTATTCCGGTTGTCCGAGGGGGACAGACTTTATGGATATCACGCAGTTCATTCGCACCATCCCGGACTATCCCAAGGAAGGGATCATGTTCCGGGACATCACCACGCTCCTGCGCGACAAGACGGGGTTCCGCGCGGCGGTGGATTCGCTGGTCCAGCTTCACAAGGGCGCTGCCTTCGATGTGGTGGCGGGGATCGAGGCGCGCGGTTTCATCCTGGGCGGCGCCGTGGCGCATCAGCTCGGCCTTGGCTTTGTGCCCGTGCGCAAGAAGGGCAAGCTGCCCTGGGAGACGATCGGCGAGGAATATGAGCTCGAATACGGCACGGACATGGTGGAAATCCACGCCGATGCGGTGAAGGAAGGCGACCGGGTGCTGCTGGTGGACGATCTCATCGCCACGGGCGGTACGGCGGAAGCGGCGATCAAGCTTTTCCGCCGCGCGGGCGCGAGCGTGCCCGGCTCGAGCTTCGTGGTCGAGCTACCGGCGCTTGGCGGGCGCGAGAAGCTGGAAGCGATGGATATCGAGGTGCTCTCGCTCTGCACATTCGACGGCGAGTGATTCCGTTTCCCTGACGCTGCCCGTTTTCCTGGCCTAGAGGGACGAGAGATGAAGATCGACGGCACGCATTACCGCACCATCTGGGTGAACGAGGATGGCTGGTCGGTGGAGATCATCGACCAGACGAAACTCCCTTTCAGTTTTGAAACCGTGACGCTGAAGACGGTCGATGATGCCGCCCGCGCTATCAAGGACATGCTGGTGCGTGGGGCGCCTCTGATCGGTGCGACGGCGGCCTATGGCGTCTGCCTTGCCATGCGCGACGATGCGTCCGATGCGGGGCTTGAGGAAGCGATTGCGATGCTGGGCGCGACGCGGCCCACGGCGGTCAATCTTCATTGGGCGCTGGATCGCATGCGCGCTGCGGTGCATCCGCATGGGCACAACCTCCGCATGGAAGCGGCCTATAAGGAAGCTGCGGCCATTTGCGACGACGATGTGGAGATCTGCCGCCGCATCGGCGAGAACGGGCTGACGCTGATCGAGGCGACGGCGCGGGAGAAGGGCGGCAAGATCAATATCCTCACCCATTGCAATGCGGGCTGGCTTGCCTGTGTCGATTGGGGCACGGCGCTGGCACCGATCTATATGGCGCATGACAAGGGCCTCGACGTGCATGTCTGGGTGGACGAAACCCGGCCGCGCAATCAGGGCGCGTCGCTGACCGCCTTCGAGCTCGGGCGTCACGGCGTCCCGCATACCATCGTGCCGGACAATGCGGGCGGGCATCTCATGCAGCATGGGCTGGTGGATATGTGCATCGTCGGCACGGACCGCACCACCGCGACGGGCGATGTGGCGAACAAGATCGGCACCTATCTGAAGGCGCTTGCCGCGCGGGATAATGACGTGCCGTTCTATGTCGCGCTGCCGCACACCACGATCGACTGGACGCTGGAGGATGGCGTCAACGGCATTCCGATCGAGGAACGCTCCGCGCATGAGGTGACGCATCTGACGGGGCGCACCGACACAGGCGAGATCGTGACGATCCAGGTCTCCGCTCCCGACAGCGGTGCGGCGAATTACGGCTTCGATGTCACGCCTGCGCGCTATGTCTCCGGCCTTATCACCGAGCGCGGCGTGACGGAGGCCTCGAAAGAGGGGCTGCTGAAGCTCTATCCCGAACGCAAAGACGGCTGAGCGCCACGAGGGCTGGCGGCGCGGATAAATTTCGCCGGTATGGCCCGGCTTGTCCGGGCCATCCGCGCCTTTCTCTTTTTTCGCAAAGACGTGGATGCCCCGCATGAAGCGGGGCATGACGTTGCGCAGTACAACTACTTTCCCAGCGCCTTTTTCAGTGCGGCTTCCACTTTCGGGGCGTTCGGCTTGGTCGTGCTGGCGAACCAGTCCACGAGCTTGCCGTCTTTCCCGATGACGTATTTGTAGAAGTTCCAGCGGGGTTTGGAGAGAAAGCCACCTTGCTTCGCCAGCCACTGGAAGAGGGGATGCGCGTCGCCGCCCTTCACATGCACTTTTTCGGTGAGTGGGAAGTCGACGCCGAAATTGATCTCGCAGAACTGCGCGATCTCGTCCGACGAGCCGGGTTCCTGATTGGCGAAGTCGTTGGAGGGCACGCCCAGCACGACGAGGCCCTCATCCTTGTGCTTCTGCCAGATCGCTTCCAGCTCCTTGTATTGGGGCGTGAAGCCGCATTTGGAGGCGGTGTTGACGATCAGCAGCGGGCGGCCCGCAAACTCGCTCAGCGGCATGGGCTTGCCGTTCAGGCTCTCGAAGGTGAAGTCGTAGGCGGTCTTGTCGGACTTGTTTCCGGACATGGCTGGGCTCCTTGATGCGATGCGCGTCTATGACTGTTCCCGATAACATAGTGCAATCAATTAGATTGTGCACAATTTAAATATCACAAAGCCGTGAGCGGCGGATGCCGCATTCAGGCGGCGAGATGCGCGCGGAGCTTTTTCAGCTTCTGGCGGAGCGAGATGAGCTCGGGGACGGGCAGTCCTGCCGCAATCGCGGCCTTTTCCGGTACCTTCGCGGCTTTCCGCTTCAGCGCGCGGCCCTCCCGTGTGAGCCGGATGAGGACCTGCCGTTCATCCGCCGAGCTGCGTTCGCGGGTGATGAGGCCCGCCGTCTCTAGCCGTTTCAGCAGCGGCGTCAGCGTGCCGGAATCGAGATAGAGGCGGCCTCCCAGCGTGTTCACCGTGACGCCGTCCTCCTCCCACAGCGCCAGCATGGCGAGATATTGGGGGTAGGTGAGGCCGATCTCGGCCAGCGCCGGCTTGTAGGCCTTGGTCATCAGAAGAGAGGTGGAATAAAGCGCGAAGCAGAGCTGGTTATCGAGCGCCTGCGGGTCTTCGGGTTTCGTCATCTCTCGTTCCGCCTTCCTGAAGCTGTTCTCCTCAATATGGGCGGAAATGGCGATGACGCAATTGAATTGTGGAGGGCAATAAAAAGGGAGGCCGCAGCCTCCCTCCGAATTCCCGTTCTGTCCTATGCCGTCACGACCCGTCGAAAAGCGCCAGCGTGCGGTCGAGCGCCAGGTCGGCGGCGGTCTTGTCGTAATTGTTGCGGCGGTCGGAATTGAAGCCGTGGTCTGCGTCATAGACATAGACCTTCACTTCCGGGTGCTTCGCCTCGACCTCGCGCACGACGTCCATCGGGATCGAGTGATCCTTCTCGCCGAAATGGCAGATGGTGGGGCATTTCGGCATTTCGTCGATGAAGTCCTTGATCGCGCCGCCATAATAGCAGGAGGCCGCGTCGAGGCCCTTGGCGCGGCAGGCCGCGAGCCAGCTCACAGAGCCGCCATAGCAATAGCCGGTGATGAAGACCTTCTTGTTTCCCTGCTCGCGCAGCTTGTCGATGCACATCTGCGTGTCGAGCACGGTGTTCTCGTAGGGGTTCTTCGCGCGCAGGTCGAGCGAGGTCTGGATGTCTTCCTGGCTGTAGGTCGCCTTGAAGTCCTTCTCCTGCCGGTCGTAGAGCTGCGGCGAGATCACGTCGAAGCCGCGCGCGGCATATTCGTCGCACAGATCCTTGATGTGATCGGTGACGCCGAAGATTTCCATGATGAGGACGAGACCGGCCTTGCTGCCGTTGGGGCGGGTGCCTTCCGCTGTCACGCTGTAGCAAAGGATGTCCGCACCGTCGCCGCTTTTCAGCGTGATCATTTCACCCTTGTGAGCCATGTCCTCTCCTCCCTGGTTCGGTTTATGGATGGTCCCGCTTTTGTATGAGACCCTGGCCGATGAAGCTCATCACCAGTTCGCCGTTCTGGTTCACGCCTTTGTTGAGGCTGCGAACGATGCCGAGATTGGGCCTGCTTTTGAGGTCGACCTTCTCGATCACCTCGGTCGAATAAGCGATCGTATCACCCGCGCGCACCGGTGTCGGCCATTTGAGCTCGAGAAAGCCGGGGGAAGGACCGCCGGGCGGGCTGCCGTCGTCCTCGCCTTTGCGGGCCTTCTCCGCGATGCGGGTCTTCACCATCAGCTTCATCCAGACCGAGCAGGTATGCCAGCCGCTGGCGATGAGCTCGCCATAGGCGCTGGCCTTCGCAGCTCTTTCGTCGGTGTGAAAGGGCTGCGGGTCGAACTTCGCCGCAAAGGAGACGATGTCGTCGGCCTCGAATGTGTAGCTGCCGAGTTCCGTCTTTTCGCCGATCGCGATGTCTTCGAACCAGGGCATCAGGCCGCTCCCCCCGTTTCAACCGGCGCGGACGGGTCGCGGCGCGCATACATGGCCCAGCCCGTCATCAGCAGGCAGACCTCGTCCTTCTGGTTGACGAGTTCGGTGCGGAATTTGGTCAGGCCCATTTCCGGGCGGCTTTTCGAGGCGCGGCGGTCGATACAGGTATTGCGCACCCGGAGAACGTCATCGACATAGACGGGCTTCTGCCAGCGCACCTCATCCACGCCGGGCGCGCCCAGCGAGGCGCTTTGCAGGATGTAGCCGTCGCACATCATGCGCATCAGCATGGCGCAGCTATGCCAGCCGCTGGCGCAGAGCCCGCCGAGAATGGAGGCCGCGCCGGCCTTTTCGTCGAGATGGAAGGGTTGGGGATCGTAGTCCTTGGCGAAGTCGACGATCTCTTCGCGCGTGACGTGCTTCTCGCCGAATTCGCGGGTTTCGCCCGGTACGAAATCTTCCCAGTAGAGTTCCGGCTCGCTCATGCCACCCTCTTAGTTTGCGAAGCGGAAATGCATCACGTCGCCGTCATGCACCAGATATTCCTTGCCTTCGAGCCGCATCTTGCCTGCATCCTTCGCGCCGGTTTCGCCGCCCAGCGAAACGAAGTCGTCATAGGCGATGGTTTCCGCCCGGATGAAGCCCTTCTCGAAATCGGTATGGATGACGCCCGCCGCCGCCGGCGCGAGCGTGCCGCGCGTGATGGTCCAGGCGCGGGTTTCCTTCGGGCCGCAGGTGAAATAGGTGATGAGGTCGAGCAGCGTGTAGCCTGCGCGGATGAGGCGGTCGAGGCCGGCTTCCTCCAGCCCCAGCGTTTCGAGATATTCCGCGCGCTCCTCATTGGGGAGCTGCGCAATCTCTTCCTCGATGCGGGCGGAGATGACGACGGCTTCCGCGCCTTCCGCGCTTGCGCGTTCCATCACGCGTTCGGAGTGCTTGTTGCCGGTGCCGGCGGCCTCTTCGTCCACATTGCAGACATAGAGCACGGGCTTTGCCGTCAGAAGCTGCAGCATCTCCCATGCCTTGCGGTCTTCCTCGGAAATCTTGCCCTCCGCCGTCGCGGTGCGGGCAGGGCGGCCCTCGCGCAGATAGGTCAGCGCGGTCTCAACGAGGGCGAGAAGCTGCTTTGCTTCCTTGTCGCCGGTCTTCGCCTTCTTCTCGAGCGTGACGGTGCGCTTTTCCAGGCTTTCAAGGTCGGCCAGCATCAGTTCCGTTTCGACGATGTCAGCGTCTTCCAGCGGGTCCACCCGGCCTTCGACATGGGTTACGTCGCCGTCTTCAAAGCAGCGCAGCACATAGGCGATCGCGTCCACTTCGCGGATATTGGCGAGGAACTGGTTGCCGAGACCTTCGCCCTTGGAGGCGCCCTTCACCAGGCCTGCAATGTCCACGAAGGTGAGGCGGGTGGGGATGATCTCCTTGGAGCCCGCCGTTTCGGCGAGTTTGGGGAGGCGCGGATCGGGCACCGCCACTTCGCCGACATTGGGCTCGATGGTGCAGAAGGGATAGTTCGCGGCCTGGGCGGACGCGGTCTGTGTCAGCGCATTGAAGAGCGTGGACTTGCCCACATTGGGAAGGCCGACAATGCCGCATTTGAAGCCCATGATGAGGTCTCTTTCGTTTACTCGTTCGGTTTCTTGTCGCTTGCCGGTTTGGCCTTTTTCGGCGGCTCCGGATGGATCGCCAGATGCACCTTGTTGGCGAAGGTCGCATCCTTGCCTTCCGCCAGCATCGGCGCTGCGTCCGCGATGGCATCCAGCATGGCGTCAAGCCAGTCGGCATGCTGCGCCTTTGAAAAATCGCCCAGCACGTAAGGCATGACCGCGTCCTTGTGCCCGGGATGGCCGATGCCGATACGGACCCGGCGGAATTCGGGGCCGATATGCGAGGCGATGGAGCGGATGCCGTTATGCCCCGCCGCGCCGCCACCCGTCTTTATACGGATCTTTCCGGGGTCGAGGTCCAGCTCGTCATACATCACCACCACATCGGCAGGCGAGAGCTTGAAGAAGCGCATCGCCTCGCCGACCGCGCGGCCGCTTTCGTTCATATAGGTGTTCGGTTTCATCACCAGCACCTTCTCGCCGGAAAGCGTGCCCTCCGAGACCATGGCCTGGAAGCGCGCGCGCTCGGGCGAAAAGGAATGGCGGCGGATGATCGCATCCGCCGCCATGAATCCGACATTGTGTCTGTTGCGGGCGTATTTCGCGCCCGGATTGCCAAGGCCGACAAGGAGCAGCATGTCGCCCCGCGCCCCCGGCCGCCCTTACTCTTCCGAGCCGGAAGAGTCTTCGCCGCCTTCTTCCGCGGCAGGCGCTTCTTCCGCGGCTTCGGCCTCTTCGGCCCCTTCCTCGGATTCGGCAGACTGCACGGAGGCAGGCATCGCGATGGTGGCGATGGTGAAGTCGCGGTCGGCAATGGCCGGTTCCACCTTGGTCGGCAGCTTCACCGACGAGATGTGGATCGAATCGCCCATTTCGTAGCCGGCGAGGTCGATCTCGATGGCTTCGGGAATGGAGGAGGCCGGGCAGACGAGGTCCACTTCATGGCGAACGACGTTCAGCACGCCGCCGGCCTTGAGGCCCGGCGAGGCTTCTTCGTTCACGAAGTGAACCGGGATCGCCACGGTGATGGTGGCGTTCTTGCCAAGACGCAGGAAATCGATGTGGATGATGAAGTCGCGCACCGGCTCCAGCTGCACGTCACGCGGAATGACATGTTCCTTCTTGCCGTCGACCTCGATGTCGAGCGTGTGCGAGAGGAAAGTACCCGTGTGATAGAGCTTCGAGACCTCTTTGTAGCTGAGGTCGATCAGGATGGGGGACTTCTTGTCGCCGTAAATCACGGCGGGGACCCGGCCTTCGCGGCGGAGAGAACGAACAGCCCCCTTGCTGGTCTTCTCGCGCGAACGGGCCTCGAGCTTGAGCGTCTCGGCCATTTCAATTTCTCCAATAAAAACGGGGCCTTGGCGGCCCTCGATGGTGTCTGCATATCTCCTCCAGGGGTGTGGAAGTGCAGACAGGCCCGCCTTATAGCGCCGGAGAGCGGAAAACTCAACCGGCAGCGGGAGTTATCCGAAATCGGGAAGATCAGTCGAAAAGGCTCGAAACCGAGCGTTCCTCGGCGGTGCGCAGCATCGCTTCGCCGATCAGCGGGGCGATGGAGACGACGCGGATATTGGAGGACACGCGGACCGCTTCGGTTGCATGGATCGAGTCGGTGATGACGAGTTCCTTCAGCGCCGAGGCGGAGACGCGGGCCACCGCGCCGCCCGACAGCACGCCATGCGTCACATAGGCGGAAACCTGCGTCGCGCCCTGATCGAGCAGGGCCTGAGCGGCGTTGCAGAGCGTCCCGGCGCTGTCCACGATGTCGTCGACCAGGATACAGGAGCGGCCCTTCACGTCGCCGATGATGTTCATGACTTCCGACTCGCCCGCGCGTTCGCGGCGTTTGTCCACGATGGCAAGGTCCGCGTCGATCCGCTTGGCGATGGCGCGGGCGCGCACCACGCCGCCGACATCCGGCGAGACCACCATCAGCTTTTCGCCGTCATAATGGTTCTGGATGTCGCTGGTCAGCACCGGCGCGGCAAAAAGGTTGTCGGTCGGGATATCGAAAAAGCCCTGGATCTGCCCGGCATGGAGGTCGAGCGTCAGCACGCGGTCGGCCCCCGCCGTGGTCACCAGATTGGCCACCAGCTTCGCCGAGATCGGCGTGCGTGCCTGCGGTTTGCGGTCCTGACGGGCATAGCCGAAATAGGGCAGAACCGCCGTGATGCGTTTGGCCGAGGCACGTTTCAGCGCATCGATGATGATCAGCAGTTCCATCAGATGGTCGTTGGCGGGGTAGGAGGTCGACTGGATGACGAACACATCCTCGCCGCGGACGTTTTCCTGAATCTCCACGAATACTTCCATATCCGCGAAGCGCCGAACGACCGATTTTGTCAGCGGCAGGTTGAGGTAAGCGGCAATCGCCTCGGCGAGCGCCCGGTTCGAGTTACCAGCGACGAGTTTCATGGCGTTACCCCTGACCGTCGGTCAGGGAATGTACCCCCGACGCGAGCCCCAACAGAAAATCGCCGCCCGGACATGACGCTTGAAGACGTGACGTTCCGATGACGGCGCGAGCGCGTTTTAGCAAGGGGGCCGGGAGGTGTAAACATATGTCCGGCTCCGCTTTCCATGCTTTCGTCAGCCCTGAGCAGCTATTTTGTCCGGGGTGGGCGCGATGAGCTTCAGAATTCCCTCGGCGGCAGCGCGGGCGGCCTGATCGGCAAGCGGCCCCCACCGGCCTGCGATGGCGGCGGCCTTGACGGCACGGCTCTGGCGAACTTCGCCCAGTTTCGTGCCCTGCGGGCCCGTGAGCACCCAGCGGATGGAGACATCCGTCTGCCCGTCATTGCGCGAGGCCGTCACGACTTCTCCCGTTACCTTGTAGGGACCGCCCGTCATATCCGCCAGACGGCCCTTCAGCTTTTCGGACAGCGCCTTTTCCATGGCTGCGGTCAGCGCGCGGTCGCCATCGCCGGGGGCGGGGGCGACGTCGATGCGGAAGGGCGAGGCGGAGGCGAGCCTTTGTCCCGGTCCGCCCTTGCCGTCGGGTGTCGTGTCCGGCAGGTCGGGCCTTATGCTGCCGGTCACGAGAGCGTCGTCGGCGTCATTTCCGGCCGGGGCTTTCATGGCCACCATGCTGGCGGCGGCGGTCGCCGGGGCTTCCCGGTTCGCCTCATACCAATGCGACAGCCGGGCCATGCTTTCGCTCGCCAGCCGTTCCATATCTTCCTGCCGGACCCGCTGCCAGACATTGGATTGGGCGGATCCGGCGCCGTCTCCGCCCTGCGAGGCGGGTTTTACCGCCGCCGGTCCGGTGGCGCGGGCTTCCGTCACCACGCGGTGGAGCCGGACATCGCCTTTCCCGTGAAGGTCGATGACGGCAATCAGGTAAACGCCTTCCAGCCCCTGTCCGGCGCCCAGGGCGCCGCGCAGCGTGTAGTCCCCGCCTGCTGCCGCGTCATCGGCTTCCAGAGGCAGCTTGTCCTGCCGGGCCTGGCGGGTGAGGAGGGTGCTGAATATCTGTGCGGCGGCTTCCGGCGTGTCGCGCACGGCGCGGATTTCAACCGGGTCGGAGGATTTCGTTTGCGCGGTGGCCGCGTCCGGCGGTGTGGGGGAGGCGGCCCCTGCCGGGGCGGCATTGTCGATACAGGCGGCAAAGACCATCAGCGCCAGTGCGCTTGCCATGCTGGCCCGGCGGGTGGCGGGCGAATTGTGCCGGTGCCGCTTGCGGCGGCCCTTGCCGATCCTGCCTTTGCTTGCTGCCGATACGGCCACGCCGGTCGTCCCCCTGAATGTGCCGGGCCTCGCCCTGTCTTCGAGGGGGCGGCACATTTCGTCGATTCGGTTCGAATCTTACCGCGATTCGGGGGAATTCGACCGTTTGCCTCCTAGTCGGCGGGGCGCAGCATGATCGCCGATATCTGGCGGCCGTAATCTTTCTCCTTCCGGTGGACCGCCCGGCGATAGGAGAAAAAGCGTTTTTCTTCCTGATAGGTGCAATGGCCCGTCACCGCCACGCTCGCCAGATCGGCCTTGTGCAGGCGCGCTTCCACATATCCGGGCAGATCGAACATGAAATGCCCGTCCCGCGCGGAGAGCTGGAACCATTCGGCATTGCCGGGATCGGCGTCCATGAAATTGTCGTGGAACTCCGGCCCGACCTCATAGGCGTCGAAGGAAATGCAGGGGCCGACCGCGGCGGCGATCCGGTTGCGCTGCGCGCCGCGTTTTTCCATCTCGGCGATCGTCGCTTCCAGTATGCCGGAAAAGGCGCCCTTCCAGCCGGCATGGGCGGCGCCGACGATCCGGGCCTGCTTGTCGGCGAAAAGCACCGGCGCGCAATCGGCGGTCAGGATACCGAGCGCGATCCCGGCGCGGTCCGTCACCATGGCGTCGGCTTCCGGTCCCTCGCCGGGCGCCCAGGCTTCGTCCACATAGACGCATCTGGCCGAGTGGACCTGATGCAGGGAGATGAGCTTCTCGCTGTCCCCGTGAAGCGACGTGGCCACACGTTTCCGGTTTGCCTGAACCGCTTCCTTCTTGTCGCTGGAGCCGAGGCCGCAATTGAGCGAGGCATAGATGCCCTTCGACACGCCGCCTTCACGGGTGAAGAAACCGTGCCGGAGATGCGACAGAACCTCCATGGCCTTGGCGGTCACGGGGCGGGTTGCAAGCGCCGTTTCGGCGGATGTCAAACGAGTGGACATGGGCTTTACTCCAATCGCCACGAAGGCTCGCGGGTCGGCTTACGAACCGGTAAATCCGGCCGGCGGTTCCGCGCCGGCAGGGAGCAGCCCCAGCACCTTGAACAAGCTGCCCATCTGCTTCGGCGCGGTCAAGCGGTCGAGCGCGGTTTCGATGTCGCGGGCCTGGGAGGGCGATGCCTTGCGGGCCAGCGCTTCGGCGCGCGCCTGAATGCCGATTTCGGCGAGAAAGCGCCCCTGTTCGACGGGGCCGAATGTCGCGCAGCCGCCGGCCTGTGCAGCTGTCGCGATCATTTCGAAATCGACATGCGCCGTAATGTCGGCCTCGCCGGGATTTTCTAGCGGGTCGGTAAAACCGTGGCCCCGTATCGCCTGGAGCGTATCGCCTGCCGCGCTTCTGGCATGACCGTAGTCGATGATGAGCGCGGCCCCGCCATGGCCGGTGATGCGTGTGGCGATCTCCTGGGCGATGGCGGTGGAGGCGGGGGAGAGCTCGGCGATGCTTCCTTCCGCTGCGCCGCGCGCGCCTTGCGGGATTGTGCTTTCGTCCTTCAGCGGAACGGGGGAGAGCGCAAAGGCGAAGCGGGGCGCGTCGGTGCTTGCGCCCTCTGCGAGCGCCACATGCCGTTCGCACCAGCCTTGCGCGGTCTTGACGAATTGCCGGACGGGCAGCGCGTCGAAGAACTCGTTTGCGATGAGGAATGTCGGGCCCGCGGGCACATCGGCCAGGCGGTCGTGCCATGTCGCATCCGGCACGCGGGCTTCCTGCTCCGCGCGCAGCGCCGGGCTCGTCTCCACGAAATGGATCTGCGCGGTGTCGGTCATGCCGGGCACGCTTTTCATGGCGCGCAAGGCGTCGGCCATCAGCGTGCCGCGCCCCGGTCCCAGCTCGATAAGGTGGAAGGGAGAGGGCGACCCCGTATCCGTCCTTTGGCGCATCCAGTTGTCGGCCAGCCACAACCCGACCAGTTCGCCGAACATCTGGCTCACTTCCGGCGCGGTGATGAAGTCGCCTTTCGCGCCCAGAGGGTCGCGCGTCATGTAGTAGCCATGATCGGGATGGCCGAGCGCGATGCCCATGAATTGCGAGACGGTGATCGGTCCCGTTTCCTCGATGAGCCGGGCGATATGCAATGCCAGCGGCGTCGGCGCGCCGCTACTTTGTGCCGTCATTTCTTGTCGCTTGATTTCGCTTTGGCCGTCGCTTCGCTCTTTTTGTCGCCGTTTTTGCGCCATTCGAGGCCGAAGCCGCCCAGATAGGCAAAGAGCCCCAGCCCCAGCAACACCATGGGGGCGGAAAGCAGCATGCCCATGGTCAGCCAGTGGCCGTAGAGGAAGCCGAGCTGCTCGTCGGGCTGGCGGAAGAATTCGACGAAGGTGCGCGCCGCGCCATATCCGACCAGGAACATGGCGGCGACGGTGCCCGGTTTCCGCAGGGCGGTCGTCCTGTGCGTGAAAATGCGCAGCACGATAAAGAGCAGGATGCCTTCCAGCGCCGCTTCATAGAGCTGGCTTGGATGGCGGGGCAGGTCGCCCGCCGGGCAGAAGCCGCCATGGGTGAGCGCGATGCGCTGGTTGCAGAAGATCACGCCCCAAGACACGTCCGTCACGCGGCCCCAGAGCTCGCCATTGATGAAATTGGCGATGCGGCCGAAGAAGAGGCCGATGGGGGCGGCGGCCGTCACCAGGTCCAGCATGGTGAGCGGCTGGATTTTCCGGGAGCGGGAGAAGAGCCACATCGCCACGATCACGCCCATGGTGCCGCCATGGAAGGACATGCCGCCATGCCAGACCTTCAGCGCGTCGAGCGGGTGTTCCCAGTAGAAGGCCGGATTGTAGAACAGCACATAGCCGATACGGCCGCCGAGAATGACGCCGAGCGCGGCCCAGAGCAGCGAATCGTCGACCATTTCCCGGTCGAGCGGCGCGGGGCCTTTCCACAGGCCCGGCGTCTCCACCATGGAGACGATGTAGCGCCAGCCGATGACGAGCCCTGCGATATAGGCCAGCGCATACCAGCGAATGGCAATGGGGCCCCATGAGATCAGCACGGGATCTATGTCGGGGAAGACGATGGCGGCGCTGTGCATGGGTTTCGGTCCGGCTGGGTGGGGGCGGGCGGCGCTAGTTTGACTTTGGGCGTGGCCGAGTCAACCTCGGCTCCCTATCTATGGATAAGGCGCGTCGAATAGCGGGGTTCGCAGGACGCCGCCTGCGAGCTAGAGTGCGCGCCAGTCCCAAGGAGCCAGACCCATGACGCAGACCCAGAACAAGATTCTCGAAGAAATGAGCCGGTTTTTCACCAATGCCGCCGGTGCCGCGCAGGGTGTGCGCACGGAAGTGGAAACGGTGATCCGGTCTCAGGCCGAGCGCCTCATTGCCGATATGGATCTCGTGCAGCGCGAGGAGTTCGAGGCGGTGCAGGACATGGCCCGGCTGGCGCGCGAGGAAAACGAGGCGCTGAAGAAGCGTATCGAGGCGCTGGAAAAGGCCGCCAAGCCGGCTGCGAAGAAGCCCGCCGCCAAGAAAGCCGCCCCGAAGAAGAAGCCCGCGGCCAAGACGGCCGAATAAGCGGCGACTATCCCCAGCTAATCGCACTTGTCCCCAGCCTTGCGGGCTTTTCGGGGCCGCGCGGGCTTGCGCCGACTCAAAGCATCGGGCACGGTTAATTTGTGTTTCGGGGCCGGGTCGCCCCCCATATATGGGGTGGCCGGGCCGCAGGGGACTGCGTTTGATGCGGGGACATATATGACGGGCTCTGTGCTTCAAGCCGATGATTTCGACGCCAATCCGCTCGATCTTCTTGAACAGGTAGCCTCCATCCGCGACTGGTTTTTCGAACGCAGTCACGAGGACGAGTTGAATATCTGCGTTGCGGGCGAGTGGCGCGACTACCAGATTTCCCTCAACTGGCGGACGGATCTCGCAGGGCTTCATATCGCCTGCGCGCTGGATGTGCGCGTGCCTGCCGACAAGCGCCCCGCCATCCGTCACCTTCTGACCCTCATCAACGAGCAGCTCTGGTCCGGCCATTTCGACATCTGGTCGGAGGATGGGGTGATCCTGTTCCGCAATTCGCTGCTGCTTTGCGGTGGCGCGTCGGCGACGCCGGAACAATGCGAAGCGCTGCTGCGCCTCGCGGTGGAGGCCTGCGAGCGCTATTATCCCGCCATCCAGTTCGTGATGTGGGCCGGCAAGACCGCCGACGAGGCGATTGCCGCGGCCATGTTCGAAACAGAAGGCAATGCCTGAGCAATCGGGCCCAAGTGATCAGAGATAATCGTCATGGCAATCGATCTTGAACGTCCGCTGGTCCTTGTGGGGGCCGGCAAGATGGGCGGCGCGCTTTTGGCCGGATGGCTCGATGGCGGCGTCGCGCCCGGCCTTGTGGCCATCCGCGATCCCCACCTGTCGGATGAAATTGCCACGCTGGCAAAGGAGCGCGGCGTGCGTCTCGATGCATCCATCGACGATCTTGCCGCGCTGAAACCGGCCGCCGTGGTGCTGGCGGTGAAGCCTCAGGCCATGCCGGACGTGCTGCCGACGCTTCAGCCTCTCGTTGCGCCAGAAACGCTGTTCGTTTCCATCGCGGCGGGGATGGGGGCGGACAGGCTCGACGAATTGCTGGGCGGCGGCGCGGCGATCGTGCGGGCCATGCCTAACACGCCCGCCTCCGTGGGGCGCGGCATCACCGGCGGTTTCGCCAATGCGCGTGTGACACAGGATCAGAAAAAACTGGCCGATGCGCTTCTGGCGGCAGTCGGCGAGGCGGTCTGGATCGAGGACGAGGCGCTGATGGACGCCGTCACCGCGATTTCAGGCAGCGGTCCGGCCTATGTGTTTCATCTGGTTGAGGCGATGGCCGACGCTGGCGTGTCGCTGGGCCTGCCGGAGGAAACCGCCATGCGGCTGGCGCGCGCTACGGTGAGCGGGGCGGGCGAAATGCTCCATCGCTCCGATCTCGATGCGGGCACGTTGCGCAAGAACGTCACCTCGCCGGGCGGCACGACGGCTGCCGCGCTCGACGTGCTGATGGGTGGCGAAGCGCTGACCGAGCTGATGAAGAAAGCCGCTCTGGCCGCGCGCGATCGGGGCCGCGAGCTGGGTAAGTAATCCTCTCGGCTCGTTTTCGGCCCGCTTCCCGACTATCCTCCTTCCCTGAACGAACAGGAGAGGCGTCATGGCGCGTAAATTGACCCCGGAAGAAAAGATCGTGAATGCCGCGCTTCGGCTTGCCGGGAAGCGCGGCTGGGCGGATCTGTCGCTCGCCGACATCGCGAAGGAAGCGAAACTCGGCCTGGGCGAGCTGTCCGCTCTGTATTCCTCCAAGACGCAGATCCTCGCGGCCTATGCGCAGCGTATCGATGCGCAGGTGCTGAAGATGGCGGATGAGGAAGGGCTGGAGAACGAGCCCGTCCGCGACAGGCTTTTCGACGTCATCATGCTGCGCTTCGACGCCATGGCGAAGGACAAGCCGGCGCTGAAGCGCATTACCCGGGATCTGGAGCGCGATCCGGTGGCGGCGCTTGCGCTCATGCCCTCCACGCTCCAGTCCATGGGGTGGATGCTGGAGGCGGCGGGGATCGACAGTTCGGGCTGGCGCGGGCTTATCCGCGTGCGAGGCATGGCGCTCTTCTGGGCGCGCATTCTGAAAGTCTGGTTCGATGACGACGAGGATCAGGCGCGCACCATGGCCGCGCTCGACAAGCGGCTGCGGCAGGGCGAGGAATGGTTCGCCCGCGCGCAGGACTTCATGTCGAAGCGCCCGCGCCGCGCGTCGCCGGCCGACAAGACCGATGACGACGTGAAGGACGCGGCATGAGCGAGGATAAAGCGCCGGAGATTTCCTTCGACGATTTTATGAAAGTCGATATCCGCATCGGCACGGTGGTCGAGGCGGAGCCTTTTCCCGAGGCGCGCAAGCCCGCCATCAAGCTCCGTATCGATTTCGGTGCAGATATCGGCGTGAAAAAGAGTTCTGCGCAGATTACCGATCGCTACGCGCCGGAGACGCTTGTCGGACGGCAGGTGATGGCGGTGGTGAATTTCCCGCCGCGTCAGATCGGTCCCTTCATGTCGGAAGTGCTGACGCTCGGCTTTCCCGATGAGGAGAGAAAGATCGTGCTGGCGGGCGTCGACGGCAAATTACCGGACGGGGCGCGGCTCGCCTGATCCCATTCAGAAGTGAAACACCCGGCAGGAAGTGATCCTGCCGCCGCTCCACTCCATCGCTTCCATGACGCTCATACGGTTTGTCTCGTCGCCGTTCAGGACGCGCCAATATTCCACGGCGGCGCGGCCGGTCTCGTCATTGCCGTCCGCGATGACGTTGAAAATGTCCGCGCGGAAACTCTTTAGCGCCTTGGCCGAGGCAGTCGCATATTCGAGCACTTCTTCCGGTCCGTGCAGCGTGGCGTCTTCCTTGCCCAGTCTTTCTCGCACCACGCCGCTCATATGCGTGCCGTCCGGCGCGTAGAGAGCTGCGACCGCTTGCGGGTCGAGCGCTTCCCAAGCCGCTTTCCAGCGGGCGACCATGGCGGGCAGGGCGATCATACGGGGACGTCCACAATGGCGCGCAACCCGCCGGCAGGGCTTCGCGATAAGGTGATTTCGCCGCCATGGCCGCGCGCGATGTCGCGGGCGATGGCAAGGCCGAGGCCGGAGCCGCCTTCATCGAGATTTCGGCTGTCGTCCAGTCGATAGAAGGGGCGGAAGACTTCTTCCAGCTGGTCTTCGGGAATGCCCGGGCCGTCATCGTCCACCACGATTTCGATATCGGCGCCCGGATCGCTCATGTCGCGGAAGCCGGTAATCCAGACCGTGTCGCCATATTTGCAGGCATTGCCGACGAGATTGGCAAGGCAGCGTTTGAAGGCGCTTCGGCGCAGCGGTACGCGCAGATCGCCCTGCACGGTGACAGTGACGTTGCAGCCCTTGCGTTGCCAGTCATTGCAGGTCTCGCGCAGCAATTCGCCGAGGTCGGTTTCCTCCGTCGCCTCGCCGCGATGGCCGCGCGCAAATTCCAGATAGTCGTCCAGCATGCGCTGCATCTCGTCGATGTCCCTGCGCATTTCCTGGATCTGCGGATCGTCGCCCATCATGGCGAGTTCGAGGCGCATGCGGGTGAGCGGCGTTCTCAGGTCGTGGCTCACGCCCGCCAGCATGGCGGTGCGCTGGGCGATCTGGCGTTCGATACGATTGCGCATGTCGAGAAAGGCTTCCGCGGCGCGGCGGACTTCGGAGGCGCCGCGCGGGCGGAAGCTCGGCACGTCGCGCCCCATGCCGAAACTTTCCGCGGCTTCGGCGAGGCGTTCGATGGGGCGGATCTGGTTTCTCAGAAACAGGATCGCGACCACCACCAGCACAAAGGATGTGCCGACCATCCAGACGAGGAAGATATGCGAGTTGGTCGCGTAGACATGGCTCGCCGGCGACAGCGTCCGCATGACGCCGCCATTATAGGCGACGCGGATGTCGATATAGTCGGTGTATCTGCTGGTATCGATCCAGAAGGGACGCTTTACCTTTTCGCGCAGATTGGCGCTCAGCGAATTTTCCAGCAGGCCGCCCGAGGATGCAGGCCTGTCGGGCAGTTTCTCGCCCGGCAGGAAGGCGACCGACAGCGTCAGCGTCTCGCGCGCTTCCTTCGACAGCGTTTCGGCGCGTTCCTTTGTCGGGTTGCGCTCATACTCGTCCAGCAGCAGGGCGATCTCGGAAACGGCGCTGGCCGAGAGCCGTTCGGTGACGAGTTGCCAGTGCCGTTCCAGAAACATGTAGGTCACGACGATCTGCAAAAGCACCATCGGCGCGACGATGATGATGAGCGACCGGCCGTAAAGGCCTCGTGGCAGCATGTTCTTGATGAAACGGGTCATCGACACTCTATTCGCTCCGCTTCTTCTGTGCGCGCATCAATCCGGCATCAGCACGTAGCCTTCGCCACGCACGGTCTGCAGGTAAAGCGGATTGCGGGGATCGTCCTCGACCTTGCGGCGGAGCCGGTTGATCTGGACGTCGATCGATCGCTCGGCTGCTTCGTTCTCGCAAAGATCGAGGCGGGAAATTGTCTGGCCGGGATGGGCGGCGAAAATGCGCAGGAGCTGCACTTCGCGCGTCGTCAGCCGGACGAGCTGTCCGTCGCGGCGGAGTTCACCGCGCTGGGGATTGAATTCGCAGCCGCCGAAGGTCATCGCGCCGGAGGCCGCCTTGCCGCCCGCGGATCGGGTCCGGCGCAGAATGGTTCCGACGCGCAGCAGCAATTCGCGCGGTTCGAAGGGTTTGGCGAGATAGTCGTCCACGCCGCGCTCCAGCCCGTCGATCCGGTCGCTCGCATCGCCGCGCGCGGTCAGCATCAGGATCGGCACATTGGAGGTTCGCCGGACGGAGGTTGCGAAGTCGAACCCGTTTTCGCCCGGCATCATCACGTCGAGAACGATCAGGTCGAAGGCAAGCCCTTCCAGCCTTGCTCGCGCTTCGCTGGCGTGTTCGGCCACCGTGACGCGATAGCCGTTTTCGCTCAGGAAGCGTTTCAGCAATTCACGAATGCGCCGGTCGTCATCGACGATGAGCACATGCGGCGCGTCGTCGCCCGGCAGGGGCCCGGCGGCGGTTTCGGGCTCCCCGGCGGCGCTCATGGCTTGCGTCCTTTCGGGCGGTCCCGGCCGTCGGCGAGGCGGTCTTCCACCTCCGAACGGTTTTCCTTGTTCAGCAGCGCCAGCATCACCTTGCGCCAGGCGTCCTCGGCATCGCCGCCGGCTTCCGCACCGGCTTCCAGAAGCGCGCGGGCGACGCGCTCTCGCTGCGGGGCGGCCAGCCTGTCGTTCAGGTCGCGCCCCGCCTCGGTGAGGTAGAGCAGGCGCTGGCGGCGGTCCTTGCGTCCCGTTTCCTGCGCCACGAAGCCGCGCTCGATGAGCTGCTTCAGCACCCGCGCGAGGCTTTGCTTGGTAATACGGAGAATATCGAGGAGTTCGGCTACCGTTATGCCGGGGTTTCGCCCGACGAAATGGATCACGCGGTGGTGCGCCCGGCCGAAATCATATTCCGCCAGCAGGGCGTCGGGATCGGAGATGAAGTCCCGATAGGCGAAAAACAGCAGCTCGATCGCCTCCACAAGGCGTGTCGCATCATCGGCCTCGCCGGCCGCGTCCGCGCCTTTTTCAGCGGGGGCGGTCTCTCGGGCCCTTTCGGGGGCGGGCGTCTCCTTGGTCACGTGCTTTTTCACCGGTGTCGCAATCGGCATGATTTTATGTCAGCCATATTGACATATTTTTTCCGCAGCGCTAGCCTCTGATCGCTCGCTGGGTTGAGTAAATGCATGCCCCCGAAGGGCGGGTGGCATCCTCGATTCTTCCAGACGATAATATAGACAGCCCCATAACACCCAAGAGGGATATGCGGCCGGGCCCTGAAGAGGCTCACCGGATAGACCGAAAGAGGCAAGAGGCGGCCTGATGTCTATGGCGAAATCGAGCCAAGCGAGCCTCACAACATAACGCCAGGGAGCGGAATCATGGCAGATATTCCCTTCGACAAACGCGACGGCTACATCTGGTTCAACGGCGAATTGATGCCGTGGTCGGACGCCAAGGTGCATGTACTGACGCATGGGATGCACTATGCCAGCAGCGTATTCGAGGGCTGCCGGGCCTATGGCGGCGAGATTTTCAAGCTGCATGAACATTCGCAGCGTCTGGTCGATTCCGCGCGCATTCTCGGCTTTGAAATTCCCTATACGGTGGACGAGATCGACGAGGCCTGCCGGGCCGAGCTTGCCGCGCAGAAACTGGAAGATGCCTATATTCGTCCGGTGGCCTGGCGCGGCAGCGAGATGATGGGCGTCTCCGCGCAGAAGAACCGCATTAACCTGGCGGTCGCGGCCTGGGAATGGCCGTCCTATTTCGATCCGGAGCAGCGCCAGAAGGGCATTCGCCTCGACATTGCCGAGTACAGGCGGCCCTCGCCGGAGACGGCGCCGTCCGATGCGAAGGCGGCCGGCCTCTACATGATCTGCACCATCTCCAAGCATGCTGCCGAGGACAAGGGCTATGCCGACGCGCTGATGTATGATTATCGCGGCTATGTGGCCGAGGCGACGGGCGCCAATGTCTTCTTCATCAAGGATGGCGTCATTCACACGCCGATCCCCGACTGCTTCCTCGACGGGATCACGCGCCGCACGGTGATCGATCTGGCGAAGGCGCGCGGCATCGAGGTGATCGAGCGCCATATCTTGCCGGAAGAGATGAAGGATTTCTCCGAGTGCTTCATTACCGGCACTGCGGCGGAAGTGACGCCGGTGGGCGAGATCGGCCCGTATAAATTCACGCCGGGCGAAATCTCCGCCAATCTGTACAAGGATTATATGGCCCTGGTGTATGCGCATCAGGAAAAGGCCAAGGTCGCCAACGGCTGACATGGCCGGAACGGACTGAAGACAGGGCCGCCTTCGGGGCGGCCCTATTTTTTTGTCCAGCGCGCCGCCGCCGTGTCGTCGCTGTCGCGCGCATCCACCCAGTCGCCGCCCGAAGCCGTTTCCTCGCGCTTCCAGAAGGGTGCACGGGTCTTGAGATAGTCCATCAGGAATTCCGCCGCCTCGAAGGCCGCCTGCCGATGGGCGGAAGCGGTGACGACCAGCACGATGTTTTCGCCGGGCAGGAGGCGTCCCACGCGATGCACGATGAGGCTTGCCTCCAGCGGCCAGCGCTCCTGCGCTTCCGCCTCGATGCGCGCGAGTTCCTTCTCGGTCATGCCGGGATAATGTTCCAGTTCCAGCGCCACGAGATCGCCGGTCTTGTCGCGTACCGTGCCGGAAAAGGTCACGACGGCGCCGATGTCGTGGCGGTCTTTCGAGAGGGCGGTCACTTCGGCGCCGATGTCGAAATCCTCTGTCTGGACGCGGATCATGGGACTACCCGCCCGTCACCGGCGGGAAGAAGGCGACTTCCTGCGCGCCTGCGATCGAGGCGTCGAGATCGGCGTGTTCCTGATCGACGGCGCAGCGTATGACTTTCAGATCCTCGAATGCCGCTTCATAGCCTTCGTCGCGCTGGCGTAGCCAGTCGATCAGGCCGGTGACATCGCTCACTTCCGGCGGCAGCGTCACATCTTCCTCCGCCGTGCCGGTCTTCTGTTTTACCCAGGCGAAGTAGAGAAGCTTCATGGCGCGGCGTCTCCATCGGCCGCGCTCCCGCCGGGGGCCGCCGGTGCGCCGGCGGGGCGTTCCGGCGGGCGGGTATCGTCGATATGCCTCAGCCCGGCGCGGAAATAATCATAGCCCGTATAAAGGGTCAGGATGGCCGCGGCCCAAAGCAGGGTGAGGCCCAGTTCGGAAATGCCCGGCATGATACTGTCGCCCGCCGGACCCAGCAGCAGGAAGGCCAGTGCGATCATCTGGATCGCGGTCTTCCATTTCGCAAGCTGCGTCACCGGTACGCTCACGCGCAGGCCCGCCAGATATTCGCGCAGCCCCGAGACCAGAATTTCCCGGCAGAGAATGATGATCGCCGCCCAGAGCGAATAACCGGCAATCGTGCCCTGCCAGGTGAGCGCCAGCAGCACCACGGCGACCAGCAGCTTGTCGGCGATGGGATCGAGCATCCGGCCCAGATTGGAGGTCTGGTTCCAGGCGCGGGCGAGATAGCCGTCCAGCCAGTCTGTAATGCCCGCGATCGCAAAGAGCGCCAGCGCCGTCCAGTTGCCCGCATCCTCTTCCAGATAAAGGGCGATGACCACGAGGGGCACCAGGAGGATGCGGAAATAGGTCAGCAGGTTCGGAAGATTGGTCGCCATGGTCGTATGGGCTTTTCTTGAGCGCGGCAAAATGCGGTGTCTTCGCCGCGCACTCTATCACCCGGAGCGCATTTGTTGAGGCCGGTTCGCTATTTTCCGGCCGCGTCGCCGCTTTCGTGTCCGGCGCTTCCGTTGAAATGGTCGTAAATGGTGCGCGCCAGCGTTTCGGAAATGCCGTCCACCGCCTCCAGATCGGAGATTCCGGCGCGGGAAACGGCCCGTGCCGAACCGAAATGGCGCAGGAGCGCGCGTTTGCGGCCCGGGCCGACGCCCGGGATCTCGTCCAGCGGATTGTTGCCGATGGCCTTGGAGCGCCGCGCACGGTGGCTGCCGATGGCGAAGCGGTGCGCCTCGTCGCGCAGGCGTTGCAGGTAGTAGAGAACCGGGTTGCGGGGCTCCATCATGAAGTCGGGCTTGCCGCGCATAAAGAAGCGTTCCCGGCCCGCATCGCGTTCCGGCCCCTTGGCGACGCCGACGGCGGTCACGCTGTCGATGCCCAGCTCGTCCAGCACTTCCAGGGCGATTTTGAGCTGGCCTGCGCCGCCGTCGATCAGGATGAGGTCGGGCCAGGCGCCGCTGCGGTCCTCGCCTTCTTCCTTTTCGCCTTCCTCCTTGAGCAGCCGGGTGAAGCGCCGCGTCAGCACTTCGCGCATCATGGCGTAATCGTCGCCGCCGAACTCGCCGGCCTCCTGGCCTGCGTTTTTGATGTTGAACTTGCGGTACTGGTTTTTCATGAAGCCTTCGGGGCCGGCGACGATCATGCCGCCCACGGCGTTCGAGCCCTGAATATGGCTGTTATCATAGACCTCGATGCGCTCCGGCGCGCTTTCCATGCCGAAGATTTCCGCCACGCCTTCCAGCAGCGTGCGCTGGGTGGAGCTTTCGGCAAGACGCCGTCCCAGTGCCGAGCGGGCATTGGTCATGGCGTGTTCGACAAGCTCGCGCTTCTCGCCGCGTCGGGGGACGCCGACGGCGACCTTCCGGTCCGCGCGAAGGGTCAGCGCCTGCGCCAGCAGCTCGCGGCCGGGTATGTCATGGCTCAGCAGGACCATGCGCGGGGGCGGGCGGTTTTCGTAAAACTGAGCGAGGAAGGCGTCGAGCACGTCCTCGGGGCCCATTTCCTTGTCGTGGCGCGGAAAATAGGCGCGGTTGCCCCAGTTCTGCCCGGCGCGGAAAAAGAAGACCTGGACGCAGGTCTGGCCGCCTTCCTGATAGGCCGCGAAGACATCCGCCTCGCCCACGGTTTGCGGGTTGATACCCTGATGCTGCTGGATCTGGGTCAGGGCACGGATACGGTCGCGATAGACGGCGGCCGTTTCGTAATCCCTCTCCGCGGCGGCTTCTTCCATCAGCCGGGCCAGCTCGCCTTGCGTCTTGCGGCTGCGGCCGCGCAGAAAGTCATGCGCCTCCCGCACAAGCTCGGCGTAATCCTCCTTGGAGATTTCGCCGGTGCAGGGTGCGGAGCATCGCTTGATCTGGAAGAGCAGGCAGGGCCGTGTGCGGCTCTCGAATACGCTGTCGGAGCAGGAGCGCAGCAGGAACGCCTTTTGAAGCGCGTTGAGCGTGGCATTCACCGAGCCGGCGCTCGCAAAGGGGCCGAAATAGTCGCCCTTTCGGGAGCGCGCGCCGCGATGCTTCACCACTTGCGGGAAGTCGTGATCGCCCGTCAGCAGGATGTCGGGGAAGGATTTGTCGTCCCGCAGCAGCACGTTGTAGCGGGGCTTCAGCCGTTTGATGAGATTGGCTTCGAGGAGCAGCGCCTCGGTCTCCGTCTCCACGGTGATGAATTCCATGGAGGCGGTGGCGAGGATCATGCGGGCGATGCGGTTGGTATGCCCGCCCATTTTCGCGTAGCTCGAGACGCGCTTCTTGAGCGAGCGCGCCTTGCCGACATACAGCACGTCTCCCTTGGTGTCATACATGCGATAGACACCCGGGCTGTCGGGCAGGCGTTTCACCTGATCCGCGATGACCTCGACGCCGGTCGTCCGGGGTTTTTCACTGCCGGAAGGGCTGTCGGGGCCGCTGTTTTCGGTTTCGTCGGTCATGCTGCGCGCAGTCTAGCGGGAGACCCATTTTGGGTCCTTATCTCGTCAACAAGAGCTGTGGATAAGTTTGTGGGTTATTCCTGCAAGGATTAGGTCAACATCCTGTAATCTTTAGGTTTTGTGACAGAAGCTGTCACACACCGCGAATCGTAAGCCCTTGAAATAGATAAAACTTTTTGTTTTTTTCAAGGGAGGATGACAGGCGCGGGCGATTTATGTCAGCCGCGGATATGGTTAACGCCGCCCGTCTGCTGCTGTGCAAAATTTATCCGTGTGCGTTGTCACGTCGTACCAAGCCGTTGAATCCATTAGCGCTTTTCGGAGGCCTTTTGAGCGTTGCCGGAGAGCGTGGTTATGGCGAGCGCGCATGCGGTGGAAATCAGGGGCGAGGACGGTGCCGTTCGATCTCCACGCCGACGCCGGCGGCCTCCGGAATTACGGCAAGTTTTTCGACACGCACACGTGCCGTCTGGACGCGCTCGTCTTCCAGGCAGACGGCGGCGATCCGTTCGGCAAGCGTCTCCACAAGGTTGAGATGGCCTTCGTCGACAATGGCCTTGATGCGATCCACCACGGTGGCGTAGCAGACGACATTGTCCAGCGCATCGCCATGCGGGGCTTCGCTCACCGACAAATCCACATTCACGCGGATGGGCTGGGCGCTGCCCAGTTCATGCTTGTAGACGCCGATATGGGCATCCAGCAGCAGGTCGCGCACGAAGACATGCCGCAACCCGCGTTCGGCATCGGCAATCTTCAGCGGCGTTACATTGTCGGGCTTGTTCATTCGGTTCATTCCAGGCTCTTGGGGTCGACGCATTCTCGAGCCGCGAAAGTCTACTCACCTTCGCCGAAAATGCTTAAAGGGCGGTCCGCCTCCCCAACGGGCCTCAATCAGCTCATTTCGCGATTATTCTTTTATGCCTACGACGTCCGGGGTCTCCCAGGCAAGGTGCTGTCCGCCATCAAGGGCAATCATCTGGCCGGTCATGGCGGGCGAGGCGAGGATGAAATGCAGCGCGGCGCAGATTTCCTCCGGCGAGGTGCCCCGGCCGAGGATCGTACCCTTGACCTGTTTGGCGAAGTCCTCGGGAGACTGACGCGCATTGCGCATGGCCGGTCCCGGCCCGATGCCGTTCACACGAATGCGCGGGGCCAGCGACATCGCCATGACCTGTGTCATGTCCCACAGTGCCATCTTGCTGACGGTATAGGAGAAGAAATGCGGGGTCGGGCGCCGGACGCGCTGGTCGATGAGATTGACGATATTGCCTTCCACGCCGTCGGGAAGCTGCATGGCGAAGCTTTGCGCCAGAAAGGCGGGGGCGCGCAGATTGGTGTCGAGATGCGAGGTCCAGCTTTCCGCCGTCATGCCCGAGGCGGTGTCATGCTCGAAAAGCGAGGCATTGTTGACCAGGAGCGTGAGCGGTCCCAGCGCCTCCGCCGCGCGGGGCACCAGCCCGTCCACGTCGCGGGGCGAGGCGAGGTCGCCGGCGAGCGCGGCCGCCCGGCCGCCCGCCGCCTCGATATCGTGCACCACGGACGCCGCTTCGTCGGTCGAATGGTGGCAATGCACCGCCACGTCATAGCCCCGTTCGGCAAGCGATAGCGCCATGGCGCGTCCGAGGCGCCGTGCGCCGCCCGTCACCAGCGCCGTTCCCTTTTTCCCGTCCTGTCCCGTCACTGTAAGATCGTCGTCCCTGTCGCCGGCATGTCCATAAGGGGGAGCGCCGGTACGCTTCCCACCTCGATCGTCAGCCCCAGATAACCCGCATAGAGCAGGATGAACAAGACGCCCGACAATCGGGTCACCCGGCCGCGCGTCATTACCATGGGGAAGATGCTGGCGCCTGCCAGGATCATGATCCAGAGATAGTAGTAGAGAAATTCGCGTTCGACCGGCAGCGGCGAGATCAGGGCCGTCACGCCCAGAATGGCGAGAATGTTCATGATGTTGGAGCCGACCACATTGCCGACCACCATGTCGTCGTTCCTGCGGATCGCGGCGACCATGGCCGTGGCGAGTTCGGGCAGCGAGGTGCCGATCGCCACCAGCGACAGACCGATCACGGCATCCGATACGCCGAAATAGGAGGCGATTTCGGTGCCGCTGCTGACGATGAGGTTTGCCCCGATGGGCAGGCCGATCACGCCGATGGCGATCATGCCCCAGATAAGGCGGCGCGAGGTCTTGGCGGTGCTGAGTTCGGTATGGGTGACCGCTTCGAGCGTTTCTTCCAGCTCGGTCTCGACCTCCTGCACGCCGGTCACCATGCGATGGACGCGGTCGACCAGTACCGCGCCGCCATTGCGGCGATGGCTGCGCGCATCCCAGCCGGAAAAGAGCAGATAGGCGGCCAGAAGGCCGATCAGGATCACGCCGTCCCATTTGCCCAGGCTGCCGAACAGGCACAGAAGCACCAGCAGGAAGCTCACGCCCATCATGATGAGGGCGTTCATCGGGATGGAGCGGCCCTGGCATGAAATCGGATAGATCAGGGCGGGGATGCCGAGCACCAGCCAGATATTGGCGATGTTGGACCCGACGACATTGCCCAGCGCCATGCCTTCCGCGCCTTCCAGCGCGGCTTTGACCGACACCAGCAATTCGGGAAGCGAGGTGCCGAGTGCGACGACGGTGAGCGCGATCAGCAGGGGGGAGAGGCCGTAGCGGGCCGCCAGCGCCGTTGCGCCCCGGACCAGAATATCGCCCGAAGCCAGAAGGATCACGAAGCCGAGCAGGAGCAGAAAATAGGTCATGCCGCTCGACATCCTTTCGGTGCGGGCGTGGACGGCATTTCGCCGGGACGCGTCTTTACCTGGCTTGTGGCGATTTCAGAACCCTCCTGCTTTCCCCCATACCGTTTCATATATGGTGCCGCCGTCCCCCGGGCAACAGCGCCGGGAGCCGGATTGCGCCGGATTCCTGCAAAAAACCGGGCCGGGGAGGCTTTCAAATGCCTCTGGCCGGTGGCGCATTGCGCGCAAGGTTGCGATAGTTCCGGGATGATTGCGGAAAGGGGAAGCGCGCCTTGGATGAGTTGAGTAGCGCAGCGATCGCCGAGGCGGCGGGCAACATCCATGTGCCGTATATCAGGGAGGTCATCATCTTCCTGATCGCGGCCGTGATGGTGATGCCGCTGTTTCATTACGTCCGGGCGAGCACGGTTCTCGGTTATCTCGTTATCGGCGCCCTGATCGGACCGCATGGGCTGGCGATCATCCAGAGTTCGGACGGCATTGCCGCGCTGGGCGAGCTGGGCGTGGTCTTTCTGCTTTTCACCATCGGCCTGGAGCTTTCCTGGACGCGCCTGCGCGCCATGCGCACCCTTGTGCTGGGGCTGGGCGGTGCGCAGGTGATGCTGAGCGGGATCGTGCTGACCGGGGTCTTCATGCTGTTCGGCGTGCCGGGGGCGGGCGCCACGGTGATCGGTTTTGCGCTGGCGCTCTCTTCCACGGCCATCGTCACGCAATTGCTGATCGAGCGAGGCGAGTTCGCCTCCCGGTCGGGCCAGATCTCCTTTTCGATCCTGCTGATGCAGGACCTCGCCGTGGTGCCGCTTCTCGTCATGGTGACGATCCTTGCCGATGTGGCGAGTGGCGAGGACGTGAACATCTTCATGCTGGCGCTGTTTGCGACGCTGAAGGCCGTGGTCGCGGTGGCGCTCATCGTGACGGTCGGCCGTTATGTGCTGAGTACCGCCTACCGCTTCATCACCTGGACACGCAATCCGGAGCTCTTTCTCGCCTTGTCGCTGCTCGCCGCCTTGCTGACCGCCGTGGCGACGGGGTCGGCAGGGCTTTCCATGGCGCTGGGCGCCTTTCTCGGTGGGCTGTTGCTTTCCGATACCGAGTTCCGCCATCAGGTCGAGAGCGACATTCAGCCCTTCAAGGGCTTGCTGCTGGGGCTCTTTTTCATCTCGGTCGGCGTCGGCATGGATTTCGGCGTGCTGGCCGATAATTACGGCCTCGTCTTCGGCATTCTGGGTGCCTTTCTCGTCATCAAATCCTTCCTTGTCGGCGGGCTGGCGCTGGCTTTCGGCCAGTCGCGCATCTGTTCGGTGCGCGCGGCGCTGCTGCTTGCCTCGGGCGGCGAGTTCGCTTTCGTGGTGATTTCGTCCGCCACCGCCGACGGCGTGGTGTCGGCCAGCGTGGCGCAGCCTGTGCAGCTTGCCACCGCCATCTCCATGGCGCTGACTCCGCTGCTTGCCATGGCGGGGGCGCGGCTCGAGGCATGGCTCGATTCGCAGGCGGGCGAGCGCGAACGCGACGAGGCCGCGCTGGGCGAACTGACCGGCCATGTCATCGTGGCGGGCTATGGCCGGGTGGGGCGCACCATCTCGTCCATGCTGGAAGAGTTGCACATCCCTTATGTCGCGCTCGATCTCGATGTCGCCCGCACGCGGCTCGCCCGTCAGACGGGCGCGCATGTCTATTACGGCGATGCGGGCCGCCCGGAGGTGCTCTCGCGCCTCGGGATCAGCCGCGCGGCCGCCATCGTCGTCACGCTGGACGATGTCGCCGCGGCCAATCGCACGGTCGAGGCGGTGCGGCATCAATGGCCTGGCATCGCGCTTTTCGCCCGGGCGCGCGACAGGGCGCATATGAAGCAGCTTGTCGCCGCCGGGGCGACCCATGTGGTGCATGAGGCGCTGGAAGTCTCGCTCCAGCTTTCAGGCCATGTGATGCGCGCCATCGGTGCGCCGGTGGAGGCGTCCTCCCAGATGATCGAGCGAATCCGCTCCGAAGTAGGCGAGGACGAAAACAACGGTTCGGCCGGATCGCATACGGACAGGTCGCGGTCCGGGAAATAGCCCGTTTTGCGCCGTGGCGTCCCGGAGTTGGACATAAACCCCGTCCGGCCCGGCATTCTGCCCGTTTTTTCATCATTCGACCCGGTATTTCCATCTGGCAGAGGGCTTGCGAGGAGAGGGCAAGCTTCATTTGCGCCGTCCCAGAACGGGACGGATCGGCGCCCGACAGGGCAGAGCGGAGAGGGAAGAATGAGCAAGCCGAACGAAAGTTCCGCAGGGGCGCTTCAGCCGGGTTTCGGCGTGTCTCCCCGTCCGGTAGCGCGCCGGGGGGCGCCGGTTGCCGCGGGCATGGCACAGCGTATCGCGCATGCGTCGGGCATAAACGTCTATTCCAGTTTTGCGCAGGCCGAAAAGGCGTGGCGTGAGATGGAAGCGGAGGCGGCGGGCACCGCGTTTCAGAGTTTCGACTGGCTGTCGATCTGGCATGAGCATGTGGGGCAGCATGAAGGGGTCGAACCGGCCATCATGCTCATCTCGCGTGGCGGGCACCCCGTCATGCTGGCGCCTTTCGGCATCGAACGTCATCTGGGGTTGAGCCGTCTGGTCTGGCTGGGCGGAAAGCTTGCCGACTATAAGGCCCCGCTCATTGCGCGCGATTTCTGGACGCTGCTGCCGGAGGGTGGGTTCCCGGTGCTGTGGAAGCAGATGAAACGCGCGCTGCCGGCTTTCGATTACATCGTGTTCGAAAACCAGCCGGCCATGTTGGGCGAATTGCGTAATCCCTTTGCCGTCCTGCCCGGGGCCGAGGCGCCGGACGAGGCCTATCTTTTCGATCTGCCGGACAGTTTCGAGGAGCTGACGCACCGCTACCGCGCCGAGACGCGCCGCATGGACCGTTCCAAGCTGCGCAAGCTCGAAGCGCAGGGCGAGGTGACGTTCGAATTCGCGGAATCGCAGGACGAGCTGGTCGAGATGACCGAGGAAATTCTGATGCGCAAGGCCGACCAGCTGGCCGCGCAGGGGATTTCGTCCATCTTCCAGGATCCGGCGCACCGCGCCGCCTGGCGCGCGCTGGCCGCCCTGCCCGAAGAGCGCCGCCTGCTGGAAGTGGCGGTGCTGCGTCTCGACGGCGAGTTCCTGTCGGGCTCCATCAGCCATGTCTGGCATGACCGGTCGACGCTGATGGTGCATACCTATGAGATGGGCAAGCATTCGAAGCTCTCACCCGGCCGGCTTCACCTGTTGAAGCATCTCCAGTCGAGTATCGACCGTGGGCTGACGGTTTACGATCTGTCAGTCGGCTATCTGCCCTACAAGGCGAGTTTCTGCGACGAGCCGATGCGTATGGTGAACCATATTGCGTCCGCCAGCCTGCAGGGCATGGTGCCGGTGCTTGCCATCAATGGCGGGCTCGCCGCCAAGCGGCGGATCAAGCGCAATCCGAAAGTCTTCGGCACACTGCGCAAGCTCCGCGCGGCGGTGAAGGGCAAGTAGGGTCAGTCCCTCAAAACCCGGCCCTCACCCCGGCCGCTTGTCCCAGGGCTCCAGCGTGCCGGCGATGCGGCGCGGAATGGGATCGTCGAGCTGGGCTGCCGCCGCGGCGCTGATTTCGTGATGGTGCAGCCAGCGCGACGAGCCGTCCTCTTCGATCACGAAGCCGAGGATCACCTGCGCATAGGTCATGTCGGGTTGCGCGGCCAGTGCCTGCGCGCGCGTTTCCGCGATGGAGGGCGAACCGTCCTCCCCGAGCAGGATGGAGCGCGAGCCCATCACTTCCACCAGCAATCCTTGCGGCGCGATCATCGCGTCGAGCGCGGCGCGCATTAGCTCCGCCTTCGGACGGATCCAGCTCAGCGCGATGTCATAGGGGCCGTGTTTCTCGATCTCGGTGATGAAGGTGGCGGTGTCGTCATAGTCGAGCGTGAGCGGCACCAGCTTGTCGTCGAGGTCCGGTTCGCCAAAGAGGAACTCGTCCGCCTTGCGTGACACGAGTACGGCCTTGTCGGCGCGCGCAATCGCTTCGCGCGCGGCTTCCGCCAGCATGCCGGTGGCGCCGATGAGGAGGGCGGTGGTCTGTTTGTCTGTCATTTCTTACTCATTTCCGGCGGCCGTCATTTGCCGCGTTGTGCGTTCGATCTCGCGGGCCAGCTCGCGCAGCGGCTCCAGATGGGTTTTCGCAACTTCCTGCTCGCTGATGACGGCATGCATGTAGCGCAGGCTCAGACAGGCGAGAACGCGGTCGCCGCGCATGACGGGCACGGCCATGCCGGTCACGCGCTGGCGCGCGTCGGACGCGCGTTTCGGCATGCCGCGTTTCATCTGCCGCAAGCCGCCACTTGTCAGGGCATATCCTCTTCGGCGGATGCCCCGCAATATCTTCTCGAATTCTTCCGGGTTTTTCGCGGGTTGGTCGATGGATCGTCTGGAGCGGCTGAGCCGCGCGACGATGAGCTTGCGTTCCCAGTCCGGGCAGAAGGCGAGATAGGCCTGTCCCAGCGCGCCGAGCAGGAAGGGTGAAGGCGCTTCATAGACCAGTGGGTCGATCGCGACGGGGCTTTCGGCCACTGTGCCGTAGCGCACGATCATCTGGTCGCCGTCCACGACGCCGATGAAAAGCGGCCAGCGATGTTCTTTCGTGAAGGCGCGCATCAGCGGTTCGGCGGCCTCGACCACCGCGTCCGACAGGCGGAAGCCCCAGGACAGGCGCTGCACGCGGGAGGTGAGGCGGTAGCCCGCGCTGCGCGAGAGTTTTTCCACATAGCCCGCTTCGATGAGCTGGTCGAGCAGGCGCACCGTGCTCGATTTCGGCAGCCCGGCGCGTGCTGCAATATCGCCCAGATGCAGCGAATGCGCGGCATTCATCGCCTCCAACACGCTCAGTGCGCGCGCCACCGGCGCCCTTGTCGCCTCGCTCATTGGCGGTTTCCTTCTGTCCGGCCCATCCTGGCGCTCGTTCCGTTCAACGGAATAATGGGACTTATGGCTGACGCTTTCCAGTCCCCCGGGATTAGCCTTGCGGCCAATGGATGCCCGAGATGGAGGAAACATCATGGCCAAGGCCCAGATACGGGTCGCCCGCACCGATGAGAAGCGGGACTACAAGACGATCGAAGTCGCGCCGCTGACGCCTGTGCTGGGCGCGGAAGTGGAGGGGCTGGACCTGACGCAGCCGCTCGATGACGAGCAGCTCATGGAAGTGAAGCAGGCCTTTGCCGATCATTCCGTGCTGGTCTTTCGCGATCAGGAAATTTCGCGCGACGACCACAAGCGTTTCGCCGGCTATTTCGGCACGCTGCATACGCATCCCTACCACAAGAAGGATGCAAAGCCCGGCCATGCGGGGCAGGAAAGCGATCCGAACATCCTGCCGATCATCGCCGACCAGAACTCGCGTTATGTGGCGGGCGAAGGCTGGCATGCCGACGTGACCTGCGACGAGGAGCCGCCTTTCGGCTCCATGCTCTACATCACCGAGACGCCGGAGATCGGCGCCGGCGGCGATACCTGTTTCATCAGCGCCTATGAGGCTTATGAAACGCTGTCGCCTGCGATGAAGGCGTTCCTCGACGGGCTCGATGCGGTGCATGACGGCGCCAAGCCCTATTCGGGCAGCTACGGCATTGCTGCGCCGGAAGGCGGCTGGCCGCGTACGAAACATCCGGTGATTACGCGCCATCCGGAAACGGGCCGCAAGCTGCTCTATGTCAATCGCGGCTTCACCACGCATATCGACGGGCTTGCTAAAGCGGAAAGCGATGCGCTGCTGGAAATGCTGTGGCGTCACCTGGAGGTCAATCCGGTGTTTCAGTGCCGTGTGCGCTGGACGTCCAACACGCTCACCTTCTGGGACAATCGCTGCGTACAGCACCATGCCGTGTGGGACTACTACCCCTATTCGCGGCGCGGCGAGCGCGTCTCCATCGTGGGCGGGCGGCCGTCGCGTTAGTCCCCGACGCGTCATGCCCCGCTTTATGCGGGGCATCCACGTCTTTGCCGCAACACCGCAGCCTATCGTTCTGGACCCCGGGACGAAGCCCGGGGTGACGATGTCTGACGCCGTTCCTGTTCAATAACGCGAATGTGATTTGCGGCCATCCGGCTCTCTTCCTCTGATGTGACGCACAATCAAGGGGAGGAGACAGAGATGGCTGATTTCTTTTCGGCGCTTCAGGCGACGCAGGCTTCGCAGGACGCCTATATCGCGGCGCTGCCCTATTGGGTGCAGCTCTGGATGTACTGGATGATGGGCGTGCTGTTTCTCGGCAGCCTCGTCGCGTCCTTTTTCCGGGTGGAAGCGCGCTGGCTTTTCCTCTCTTTCGTCCTCACCATTATCGCCACCATGGCGCTCGGCATGACCGTCGGCTGGAACAAGCTCTGGGGCGCAACGCATCTCGTGCTTTGGACGCCGGTGGTGATCTACTTTTTAAAGCGCTGGCCGCGGATCGAGAAGCGCAGCCTTTACGGCATCTGGTTCACGCTGGCGCTCGCCACCATGTGCATCTCGCTGGTCTTCGATGCGAAGGATGTCGTGGAATATGCGATGGGGATGTGAAGCGCTTCGTCATGGCCGGCTTGTCCGGGCCATCCACGTCTTCCTTCATTAAACCACGCCGAGCGGTTCCCTCGCACCCTCGGGTATCTCCACCCGGATCGTATCGCCCGCGCGGATCGTCCCGCCCGCGCGCACCACGCCCATGATCCCGCATTTGCGGATCGGGTTTCCGTTCGCGTCGCGGCCCAGCACGGCGCGCATCAATCCCGGTGCGATGCCGTCGAGCTGCGTGCAGGGATTGCGCAGCCCCGTCACTTCCACCACCGCCTCATCGCCCATATGCAAAAGCGCGCCGCGGGGCAGGGCGAGGAGGTCGAGCCCTTGCGTCGTGACGTTCTCGCCCAAGAGGCCCGGCGTTATGTCGAAGCCTTGTCCGCGCAGCTCGTCGAAGAGTTCCGCATGAATGAGATGCATCTGCCGCAGATTGGGCTGCGAGGGATCGCGCGCCACGCGGGAGCGATGCTTCACCGTCTCCCCCGCATGCGCATCCCCCTCCACGCCGAGCCCCGCGATCAGGTGCAGCTCATTCTCCGATTGCTTGGAGAATTCATGAACGGGCGAACGGTGCAGGGCGAGGATGGCGGGCATGTGCCTCACGCCTCATAGATCGCGTAATGCTTCCGCGTTTTGGTCACCACTTCCCATGTGCCCTTGAAGCCCGCCGGGATGACGAAGGCGTCGCCGGCCTGCACGCGGGTTTCGGTGCCTGCCTCGTAAGCGATCACGCTTTCGCCCTCGATGATGTGGCAGAACTCATGTTCCGTGTATTCGATCTGCCACTTGCCGGGTTCGCTCTCCCAAATCCCTGAGAAGAACTTGTTGTCCGCCGAAGCATAGATGTTCCAGGTGTTGCTCACCGGCTTGCCTTCCAGCACGCGGGCGGCGTCGGGCGCGCCGGTTTCGGGCGTGGCCGCAGTGTTTACGGGGATGAGGGCGGTCATGGCGGGTTCCTGTCTTCGGGCGTCTGCGACAGGTTTCGTTATCTGCCGCCGTCAATACATTCGCTTGTAGATAATACGGGTAAACCTGAAGCCGCGGAAAGGCGAGAGAACACGATAGGTGATTTCATTATCGGTTGCGTTTTCCACCTGTACTCTCGCACCGTTCACCGAGATTTCCCGGCTGTCTCCTTGGGGAAGGTCGAACGAATAGTATCGCGAAAAATCGCCGGTCTCGCGTCCCGAAAAAAGCCCTGCTTTGCGATGGATGAGCACGCCGTGATAGCGGAAGCGGATATTGTCGCCGTCGCGGCCGCGATAGCTCAGCTCGGCGCGACCGTTGAGCAATGAGCCCGCGGGCTCTTTCTTTTCATAGGGAATGGGGTCGATTGCCATGCCCATGGCGCCGATTTTTGTGAAGTAGTCGACGCGGTTCCCATTGGGTCTGATGCGGTTGAAGGTGCCGTCCCGCTTAGTGTCGAAGAAACAGGCGGAAACTGACAGAGGAAAGATGGGCTCGAGCGAGCAATACATCGGGACGGGTGCACCTGTCATGGCGACGAGTTCCAGCCCCGCCGGTGCATCGAAATGCGTTTCGATGAAGGTGATCTTGTCGTCCGGCAGGTAGGAGCCGCTGACACCTTTCAGAAGCTTCGCCCCGTGGCGCGCGCCCAGTTCTTCCGAATAGATGATGCTGTCTTTCGAGGCCGTCAGGGTCTCGCTTCGTGGCGAGGTTTTCGTGGTCCGGAGTTCGGGCATCACCGTCGGCCCGTTATCCATTTTTGTGCCGATGGCGCATCCGCCGAGTGCGGCGGCAAAAAACAGCGCGCACGCCGCCTTTTGAAATGGCTGCATGACAATCCCCCCCTGTTGGCCCACGACTCAAGAACGCGGACCGTCCCTGCCGTCAGTCTAGAAAGTGTTGGTGACGGGATGCAACAGACAAGACGCACTCCTCCTGCAAGATCGGCCCGCACTCAACCTCGGTAGCTCAAAACTCTTGCGGTCTGTCCTTGAAACGGCTCCAATGAAGAGGAGGGATAGGGGGGAGATTTACAATGAAGTTACAGTCTTTTGTTCTTGCGCTCGCCTTGGGCGTGCTGCTTGCCGCGTGCGGATCTCGCGATCCGTATCAGACAAAATATGTCTATGACGAAACCAATGCGCTTTATCACGAGGTCTCGCTGCGTGATGTCCACTTCGCGCCGAGCGCCGAAGAGGTCTATCCGGTCGAGGGGGAGCGGATGCTGGTGCCGTGGGATCAGACCGAGATGCAGGCCAATGCGAAGAAGTGGCTGCAGCACTATCTGGAACAGAAGCAGCTTGCGGCCGCTTCCGCGGAACAGGCCCGCTACTTTCTCGACGTTGATGTGGAGGTGCTGGAGGTCATTGGCGAGCCGAAGGGCATGGCCTACCGGACGCAGTTCGTCTATCACGTCACGCCTGCGGGCGATAAGGACGAGCTCTTCAACAAGAAGCTGGTCGACGGCGGTTACACGCAAAAGCCTGACAATCTGACATGGGGAAACGTCATCGCCGCGGCGGGCGCCGGCCTTGCGGGGGGACTCACGGGCATCAGGCCGACCGTGATGATCGAGGGCGCGCCGGTTGGATCGCGCTCGGGTCTGCAGCCTTCTGTCCTACAGAAAGCGCTGGTTTATAGCTGGCGGGACGCTATCGCGCGGAATACGGAACGCTTCTATAATGACCTGCCGTCCAGCGTGTCCTACCGCTCCAGCTTGAAGCAGTCGCGGAATCGGCAACAGGCTTTGAAAGAAACAGCCGAGGATTAAGCGGCGGCAAGTTTACCGCTTCTTCCCCTTGCCGCGGAATTTGTTGCCGCGTGTGCCGGGCTTGCCTGACGTCGAGCGGCCGGAGACTCTTTTGCCGCCTGCCTCCGCCACGCGGTCCTCGACGGATGACTGTCGCTGCATCGGGTCGTCGGAGATCGCCAGTTCCGTCGCTTCCAGCCGCTTGATCTCGTCGCGCAGGCGCGCAGCCTCCTCGAATTCGAGGTCGGCGGCGGCGGTCTTCATGCGGTTTTCCAGATCCTCGATATGGGCGCGCAGATTGTGGCCGACCAGTTCCGTGTCGCCGCTGGTGCCGGTGTCCACGCGCACATGGTCGCGCTCATACACGCTTTCGAGGATGTCGCCGATATTCTTGCGGATCGATTCCGGCGTGATGCCATGTTCGGTGTTGTAGGCGAGCTGCTTTTCGCGGCGGCGTTCGGTTTCCGCCAGCGCGCGTTCCAGCGAGCCCGTCATCTCGTCGGCATAAAGGATCACCTTGCCGTCGACGTTTCGCGCCGCGCGGCCGATGGTCTGGATGAGCGAGGTTTCGGAGCGCAGGAAACCTTCCTTGTCCGCATCGAGGATCGCGACCAGCGAACATTCGGGAATGTCGAGGCCTTCGCGCAGGAGGTTGATGCCGATCAGCACGTCAAAGGCGCCGAGGCGCAGGTCGCGGATGATCTCGATGCGCTCCAGCGTGTCGATGTCGGAATGCATGTAGCGCACGCGAATGCCTTGCTCATGCATGTATTCGGTGAGGTCTTCCGCCATGCGCTTCGTCAGCGTCGTCACCAGCACGCGGTTGCCCTTGGCGGCCACCTCGCGGCATTCGGCGATGAGGTCGTCCACCTGCGTCGAGACGGGGCGGATTTCCGTCACCGGGTCGATGAGGCCCGTCGGGCGAATGACCTGTTCCACGAAGACGCCGCCCGTCTGGTCCATCTCCCAGGGCCCCGGCGTTGCCGAGACGAACACCGATTGCGGCCGCATGGCGTTCCATTCCTCGAAGCGCATGGGACGGTTGTCCACGCAGGAGGGCAGGCGGAAGCCATATTCCGCAAGCGTCGATTTGCGGCGGTAGTCGCCGCGGAACATGCCGCCGATCTGCGGCACGGTCACATGGCTTTCATCGGCGAAGACCAGCGCATTGTCGGGAAGATATTCGAAGAGGGTGGGCGGCGGCTCGCCGGGCTTGCGGCCCGTCAGATAGCGCGAATAATTCTCGATGCCCGCGCAGCTTCCCGTCGCCTCCATCATTTCGATGTCGAATTGCGTGCGCTGTTCCAGCCGCTGCGCTTCCAGCAGCTTTCCCTGACCTTTGAGTTCCTGCAGGCGCACCTGCAAATCGTGCTGGATTTCCTCGATCGCCTGGTTGAGCGTCGGCTTGGGCGTCACGTAATGGCTGTTGGCGTAGAGCTTCACGAGGTCGAGCTTGCCGGTCTTCTGGCCGGTCAGCGGATCGAACTCCGCAATCTCCTCCACCTCGTCGCCGAAGAGCGAGACGCGCCAGGCGCGGTCTTCATAATGCGCCGGGAAGATTTCCACCGTGTCGCCGCGCACGCGGAAGGTGCCGCGCCCGAAGGCCGCGTCGTTGCGCTTGTATTGCAGCGCCACGAGGTCGGCGATGAGCTGCGTCCGGTCGAGCTTCTCGCCGCGTTTGATGGTGAAGGTCATGGCGGAGTAGGTCTCCACCGAGCCGATACCGTAGATGCAGGAGACGGACGCCACGATGATCACGTCGTCGCGCTCCAGCAGGGCGCGCGTGGCGGAGTGGCGCATCCGGTCGATCTGCTCGTTGATCGAGCTTTCCTTCTCGATATAGGTGTCGGTGCGCGGCACATAGGCTTCGGGCTGGTAGTAGTCGTAATAGGAAACGAAATACTCCACCGCATTGTTCGGGAAGAAGCTCTTGAACTCGCCATAGAGCTGGGCGGCGAGCGTCTTGTTGGGCGCGAGGATGAGCGCCGGGCGCTGCGTGCGCGAGATCACCTGCGCCATGGTGTAGGTCTTGCCGGAGCCCGTCACGCCCAGCAGCACCTGGTCGCGGTCGCCGCCGTCGACGCCCGCCACCAGCTCCTTGATGGCTTCGGGCTGGTCGCCCGCGGGCTGGTATTCCGACACGAGTTCGAGCCTGATGCCGCCTTCGGATTTCTCCGGACGGTCGGGGCGGTGCGGCTCGAAAAGCGGCCAGTTCGCCGGGTCGCCCTTCAGCGCGCCTTGCCACGAGTCGCGGTCGGCCTGCGCCAGCGCCTCGCGGTTTTCCGGCGTAAAGCGCCCCGCCGGTCCTTCCGACAGCCCGCCATTCTCTTTCGTGGGAACGGGTTCCGACCCGCGCCCGAAGGATTTGAAATTACCTCGTGCCATGCTCCCAATATGGCGCGGGCGGGGGCGATTATCCAGAGCGTGGCGTCACGCCGTGCCGGATTTCCGGTCCATTATTACCCACTAATGCCATAGGCCAGCGCTACAAGGGCGAAGAGGACGAGTGCTGTGGCGATGCCGAGGGCGTAGCGCAGGCCCGCGCCGTTTTTCTCATGGGGCAGGTCTTCGGTGTCTTTTTCGATTCGGAGCATGGCGTTCCTCCTCGTCCATACCGGGCGGCTCGTTTGTGCCGGGCCGCTCCGTTTCCTTAACCCTATGCCTTCCATTCCACAGCGCAAGGCGGCGATGCGCGTTCGGGGGCAGGCGGCCATTTTCGTTTTTCGCAGCGCAGCGTACTTCCTGTATTCGGGCCCTTCTGCGATGCTGCGGGTATGAATGGAAAGCTGACAGAACAGGCGGAGACCGGGCCGGGCGTTGCACCGAAAGAGCATGTGGCGGCGTTCGTCGCCCGCGCGCATTGGTCGATCTTCCTGCCGGCCTTTTCCGCTGCGCTGCTCTGGGCGCTGGTTTATTTGTGGGCGGACAATTGGACGCCGCGGCTTTCCGCCATGGCGTCGCTGGCGCTTGCCGTGGAGGGGCTCATCGTGCCGATCCTCATTCTCCATGCCTGGGGGCGGACCCGCGTGTTGGGCCTGCGCGTGGGCACGCGGGGGCTGGAGGCGCGGGCGGGTTTTCCCCGCCGCCGGGTCATCGAGGTGGGCGCGCGCGAGATTGCCGAACTTGACTTCGGCCAGTCGCCGCTTCAGAGGTATTTCGGCGCCGGGCGGCTCGATATCCGCACCGAAAGCGGCGCCCGCATCCGGCTGGACGATCTGGCCGATGCCGTGGCGGCCGCGTCGGCGGTGCGCCGTCTCATGGCCGGTATCCATCCGGTGCATGAGGAAGCGGACAGTAAGAAAATTGCCCGTGGCGACGGGTTGAAGTGAGGGGGAACGTCATGAGCGCGATCATCGATTTCGACGAGAAGGCTGCGAAGTCGCTGGAGGCGACCTATCTGACGCCGGATGTCGTCGCGCAGCGCGCCCGGGTGATCGATATGCTGGCGCCCAGGGTCGGCGAACATATTCTCGATCTCGGCGTCGGGCCCGGCCTTCTTGCCCATGATCTGGCGCGGCTTGTCGGCGAGACGGGCCGTATGGTGGGGCTCGATCTCTCGCCGGCCATGATCACCATGTCGAAGACGCGGCTTGCCGCGCTGCCGCAGGCCGATTGTCTGGTGGGGGATGCGACCGCGCCGGATTTTCCCGACGAGCTTTTCGACGCGGTCGTCTCCACCCAGGTGCATGAATATGTGACCGACGTGGACAAGTCGCTCGCCGCCATCAAGCGGCTGCTGAAGCCCGGCGGGCGGGTGCTCATTCTCGATACGGACTGGCGCAGCATCGTCTGGCACTCCTCCGACGAGGCGCGCATGACCCGTATGCTTACGGTCTGGGACGATCATCTGGCCGACCCGCATCTTCCGGCGACGCTGGGTGCGCGTCTCAACCGGGCGGGCCTCAAGGTGGCGTGGGTGGACGTCGTGCCGATGCTGGCGCCGCAATGGCAGCCGGTCTCTTATGCCGGGGGCATGTTCCGCATGATCTCGAACTTCGTCCGGACCCATGCCGACAAGCATGGCGTCCCGGCAGACGAGGTGCAGGCCTGGCATGACGACCAGCTCCGGCTCATCGAGCGCGGCGAGTTCTTCTTCAGCGTGAACCGTTACGCCTTCCTCGCCTATCGCTGATCCGGCTTACGCGCCGTAGCGGGCGAGGTAAATGTCGATCGCCGAGAGGACGATCCTCTCCTTGTCTTCATGCGGGGAGACGTCCTCGCCGAAGAGGGCCGGCCAGATGAAAAACTCCTTCACCATGCCGGAAATCTGTCTCGTGCCCGTTGCCGTGTCGTGCGGCTTCAATTGGCCCAGCTCGATATATTTGTCGAGCAGTTCCTGAATGTGCCGGTAACGCGTCTTCGTGCTGCGGTCGTAAACCTCCTGCGCGAGCTGGGGCGCGGAAGGGACTTCCGCAATGACCGCGCGGAGCAGGGCATTGCCGTCATGCGAGAACTGCTGGTCGATGCAGCTGCTAAGAAGCATCAGCAACGCGTCGCGCACCGGCTTTCCCTGATAGTTCTCCGGGCCGATGGGCGCGCCGGAATAGGCATCCTCGACCACCGCGACGAACAGGACGTCTTTCGATGAAAAATGCTTGTAGAGGGTGGCCGTCGATACGTCCGCCTGCCGAGCGATTTCGGCCATCGCCGCGCGTGTATAGCCTTCGGCGAAAAAGTTCTGGCGCGCTGCCTGAAGAATGGATGCGCGCTTGGCGTCGCTAACGGTGCGTCTATAGGTTTCCAGTCCCAAACTTGTTTCTTTCTTTCGGTGCCATGTCTGGCAGAGGCAGACCCCGCCTTCTATAGGACTGAAAAGACAAATCGGGTCAAGTGTTCCGAGAGAAAAAATATTTCAGATGCGAAGGTTCAGTCCTCGTATTGGAGCACCAATACCTTTTTCGTAAGCAAGTTCTACTCCATTATTATTCTTGCTTACGATATAACTTGCTTAGTAATTACCAGATAGCGCAGAGAGCCCCGCGCCACGGCGTCGAACGGGTAGCATGTCACGAGAACGAGGCTGTTCTCTGCGGTCGGGTCCAGGTTTGTTGTAGCGGCGTCAACAATTTGTGTTCCGGTTACTGAGTAAGTTGCTTTCCCGCCTTCCAGCGTTGTCAGCGTGATCTCGTCGCCCACCTGCAGGTCTTTCAGGAAAGCGAAATGCGTGTCCCTGTGACCAGCAATGGCACGCAGGCCTTTGCCGGACGGACCGGCGGCGGACATCTGCCCCGGTCCGAAGGCGAGGGCTTCGCCACTGGCATTCGACAGAACGATTTCCGAAATTTCGAGACGCGGAACGGAAAGCCGTGCGACGGGCCATGCATCGGCCCAGGCCCATGCCTTGTGGGGTGTGCCTGTGCGCAGGGATTCGTTCCAGGCGCTATCGAGAAGCATTTGCGCTAACTGTGCTTTCGCCTTGATGTAGAGGCCGTGGCCGAGCTGCCAGCCGCCAATCGCCATCAGGATCGCGATCAGGACGGCCCCCGCGGGGGCCGTCCATCCGTGTCGTTTCTGTACGGATAGTATTGACGCCTGCGTCATGATTTCAGCCCTGCCGTGTGACCCGCCGCCAGAGCAGCATCAGCAGGAAGGCGGCCAGCAGTGTGAAGAGCCCGTTGCGGATGAGGCCCGGCGCATCGCTTGCCGTCTGGGGCAGGGCAAGGCCCCGGTCCTGCGCGCTATCCATGACCGGGCTCTGCGCGGAGGCGAGCATGGCGGTCGGCGCGGCACGCATCGCCTTGCGCATGACGGGCGCAGGCATGCTTTCGCCGAATACTTTGTCGAACTCCCAGCCATCGGGAAGGTTCACCGGCATGTCGCGGCTTTCCAGCTTCTCCCCGTCGGGGCGCGTGGGCGTCACATCCACGGCGACGAGGCTGGTGCGGCGGCTCACCAGATGGTGGGCGAGCGCCACTTTCAGGATCTCGGCGTCGGTCCTTTCATAGTTGCCGCCCATCAGCCTGTCGGCTTCGAGCGACGCGATCTTGCGCCGGGCCCAGAGCTTGCCGATGCCGGGCCGGGTTTCGCCCGCATCGAGCGGGATGCGGACCTGCCATGCCTTGCCGGCAAGATCGCCCTTGAGCGTGAGGTCGCCCCGCGCCTTGTCCATGCGCGCGGCCAGCACCACCGGTTCGCCCTTGTAGAGATCGGGCACCGGATCGGGCCAGCTTTCGGTCTGCGTGCCCTCCGGCCAGCTCGCGGTGACATTGGTAACGAGGGGATGTTCGAGCTTGTTCACGAGCTCGGCCATGCGGGTCTTCACCTGGGCGAGGTCGCCGATATGGGTGAAGCTGCCGCGTCCCGCTTCGGCGGCGCGCGTCATGAAATAGGAGTTGGGCGCGGACCCGATCCCGACCGTGAAGAGACGCGAGCGGCCGCGATGGCGGGCGATTTCCTCAAACAGCGCCTTCTCGTTGGAGATCGCGCCGTCGGTGAGGAAAATTACCTGTCTCACATGGCTCGTGGCATTGGGTGTGCGGTCGTTGAGCGCGGCTTTCAGCGCGGGCAGCATTTCCGTGCCGCCATCCGCGCGGAGCCCGTTCACGAATTTCCGGGCGACGGCGATGTTCTCGCGGTCTGCGCGGACGGGCTGCGGAAAGAGCAGCTCATGCGTGTCGTCGAAGCGGATGATGTTGAATGTGTCTTCCGGCTTCAGCTTGTCGAGCGCGAAAAGGAGGCCGGCCTTGGCCTGCGGCATGGAGGCGCCCGCCATGGACCCGGAATTGTCGATCACGAAGATCGCCTCGCGCGGCTTGGCCTGCGGCTGTACTGCGCCGGAGGGCGGCATCAGCATCACCAGTACATAGTCCTTGCCGTCCACCGTCTCGCGAAAGAGGCCTGCGGTCGGCGCGGCGGTCTCGGCGGGCTCCCAGGTCAGTTCGAAATCCTTGTCGGCGGGCACGACCTTTTCGGCCAGCGAAAGCTTCGCGCCTTCCTTGCCGGTCCGCTGAATGTCCACCTTGTGGAAAGAGCTTTTCACCGGTCCGAGCGGAAAGCCCGCTTCCAGCGACACCTCGAGCGCGACCGGGTTCACCTTGCCCTCTTCGGGGTCGAGAACGGGCGGCTGCGTCAGGTCTGGGGCATTGCCGGGATGGGCGGTGCCGGGCGGCAGGTCTTCTTCGTCGGGTTGCGTCGTGCCCCAGCCGGAGCCGGGTGTGAAATCCACGACCTGCGGGTCGGCGGCTTCCTTCGGCACGTAGCGCGGCGCGACCACCATGGGAAAGCGCAGCGAAAAGCGGTCGCCGTCGCGATGCACGGTCTGCTGATATTCGATCTGGATGGTCACGGATTCATGCGGGCCGATATTGGCCACCGCATTGGTGAAGACGTTGGGGCGCTGCTGTTCCAGCAGTCCGGCCTTCTTGCCTTCCGCCTTCGCCTTCTCATAGATCCTGCGGGCCTCTTCCTTCTCCTTGATCTTTCCTTCGATGACGCGGTCGCCGATGATCATCTTCATCGTATCGACGGCGGCATCCTCGGGCAGGGGGAAGACATATTTGCCCTCCACCCATCCCTCGCCGGGATTGATGAAGCGTTGCGTCACGCGGGCCCGCGCCATGGGGCCGGTGACCTCAATCTTCGCATCGGTGGCGAGCAGGGGAGCGGGCACATATTTGCCCGGTTCCTTCGAGTTCAGAAGCAGCGTGCCGCTTTGCACATCGTTCAGTGTGACGAGGCCGTTTCGGGCGGCCGCGCCATCGGCTTTCGCGGCGACCGTCAACAGGCCGGTCACGGCGAAGAGAGTGGCAAACAGGGCGATAATGAAAACAATGGCGTCGCGCGGACCTGTGTGGTGCGCAGACCGATGCGGCAGGCTCCTCATGGTGACATCCCCTCATCCATGCGTTTCGGTATGAGTGAGTTTCACGGAGGAATGGGGCGGTGCCGGTCAGAAAAACGGGCCGTGGGCTGAAGATTTTGCGGCCATATTATGGCGATCCCGGGTAAGGCGTTGATTCCTTACACGGGCCGCCAGCTCATCGGCACATAAAGCGGCCGGGCCTCGACGCGCGCAATCCAGTTCCGGACGGCCGGATAGGCATCGAGGCTGAAGCCGCCTTCATGCGCCACATGGCTGTAGGCGTAGAGCGCGATGTCGGCAATGGTCATCCGGGTGCCGACGAACCAGTCCTGCGCGGCAAGCTGCCTTTCCATCACGTCGAGCGCCTGATAGCCGCGGTCATGCCATTCGGGGAAGCGGTCCCTTGCCTCTTCCGCGCCGCCCGGCCTGATCGACCGCCAGTAGCGCGCGACGGCGATATAGGGCTCGTGGCTGTATTGCTCGAAGAACATCCATTGCAGCACCTGCGCCTGCTCAAAGGCGTCGTCCGGCCAGAAGGGCGTTCCTTGCGCGAGATGGAAGAGCATGGCGTTCGATTCCGCCAGCAGGCGGCCGTCCTCCAGTTCCAGCACCGGCACCCGGCCATTGGGGTTCTTCGCCAGGAAGTCCGGCGTGCGGCTCTCGCCTTTCAGAATGTCGATGTCGACAAGTTCAAGCTCGCGTCCCGTCATATGCGCGAGCAGGCGCGGTTTGTAGCAATTGCCGGAATCCTGCATCTGGTAGAGCCGCATGGTGTCGCTTTCCATCTCTGCGTCATGCCCCGCATAAAGCCGGGCCAGGACGAATATTCTTCAAAACTCCGCCATCTTCTCTTTCTCCAGCACCGTTGCAAGCGTCCTTGCGCCCTTGCGTAACGCATCGTCGGGCACGCCCGCATAGCCCATATGAAGGCCCGGTCTGCCGCCCGGTGCCAGCCGGTAGGCGGAAAGCGCGGTGGCGTGAATGTCCGCCTGTCGCGCGGCGGCGGCCGCTTTCGCGTCATCCGCGCCGGGCGGCAGCAGGGCGGCGAGCTGCAACCCGCCTTCGCCGGGCGCGGGGCGCAGCCAGCGGGCAAGCGTGGTGTCGAGGTCTTCCAGCAGGATCGCCCGCCGCCTTGCATAGACCTGCCGGACGCGGCGCACATGCGCGCCGAAATGGCCTTCTTCGATGAAGTCCGCCAGCGCGGCCTGTAGCGATGCGGGCGGGATGTGCCCGGTGAGCCGGATCGCCACGGAAAAGGGTTCGGCGAGCGCCGGCGGCACGATGAGATAGCCGATCCGGATCGCGGGAAAGAGCGTCTTGGCGAGCGTGCCCATATAGATCACGGTGTCGCCGCGATCGAGGCCCTGCAGCGAGGCGATGGGGCGCCCGGCAAAGCGGAACTCGGAATCATAGTCGTCTTCGAGGATGTAGCCGCCGCTTTGCGCCACATGTTCGATCAGCGCGAGCCGGCGGGGCAGGGAGAGCGTCGCCCCCATGGGAAACTGGTGCGAGGCGGTGACATAGGCCAAGCGCGGCGGCGGCAGGGTGGCGATGGCCGCTTCCACATCCATGCCGTTTCCGTCCACTTCGACGGGTCGAATATCGGCTTCCGCGCTCATGAGTGCGCCGCGCGCGCCGAGATAGCCCGGGTCTTCCATCCACACCGTGTCGCCGGGGTCGATCAGCATGCGGATGGCGAGGTCGAGGGCTGCCTGTGCCCCGGCGGTGACGATCACCTGTTCGGGCCCGCAGACGACGCCCCGGTCGGCGGCCGCGTAATCGGCGATCGCCCTGCGCAGGCCCTCATGGCCCTTGTCGACCTCATAGCCGAACAAATCGTGGCGCGGGTCGCGGCTGTGTTTTGCCAGCAGGCGGCTCCACAGAAGCGCGGGGAAGTCTTCGATGTCCGGCAATCCGTGCTGGAAGGGACGGGTGACGCCGCGGCGGTAGTTCGCCGCGGGCCGCCTGACTCCCTGCATGGCGTCGCCGCGCCGGGAGAGGAGGCGTTTCGCGGGCCGGGCCGTCGGGCTTTGCGTCCGCCGCGGGGGCGGCTCGCCCGGTCCCGTCAGCCGGTCCGGCAGCAGATGCGCCACCCGCGTGCCCGCGCCGATATGGCTGTCGAGATAGCCTTCCGCCGTCAATTGCTCGTAAGCGGAGACCACGGTGTTGCGCCCGACGCCGAGTTCCGTTGCTAGGCCGCGCGAGGAGGGGAGACGCGCACCCGGCTTCAACCGTCCGTCCAGTATGGCCTCGCGCAGCCCGTCATAGAGCTGGCGGTAAAGCGGTAGATCGCTTGCCGTGTCGAGCGACAGCGTGCCCAGCGGCAATGGTGTGTCCGGCATCCGGCCTCTCCCCCACGGTTTCCCCAAGAGTGGTTCCACTATAATTCCATTAATGGACCTTCTGATAGGGCCAATTATGGCCGATAGGGGTGCCATTCACGGTTGGAGCCAATGGAGCGAGCGACATGGCGAGCGAGAACAGCGACTACAGTCCCGACAAGGCCTTCAGGCCCCGGCGCGCGCCGGGCCGCGAGTGCTTCGACCGTGCCACCGTCCATGCGATCCTCGACGATGGCTATGTCGCCCATGCCGGTTTTCAGGGCGCGCAGGGGCCGGAGATCATCCCCGTCTTCTATGTCCGGGCGGGCGAGCGGGTGCTGATCCACCTGTCCGCGAAGGCCGGGCTATCCATGGCGCTGAAGCGCGGCGAGGCGGTGACGCTGGCCGTCACCCATCTGGACGGGCTTATCCTTGCGCGCTCCGCCTTCCATCATTCGATGAACTACCGCTCCGTCATCATCCATGGTGCGGCGGTGGAACTCGCCGGCGAGGAAAAGGCCGATGCGCTGGACCTGATGGTGGAGAGGGTGGAAGAAGGCCGGTCCGCCAAGGCCCGCCGCGCCAATGCGCAGGAGATGAAGGCGACCGCCGTCTTCGCCGTTCCGCTGGAGCAGGTGGCGGCCAAGCTGCGCACCGGCGGCCCGAAGGACGACCCGGAGGATATGGCGCTTCCCGTCTGGGCGGGCACGATCCCGCTTGAGCTGATACGGGGAAAGCCCTTGCGGGACATTTCGGTGGATGCGGAGGGCGTTTTGTCCGATTAGCATGTTGCACTGCAAAGGCGGCAGGCTTAGGTTTCAGCCGCCTTTTCAGGCCTTTTCCCGCGACAGGAGATCACGCCATGGGTTTCATTTCAGACGCACTCAACCGCATTCAGCCGTCGGCCACCATGGCGGCGACCCAGAAAGCGCGCGATCTGAAAGCGCAGGGCGTCGATGTGATCGGCCTCGGCGCGGGCGAGCCGGATTTCGATACGCCGGACAATATCAAGGAAGCCGCCATCGAGGCGATCCGCCGCGGCGAGACGAAGTACACCGCCGTGGACGGCATCCCGGAACTCAAGGCCGCGATCTGCGCCAAGTTCAAGCGGGAGAACGGGCTCGACTATGCGCCGAACCAGGCCTTCGTCGCGCCGGGCGGCAAGCCGATCATCTTCAACGCAATGGTCGCCACGCTGAACCCCGGCGACGAGGTCGTCATCCCGACGCCCTATTGGGTGTCCTACCCGGACATCGTCCTGCTGGCGGGCGGCAAGCCGGTCTTTGCCGAGGCCTCCATGGAAACCGGTTTCAAGCTGACGCCGGAGGCGCTGGAAGCGGCGATCACGCCGAAGACGAAATGGTTCATCTTCAACTCGCCGTCGAACCCGTCGGGCGCGGCCTATACGCGCGACGAGCTGAAGGCGCTGACCGACGTGCTGATGAAGCATCCGCATGTCTGGATCCTCACCGACGATATGTACGAACATCTCGTCTATGACGATTTCCAGTTCGTCACGCCCGTGCAGGTGGAGCCCGGTCTTTACGAGCGCACGCTCACCATGAACGGCGTCTCCAAGGCCTATGCGATGACGGGCTGGCGTATCGGCTATTGCGCCGGGCCGGTGGAACTCATCAAGGCGATGGGCAAGGTGCAGGGTCAGTCCACCTCCAACCCGACCTCCATTTCGCAATGGGCGGCGGTGGAAGCGCTGAACGGGACGCAGGATTTCATCCCCGAGCGTGCGGCCGTCTTCAAGGAGCGCCGCGACCTCGTGGTCTCCATGCTGAACCAGGCGTCCGGCATCACCTGTCCGACGCCGGAAGGCGCTTTCTATGTCTATCCGTCCTGCAAGGGCACGATCGGCAAGAAGACGCCCGGCGGCAAGGTCATCGAGAACGATCAGGATTTCGTCGAGCAGCTTCTGGAAGCCGAGGGCGTGGCCTGCGTCCATGGCGGCGCCTTCGGGCTTTCGCCTTACTTCCGCATTTCCTATGCGACCTCGACGGAGAACCTCGAAAAAGCCTGCGAGCGGATCCAGCGTTTCTGTGCCTCGCTGAGCTGAGCCGTCTCGACCCATGATGAAGAGGGCCGGGGCGTTCCCGGCCCTTTTTCTGCGTCAAAAAGTCACTTTAAAATAATTCTAAAGAGGGTTGTAACCGCTATGTGACTTCATACATCTCCTTGAGAGTTCAGTTGAGATGAATGCGAAAACAGGAGGTACATCATGGATATGAAAGTCGATACCGGCATCGCGCAGGGCGACCGCAATGCAATCTCCGACGGTCTCGGCCGCGTGCTGGCGGACACCTACACGCTTTATCTCAAGACCCATAACTACCACTGGAACGTCACCGGCCCGCAGTTCCGCGCGCTGCATCTGATGTTCGAGGAGCAGTATCGCGAGCTCTGGGCGGCGACCGACGAGCTCGCCGAGCGCATCCGCGCGCTGGGCTATTTCGCGCCGGGCACCTATGCGGAATACGCGAAGCTTACCTCCATTCAGGAGGACAATGGCGTCCCGAGCGCCGACCAGATGGTCGCCAATCTCGTGAAGGGCCATGAAACGGTGGTGAAGACGGCGCGCGATCTCTTCCAGCTCGCCGACGAGGCGAAGGATGAAGTGACGGCTGACCTCATGGTCCAGCGGATGAACGCCAGCGAGAAAACCGCCTGGATGCTCCGCAGCATGATCGAGTAAGCCATGACCGCCATATGAACGCACAACGCCGTGGAGGAAACTCCGCGGCGTTTTCTATTCGGCGTCTAATCATTGTCATGCCCGGACTTGATCCGGGCATCCAGAGCGGCATGAGCCGCACATATTGCGCTGGATTGCCGGATCGGGTCCGGCAATGACAACGTGCCGGGGTGTTTGACTTCCCCCTTTATGCCTGTTCCCGCTAAGCTCCTCACATCGTCAGCGAGGGGAGGGCATTCATGTCGGGCGTTCGTGCGGGCCGTTATACGGTCATCTCGGAAGAACCGTTTGTCGTGTTCCTGATCGGTATGCGGGTGAACAAGCTGCTGCGGCCCGGCAAATGGCTGCCCGTGGCGCGCGCCATGCCGCGCATGCTGAAGGAGCTTCATGCGGATGCATCGACCGGCTTTCTCGGTGCGATGGGCTTCAGCTATTGGCGCGGCGGCGGGCTGATGCAGTATTGGCGTTCTTTCGAGGACCTCGAAAACTATGCGCGCGCGAAGGGCGGGACGCATGTTTCCGCCTGGGCGGAGTTTACGCGCAATGTCGGCGATGACGGCACGGTCGGCATCTGGCACGAGACCTATCCGGTCGATCCCGGCAGCTATGAATGCATTTATGGCAACATGCCGCCTTTCGGTCTCGGTGGCGCCATGCCTGTCGTGCCCGCCAAGGGTGCCTATGCCAATGCGCGCGAGCGCATGCGGGCGCGGGGCGCTGACATGAACGCTCATACAAAGTGATTTGAGCATGCCGTCATGGCGGACAATAACTCTGCCATGGCGTCTTTCTTTTCTCCCTCTCTGGTGATCTTCGATTGCGACGGCGTGCTGGTCGATACCGAGCCCGTCGCGAACCGTCTTCTCGTCCGCCTGATGGCGGAGGTGGGGTACGACATCTCCTATGAGGAATGCCGCCGGCTTTTCGTTGGGCGGAGTCTGGGAGCCGTCATCGCGCATGTGGAAGAAGCGCTGGGCCGTCCGCTTGGCGCACATTGGCCCGATTACATTCGTGACGAGACGCTGAAAGAGTTTGCGAAGGGCGAGGTGAGTGCGATCCCCGGCGTGGAAGAATTGGTGCAGGCATTTCGCGCGGCGGGCATGCCTTATTGCGTTGCCTCATCGGGCAAGCTTGAGAAGATGCGCTTCACGCTGGGCGCGACGGGTCTCCTGCCGCTTGTCGAAGATGTGCTTTACAGCGCGCAGATGGTGGGGCGGGGCAAGCCTGCGCCCGATCTCTTTCTCCATGCGGCAAAGGAGATGGGACATGAGCCCGCCGCCTGTCTCGTCATTGAGGACAGCGTGCCCGGCGTGCAGGCCGCCGTCGCGGCAGGTATGCCCGTCATCGGCTACACGGGCGATCCGCATACGGATGCGGCAGGGCTTGAAAGAGAAGGCGCCCATGTCGTGTCCGACATGAGCGCCCTGTCTCGAATAATCGATTTTTGAGAAGCTTTACGCCGTGGCGCTTTCCGGGATCTGTGCGGTGACGTCGCTTTCCTGTGCGGCGAGGAAGCGTTCGGCTTCGAGCGCGGCCTGACAGCCCATGCCCGCGGCGGTCACCGCCTGGCGGTAGACATCGTCCGTCACGTCGCCCGCGGCGAAGACGCCTTCCACATTGGTGCGCGGCGTGCCGGGCAGCGTCTTCAGGTAGCCGCCTTCCTTGGTTTCGAGCTGGCCGGTGAAGAGTTCGGTCGCGGGCGCATGGCCGATGGCGATGAAGACGCCGTCCGCCGGAATTTCCGTCACGTCGCCGGTCTTGACGTTCTTCACCTTGGCGCCGGTCACGCCCATCGGGTCGGTGCCGCCGACGATCTCTTCGATCGTGCTGTCCCAGACCACGTCGACCTTGGGGTTCTTGAAGAGGCGTTCCTGCATCACCTTTTCGGCGCGGAACTCGTTGCGGCGGTGAACCACCGTCACCTTGCTCGCGAAATTCGTCAGGAAAAGCGCTTCCTCCACGGCGGTGTTGCCGCCGCCGACCACGATCACTTCCTTGCCGCGATAGAAGAAGCCGTCGCAGGTGGCGCATGCCGAGACGCCGAAGCCCTGGAACTTGTCTTCCGACGGCAGGCCCAGCCATTTCGCCTGTGCGCCGGTCGCGATGATGAGCGCGTCGCAGGTGTAAAGCGTGCCGCTGTCGCCCTTGAGTTTGAAGGGGCGGGCGGAGAGGTCGGCCTCGGTGATCGTGTCGCCGATCATTTCCGTGCCCATGTTTTTCGCCTGCGCTTCCATCTGCTCCATCAGCCAGGGGCCCTGGATGGGATCGGCAAAGCCGGGATAGTTCTCCACATCGGTGGTGATGGTGAGCTGGCCACCGGGCTGGATGCCCTGAATGAGAACGGGCTCGAGCATGGCGCGCGCGGCATAGATGGCGGCCGTGTATCCGGCGGACCCGCCGCCGACGATCAGAACCTTGGCATGTTTGGTATCGGACATGGTCTTTCCGTTCGTTCTGTTTGCCCGTTCGGGGCGGAAGAGGAGGGGAGCGCCCGCGCGCGCCGTTTACGCAAAACACAATATAGGCGCGGCGCGGGTCAGCCGAAACCGGCGATCTGCCGGTTTCGGCGCTTGCTCTCGTGTGGCCTTAGAGCTTTTCGGAATGGCTGCCGAGATATTCGGCGACGCCCTTCTGGTCGGCGACCATGCCTTCCTCGCCCTTCTGCCAGCCGGCAGGGCAGACTTCGCCGTTTTCCTCGTGGAACTGCAGCGCGTCGACCATGCGCAGCGCCTCGTCGGCGTTACGGCCGAGCGGCAGGTCGTTCACGAGCTGGTGGCGGACCACGCCCTCGCGGTCGATCAGGAAGGTGCCGCGCAGCGCCACGCCGTCGCTCTCGATGAGCACGTCATAATCGCGCGCGATCTGCTTGGTGATGTCGGCCACCATGGGGAACTTCACCGGGCCGAGGCCGCCATCCTTGGGTTCCGTGTTGCGCCAGGCGAAATGCGAGAACTGGCTGTCCACGCTCACCGCGACCACCTTCACGTTCTTTTCCTCGAACTGCGGCACGCGGTTCGAATAGGCGAGGATTTCCGAGGGGCAGACGAAGGTGAAGTCGAGCGGGTAGAAGAAGACGAGGCCGTAGCTGTCCTTCAGATAGGACTTCAGGTTGAAATCCTCAACGATGTCGCCATCCGCCATCACGGCGGCGGCGGTGAAGTCCGGTGCCTGTTTTCCGACGAGAACGCCCATTTCCAACTCCATTCATTCAAATTCAAAACTGGTAGCCGGGGAGGCCGGCCTTCCAGTGCTAATTAGAATTACTCTAGGCTGTTTTCAAGGGGGAAATGCTGCGGTGCGGCGAGAAAGCAGTGGATAAGTTTGCCGCGGGCCACGTGGCGGGGGCCGATGCGTGGCTTTCAGGCGTCGCGGTCGGATTTTTCCTGCCCAAAAGCTTTGTCCGCAGCACGATTGGCCAGGCTCAAAGCTCCAAGGGCGATCCTGAAGAGAATTGCCATGACACCGAACGCGAAAAGCCAGAACGACACGAAAATGCGTGGCGAATCCGTTTTGAAGACAGGTTCTAGGTAGTCATAAAACACGCCCCATGCAATCGCTGTAGCCATAAGCATGAAGCCTGCTGGGATGAGCCATCGTTTAATTCTTGGGTCAATATCCAGCGAGAGTTCGCTACGGGCATTCTCCGCATTGTTCACCGAGAAAAAATAGCGGAGGAGGAACGCAGCAATTGCGGGGATAAGGATCCAGGCCCAGAGAGGAACCTGCGGGGGGAGGTGTTTGTCGCCGGGTAAGAGGCTGAAGACAAGAATTAGGGCGACTGAGATTGCGATCCAGAAGGCGTAACGACGGAGATTTTTCTGGAACATTGCGACCCCGGCTTGAAGCCTTCGACTCGTTTTCCCTTGCTATTTGGCAGTGTATCCCCATTTAATGAGCCGTCATCCCGCTTGGTTCGGCATGCTCTCTTCGCTCGAGATCGAGCGCCGGGCTTTCCTGACTAATTCGATAGATTGACATGGCCCGTGCGCGGTTGCCCGGGCCGTACGTAGACATGACTAAAGGAGACACCATGTCCAGCAAGGGCGCGGTCAAATGGTTCAATTCCCAAAAGGGCTATGGCTTCATTCAGCCGGATGATGGCGGCAAGGACGTTTTCGTCCACATTTCCGCTGTCGAGCGCGCAGGCCTTTCCGGTCTCGCCGACGGCCAGAAGATTGCCTATGAGCTCGTCACCGAGCGCGGCAAGACTTCGGCGGCCAATCTCGAGCTTCTCTAAGCACGGGATCGGGTTCGCCCCGAAACATGAAACCCGGCCGGGATTTTCCCGCGCCGGGTTTTTTTGTTGTCTGCGCGGGGCGTTTGTCCGCTCAGTCGTCGCTTTCCAGGATGTATCGGCGGCCGGTGCTCTGGATGGCGCGCGCATTGGGAGCGAACATGGCCTCATAGGCCTTGATCGATGCGCCGGATACTTCGAGCGGTTCCTTCAGGACGGTCCAGCGGACGGTCTCCGAGCAGGGCGGCGTGGTGAGCGATCCGGCGTAGCGGTAAAAGACCTCGGCATGCCAGGGCAGAAGCGCATCGGGACGGGCTTCGCCGAAAGAGGCTTCGCCGACGCTGCGCGGGGCGGTCGCGACAAGGCGGTCGAACAGACCGTTCGTGCCGCCCGCTTCGATCATCACGCCGATCACGGCCAGCTCGCCATCCCCGGCGCGATGGACGAAGTGAACTTCCATCGGGGCATGCTTGCCCTCGATCGTGTGCTCGGACGGCGCATGGAAGCGAAACTGCAACAGCTCGTAGCGTTTGCCGCCGATCTCAATGTAGCCGGCGCTCTTCTTGCCCTCGGGAACGAGCTTCAGGTCATGGCCGGTATTCTGCGCCTGCCAGACCGTGTCCATGTTCCAGGACAGTTTCGTCACGGGCGGTTCGGCTTTCACGCTGCCGGTCAGGTCGATGGGGGATTGTTCCTTGCCCGTTGCGCAGGCGGCCCAGTCTTTCGACATCGCGCCCCAATGGTCGGGACCGGTCGCGCCCTCATAGCCCCAATGCCCGGGCTCGGCGGCGAGGGCTTGTAGGGGACAAAGTAAAATCACCGCGCCCGCGAGTATCGCGGCCCTACGAAACGTCTTCATCGGTTCACCTATCCTGGATGGTGCCCGGGAGACGGGCAGGGCTGCGTGATAGTCCCGTACCTCGCCGTAATCTCCTAGTCGGAAGATAGGGCGAACGCGAAAAAGCGAACCATGTCACCCCGGGCTTGTCCCGGGGCCCAGGGGCGTCAGATAACCATGCCGATTGCTGATGTGCTCAGAACCCGAACATGTGGTCGAGGCAGAAGCTTTTCTCGCCGTTCAGCAGCCCGTGGAAGCCGAAGAGGCGGCAGGTCGTGTCGCGCACGATCACATAGCCCGCGCCGCCGGTCTTTTCGCGTTCCTCGGCGGTGAACATTTCGGTGAGACGCCAGTGGAAGGATCCGCCACAGGCGATCTCCACCTTGCGCTCGGCGACGGGTTTGCCTTCCGCGTCATGCAGGATGAGCAGCGTCGAGCTTTTCTCATGCCAGGGCGTCGAGGCCGGGTAGATGAGGTGGCACATCGTGTCGAGCCCGCCATCGTCTCCCGACAGGGAGCCGACGCGCAGGAAGAGGCGCGTGGTCAGTCCCGGCGGCTTGTTGGTGTAGCTCTGCGGCTCGTCCTTGTAGATGGTCGCGGTGTTGTAGATATGCGCGCCGAAAATCGTTTCCGCGCGATGGCCGCTTGCCTTCTGCTCGAACCGTCCCAGCGCATGCAGCCAGCCATCGGCTTCGCCGCCGTCGCGGAAATCGTAGAGGAACTCCACATGGCCGTAGCCGGAGGGGAGTTTCGCGCCTTCCTCGGCAATCCAGCTTTCCACATCCACTTCCACGCTTTCGCGCCGGGGGATGCGGCCGAGGAATTTCACCGCAACCGTCTCGCCGGTCGCATCGATCATCTCTGCGCGGATCGGCAGTTCGTGCTGCTCCGTCGCCATGGGCGTCGGCAGCATGACGGACTGGAACTCGTCCCGCGGCAGGATGGGCAGCGGCATGATGTAGCCCTTGCCCATATGCTTTTCGAGATCGGGGATGTGCGGATCGGGCGCAAGGTCGGTGCGCTCCACATTGGCGTGCGCGATGCGGCGGTTGCCGCCCTTGCGCTTCACCTCATAGCGCGGCCGCACGAAATAGCGCCCCGCCACGATTTCCACCTGGTCGGGCCAGCTCGCCTGCGGCAGCAGCGCATCGACCGACATGGCGCGCGTGCCGAAGGGCGGGATTTCCTCCTCGAACCATGAGACGTCCTGCGCGCCGATGATGTTGAGGCCGACGGAATGCGGCGGAATCGGCATGGGGTGCGAGTTCTGGATGAAGAGCGTGACTTCCTCGTCCTCGTCGCCTGCGGGCATGCCGGCGTAAAAGTCGGCGGGCCAGGCATTGGCGTCATGGCTGCAGGAAAGCGCGAGTCCATCCTCGCCATACATGTCGAGGGCGTATTTCACCACGTCGTGTCCGGCAATGCGGATGGCATGGATGAAGAGCGAGCCGGTGAAATCGCCGAGCCCGAAGCGGGTACGGATTTCGCCGCTGTCGATCGCGAAGGGGGCGCCCGCGCCGGGAAGCTGTTCGCGCCATTCGGCGATCTGCTCGCCCTTCTCGTCGAACAGGGCAAGCCAGAGCTCGGGGTTCTCCGCGCCATGCAGCGCCCAGTAATTCGCCGTCGCCACGCGCGTATGAATGCCGTGATCAGCGCCGTTCGCTGGGCCTTCCTGTTCGCGCATCAGCGCGAAGTTGGTCGCGAAGTTGAGTGGGTCCAGATAGTTCTTCCGGTTGGTCAGCATGTCGTCGTCGATACGGATATCGTCGAGCGAGACGATACGCGCGTCTTCCGGGAAGAGATGCTTGATCGAGCCGAAGGTCTTGTCGGTGTCGAAGGTCAGGATAAGGACGGCTTTCGCACCGCTCGCCTTCAGCGTGCTCAAGGGCGCCGCCTCGTGGCCGAGGAACGTGCCGCCGAGATCTTCCAGGCGCTGCACGAAATAGCCGGCAAGGTCGAGCTTCGACAGATCGTAATAGGCGTGGAAATTGCTCACATAGCCCATCGGATCGAAGAGGGCGACGGGGCCTTCGCTTTTGAGTTCGTCCATCAGCGCGTGGGCGCGCGGCGCGGTCAGCGGATGGCCCAGCGCCTTGAAGAGCGTGGCGCCGCCCGCATTGTTGCCCGGCCGCCAGCCTTGCGAGAGGTCGGCATTCTTGAAGGTCTCGATCTGGAGCGTCATCAGGCTCTTGCTCTTTTCAGTAACTATGGGCGCGGGCGGGGGAAGACCCAGCCTAACCCGTTTTGCGGTCCGCCTGTAGAGGGGCGTTACATCGCCTCGCGGGCCGCGGCGCGTGCGCCGCCAAAGGGATTGAGTTTCTTGAGGAAGGCGGTGAAACGGTGGCGGCGCTGTTCATGCTCGACCACGGCCTCGTCGCGGACCCAGTTCATCTGGATGGCGCGGCGCTGACCCTCGAAGGGCTCGTGGCCGTGCCAGGAATTGTCGGAGCGGCGGAAGACGAGCAGCGTGCCGCCATTGGGGGAGACTTCCTCGGCTGCGTCGTTGAGGTCGGTGCCTGAGCGCAGCACGCGCAGGCGGCCGCCACCGGCTTCCCACTCTTCGTTGAGATAGAGCAGCACGGTGATGATCTTCGATTCCGTATCCGTATGGATCTTGCCGTTATTGCGCGCGCAATGGCCGCGCACGGTGAACATGGTCGGGCGGCCGGTGAGGTCGAGGCCGAACTTTTCCTCGATGGCCTTCTGGAAGGCCGGGCCTTTCATCTCCTCCAGCAGCGCGTCGAAGCGCCCATGGATGTCGAGCTCGCTCGGCGGAATGGAGCCGGTGGACTGAATATCGGGAAAATCCGCGATGACCTGGGTCAGCGCCTCGCCGGAGACGAAGCCCGGCACGACCAGATAATCGTAAGGATCGGTTTTCAGCGGTGTCGCGCGCAGCGCGTCGATATCGATCAGGCCCATCGTCCTATTCCGTGTCGTCGCCCCCATGTGGCTCATGGGCCGGCGGTCATGTCCATATCGGTCTTTCCGCGCGCGGAACAAGCCCGCATCCGCCGACCATAGGAAAATCGCGTTAAGGCGGCGTGATCGCGTGTCAGCGCGCCGAATGCCCTTCGAGACGCGACGCGATCGCTGCGGCGATTTCCTCGGTAGCATTTAATGGCTCGTACTCCCAGCTTTCAAGCTGTCCGGCAAAAGGTCGCGCCACGCCGGCGGTGTAGAGCGCGTCCAGGAAACGGCGGAATTTGGCGGCCTTCCGCGTGTTGGCGGCTTCCAGCTCGATGACATAGACGGGTTTGCCGGTGAAGCAGGCCTCGCCGACCATATTGACCGAGTCGCAGGTGACGACCACGGCGTCGGCGGCGCCCAGATAGCCGAAATAGGGGTTGTGGCCGGTCCCGTCCCATATCGTCGCAGGGCGGCCTTCCAGATGTTCTTTCAGCAGGGCGACGGCCTTGTCGCCGGTGCGCCGCGAGGGGGTGACCATCAGCCCGGCGCCGTAATGGTCGCAAAGGCCGGCAAGCTGCGCGCCGATACGTCCCGCCGTTTCCTCGGTCAGCGTATAGGCCGCGTTGGTGCCGCCGACCAGCGCGGCCACGCGCGGATGGGGGAGGTTTTCGATCTGCGGGTCGATCAGGGCGGCTTCCTCGGCGAGCCTTTCCCTCGTCAGGCGATGCGGCGAGGTCAGGGTCTTCAGCACATTGTCGCCGTCGATCCGGTCATGCAGCGGCGCCCAGACGAAATCGAACTCCCGGGGCGAGACGCGCGGGTCCTGCAGCACGGCGACGAAGGTGCGCCCCTGCGATTTGCGCCGGATCATGCGGGCATAGGGGATGGACTGCCGTCCGGAGGCGATGAGGAGGTCGGGCCAGGGCGGGGCGATGCCGTCGGCCGGGCCCGAGGGGCCGTGGGGTGCGATCCATTTCCAGGGTGCGGGCGGCCCCACGCGTTTCAGCTCCGGTTCCAGCCCCAGCGCATGGGCGATCCCGATTCCCTGCACCTCGAACCCCGCCATGCCGTTGGTCAGCACCCAGCAGGTGAAGTCATGCGGGATATTCTTGCGGATTTGAGCCATTTTATGAGCGGCTTCAGTCATAATAATGCGCTGCAACGTAATTTTATTGCTGAAAACGGGCGTGAGAATCTGTATCTGTACCCGATTGCGAAAGGCGGGGCCCGTCGGGCCACCGGCAGTTGTTACGGTGCCGGGCCTCTCATGTCACGCCGGAATTCTACCCGGCGAAGCGCCCGGGAATCCCATGAAGCGGCAGAAGCTCGACGAAACAGACCTCAAGATCCTGACCGAGCTGCAGGCGGACGGGCGCATCACCAATGTGGAGCTAGCGCAGCGTGTCGGCATCTCCGCGCCGCCCTGTCTGCGCCGGGTGCGCGCGCTGGAGGAGGCGGGGCTCATTCGCGGCTATCACGCCGATCTCGACGGCAAGGCGCTGGGGTTCGAGGTGACGGTCTTTGCCATGGTCGGGCTGCACAGCCAGGCCGAGGCCGATCTCAAATCTTTCGAGGGGCTGGTGCGTACATGGCCGCTCGTGCGCGAGTGCCATATGCTGAACGGCGAGATCGACTTCATTCTGAAATGCGTCGCGCCGGACCTCTCCACCTTCCAGAGTTTCCTCACCGAGCACCTGACGCCCGCGCCGAATGTGGCCAGCGTGCGTACCTCGCTCACCATCCGCCAGTCGAAATACGAGCCGGGCGTGCCCGTGCCGGTGCTGATGGAAGAGGAATAGGGCGGCGTCTCACACCGCGCCGTCATACCCTGCTTCAGGCGGGGCATCCACGCCTTCACTTTAGCCAAAGACGTGGATGGCCCGGACAAGCCGGGCCACGACGCGATTTGATGTGAAAAGTGTCCGGAGGACCGCCCTTACTTGTGTTCCTTGAATTCCACTTTCAGGACTTCATAGGACTTGCCGCCGCCGGGCGTGTTCACTTCCACGCTGTCGCCTTCGGTCTTGCCGATCAGCGCGCGGGCGATGGGGGAGGTGATGGACACCTTGCCCTTTTTTACATCTGCTTCGATCTCGCCGACGATCTGGTAATGGACTTCCTCGTCCGTATCCTCGTCGACCAGCGTGACGGTCGCGCCGAATTTCACCGAGTCGCCCGACAGTTTGGAGACGTCGATTACATCGGCGCGCGAAATCTTGTCCTCAAGCTCCGCGACGCGGCTCTCGTTCAGGCCCTGCTGTTCCTTCGCCGCGTGATATTCGGCGTTTTCCGACAGGTCGCCATGGGCGCGCGCTTCCGAGATCGCCTTGATGATGCGGGGGCGCTCTACGGACTTCAGAAACTTGATCTCCTCTTCCAGGGCCTTGTAGCCCGCGGAAGTCATCGGAACCTTTTCCATCTCGACAGACGTTCTCTTTTGGTTACGCGAGGCGCCGGAGCCTGAATGGCTCGGTAAACGGCCTCAGCCATATAAAAAGCCCGCCTGAGCCCTTTAGGGGCCCGTTCCTGGCGGGATACGTTCACCCATAGTGGTGGATTGAGGGGGGCAAGGTCAAATCCAATTATCGGGATCGATCCGGGCCCTAGAGAAAGCGCAGGCGCCGCTCCTTGCGCCATTTCTCGATGATCGCCCTTTCGCCTTCCCAATTATGTCCGATCCAGCCCCGCCATTTGAAGCCGGCGATCCAGACCTCGAAATCCGTAAATTCCGGAGCGGTCGTCACATGATGGATGGCCAGCAGGCCCATGCTGGGGATGGTGGGCGTGCCGCCCGACGCCTCGGCCAGAAGCCCGATGACGGACCGGATTTCCGATGCGGAGAGGGTGGCGACAGGCAGGCCGGTGAGGCCGCCGCTTTCCAGAATGGCTTCCCGGAAAATCAGGCCGTCATGGGGGTCGTCCGGGTTTGGGGGATAGAGCCCCCGGCTGCTCTCGTCGCAACTGAAGATCACGCGGCCGGGGCGCATGGATGGCGGAATGGCCATGCCACCGGGCTGCGACATGCGATGGGCGGGGGATCCTTCAGCCCGCACGAAAAGCACGTCGGTCCGTTCGCCGATCCAGGGCTTGTTCCTGTTCTTGATCTCGTTGCAGCGGACGACGACATCGAATGCATCGATCTTGCGGCCGAACCGGGCCGGCGTCATGCGCTGCCAGATATGACGGGGGCGGGGGGCATTGCCCACCACGATCAGGCGCTTGCGCATTCCATCCCGTCCGCCGAGACGCGCCAGGCCTCGTGTTCGTCGCGCCAGCGGTCGGCATGGGCAACGTCGCGCCATTCCGTAAACCAGGGGCCGCCGCGCGTGAAATGGATCGCAAAAGGCCCGCCCTCGGGTTCCGGCGTGCCTTCCAGCCAGTTCCATCTCGGATCGATGGCGCCGATCGCCTCGTCGGGCACCCATTGCATGCGATGGAGATAGGCGCCCGTTTCGGTGTTGGCGCGGTCGAGGGTGAGCGCGGAAAGGCGCGGGTCCTTCATGTTGAAGACCATCAGGCTCGACCAGTTCTTGCGCGGATAGAGAGACTGCGTCCTGCCGTCCATCTTCGTTTTTTCGGGCGGGGCGTAATCATGTTTGACGCAGCTCACCGCATGTTGCGGATCGAGCGAGGCGACAAGCTCTGCGATGTCTCCGAGCCAGAGAAAGTCATTGTCGGCGAAGATTGCAATATCCGCATCCGGACAAAGATGCGGCGTCAGGAAGCGCGTATAGGTGAATTCGGTCGAGGCCAGCGGATCGCCGGAACGGGAATAAAGTCCCCGCCGCCGCAACTCGCTCTGTTTCAGGAATTTTACCTCGACGGGCAGCGAACTGCGCCGCCGCAGGGAGAAGGCGGAGACTTCCGCCACCTCGGGCATCCGGGAATCCCAGCCGATGCAAACTTCAATTTTCATGGCAGAACGGTCGCAGAATTGGCGTGGATGGCGTCGGCGGATTTTCCATAGCCATGCTAGCGGCGCGTCAATGGAACGTCCAGAACAGCCGCGCGGACGGCGGAGCGTTCCCGTCTTTCAGCTCCGCCTCTTCCGCGGCTAGTTCTTGCCCGCTCCCCGGGCCTTGGCGTAGCTCTGCAGCGAGGCGACTTCGATCTGGCCGGTGCGGATCGCTTCGATGCCCAGCACGGCGGCGCGGGAGCCGGCCACCGTGGTGTAATAGGGCACCTTCATCATCAGCGCCGCGCGGCGCAGCGACATGGAATCCTGCAGCGCCTGCGCGCCTTCGGTGGTGTTGAAGACGAGTTGCACATCGCCGTTCTTGATGGCGTCCACGATATGCGGACGGCCTTCCAGCACCTTGTTGATGGTTTCCACCTCGAGGCCCTGTTCCTTCAGGTAGCGCGCGGTGCCGCCGGTCGCCAGCAGCTTGAAGCCCATATCGAGCAGCTTCTTGGCCGGACCCACGATGCGGTCCTTGTCCACATCCTTCACCGACACGAAGACCTTGCCCTCGACCGGCACCTTGCTGCCGCCGCCGAGCTGGCTCTTGGCAAAGGCCACCGCGAAATCCTTGTCGAGGCCCATCACTTCGCCGGTCGAGCGCATTTCCGGGCCCAGCACGGTGTCCACGCCGGGGAAGCGCGCGAAGGGGAAGACGGCTTCCTTCACCGCGACATGCTCGCGTTCCATCGGCTTCAGGTCGAAGGAGGAAAGCTTCTCGCCCGCCATCACGCGGGCGGCGATCTTGGCCACCGGCTCGCCGATCACTTTCGCGACGAAGGGCACGGTGCGCGAGGCGCGCGGGTTCACTTCCAGCACATAGACGGTGCCGTCCTGGATCGCATATTGCACGTTCATCAACCCGACCACGCCGAGGCCGATCGCCAGTTCGCGCGTTTCGCGTTCGATCTCGCCGATCATCTCTTTCGAGAGCGAGTAGGGCGGCAGCGAGCAGGCGCTGTCGCCGGAATGGACGCCCGCTTCCTCGATATGCTCCATGATGCCGGAGATGAAGACGTCTTCGCCGTCGCAGATGGCATCGACATCTACTTCGATGGCGTCGCGCAGATAGCCGTCGATCAGCACCGGGCTCTTGCCCGACACGATCACCGCCTCGTTGATGTAGCGGTCGAGATGGGCGGTATCGCGCACGATCTCCATGCCGCGGCCGCCCAGCACATAGGACGGGCGGATGACGACGGGATAGCCGATCGTCTCGGCGATCTTGCGGGCTTCCTCGGCGGAGCGCGCAATGCCGTTCGGCGGCTGCTTCAGGTGAAGCTGGTCGAGCAGTTCCTTGAAGCGGTCGCGGTCTTCGGCGAGGTCGATCTTGTCGGGCGAGGTGCCAAGGATCGGCACGTTCGCGCGCTGGAGGTCGTCGGCGAGTTTCAGCGGCGTCTGTCCGCCGAACTGCACGATGACGCCCGCGAGATCGCCCTTGGACTGTTCGACGTCGATCAGTTCCAGCACGTCTTCCGCCGTCAGCGGCTCGAAGTAAAGCCGGTCGGATGTGTCGTAGTCGGTCGACACGGTTTCCGGATTGCAGTTGACCATGATGCTTTCGATATTCGCCTCGTCGAGCGCGAAGGCGGCATGGCAGCAGCAATAGTCGAATTCGATGCCCTGGCCGATCCGGTTCGGGCCGCCCCCCAGAATGATCGCCTTCTTGCGCTCGCTCGGATCGCTTTCGCAATCGGCGGCGCCGTCGAAATCATGCTCATAGGTGGAGTACATGTAGGGCGTGCGGCTTTCGAATTCCGCCGCGCAGGTGTCCACGCGCTTGTAGACGGGGCGGACGCCCATTTCGCGGCGCGCCTTGCGCACGGCTTCTTCTTCATGGCCGGTCAGTTCGCCGATGCGGGCGTCCGAAAAGCCCATGGCTTTCAGCTTGCGCATGTCGGCGGCGGTGTCGGGCAGGCCCTTTTCCTTCAGCGTCTGTTCGGCATCCACGATGTGCTGGAGCTGTTCGATGAACCAGGGATCGTAGGAGCAGCCGGCGCGGATTTCGTCATGGCTGAGGCCGTGGCGCAGCGCCTCGGCGATCACCAAGAGGCGGTCGGGCGTCGGGCGGCCCAGCGCGGCGCGCAGCGCGTTGCGGTCGTCGCCTTCGCCCATGCCGGGCACGCTGACTTCATTGACGCCGGTGAGCCCGGTTTCGAGAGAGCGCAGCGCCTTTTGCAGGCTTTCGGGGAAGGTGCGGCCAATGGCCATCGCCTCGCCGACCGATTTCATCGAGGTGCCGAGTTCTTTCTTGGCGCCGGCGAATTTCTCGAAGGCAAAGCGCGGGATCTTCGTCACCACATAGTCGATGGTGGGCTCGAAGCTTGCGGGCGTCACTTCGGTGATGTCGTTCTGCAGCTCGTCCAGCGTGTAGCCGACGGCCAGCCGCGCGGCGACCTTGGCAATCGGGAAGCCGGTGGCCTTCGATGCGAGCGCGGAAGAGCGCGACACGCGCGGGTTCATTTCGATCACGACCATGCGGCCGTTTTCCGGGTTCACCGCGAACTGCACGTTGGAGCCGCCGGTTTCCACGCCGATCTCGCGCAGCACGGCCAGGCTCGCATTGCGCATGATCTGGTATTCCTTGTCGGTCAGCGTCAGCGCCGGCGCGACGGTGATGCTGTCCCCCGTATGGACGCCCATCGGGTCGATGTTCTCGATGGAGCAGATGATGATGCAGTTGTCCGCCTTGTCGCGGACGACCTCCATCTCATACTCCTTCCATCCGAGGACGGATTCTTCGATGAGCACTTCCGTGACCGGGCTCGCATCGAGGCCGCCTTCGACGATGTCGCTGAACTCTTCCTTGTTATAGGCGATGCCGCCGCCCGTGCCGCCCATGGTGAAGGAGGGGCGGATGATGGCGGGCAGGCCCACATAGTCGAGCGCCTTCAGCGCTTCTTCCATGGTGTGCACGGCGGTGGAGCGGGGGCTTTCGAGCCCGATCTTGTCCATCGCCTGGCGGAAGAGCTGGCGGTCTTCCGCCTTTTCGATGGCTTCGCGGTTGGCGCCGATCATTTCCACGCCGAATTTTTCCAGCACGCCCATATCGGCGAGCGCCAGCGCGGTGTTGAGCGCGGTCTGTCCGCCCATGGTCGGCAGCAGCGCGTCGGGGCGCTCCTTCTCGACGATCTTGGCGACGACTTCGGGCGTGATCGGCTCGATGTAAGTCGCGTCGGCCAGTTCCGGGTCCGTCATGATGGTGGCGGGGTTCGAGTTCACCAGAATGATCCGGTAGCCCTCTTCGCGAAGCGCCTTGCAGGCTTGCGTGCCCGAATAGTCGAATTCGCAGGCCTGTCCGATGATGATCGGACCGGCGCCGATGATCATGATGCTTTTGATGTCGGTACGTTTGGGCATTAGAGAGTAATTCCGAAGAGACTGGCTGCAAGGTGGAGAACGATATTGGCCGCTATGCCAACAGCGTTGTCGGCGAATTTGTTCGCGAGGTATTTAACGGTGTCATTTAGTATGATTTCGATTAGGGGAACGCTTATCTGCGGCTGTGAGAGTTGTAGCTCTAAGGCTAGAAGCTCGCCCAAGCGACCTTCTTTGTCGTCAAAGTCGTTGTCACGATTTTCTTTCGTGGTTTCGATCAGATCGCTGACTGAACTTCGTAGTTTCGCAATTTCTGGTTCATTGTCAGAGTGAGAGACATAGCGATTAGATGCGGGGATGCTCTTATCGCTTTCTGAGCCGTCTATTGAGTTAGCTGTAGATGCCGCTTGTTCAGAGGCTTGGGAACCGGCAGGCAATTTGTCGATGCCGTCCTGGGTGTTTGTGGATCTGGAAACCTCTTTGGCTCTGGTATCGAAGCGCTCGTCTGTCCATTTCTGGACTTCGTCAATTCCCGCTTTTGTGATTGCGTATCCGCTTACGGTTCCATCCACGCCAAGAACGCGCGAAACGCTGCCCGTTAATCTTCGAAACGAAGAGTCAATTTTGCCTTCTTCAACCAACTCTTCTTTAATTAGATCCCGTATTGTTATGTCGATAGTGTTCCAGTTGTATTTTTTTATTCGACGAACAATATCAATATCTTCTTTGAATCTACCATTTTCTGAACTGAAAACTTCATAGAGAACTAGTAATACTAGATCTCTAGCTTCGTTGAAGTCTATTTTGTTCCTGGGCATATGGAGATCTTCAAGCGTGTGAGTTGAGCGCTTTTTTTTGCATGGGACCTTACTTCGCCTCCTCGATGAGCTTCACGAAGCGTTCGAAGAGGTAGTGACTATCCATCGGGCCGGGAGAGGCCTCGGGGTGGTACTGGACGGAGAAGACGGGCTTGCCGCTAAGGCGCAGTCCGCAATTCGTGCCGTCGAAAAGGCTCTTGTGGGTTTCTTCCACGCCGTCGGGGAGCGTTGCCGCATCCACCGCGAAGCCGTGGTTCATGGAGGTGATTTCCACCTTGTCGGTGGTGAAGTCCTTCACCGGGTGGTTCGCGCCGTGATGGCCCTGATGCATCTTCACGGTCTTCGCGCCGAGCGCGAGGCCGAGCATCTGGTGGCCGAGGCAGATGCCGAAAAGGGGCTTGCCGCTTTCGACGAGCTTTTTGATTTCCGGCACCGCATATTCGCCGGTCGCGGCCGGGTCGCCCGGACCGTTCGACAGGAACACGCCGTCCGGGTTCATGGCGAGTACGTCTTCGGCCTTGGTCGAAGCCGGGACCACCGTCACGCGGCAACCTGCATTCACCAGGCAGCGCAGGATGTTGCGCTTGGCGCCGAAATCGATGGCGACGACATGGTGGGGCGCGTCGGGCCGGTTGCTGAAGCCCTCATCCCATTTCCACAGATCCTGGTCCCAGTCGTAACGCTGGCCGCAGGTGACTTCTTTCGCCAGGTCCATGCCGACAAGGCCCGGCCATTCATTCGCTTTCGCCTGCAGGGCGGGAATGTCGAAATTGCCCGCCGGGTCATGCGCGATGATGCCGTCGATGAAGCCCTTTTCGCGGATGCGCCGCGTCAGCGCGCGCGTATCGACGCCCGAAAGCCCGACGATCCCGCGCGCTTTCAGCCAGGCATCCAGATGCTGGGCCGCGCGGTAGTTCGACGGGGTGGTGATGTCGGCGCGGATGACGGCGCCGCGCACGCCGGAAGAGGCGGCGAGGTTGGAGGTTTCGATATCCTCGTCATTCGTGCCCACATTGCCGATATGCGGGAAGGTGAAGGTGATGATCTGCCCCACATAAGAGGGGTCGGTCAGGATTTCCTGATAGCCCGTCATCGCCGTGTTGAAGCAGACCTCGCCGACCGCTTCGCCGATAGCGCCGATACCTCGCCCTTTGAGGACGGTGCCGTCTTTCAGGACGAGAAGCGCGGTGGGCGTTTCGCTGGCGGTCATGCGTGTCATTTCCATTCGCTTTGGCGGTCGCGGAGCCGGGACATCGTCGCACATGCGCGCGGAGACTCCTCCCCGGAACTCCGGCTCGCATCTGGCGAGCGCCGTTCCGTGGCGGCTGTCGTCGACACCAACATGGCAGGTCTCCCGGGAGAGGAATTCCGCATGGGCCTGACGTCCGTCGCCGGTCCGATGCACCCGAAAGTGGTCAGGGGCGCGCCGGGGCGGCAGACTCGCGGAGATTCCGTCAAATCGCGCGGACACTAAGCGAAGCCTCGAAAAGCGTCAAGCTGGCTTTCGCTTATTTTTTGTGAGTAATTTCAGCTAGTTAGCTCTTTTCTGTCGGGGCGGTAATCTGTTTGCGGTTACCGGGCCTTTGCTTTAGCGTGTGCCGCCTTTCCGGGGCGTGGCCAAGGGCCCCCCGAAAGAGGCGAAAGAACGACGTCGCAAACTAGTGTTTCTTCATCAGTGTCATTCGGAGACGGGTCATGGGCCAAACCTTGCGCGAACGCATCAAGCAGGGCTTGAACGAGGCAACCAAGAGCCAGGACAAGACGCGCACGGGCACGCTGCGTCTCATCGTGGCTGCCATCAAGGACCGGGATATTGCCGGACGGACCGACGGGCGCGACGGCGGCGTGGGCGAGGCGGAGATCATGGAAGTGCTCTCCAAGATGATCAAACAGCGCCGCGAATCCGCCGAAACCTATGAGCAGGCGGGCCGGATGGAACTGGCCGCGCAGGAGCGCGACGAAATCGCCGTCATCGAGGAATTCCTGCCCAAGCAGATGGACGAGGCCGAAATCCAGTCCGCCGTGGACAGCGTGGTCTCCGAACTCGGCGCCGAAGGCCTCAAGGATATGGGCCGCGTCATGGGCGAGCTGAAAGGCCGCTATGCGGGCCAGATGGATTTCTCCAAGGCCGGCCCCCTGGTGAAGGCCCGGCTGGGGTAATCAGTCATTACTGACTGACTATCGCCCTGTGCGGTGGCAGAATAGAGGGCTCAGCCGGGTTTGAGGCCCGGTCTCCCGAAACTGAGCCGATTGCACCAGCATCATGAGCTTCCCGAAGCATTTCCTCGACGAGTTGAAGGCGCGCATCCGCGTCTCCGAAGTCGTGGGCCGCAAGGTGAAGCTCACCCGCCGGGGCCGGGAATTCGTCGGGCTCTCGCCCTTTACCAATGAGAAGTCGCCGAGCTTCACGGTGAATGACGACAAGCAGTTCTATCACTGCTTCTCCAGCGGCGAGCATGGCGACGTCATCAAGTTTCTCGAAAAGACCGAGAACCTCTCCTTCATGGAGGCGGTGGAGCGGCTGGCGGGCGAGGCGGGCATGGAAGTGCCCAAGCAGGACCCCCGCGCCGCCGAGCGCGAACGGAAATCCGCCTCCCTCATCGACGTGATGGAGATGGCGCAGGGCTTTTTCCGCCGCAAGCTGAAAGAGGGCGCGGGCGCGGAAGCGATGGCTTACCTCAAGCGCCGCGGCATGAAGGACGAGATCATTGAGCGCTTCGGCATGGGCTATGCGCCGGGCGACGATCGCGGCGACCGCCATCAGCTCATGAATTATCTCAAGGGCAAGGGTGTCGAGATCGGCCAGATGATCGAGGCCGGGCTCATCATCGGCGGCGAGGACATCAAGGAGCCTTACGACCGCTTCCGCAATCGCGTCATGTTTCCCATCGCGGACGGGCGGGGCCGGGTGATCGCCTTTGGCGGCCGCGCGCTGTCGCCCGACGCCAAGGCGAAATATCTGAACTCGCCGGAGACGCCGCTCTTTCACAAGGGCCACGTCCTCTACAATCTCGATAAGGCCCGCAAGCCCGCCTATGACAAGGCGACGGTGCTGGCCGTCGAGGGCTATATGGATGTGATCGGTCTGGCGCAGGGCGGCTTCGATTATGCGGTCGCGCCGCTCGGCACGGCGCTTACCGAAGACCAGATCGCGCTTTTGTGGCGGCTCGCGCCCGAGCCCATTCTCTGTTTCGATGGCGACAAGGCGGGGCTCCGCGCCGCCTTCAAGGCGGTGGAGCGCTCGCTGCCGCTGCTGAAGCCCGGCCACTCGCTGCGCTTTGCGCTGCTGCCCGAAGGCAAGGACCCCGACGACCTCGTGCGCGAGGAGGGGCCGGAGGCGATGCAGAAGGTGCTGGATGAGGCAAAGCCGCTGGCCGACATGCTCTGGGAAAAGGAAGTCTCGGCGGGCGAATGGACGACGCCGGAGCGCCGGGCCAAGCTCGAAGCCGATATCGAGGCGGCGGTGAACGCCATCGCCGACCCGAAAGTGCGCTCCTATTACGGACAGGATCTGCGTGCGCGGCTCAACAAGCTGTTCGGCGTTCAGGAGCGCCGGGGCGGGGCGCGGCAAGGTGGCTACGGGGGTGGGGGGTATCGCAACCGTAATCAGGCGCCCTGGCGCGGTGGGCGGCCCGGCGGGGGCGGCGGCGTGTTCCGGCGGGACAATTTCATTCCGCCGGCCTCGCCCCAATTGAAGCAATCTGTGCTCGGCAAAGGCAGCGGCAATGGCGAGGGGCGCGAGGTCCTGCTGGTCTGGACCATGGCCAATCACCCCGACCTGCTGGACGAATATTGCGAAGTTTTCTCCGGCTTGCCGCTCGCAAGCGCCGAACTTGACAGATTACGCAATGAAATCATAGATATAGCCGCCCTTCATGCGCCTCTTGAAAGGGACGGGCTGAAAAACCACTTAGAAGACAGGAACTTGGGTGACTTGTTCCGCCGTCTTGAGGGCCGCGCGAAGAAGATTGGCGCGCGGTTTGCAGGCCCCGAGGCCATGACGGACGAGGCCGAAAGAGGGTTTGTGCACCTCATCCGGCGCCATGAGCGGGCCGTGAATCTGGAGGCGGAACTGAAAGCCGCCGAGCGCGCTCTGGCCGAGGAAATGACGGAGGCCAACTGGGCAAGGCTCAGGGAGATACACCTGCAGCTTGAAAGGTCCGACATGACCGACGGTCTGGATGGGACGAACAGTACTGATTGAGGCAGGACGGATTAAGGGGAACGCTCTGAAAGGTGTGGGCCGGCAAGGCCCGGGGGATGCCGGACAGGGATATCGAGAGAGACGAGTTTGACGACTGGCCGTCCGGCGCCCCTGAAGGCCGCTGACGGGCATAATCCTTTTCACCCGTCTTGATTGTCGAGCGGGTCGAACGAATTGAACAGGCGTGAGATGCGCGCGGGCAGGCGGCGCATTATCGGGTCAGGCGGAGAGCGATTGAATGGCAAGCAAATCGGCGGAACAGGAAGCACCGGAAGCAGCGGAAAACCAGGACGGTCCGTTGCTGGATATGTCCGATGCGGCGGTCAAGAAGATGATCAAGGCCGCCAAGTCCCGCGGTTTCGTGACCTATGACGAGTTGAACACGGTTCTCCCGTCGGAAGAATTTTCCTCCGAGCAGATCGAAGACACGCTCGCCATGCTTTCGGAGATGGGCATTACCGTCGTCGAGAACGACGAGAATGACGACAATGCCGAAGAGGGCGACAAGGCCCGCGCCGCCGCCAATGATGATGACGACGATGACGATGAGGCGGAGGAAAGCACCACCACCTCCTCGACGCGCGCCGTCACCACGACCACCACGACATCTTCCTCGCTCGACCGTACCGACGATCCGGTGCGCATGTATCTGCGCGAGATGGGCTCTGTGGAGCTGCTGTCGCGCGAAGGCGAAATCGCCATCGCCAAGCGCATCGAGGCCGGCCGCGAGACCATGATCGCCGGGCTTTGCGAAAGCCCGCTGACCTTCCAGGCCATCATCATCTGGCGCGACGAGCTGAACGAGGGAAAGATCCTCCTTCGCGACATCATCGACCTCGACGCGACCTATGCCGGTCCCGACGCCAAGAAGGTCGACCATTCCCAGGCTGCGCTGGCAGGCGAAGCCCCGCCGCGCGAAGAGCCGGAAGAAGAAGAGGTCGATGACGAGGATGCGGAGAGCAACATGTCTCTCGCCGCGATGGAAGCGGAGCTGAAGCCGCAGGTCCTCGAAATCTTCGACAAGATTGCCGGCGACTATAAAAAGCTGCGCAAGCTGCAGGACCAGAAGGTCGAGTTCCAGCTCAAGGGCGAGGAGCTCTCTTCCCAGCAGGAGAAGCGCTACCAGAAGCTGACGGAAGATGTGATCGACGAGGTGAAGAGCCTCTCGCTCAACAACAACCGTATCGAAAGCCTGGTCGAGCAGCTCTATTCGATCAACAAGCGCCTGATGGGCCTCGAAGGCCGCCTGCTGCGCACCGCCGAAAGCCACGGCATTCCGCGCGAGGAATTCCTCAAGCAGTATTTCGGCAATGAACTCGACCCGAACTGGATCCGCCGCGTCAGCCGCCTGAAGGGCAAGGGCTGGACGAGCTTCACCAAGGACGACCGCGACCAGATCAAGGATCTGCGCGAGGAAATCCAGACGCTCGCCTCCGAGACCGGCCTCGACATTCAGGAATATCGCCGCATCGTCGCCATGGTGCAGAAGGGCGAGCGCGAGGCGCGCATCGCCAAGAAGGAGATGGTGGAAGCCAACCTCCGTCTCGTGATTTCCATCGCGAAGAAATACACCAATCGCGGCCTGCAGTTCCTCGACCTCATTCAGGAAGGCAATATCGGCCTGATGAAGGCGGTGGATAAGTTCGAATATCGCCGCGGCTACAAGTTCTCCACCTATGCGACATGGTGGATCCGCCAGGCGATCACGCGTTCGATCGCCGACCAGGCGCGTACCATCCGTATTCCGGTGCACATGATCGAGACGATCAACAAGCTGGTGCGCACTTCGCGTCAGATGCTGCACGAGATCGGCCGCGAGCCGACGCCGGAAGAGCTTGCCGAGAAGCTTGGCATGCCGCTGGAAAAAGTGCGCAAGGTGCTGAAGATCGCGAAAGAGCCGATCTCCCTCGAAACGCCCATCGGCGACGAGGAAGACAGCCATCTGGGCGACTTCATCGAAGACAAGAACGCCGTGCTCCCCATCGACGCGGCGATCCAGTCGAACCTGCGCGAAACCACGACCCGCGTCCTCGCCTCGCTCACCCCGCGTGAGGAACGCGTGCTGCGCATGCGCTTCGGCATCGGCATGAACACCGACCACACGCTGGAAGAGGTCGGCCAGCAGTTCTCCGTGACGCGCGAACGTATCCGCCAGATCGAGGCCAAGGCGCTCCGCAAACTCAAGCACCCGAGCCGCTCGCGGAAACTGCGCAGCTTCCTCGACAACTAAGCCTGTCATTGCCGGGCGAAGACCCGGCAATCCAGCGCAACAAACAACAAAGCCCGGATCGAAAGATCCGGGCTTTTGTTTTTCCCTTAAGTGTCATCCCGGCGAAAGCCGGGACCCATTGGCGCGTGCGGCGAGGTGCGCAAAAGGGGAGAACCTCGGCGGCAGCCCAACCCCCAAATGTCACCTCGGGCTTGTCCCGGGGCCCAGGGGCGTAACCCGCGGCACCTGCCGCTCCGGACCCCGGGACGTAGCCTGGGGTAACGTGTTTTGGGAGAAAGCCTTTCGCACGTAGCAGCAAAGCTTCATTCTGAGGGTCCCGTTCTCCACCTACACGATGCAATGACCAACGAAACGACAAGAAAAGTAGAAGAGATTGTTGCCGGCTTCATTCGGGAGAGCGGGGCTTATGGAGACTGGACTGATTTCCGGGGGATTTTGGTCTGCTTGAGGCATGAGTTTCCGGGTACCGATGACGACGAGCTGAACTGGATGAGCTTCTTGGTCGTGCGGCAATTGCAGGAAGCAGGCTTCACTTTCGCCAGCTGCGAAGGGGGAGAGTATGCGCCTTGGCAGGATCAGAGCGGCGAAGCCGTCGCCGCTCGCATCCGGCGTGAGTGGGATGCGTTGGGCCGTCAGCCGGAAATAGGCGATATCTGCTGGTTCAGGCGGAGATGAGTGAGGACATCCCCCAAAACAAAAAGGCCGGGCAAAACCCGGCCTTTCCCCATTCGTGGCGCAGGCGTGACGCCTTTACGCTCCGGTGTCTTCCGTTTCCACTTCCGCTTCGGGCTCGGCCTTCGCCTTGGCGCTTTTGCGCTTCGGCTTTTCCGGCGCGGCGGCCTTGGCGGCGGCTTCGGCGGCTTCCTTTTCCAGACGCAGCGCCTTCAGGCGCTCGGTCTTGGCGGAGCGGGTCTTGTTTTCGTCGGCAATGATGCCGCGCACCGTTTCGGTGATCTGGTCGGCCTTGCTGGCGCGGCCGGCGGGGGAGGTGGTTTTAAAGAAACCGGTCTTCTCGTCGATTTTTGCCATGGGAAACCTCCTTCAGGCGTGGTGCGAGCGGGCGTAATGCGGGCAGGCATGTCGGGTATCGGGCGGGGCGGGAGAGTGGTTGCCGCGCCGGGAAGTCGACGCCCATGGGCCCGCGTCGCTGCTGCGGGGGCGTCCCAAACGAAAAAAGGCCGGGAAAACCCGGCCTTCCCACTCACCCCGTCGGCGGTGCCAGTACATCCGTGGTCACCGCTCCCGGGATGAGACCACCGCGCCAAGACCTCCGAAGAAGCCGCGCGGCGTGTTCAACAGTGTGTATATGGGGTGCCGAAGGCGGGATTCAAGACCCCGCCTTCGGGCATAATGGAGGTCTCCCTCAGAACGCCATCACCAGCCTTGCCTTGACCGTGTTGTCGTTCGCGTTGTCGCTGAACTGGCCGTCATAGGACAGGCCCAGGCTCGTGGAGGCGGACAGCGCGACGCCGAGATCGGCGCCGAGTACCGCCGCGTCGCGCGCGATCGGCGTGCCGGAGACGGTGAAGGGCGTGCCGCCGCTGAAGGAGGCGGTGGTGTCCGGCGTCAGCTTGCCGAAGCCGTGCCGCCAGCCCGCCGTGCCGGTGAGCCTGACAGGCATGTCGGCCAGCGCGAAGCCGGTCGAGAGGCGCCCGCCGAGCGTTGTCGAGCCCATGGTCGTGGTGTCGCTGTTCACCGTCAGCGCGCCCGCGCCGCCCGTTTCGGTGTAGCCGTCGGTGCTGATCGACATGATGGCGGCGTCCAGGAAGGGCTCGTATGTCACCGCGCCCGCGGAGAGCGGATAGCTGGCCTCGCCGAAGAGCTGCGCGGTGCGCGCGTCGGTCGAGCCCGTCAGATGGTTGCTGAAGAGGCCCGCCACCACGCTGCGCGAGGTGTCGATATTGTGCCAGGTGAAGGAAGCGCCGCCGCGCAGGCCGAGGCCGGAGAGCTCCGTGCCGCTATAGACGCCGAGTTCGTAGCTGTCCACATCCGCCGAGGAGGCAATCGCGTTCTCGTCGAATTTCGAGCGCTGATAGCCCGCGAAGACGCCGATGCGCAGATTGTCCGACAGCTGCTTGTCGGCACCGGCGACGAAGCCGCCGCGCCGGCTCTTGAGCTTGGAGGCATTGCCGTCGCCGTTCGTATGGCCCCAGGCGCCGAAGGTCTGCGCCCAGACGGCGGTGGTCTGGCCGGAGAAGGGGAAGGCGGAGGAGCCGTCGCCCGCATCGGCGACCACTTTCGGCGTGGGGCCTGCGCCCTGCCAGCCGAAGACCTTGCGGATATGCGAAAGCACATTGTCGCTGACGAAGTGGCTGCCGCCGAGCAGGCCGGAGATCACGCTCGCATTGATTTCGCCGGAGAGATAGTTGAAGGCCGCGCCGGCATTTTCCGGGGTGAGGCCGAGGATCGCGTCATGGATCGGGCTGCCGCTCCCGAGGCTGTCCAGACCGTTCGCCGCCGCCTGTGCGTTGGGCGTGGTGGCCAGCGCGCTGAAGGCCGTCGCATTGCGTGTGAGGGTGAGCTGGACGTTGGCCGGGTTGTAGGTGAGTTCCGGCGTGACGAAGGCGTAATAGTCGTAAGACGCGGTGTCGAACGTGCCGCTTACCGTGCCGCCCGAGGTGATGATGGTGTAGGTTTTCGTCGGCAGGAAATAGCCGTTTGTCAGCACCACATCGCCGCCATTGATGACCACATTGCCGGCCGCTGCCAGCGTGTCGGTGGTCGCCCCGTCGCTTGCGGCTTCGATGTTGAAGGTCGAGCCGCCGTTGAAGGTGAAGTTGCCGCCGACATTCAGCGTGCCGACACTCTGGCCCGGCGAGAGGATGCCGCTGTCGACCACATTGCCGCCGATCGTGCCCGTACCGGCGAGCGTCGCGCCGGACAGCAGATTGAGTGTGGAGGTGCCGTCGCCCAGCGTGCCGTTGACGATCAGCGTGCCGCCCTCGACGTCGGTCGTGCCGGTGAAGCCCGTGCTTGCGCCCGTCAGGATCGTCGTGCCCGCCACCTGGTCGATAGACCCGGTGCCGGTGAAGACGGACGAGAAGGAGAGGTCGTCGCTCGTATGGTTGAAGACGACCGTGCCGGTGCCGTCGCCGAAGACGATGGCCGGCGCGGTGATGATGCCCGCTTTTGCCGCGGCATTGCCTTTTTTGGCGCCGATGGAGAGCGTGCCCGTGCTGCCCGCCCAGGTTGCGATGCGCAGCTCGTTATCGACTTTGAGTTCCGCGCCGTCGGTCACCAGCACATTGGAGTCGCCTGCATAGGAGACATAGAAGTTGCCGAGTGCGCCGACGGAGGGCGTCGCGACCGCGTGGAACAATGTGCCCGCGCCCGTCAGGGTCATGGTGCCGGTCGAGCCGGTGTCCAGGCCGGTGATGCCGGTGGCGGTATTGATCACGGCGCCGTCCGACACGGTGAGCTCGCCCGTCCCCCCGGTACCCGACCCGCCGCCGATATAGACGCGTACGATCGAGTTCCAGACCGTGCCCTGTCCCGTCACCGTCATGTCGACCTGGTCGGCCGGGTCGTTGCCGAGATAGGCGCCGTCGGTATTCAGCGTCGCGCCGTCGGAGAGCAGCAGGGTGCCGCCGCCGGCGGAGATCCAGGCGCCGTTTTCCGGATCGCCCGGATTGCTGAGCGTGACCTCGGTGTCCGTGCCGGTAATGGTCACATCGGAGCCGCCGGACATATAGAGGCCGATGTTCAGCAGGTTGGCGATGGCGCCATCGGAAATGGTGAGCTTGTCGGTTGCGGTGTTGTCGTTCCCTATATTCACGCCTGCCGTATTCGTCCAGCTCGAGCCTGGGCCCGTCACCGTCAGCGAACTGCTTTGGGCGTTCATGTAGAGATTCGTCGTTTGCAGCGTACCGCCGGAGGTGACGTTGATCGCGCCCGCGCCCGTATCGCCGACATAGGTGTAGCCGTTATCGGTATAGGTCGCGCCCGTGCCCGTTACGTTGATCGTGCCGGTTGTCGTCGGGGCGTTGCCCAGGCTCGTGCCCACCGCGCCGGTCGAGCCGGTGGTCAGCGTGTTGCCTGCATTGACGTTGATCGTGCCGGTCTCGCCCGCCGCATTGCCCGCATTGACCCGGTCGTAGGTTTCGTCGCCGCTGACCGTGTAGGTCTGTCCGGGCGTGCCGCTCACGTCGAGATTGGCCGCTATCGCGGTTGCCGAAGCGGAGAGCAGAAGGCTGCTTGTCCATGCGGCGATGGAAAGCGTGCGGATGGTTGCGGAATGTCTGGCAGTCACGATGTCCCCCTTATGCGGCGAGGACAACGCCTCGCTCATTTATTTGCTGTCAGCGATTCGGCCGGTTGTTGCGAAGGGCATGCCTACGAGCTGCTCGTTCGCGTTCCGGAAAGGAATGGCTGCCGCTGGGGCGGGGCCGTCGGCACCGGGGGAATCGATATTTGGCGATAATTCTGCGAGTCATAGAATTCGTCAAACGAATATTGTTTCGAAAAGAACCTACATTTGAGAAGCGTTATCAATCTCCAAAACGATTGTGATTTGTGCATGTTTTCGTATAGGGGTTTTTACTTATAAGGGGCAGGGAAAGTCACGGAAATCCTCGGGAAAACCGGCCCGGCAGCGGCTCGGATGGCGCATGGACTTCTCACCCCTCATCGGCTAAAACGCGCGGCCATATTGGTCCGTTCGGGAGGGAGTTGGCCCCCATGATCCTCACCATGCTCAAGGCGAAGCTGCATCGCGCCACGGTTACGCAGTGCGACCTTCACTATGTCGGTTCCATTTCCATCGACAAGGATCTGCTGGCTGCCAGCGGCATTCTGCCGAACGAGCAGGTGGATGTGCTGAACATCACCAATGGCGAGCGGCTGACCACCTATGCGATCGAGGCACCCGCGGGCTCCGGCATGATCGGCCTCAACGGCGCCGCCGCGCACAAGGCCGATGTCGGCGACCTGGTGATCATCGTGTCCTATGCGCAGATGTCGGATGAGGAAGCGAAAAGCTGGGAGCCCAGTGTGATCCAGCTCGGCGAGGGCAATCGCATTCTGGAGACGGCCGAGGCGTGAGGCTGACCTGAACCGTCATTGCGAGCGTAAGCGACGCAATCCAGAGGCCGCACACTCAGGACTGGATTGCTTCGTCGCTTTGCTCCTCGCAATGACGCCGCGGACTTAGCAACAAGCTCCCGAGGTTTTCCCGTCCGCCGCGCCGCCCGTGAACGGGATATTCGTGCCGCAGCCGGGGAAGATGCCGTAATGCGTGCCGAAATCCCCGATGAACTCGAAATGCGGCGCGAAGCGGCTCTCCTTCAGCATACGGAAGGTGTTGCCGCAGACCGGGAAGACGCGGCCCTTTTCGATCACGTGATGATTGTCGAGTGTGAAGCGGTGTTCGGCGTGGCGGACGCCGCCCTTGTAGATCACCGCCTGGCCGTAATCCTCGCATGAGCCTTCCAGCCCTTCGATCTTGAACAGGCGATAGGTCGCGGAGTGGAATGACGCCCCGCCGAGCTTTTCCGCAATCGCCGGGTCGCCGATGGCAAGCGGCCGGTCCGTGACGAGGCGCGGATCGGCAAAGCCCGCCTGTTTGGTGAGTGTGAGGAAGTCGTTCCAGTAGAGCGCCCCCGCGAGGCATTCGCCCAGCAGCACCGGGTCGTCGCGGAGACGCGCGTCGAGCCGGCGGTCGGCATAGACGTCCGAGAAATAGATCTCGCCGCCGGGCTTCAGCAGGCGGTAGGCGCCTTTCAGCACCGCCTCTTTGTCGGGCGAGAGATTGATGACGCAGTTCGAGACGATGATGTCGAGCGAGCCGGGCGCGATGTCGAGTGCGTCCAGCCCTTCGATATAGCCGTCGAGGAAGCGTGTGTTCGGCGCATCGTAGCCGAAGCGCGCCGCATGCCATTGCTCATGTTCGCGGGCGAGGCCGATCTGTTCCGCCGTCATGTCCACGCCGGTTACCGATCCAGTCGGCCCGACGAGCTTTGCCAGCGCGAAGACGTCGCGCCCCGTGCCGCAGCCGAGATCGAGCACATGCGCGCCTTCGAGCTTTTCCGGCACGACGAGGCCGCAGCCGTAATAGCGCGCCGTCACGTCGGGGTGGATTTCGCTCAGCACGGTGCGGATATGGGGCGGGATCGCGTCGAGATCGCAGCAGGCATCCGTCTTGAGGTCGTCGGACCCCTTGAGCGTCCGCCCGTAATATTCCTTCACCATCTCGATCGACATGCCACGACTCCGCAAAAGAAAACCGGCCCCATGTTGAAACGGGGCCGGTCATCCGTCCAATCACGCCTGCGTGTGCAGGGTCAGATTTTGTTTGTCGCGTTTTCGCCGGAAAACCGGCGTCCACTTTTCCGGAAAACGCTCTAGTCGATTTCTATCGTCATCGAGACATTGGCCGACACCGTCTGTTCGCCCGCGGCGACCGGCACGGAGGAAGCGCGCGCTTCCATCATGCTGGCCTTCATATAGACGGGCGAGGGCATGGAGCTGCCGCTTTCCTGAATGGTGAGGATGCGGCCCACCGACACGCCGGAGGCGCCCGCCAGGAGCTTCGCCTTGTGCAGCGCGTCCTTCACCGCGGCCTTGCGGGCTTCGTCCTCGAGCTTTGCTGTATCGTCGATGGAAAAGCGGATGCCGTTCATCTGGTTCGAGCCCAGAGAGACGGTCTTGTCGAGAATGTCGCCCAGTTTCGTCAGGTCGCGGACGATCACGGCGAGCTGGTTCGTCACCCGGTAGCCAACGACTTTCGGCGCGTTGTCGGTGGTCTTGTCGTTGCGATAGACGGGATAGATGGAGAATTGCGAGGTCTGCAAATCCTTCTTCTCGATCCCCATTTCCTTCAGCCCGTCCAGCACCTGCTGCATGGCTTGCGTATTGGCGTCCAGCGCCGCGCGGGCCGTATCGGCCTCGCTCGTCACGCCGGTCTGGATAGAGGCCATGTCGGGTTCGGCCTGCACCTCGCCATGGCCCGTCACGGAGATGGTGCGCGGCGTTGCGTCGGCATCGTCGGCGGCCTGCGCGGCGAGCGGAAAGAGGGACGCGGCGGCCAGTACCGCGGCGAGGAAAAGAGGGTGGAAGCCTGTGGAACGATTGCCATGGGCGGCCATGACGTCTCCTTGTCGTTGATGTCTTCTAAGTACCCTTGAGGGTAACGCTCTCTCCCAATCGGGGCAAAATTGCGGCGGGGTTCACGCTGCCGGGCGTCTTTTGCCCTTGCGCCGGGGCGGCGGCGTTGCGTCCGCCGCCATTTCCCGCGTCAGGGTCAGCAGCTCGCGCATGGAGCGGGTTTCGGGCATGTCGCGCCGCCGGATGAAGAAAGTCGGCACGCGCGCATAGCGGGGGCCGAGCGGCGTGATCCTTATGCCGGTCGCATAGATGGAGGCGCGCGCCGCCGCTTCCGGTACCAGGCTCCGGCCGAGACCCGCCGCCACGCAGCCCATGATCGCGTCGAGCGATCCGAACTCCATGATCTCCGGCGGTTCGCCCGCCTCCTCGCGCATCCATTGTTCCGCCATCTGACGATAGGAACAGCCATGCCCGAAGACGAGCAGGGTGTTGTTTTGCCGGTCGGGATTTTGCGGTTCGACGATCACCATGGTTTCGTCGAAGGCGGCGACGGCCTCGATCTCCTCGGGCCAGCGCGCCGCCTCATGTGCGCTGGAGACGAAGGCGCCGTCGATCCGCCGGTCCGTCACCGCGTCGAGAAGCGAGAGCGAGTTGCCCGTCATCAGCGACAGGGCGAGGCCCGGCAGCTTTTCCTTCAGCCGCGCGATGAGGCCCGGCACGCGGATCGCCGCCGCCGTTTCCATCGCACCGAGCCTGAGCGGCGCGTTGAGGCCGTCGGCCTCCTGCACGGCATGGCGGGCGCGTCTCAGCAGATCGTCATTCTGGTCGGCGAAAGGCAGCAGCGCTTCGCCCGCCCGCGTCAGCCGCATGCCCCGGCTGTGGCGGAAGAAGAGCGGCGTCTCCAGCCGCGCCTCCATCTGGCGGATGCGCGCCGTCACATTGGAGGGCACGCAGTTCAGCTCCGCCGCCGCGCCTGCAATGCTGCCCGTCGTCGCCACGGCCCGGAAGAAGCGAAGGTCTGTACTGTCCATGAGGTCAATTTATTAGAATGCTTTAATCAAAACAATTCAATTTTAATGATGTGTCCCGTCACCTATCTCTCCCCCATCATGACGGAAGCGAGCGGGAGCGGATGAGATGAGCCGGATCGACGCCGCCGAAAGGCGGGAACGCAGCCATTGGCACGACCTTGCAGGCGCGGCGCTGCTGCTTGCCGTGGCCATGGGGATCGGGCGCTTCGCCTTCACGCCCATCCTGCCGGATATGACGGCGGCGGGCGTCCTCTATACCGGCTCGGCGGGCCTCGTCGCCGCGGCCAATTTCGTCGGCTATCTCGTCGGCGCGCTCACCACCGGCCCGGTAGAGCGGCGCTTTGGCGCGGGGCCCGTGCTGGCGTTTTCCGTCGCGCTGACGGCGATCCTCTGCCTTGCGATGGGCTGGCCGCAGGCGCCGCTGTCATGGTGGCTGGCGGTGCGCTTTCTCGCCGGCGTTGCCAGCGGCTGGCTCCTCGTCACCATCTCCGCCATGCTTTTCGAGCGGCTGGCCGAGCGCGAGGTGAGCCATCTTGCCGGGCTCGCCTTTGGCGGCGTGGGGCTCGGTATGATGTTGTCTGCGATCTATGTGCGCGAGGCCGGGCCAGGTGGGATAGGGCAGGGATTTATAGGGCAGGGCTGGGCCGCCGAGTGGATCGGCATGGGTGTCCTCGCCGCCATTCTCTCCCTGCCGGGCCTCCTGCTGCTGGGCCGTGTGAAGCCCTTTCCGCCGCGCGGGGCGCATCCGCAGGGCGACACGCATGAGACCGGCCGCACGGGCTTCCGGCTGCTTGCCGCCGCCTATTTTCTGGAAGGGCTCGGCTATATCGTCACCGGCACCTTCATGGTCGCGGTCTTCCGGGCGAGCCCTGCGCTGTCGGTTTACGCCGACAATATCTGGCTTATCGCCGGCGCGGCGGCGGTGCCGTCCTGCCTCGTCTGGACGCTTTTGGCCGCACGGGTGGGGTTCGCCCGCGCGCTCGCCGCGGCGCTTCTTCTGCAATCCGTCGGCATCGTGCTCCCCGTCGTGACAGGCAACGGCATCGCAGCCATCGCCTCTGCCATTCTTTTCGGAGGCACTTTCATGGGTATTGCCACGCTTGCCGTCGGCTTCGGGCGTCAGCTCGCGCCGCATGACGCCGCGCGCGCCATCGGCACGCTGACCGCGCTTTTCGGTGTGGGCCAGATCATCGGCCCGCTGGCGGGCAGCTGGCTGGCGCAGATGAGCGGCGGTTTCGCCTGGCCGCTCATGGCCGCGTCCGGCGCGGTCGCGCTTGGTGCGCTCCTGCTTCTGCCTCTTTGCGAATTCTGCTATATGCAGAATCGCGAAGGAGGGGGCCTGTAGCTCAGTTGGTTAGAGCGAACCGCTCATAACGGTTTGGTCGCAGGTTCGAGTCCTGCCGGGCCCACCACCCTTCGCTCTCACCCTTCGTCTTGGCGGGTTTCGTGAGGGAGCGAGGTACTCGAATGGACGAGAAACAGGCCCGACGCTGGTTCGAGCGCTACACGGACTCCATAGAGGCAGGTGTGATAAAGCCGGCCATACCCGGACATCTCTACCGCTGTCCGTGCTGCGGCTATCCCACGTTGGAAGAACGCGGCGGCTACGACATCTGCGGTCTCTGCAATTGGGAAGATGACGGGCAGGACGATCCTCACGCCGATGAAGTGTGGGGCGGGCCGAACGGGGGTTATTCGCTTACCGAAGCACGCGCCAATTTTCGGCGCTATCTCATCATGTACGATCCGTCCAAGCCGTCGAAGCGTGTCGGCGGCAACAATAACACACCTGCTGAACACGAGTTGAAGCAGGCCATTGTTCAGGCATTCGATGCTATGGCCGATGAGAAGGATCAGGACCGGATAGATGCCCTTGGGCTGGTCGTCCGGGAGAATTTCCGTTTGTTAGACAAAATATTGTCAGACAGGATTTAGTTGCTGCCCGGGAAATCGGGATATTGCAAAGGCTGCCCCGTGTGAAACGGGACAGCCTTCCTGGTTTTCCGATTAGTCCTCAGAACTTCAGCGAAACCGTCGCCGAGATCCCATAGGCCTTGTAGTTGTCGCGGAAGGCCTCGGTGGTGGCTTCCAGGCGGAAATCCATATTGCCGCCGATGGAGCCGTCCACGCCTGCGCCGAAGGTGGCGCCGAAATCGTCGCGCGAGACGGTGGCGCCGCTGGTCAGCACCACATCCGAGCTTTTGTTCACGTCGAATTCCGCGCGCGCCGAGAGATAGGGCGTCACATGGCCGAAGCTTGTCGGGATTTCATAGCCCGCCTTGCCGCCGACGCGGATCTGGCCGAGATGCCGCTTCGATTCCGCCACGGTCAGCGCGCCGATGCCGCTTTCGGTATAGGCGTCCTGCGTTTCCGAGACATAGAGATAGCCCAGCGTTTCCGACAGGCGCCACGCCTCGACATTCTGTTCGGCGACGAGGTTCGCCGCGCCGAACCAGCGCTTGCCGTTCGTGCTGCCGGTCGCGCTTACCGTGTGGGTGACGTCGTAATCCGCCCAGCTATGGCCGACCGTCGCGTTGAAGCTCAGCATGTCGTCGATGCGATAGGAGAGATAGGGCGCGATGCTCCACACATTCCCCTTCAGCGTGCCGCTATTGTATTTCGTGTCGATGCGGATGCGCTCATAGGCGCCGGCAAGGCCGAGCGTCAGCTTGTCCGTCAGGTCGATATCGTAGCCGAGCACGGCATTGTAGATATCGCCGTCGTAATTCGCGCCCGCATGGCTGTCGTCGACATGCATCGCACCGGCGTTGAACCAGAGCGTTCCCGCCGCCGCCGCGCCGTCGCCCGCCGCGACGCCCGTCGTTCCGGCGGCGCTGGTCTGCGTGCCCGTGCCGCCCGTGCCGCCTGTCAGATGGTCGGCGATAAAGCCGGCGGTCTGTCCGGCGGCGGCGAGGCCGGCGCCGTCCTGGACGACGGAGCTGGAGCTGTCTGTTTCGATTCTCGACCTTGCATCGGCTGCGGCCGGGAAGCCGGTCACAAGCAATCCCAGCGCGGCGATCAGCGTGCCGCGCGTCGCATTCGCATATTTCATTGTTCGGTCGTCCCCCAAAAACTTCGAAAGCGTTCCTGCGCTCGGGCTGGAATCGCCATAATGAACCACATTAACATGCTTCCCCCGGCCCGGTAATTTCTTTGGTGCCGGGAAACAGCGGTTTCAGCCGTGGTCGCCCTTGCCGCGCGGTTGATGGGCCGTGCGGCAGGGCTCATCATGTCGCTTCACACGCGTACCGGAGTTTGCCGATGACGAGCTTGCCCATTGCCGACCGCTGGTTCGAGATGAAGCGCATCGGCGACGACATCACGCTGTTGTGGGAGCCGCATGTCGTGCCGCTCATGCGCTGCAATATCTGGCATGTGCGGGGCCGCGACCGCGATCTGATGATCGACACCGGCATGGGGGTCGCCAGCCTCAGGGAAGCGGCGGTCAATCTGCTCGATAAAAAGATCACCGCCGTTGCGACCCACACCCATATCGATCATGTCGGCGGGCATCACGAGTTCGACGACAATCTGGTGCATGAGCTGGAGGCGGACGATCTCCGCGCGCCGCGCGATCGCGGTACGCTGCGTCTGGCGGACATGAATCCCGCCTATGTCGAAAGCCTGCGCCGCGCGGGCTACGAGCTCGACAGCGATCTCATCACGGCGCTGCCCTATGAAGGCTATGACATCGACGCCTATGAGCTGAAGGGCGCCGTCGTCACGGAAATCGTCACCGAGGGCGATATCGTCGATCTCGGCGACCGGCATTTCGAGGTGCTGCATCTGCCGGGCCATTCGCCGGGCAGTATCGGGTTGTGGGAAGAGGCGACGGGCACGCTCTTTTCTGGTGACGCTATTTACGACGGGCCGCTGCTCGACGAGATCGAGGGCGCCGATATCGAGGTCTATGTCCGCACCATGAAGCGCCTGCGGGAGTTGCCTGTGCGGGTCGTCCATGCGGGCCATGATCCGAGCTTCGGCCGCGAGCGGCTTGTCGAGCTGGCCGACGCCTATCTGGCCCGCCGGGGGTGACAATCCGTTTTTCCATGATGCGGCAAGGCCGTTCGCCCGCTAGGCTCTTCTTCCATTTCATCTGGGGAGACGGCTTTCCATGACGCTTCGTGTGGTCGAGGTAACGGCGCCCGAGGGCTATGCCGACACGCTGAAGGCGTTGGCCGAGCAGCAGGAGGCCGACGACGTATTCGTCGGTCTGGACGGAAGCGTGGAGGAAAAGCGCTGCTTCGTGCGCATCGTGTGCGAGACGAAGAAGGTGCAGGGGTTCACCGATGCCGTGCAGCAGGCCGTGGGGCGGGGCGAGGACTGGCGCGCCGTCGTCCTGCCGGTGGAAGCAATGGTGCCCAAGCCTGAGCGCGAGGCGGCGGAGCGGCGCAGCGCCTTTGCGGGCAGCACCGCCAGCCGCGAGGAAATCTACGATGAGGTGGCGCGCGGCGCGGAGCCCGATTCCTCGTTTTTCATCCTTGTCATCCTGTCGGCCATCGTGGCCGGCATCGGGCTGCTCGACGACAATCTGGCCGTCGTGATCGGCGCCATGGTCATCGCGCCGCTGCTCGGGCCTAATCTCGCCTTTGCGCTGGCGACCGCGCTGGGCGACCGCGAACTCATGATCCGCTCCATGGTGAGCAATCTGGCCGGCATTTCCGTCACGCTGATGGTGGGTGCGGCAACCGCCCTGGTGTGGACCGGCGGGTTTACCGCGCATCAGCTCGTCAGCCGTACCGTGACCGGCTATGACGCCGTGGCGCTGGCGCTGGCTTCCGGCGCGGCGGCGGTGCTGTCGCTCATCACGGGGCTGTCGAGCGCGCTGGTCGGCGTCATGGTCGCCGTGGCGCTGATGCCGCCCGCCGTGACCGCGGGGATCATGCTTGGGGCGGGCGACTGGCAGGGCGCCATCGGTGCCGCCGTGCTGCTCGGCGTCAATGTGGTCTGCGTCAATCTCGCCGCCCAGGCGGTGTTCGTCGCCAAGGGCATCAAGCCGCGCACCTGGTGGGAGCAGAAGGCCTCGCGCGCTTCCGTCATCACCAATTTCGTCATGTGGGGCGTACTGCTCGCCGCCCTCGTCGTGGCGATCTGGTGGCTCAGGCTGCCTCTCCCCGGCGTCGATGCGCCCGGGTTCTGAGGCGCGGGTTCATTACCCCAAAACTGTCATGCGCGCGAGGCGGTAGCCGACGAAGCAATCCAGCGCTTGAGCCTGCCGCCTCTGGATTGCTTCGCTTTTGCTCGCAATGACGACCCGTCTTTAGTCCGCCGCCTGGGCAAAGGCCGCACCCATGCCGCCGGGATTGTTGGCTTTCGCCGCCTGCCGGGCGAGCACGATGCCCGCCGCCGCGACGCCGATCGAGACCAGCGTGATGACGATGGTGGCAAGCGCGTTGATCTCCGGATTGAGGCCGAGGCGCACCTTGGAAAAGATCACCATGGGCAGCGTCGAGGAGGACGGGCCGCTCACGAAGCTCGCAATTACCAGGTCGTCGAAGGACATGATGAAGGACAGGAGCCAGCCCGCGATGACCGAGGGCATGATGAGCGGCAGCGTCACCGTGCGGAACACCGTGACGGGCCCCGCGCCGAGGTCGATCGCGGCTTCCTCATAGGAGCGGTCGAGGCTCGACAGGCGGGCCTGCACGATGACGGAGACATAGGCGGAGGAGAAGGTGACATGCGCGATGATGATCGTCAGCATGCCGCGCCCTTCCGGGAAGCCGATGACGGCGCTCATCGACACGAAGAGCAGCAGCAGCGACAGGCCGAGAATGACGTCGGGCATGACGAGCGGGGCGGCGATCATCCAGGTCATCATGGTGCGGCCCAGAAACTTGCCGAACCGGACCAGCGTGATGGCCGCGAGCGTTCCGATGACGATGGCGATGGTGGAGTTGATCGCCGCGATCTTCAGGCTCAGCCAGGCCGCATTGAGGATCTGGTCGTCCTGAAGCAGCGCCGCATACCATTTGGTGGAAAAGCCGGCCCAGACCGTCACGAGTTTCGACTCGTTGAAGGAATAGAGCATGAGCAGCAGCACGGGCGCATAGAGGAAGACGAAGCCCAGCAGCATCATGGTCTTGATGAAAAGAGAGTTTCCCTTGTTCATGAGCCTAGTCCTCTCTCATCTGGAAGCGCTGGAACACCATGATCGGCACGACCAGGATGAGCAGCATCACGATGGCGACGGATGAGGCGACCGGCCATGCGGTGTTCTGGAAGAATTCGTCCCACAGCACCCGGCCGATCATCAGCGTGCTCGTGCCGCCCAGCAGCGAGGGGATGACGAATTCGCCGACGGCGGGAATGAAGACGAGCAGCGATCCGGCAATGACGCCCGGGATCGAGAGCGGCACCGTCACCGTGAAGAAGGCGCGCGTCTTGGAGGCGCCGAGATCGGCGGCCGCTTCGAGGAGCGATTTGTCCATCCGTTCAAGGTTGGCGTAGAGCGGCAGCAGCATGAAGGGCAGGTAGGAATAGACGATGCCCAGATAGACCGAGAAATCATTGTGCAGCATCGGCAGCGGATCGCTGATGATGCCGGTCCAGATGAGGAAATTGTTCAGCAGTCCGTTATATTTCAGGATCCCGATCCAGCTATAGACGCGCAGCAGGAACGAGGTCCAGAAGGGCAGGATGATCAGCAACAGGAAGATGTTGCGATAGCGCGGGCTCGTGCGCGCAATGCCATAGGCCATCGGATAGGCGACCAGCAGGCAGAGAAATGTCGAGACGACCGCGATCTTGATCGAGGTCAGATAGGCGACCGTATAAAGAGAATCGGAAAGCAGGAATTCGTAGTTGGACGTGTCGATGTTGAATGTCGGCCACCAGCCGCCGCCGCTCCAGTCCAGGAAGTCGGTATAGGGCGGAATGCCGATGATCTGCGTGGCGAAGCTGATCTTCAGCACGATGACGAAGGGCACCACGAAGAACAGGAACAGCCAGGCGAAGGGAATGCCGATGACGAGTGAGCGGCCGGTTATGCCCAGCTTGCGGGCTGCAAGCGTCATGCGGCGGCCATGCAATTCGAAAAAGCGGTACAGGCGCATACCGCTTGCTTCTGGTGGTGCGTTCGTATCACTCAACGTCGGTACCCGTTTTGTTGTGGTGAAAACTCATCCCGGGAGGCTGCATATGTAAAAGGCCGGATGGGGTTCCATCCGGCCTTTCATGTTTTCGTTTACTGACCCGTGCGGATCTTGGTCCATGCGCGCGTCATCAGGCGCTGGAAGTTCGTGGGCGCTGTCCTGGCCACGAAGAGCTTCTCCTGGACCTCCTCGGTCGGATAGATCGACGGATCGTTCTTCACGTCGTCGTCGATATATTCCTTGGAGGCGGGTACGCCGTTCGCATAGGCGATGTAGTTGGAGTTCGCCGCTTCAATCTTCGGCGACAGCATGAAGTTGATGAACTTCATCGCATTCTCCGGATGCGGCGCATCCTTCGGCACGGCGAGGTTGTCGAACCAGACCAGCGTGCCTTCCTTCGGGATCACGAAATTGACCTCGACGCCGTTTTCGGCTTCGTCGGCGCGGTCGCGGGCCTGCAGGATGTCGCCCGACCAGCCCACCACGAGGCAGGCATCGCCATTGGCGAGGTCGTTGATGTATTCCGAGGAGTTGAAGGTGCGGATATAGGGGCGGATCTTCATGAACAGATCCTGCGCCTTCTGCAGGTCGGCCGCGTCATGCGAGTTCGGGTCGAGGCCCAGATAGTTGAGCGCGATCGGGATCATGTCTCCCTGCGCGTCCAGCATCTCGACGCCGCAATCCTTGAACTTGGAGACGATCTCCGGCTTGAACACCATGTCCCAGCTGTTCGTCGGCGCGTCGGGCGCGATCTCGTCGATCTTGGCCTTGTTGTAGCCGATGCCCGTCGTGCCCCACATGTAAATGGCGGCATGTTCGTTGCCGGGGTCGGCCTGCGCGACGGTCTTCATCAGACCGGGATCGAGCAGCTTGAAGTTCGGGATCTTGCTCTTGTCGAGCTTCATGTAGACGCCGCCCTTCACCTGGCGTTCCAGATAGGGGAACGCGGAGGGGACGACCACGTCGTAACCGGAATTGCCTGCGAGCAGTTTCGCTTCCAGCACGTCGTTGCTGTCATAGACGTCGTAGGTGACCTTGATACCGGTCTCGTCTTCGAATTTCTGTACCGTGTCCTCGGCGATGTAGTCGGACCAGTTGTATACGTAGAGGACATTGTCCTCGGCGTGCACGGGGCTGGTCATCAGATTTCCCGCCAAGGCGGCGGCCGCCAGCATCGGCAGCGTCTTGGTCCAGTGTCGGCCTGTCATATGGACACTCCTTCCATTTTTTTTCGAGCCTGTGGAAGCTGCCGCAAAGGCGCCCCCCTTTCGCGCCGCCATGTCGGCGGCGTGAGCAAGCATTATGAGTATGAAGGGGAATCCGTCCGTGCCAAGGGGGGAATTTGCTCCGTCAGGCAGCAATTTTTCGTTGCTGCACTGCGATAGCCTGAAAAATGGGCAGCCTGCCTTCGCTCCGCGCTTGCGGATTAGGCAGGCCCCCGTTGCGTTGCGAAGAACTCTCAGTTCAGGGAATAGACCAGCGACAGTTTGGACGTGGTGTCCAGTTCCTCGCTTCCGGCGGGCGGCGCGGAATTGTGACGGAGTTCCACCGAGGCCCGGGCCGCAAGGGCGCCGATCAGCTTGGTGGTGAGCGCCAGCGTGTCGGTGGAGATCGTCTTGTCGGTTCCCACATTGACCGCAATATCGTTGGTCAGTTTCGCATTGTCGTTCAGGTTCCAGACGAGGCCCGAGGCGATACGCGCGGTCGGTTCGGTCTCCACGCCGCCGTTCGTCAATTCGCTATAGCGATAGCCGGGACCGGCTTCGACATCGAGTTTGAAAACCTTGCCGGTATAGATGCGGTAGCCGAGACCGGCATTGCCCGCCGTCTCGTATTTGTAGCCGGAGAACTGATCGTCCGTGTAGCTCGCAAATCCGAACGCATAGAGGCGTTCGTTCAGGTCGCGCCTGACGGTGCTGTCGAGGTAGTAGCGCTGCGTGGTCTTGGTGTCGCCATCGGAGGCGTATTCCAGGCTGCCATTGGATTCGACTTCCCATTTGCCGAAGTCCCATTGCAGCGCCGTCGACAGGCTGGCCGCGGTGGAGTCGGTATTCCCCGACGTCACATTGGCGCCTGCCGCCACCTCGCCGGTGAAAATGCGGGGCTTTTCTTCCTTGGCTGCCGTTTCGGCTGCCGGTTGGGGCGCGGCGGCGAATTCGGTCTGCGGGAAAGCGGCCGAGGCGGTGGCGCGCAGAATTTTCTCATCGGCGGGGGAGGCGGCGATGGCCGCGTCCAGAATGGCGGATGCTTCGTCGGGCCGGGCGCCGATCTCGGCAATCATGCGCGAGAGCAGGGCGGCGCGGCCCTGGGCGCGGGTCTCGGCGAAGCTCGCCTGCATCTGGGGCATGGTGGCGGCCTGCGCCGTCGCGATGGCGGCGGGCGCAAAGGACGCGGCGGCCAGGGCCAGCACGGCCAGCGCTGCGTTTCGGATGTGTGAGCGGTCTGAACGGAGCATCCAGCTTCTCCCTTGGGTAGACATGGCAACAGGTGTGACAATCAATGTGAAAGGTAGCGCTATGGTTAACGCGGCAGAAAACGTGACGAATGGCGCCGTGAATAGCGTCGATCATGGTGTCGCTAAAGACGTCACCAAAGACGTCACAGGGGACCTAGCGCGATTCCCCGCCGTCTCAACCATGAGGCCCGCCTGAAAAGGCTCCGGTGTGAGCGGCGTTGCCCGAAAAACGCCGATCCGATAGAAGGAGGGCCAAATCCAAATCCCGACAAAACGGGCCGGGTTTACCCGGCGTCCAAGCGAGGAAAGCGGCGTATGGCCTCTTATCAGTATGTTTACGTCATGGACCGGCTGTCCAAGACCTATGCGGGCGGCAAGCAGGTTCTGAAGGACATCCGTCTTTCGTTCTTCCCCGGCGCCAAGATCGGCGTTGTCGGTCTGAACGGCGCGGGTAAATCGACGCTGCTGCGGATCATGGCAGGCGTGGACAAGGAGTACACGGGCGAGGCCTGGGCGGCGGAAGGCGCGAAGATCGGCTATCTCGCGCAGGAGCCCCAGCTCGACGACAGCCTCGATGTGAAGGGCAATGTCATGCTGGGCGTGGCGCCCAAGCAGGCGATGATCGACCGCTACAACGAACTGGCCATGAACTATTCCGACGAGACGGCGGAAGAGATGGCCGCGCTTCAGGATCAGATCGACGCGCAGAACCTCTGGGATCTCGACAGCCAGGTCGAGATGGCGATGGATGCGCTGCGCTGCCCGGACAGCGATGCGGACGTCTCGACGCTGTCGGGCGGCGAGCGCCGCCGCGTGGCGCTGTGCCGGCTGCTGCTCGAAGCGCCCGACATGCTGCTGCTCGACGAACCGACCAACCATCTCGATGCGGAATCGGTCGCCTGGCTTCAGAACTACCTCAAGGAATATGCGGGCACCGTGGTGCTCGTCACCCATGACCGCTATTTCCTCGACAATGTGACGGGCTGGATCCTCGAACTCGACCGCGGGCAGGGCATTCCTTACGAGGGCAACTATTCCTCATGGCTTGAGCAGAAGGAGAAGCGGCTCGAGAAGGAAGCCAAGCAGGACGAGGCGAAGCAGCGCACGCTGTCGCGCGAGCTTGAATGGATCAAGCAGAGCCCCAAGGCGCGTCAGGCCAAGAGCAAGGCGCGTATCAACGCCTATGACGAGCTGCTGGCGGAGGCCGGCCGCGCGCAGGAAGGCCGCGCCCAGATCATCATTCCGCCGGGGCCGCGTCTCGGCGGCACGGTCATCGAGGCCGATCATCTGAAAAAGGGCTTCGGCGACCGTTTGCTGATCGACGATCTTTCCTTCCAGTTGCCGCCCGGCGGCATTGTCGGCGTGATCGGTCCCAACGGTGCGGGTAAGTCCACGCTCTTCAAGATGCTGACGGGGCAGGAGACGCCCGACGAAGGAACGCTCAAGATCGGCGAGACGGTGACGCTCGGCTATGTCGATCAGAGCCGCGACGATCTCGATCCGAACAAGACGGTGTGGGAGGAAATCTCCGGCGGCACGGACATTATCGAACTCGGCAAGACGACGATGAACAGCCGCGCCTATGTGGGGGCTTTCAACTTCCGCGGCGGCGACCAGCAGAAGAAGGTCGGCCTTCTTTCAGGCGGTGAGCGCAACCGGGTGCATCTGGCCAAGATGCTGAAGTCCGGCGGCAATCTGCTGCTGCTCGACGAACCGACCAACGATCTCGATGTCGATACGCTGCGCGCGCTGGAAGATGCGCTGGTGAACTTCGCCGGTTGCGCCGTGGTCATCTCGCATGACCGCTGGTTCCTCGACCGCATCGCCACCCACATGCTGGCCTTTGAGGGCGACAGCCATGTGGAATGGTTCGAAGGCAATTACGCGGATTACGAAGAAGACCGCAAACGCCGCCTCGGCCCGGAAGCGGAAGTGCCGCATCGCATCAAGTACAAGCGTTTCAGCCGCTAGGAGCGGGGGCGTCAGGAAGAATATGTGTCATGGCCCGGCTTGTCCGGGCCATCCACGTTTTCGCGGGTGACCGATCCGGCTCGATCGGCCCTCGTCCTACGTGTCGATGTCGATGAAGAGGTCGGTGCCGCCATTCTCGAAATGGAAGCGGCCATCCGGGGCGTGCCGCAGGTCCTCGCGGATGCCTTCCGCGATACCGATCACGAAGCGCTGCCCGTCCGCTTTCGAAATCATCGGAAACTGGGTGAAGGTGATGTCCTGGCGGAAGCCGCTTCCGTGGACGAGGGTCTTCTGGACCCAACGTCCGCGCGGCGGCGTGTCGAACAGGCTGAAGAGCGATGCGCCGGAGTTGGGCCGATGCTCTCTGGTAACGTAATCGATATAATTCTCCCCCGTCGGGTTTAGCCCCAATCCACTGCGGAACCTTTCCCCGGCAAGGCGGACGATCAGCCGGTTTTCGGGGCCTGCATTGAGTTCCAGCAGAAAGATGATCGGCAGGAAGGCCGCGAAGCGCTCCGCGCGGAACTGCGCCTTGTCCGGAATGGGGCCGGTTTTCTCGATGGCTTCCCAGGCACGCTGAAAGGCGAGGCTCGTCGGCGAGCGCCCGGCATCCGGACTGGCGTCGTTACTCGTATTTTTGAAAACTGCCGTCACTCGCGGATCCCGTCGCGCACTGCTTCTTTAACGGGGGCATTCTTTTCCCAAGCATTTAACGGGAAATGAATCGATATCGTTAACGATTGTCCCGTTATCGATTTTCATATCATCAAGGCGAAAAAAAACGGCGCGGGGGGTATCCCGCGCCGTTTTGCCTTGGAGCCTTGTTGCCCCGGAGCCTTGAAAACCGGTCAGTTCGCGTTGTTCTTGCCATCCGACATGGCGGCGTTGACCTGGCCCTTTTCAGCCTGGCCGATCTTCGTCTTCAGGTGATCGAGCAGAGCGGGGAAGTTGCCATTATTGCTGTTCAGGATTGAGGTGAACTGGTCGCGCTGCTCCTGGGCGAGCCAGATGCCGGCGACGTTCACGTCGAAGACCTTGAAGCCGTCGTCTTCGCGCAGGAGCCACCACTTCACATCCACGGGCTGGCGTCCGTTGGTGAACCTGATCTGGCTCGACACGATCACTTCGCGGCCCTTGGAGCCCTTCTCCTGCGCGCCCGTCACGTCGAACTTCTCGTCATTATAGTCGGAGAGGCGGGTGACATAGACCTTCACGATGAAGGTCTCGAAGAGCTTGAGATATTCCGTCTTCTGCGCGTCGTTCGGCGTGCGGACATAGCGGCCCAGCGAAAAGGCGGCGATCTTTCTCAGATCGGCATTTTTCTGGAGCAGCGTCTGGAACTTGTCTTCCATGGCCTGCTTGCCGACCGACTTGTCGGAAATGACGCCGATGGCCTCGGCTCCCAGATCCTCGACGAACTTGATCGCCTTCTGGTCGGAAGCGGCGTGGGCGGGCGTTGTCGCCAGTATGCCCGAAAGAGCGATGCCCAGCGCAAGCGCCGCGGTGCCCGCGGGCTTGGCGACGGCGTTCAGAAGCGTTTGAAAGAAGCCGGTGGCTGCCGGCTTCGGGGAGGTGATCGTCATTCAATCGTCTCCTTTGGCGGGTTCTCACCGCGTATTGGGTACCCCGGCCCCGGCAGCCGATTACGCCGCAGGCGAACGGTCCTTAATCAACTGCTTGGAGTGTTCGGTTCGTTTGTGTCGAAATTTAGGTTTTCGATATCCGGCAGGTCGTTCACATCCGTGCGGCCATTGGCGATCTCGTTCCTGCGGCTCTGTCGATACAGGCTGCGGATCGTCACGTAATAGTCCACCGAGGTGCGCTCGATCTGATCGAGGGCGTTGAGGCTGCGGGCGCGCTGATCGATGCCGTTCACCACGAAGCGCGTCACCGGCACCGTCTTGGGCTTGTTCCAATAGATATAGGTGAGCGGATCGAAGAACTGGTCCACGCCGAAGCCCGCCAGGTCGCGGGGCGGGGCGGGGCCGAGCACCGGCAGATAGAGATAGGGGCCTTCGCTCACCCCGTATGTGCCCAGTGTCTGGCCGAAATCTTCACTGTGTTGCGGCATGCCCCATCCCTCGGCCGGGTCGAAAAGACCCAGCACGCCGACGGTGGAGTTGATGCCGAAGCGCTCTGCGGTGGTGCCCGCGCGGTCCCATTCGCCCTGCAGCAGGTCGTTGACGAGAATCACCGGGCTTTTCAGATTGTCGAGAAAGTTGCGAACGGCATTCCGGCCCACGCCCGGCACGACGCCGCGATACCAGGTCGCCATGGGTTTCAGGGCGATGGTGTCCAGAAAGCGGTTCAACTCGAAGAAATAACGGTTGGCCGGTTCCAGCGGATCGTTGGAATCGTCGGCATCGGCAGGGTCCGAATCGACGGTCGTGGCCTGCATCGCCGCCGAATCGCCGCCCGCGGAGACCGCAAAAGCGCTTTGCGACGTCGCCGTCAGGGCTGCGACCGCCAGAATGAGGGCCGCGCTATTTGCCGTCAGCCGCCTTTTCAAAGGCCTCACCATTCTCTTCATCATTCTTTCTGCCCGTCATCCCGGTGCCATATTGGCGTCGGATACCACAACGTAGGGTGTCGAAACCCCATTGCCACCGGGTTCATGTGCCTGGCGGTTGCGTCCTCGGCTTCGGCAATGTCGGTGGCACCCCCGGTACCCCTTACGACCAAAGTGGTTCAGATCGCTTAAATTCCAATGAATGCGCCGGGAAAATTGCATTCGGGGGGCGCAACTCAGCGGTCCAGCTTGGCTTCTAGGTACCATAAGTGAGGGGGGGCTGCCAGATGCGGACGCGGCGGCAACCAGCCATTTTAACCATGGCTGTTGCCGAATTGCTGCGGACGGACGCAGTTTAGGGCGAGCAGGCCTTTGAAAAACACATAAAGATATGTTTATATCTGCGCGGTGATTAACGGAGGACAGCGCGTGGAGCAGCTTCTTTCAGGTTTGAGGGCGGCAGGCGAGCCTACTCGTCTGCGGCTGATGGCGCTTCTGGCAAGGAGCGAACTGACGGTGACGGAACTGACGCAGATTCTGCGGCAGAGCCAGCCGCGGGTGAGCCGTCACCTCAAGCTGCTGTGCGAAGCCGGGCTTCTGGAACGGTTTCGGGAGGGAAGCTGGGTGTTTTACCGGCTGGCGAGCGCGGGCCCCGTGGCAGATCTCGCGGCGCAGCTGGTGGCGCTCATCCCCTCGGAAGATCTCGTGATCGCGCGGGATCTGGAGCGGCTGGAGGCGGTTCGCGCCTCGCGGGCCGAAAAGGCGGCGGAGTATTTCCGCGCCAATGCCGAAGAGTGGAACCGGATCAGGTCCCTCTATGTGCCCGAGGACAAGGTCGAAGCGGCGTTGCTGGACCTGTCGGGCGACGAGAGCATGGATGTGATGCTGGATCTCGGCACCGGCACCGGGCGGCTTCTGGAGCTGTTCGGGCCGCGCGCCAAAACGGGCTATGGCATCGACCTTAGTCCGGAAATGCTGGGCTTTGCGCGTGCGCATCTCGCCCAGCCGGAGCTTGAGCATTGTTCGGTACGGCAGGGCGATCTCTACGATCTGCCGGTACAGGACAACACGGTGGATCTGGTGACGCTGCACATGGTGCTGCATTACCTGGACGAGCCGGGGGCGGCCATAGCTGAGGCTGCCCGTGTGATGAAACCGGGCGGACGCCTGCTGATCGCGGATTTTGCGCCGCACGATCTCGACTTTCTGCGCGAGAAACATCAGCACCGGCGCCTCGGGTTCTCGGAAGAGGAGGTGGCGGACTGGCTGAGCGAAGCCGGGCTGTCCCTCAAGGAAGTCAGGCGCCTGCCGCCTGAAACAGAAAACAAGAAGGATGACGACGCCAAGCTGACCGTCCTGATCTGGGTCGCGGACAAGGCGGAAACGCCGGCCGTGAAAGGCACAGGGGCAAAGCAGGCGCGCCAACTCGAAGGAGCCAAGTAATATGGGTTTTGACAGCCGCAAGACCGGCGACGAACGCACGCAGGTGTCGTTCGAGTTTTTTCCGCCCAAGGACGACAAGGCGGAAGAAGCGCTCTGGAAATCGATCAAGCGACTGGAACCGCTTAACCCCCAATTCGTGTCCGTCACCTATGGGGCGGGCGGGTCCACGCGCGAACGCACGCACGGAACGGTGAAGCGCATCCGCAACGAGACCTCGCTCGAGCCTGCCGCGCATCTGACCTGCGTCGGCGCCTCCAAGGCGGAAACGGATGCGGTGATCCGCGCCTATTGGGATGCGGGTATCCGCCACATCGTGGCGCTCAGGGGCGACATGCCCGAGCTTGGCGCGCCGTACGAGCCGCATCCGGAGGGCTATCAGTCCACGCCGGATCTGATCGAGGGCATCAAGAAGATCGCCGATTTCGAAGTCTCGGTGAGCGCCTATCCGGAAAAGCATCCGGAATCGGAGTCGCTCGAAGCCGATATCGAGCTTCTGAAGCGCAAGATCGAAGCGGGCGCGGACCGGGCCATCACCCAGTTCGTTTTCGATACGGATCGCCATGCGGAGTTCCTTGAAAAGGCGCGTGCGGCGGGCATCGATGCGCCCATCGTGCCGGGCATCATGCCGACCACCAATTTCAAGGGCATCAAGCGTATGGCCGGCCGCTGCGGCGCCTCCGTGCCGGACTGGCTCGAGGACTATTACACCGGCCTCGACGAGGACCTGCCGACGCGCAAGCTCATCTCGGCCTATGTGGCCACCGAACAGGTGAACACGCTGCGCGGCTACGGCTTCGACCGGTTCCACTTCTACACGCTGAATCAGGCCGACCTGACTTTCGCGATCTGCCATGTGCTGGGCATGCGCCCGAAACATGCGGCGGTCGCAGAGCCCGCCTGAGTTTCAAACGCTTAATTCGAATACAAGGAAGACACTCATGTCTCATCCCAAGACGCGCGAAGAGCGCATCGCCTATCTCCGCGAGGAAGTGAAGAAGCGCGTGCTCATTCTCGATGGCGCCATGGGCACCATGATCCAGGAATACAAACTGGGTGAAGAGGATTATCGCGGCGAGCGCTTCAAGGATTACGAGAGCGACGTGAAGGGCAATAACGAGCTGATTTCGCTCGTCCAGCCCGACATTCTGCGCGAGATCCATCTGAAGTATTACCGCGCGGGCGCGGACTTCGCCGAAACCAACACCTTCGGCGCAACGCGCATCGCCCAGGCCGACTACCACATGGAAGATCTCGCCTATGAGATGAATGTGGAAAGTGCGCGCATTGCGCGCGAGGCCGCGGACATTTGCGAAGAGGAAGATCCGGGCCGCGTCTGCTATGTCGCGGGCACGCTCGGGCCGACCAACCGCACGGCGTCCATCTCGCCGGATGTGAACGATCCGGGCTTCCGCAATGTCAATTTCGACAAGCTCCACGCCGCCTATATGGAAGCGGCCAAGGGCCTCATCGAAGGCGGCGCGGATACGCTTCTGGTGGAGACGGTGTTCGATACGCTCAACGCGAAAGCCGCGCTCTATGCGATCCAGGACGTGCTGGAAGAGACGGGTCTCGACCTGCCGGTCATGATTTCCGGCACGATCACGGACATGTCCGGCCGGCTTCTCTCCGGCCAGACGCCGGAAGCCTTCTGGAATTCGGTGCGGCATGTGAACCCGTTCTCCATCGGGCTCAATTGCGCGCTGGGCGCGGCGGAAATGCGCCAGCATATCGATACGCTGTCGCGTATCGCCGACACCTATGTGTCCGCGCATCCCAATGCGGGCCTGCCCAATGAGATGGGCGAATATGATGAAAGCCCGGAGCAGATGTCGAAGCTCGTCGGCGAGTTTTCCTCGTCCGGCATCGTCAACATTCTGGGCGGCTGCTGCGGCACGACGCCGGATCACATCAAGGCGATTGCCGAGGCGGTGAAATCGGGCAAACCGCGTGAGGTGCCCGAGATCGAACGGAAGATGCGGCTTTCGGGCCTTGAGCCTTTCGCGGCGGATTGATGTCCGCCCGGCGCGCCGACAAGGGCGCGGCAGCGACCAGTTGAATTTACAGAATGCAGGATCGGGGCGAGATGACTCAGACCACGGCGAATTTCATCAATATCGGCGAGCGGACCAATGTGACGGGGTCCGCGCGCTTCCGGAAGATGATCCAGGAAGACCGTTACGACGACGCGCTTTCGGTGGCGCGCGAGCAGGTCGAAAACGGTGCGCAGATCATCGACATCAATATGGACGAAGGCATGCTCGATTCCGAGGAGGCCATGATCAAGTTCCTGAACCTGATCGCGGCCGAGCCGGATATTGCGCGCGTGCCCATCATGATCGACAGCTCCAAATGGAATGTCATCGAGGAAGGCCTGAAGCGCGTCCAGGGCAAGGCGATCGTGAACTCGATCAGCATGAAGGAGGGCGAGGAAAAGTTCCTCAATGAAGCCCGCAAGATCATGCGATATGGCGCGGCGACTGTCGTCATGGCGTTCGACGAGGAAGGCCAGGCCGACACGACCGCGCGCAAATTCGAGATTTGCGAGCGCGCCTACAAGCTGCTGACCGAAAAGATCGGCTTCCCGCCGGAAGACATCGTGTTCGACCCGAATATCTTCGCGGTCGCGACCGGTATCGAAGAGCACAACAACTACGCCGTCGAGTTCATCGAGGCGTGCAAGCTCATCAAGCAGAACCTGCCTTATGCGCATATTTCGGGCGGCGTGTCGAACATCTCCTTCTCCTTCCGCGGCAACGAGCCCGTGCGCGAGGCGATGCATTCGGTGTTCCTCTATCACGCCATCCAGGCGGGCATGGATATGGGCATCGTGAATGCCGGCCAGCTCGCCATCTATGACGATATCGACCCGGAGCTGCGCGAAGCGGTGGAGGACGTGATCCTCAATCGCCGCGACGATGCGACGGAACGCCTGCTGGATCTCGCCGAACGCTACAAGGGCGAAGGCGGCAAGAAGCGCGAGGAAGATCTCGCCTGGCGCGAAATGCCGGTGAACGAGCGCATCTCGCATTCGCTGGTGAAGGGTATCAACGCCTATATCGAGGAAGATGTCGAGGAAGCGCGCCACCAGTTCGAGCGCCCGCTGCATGTCATCGAAGGCCCGCTGATGGACGGCATGAATGTCGTCGGCGACCTGTTCGGTTCGGGCAAGATGTTCCTGCCGCAGGTGGTGAAATCCGCCCGCGTGATGAAGCAGGCCGTGGCCTATCTCATGCCCTTCATGGAGAAGGAAAAGGAAGAGATGGGCATCACCGACGACGATGCCGCCGCCAAGGTGCTGATGGCGACGGTGAAGGGCGATGTGCATGACATCGGCAAGAACATCGTGGGCGTCGTGCTTCAGTGTAACAATTTCGAAGTCATCGACATGGGCGTGATGCAGCCCGCCGAAAAGATTCTCGAAGCCGCGAAAGAGCACAAGGTGGATATGATCGGGCTTTCCGGCCTCATCACGCCGTCTCTCGACGAGATGTGCTATGTCGCCGCCGAGATGGAACGTCAGGGCTTCAACGTGCCGCTTCTCATCGGCGGCGCGACGACGAGCCAGATCCACACCGCGGTGAAGATCAACCCCAACTACAAGGCGGGGCAGGCGATCTATGTGACCGATGCGAGCCGCGCGGTGGGCGTTGCCTCCAATCTCATCTCCGAGAAGAAGGACGCCTACATCACGGACATTCGCGACAAGTACAAGGAGCTTGCCGAGAAGCACGCCGCCGGCAAGGAGAAGAAGGAGCGCCAGACCATCGAAGGCGCCCGCGAGAACCGCTTCAAGGCCGACTGGAAGGACTGGAAGCCGGTGAAGCCGGCCTTCCTCGGCACCAAGGTTTTCGACGACTATCCGATCGACAAGCTGGTGCCCTATATCGACTGGACGCCGTTCTTCCAGACCTGGGAGCTGCATGGCCGCTACCCGCAGATCTTCGAGGACGACAAGGTCGGCGAGGCCGCGCGCTCGCTCTTCGACGATGCGCAGGAAATGCTGAAGCAGATGGTCGAGGAAAAATGGCTGCAGGCGCGCGCCGTCATCGGCTTCTGGCCGGCCAACGAGATCGGTGTCGACGACATCGAGATCTATACCGACGAGGACCGCAAGGAGCGTCTGGAGGTCTTCCACACGCTGCGCCAGCAGATGAAGCGCTCGTCGGAGCGCGCGAATTATGCGCTTGCCGACTTCATCGCGCCCAAGGATAGCGGCGTCGAGGACTATATCGGCGGCTTCTGCGTCACGGCGGGCTTCGGCGAGGACGATATCGCCAAGGGCTTCAAGGAGAAGAATGACGACTATCGCGCCATTCTCTCCCAGGCGCTGGCCGACCGTCTGGCGGAGGCCTTTGCCGAGCATATGCATGAGCGTGTGCGTAAGGAGTTCTGGGCCTATGCGGCGGATGAGGATCTGAGCAGTCAGGATCTCATCGAGGAGAAGTATCAGGGTATCCGGCCCGCGCCGGGCTATCCCGCGCAGCCCGATCACACCGAGAAGGAAGCGCTCTTCAAGCTGCTCGATGCGGAAGACAAGATCGGCGTGAAGCTGACCGAGAGCTATGCCATGTGGCCCGGCGCCTCGGTGAGCGGCATGTATTTCAGCCATCCGCAGTCGGAATATTTCGGCGTCGGCAAGATCGAGAAGGATCAGGTCGTCGAATATGCCGAGCGCAAGGGCATGGAGCTGAGGGTGATGGAGCGCTGGCTCGCCCCGATCCTCAACTACACGCCCGGTCAGGAGCCAAACGAAGAAGCGGCGTAAGCTTTTCGTCATTGCGAGCGATAGCGAAGCAATCCAGTGGCGGCAGGTTCAGCGCTGGATTGCTTCGTCGTTTCGCTCCTCGTAATGACGCGCCGAAGGAGTGCGAAAGGGCGCCGGGCCACCGGCGCCCTTTTTTTACCCCGGCGCCACCCTCTCTCAGTGTCATCCCGGCCCTCCTTGAGTGCAAAGGTGGCCGGGACCCATTGGCGCTTCAACATGGCACGGCCGAGAGTGGGTCCCGGCAACGAGTGCCGGGACGACACCAGTTTTTGTCTTCTGAATTAACCCAACCACAAATGTCACCCCGGGCTTCGTCCCGGGGTCCAGGGGCCGCAAGCGCCGGACTCGACGCCCCTGGATCCCGGCACAAGCCCGGGATGACAGCTATTCCCTGTTTTCCAGCGCCTGTTCCCAGCGCTCCGCCCAGTCGGTGAGCGGCATCAGCTTGTCCAGCAGTTCGCGCCCCATCGGGGTCAGTGCATAGCCTTCCTCGTCGCGATGTTCCGCGATCCCCGTCTCGCGCAAATCGGCGAGCCGGGCATTGAGCACGCTGGGTGAAATGCCGCCGCAGGCGCCCTGCAGGGCGCGGAAGGTGAGGGGCGTCTCGCCGCGCAGTTCCCAGAGGATGCGCAACACCCACCGCCGACCCAACAGGTCGATCAGAACCATGACGGGGCGGCCCGTTGACGATCCTCTGACGGGGGTGCCCGGTCTGGGCGCCTTTCTTCGTTTCTCGCTCATGCAGGCAGAATAGGCCTTGCGCTACTAAAACAGAAGCACCATCTTTTTGCTACTGAAAACGTAGCAAGGAGAGACAGGATGACTGCACGTATCGCCCCGGCCCCGAGGCCCTATGAGAAAGACATGGAAGAGACGCTCGAAAAGCTCATGCCGCCCGGCGTGGAGCCGCTTTCGCTCTTCCGCACGCTGGCGGTCAATCCCCGCGTCTTCCGCCGCTTCATGGCGGGCGGGCTACTCGACAAGGGGTCGCTCACGCTCCGCGACCGGGAGATCGTCATCGACCGCGCCACCGGCCTGTGCGGCGCGGAATATGAGTGGGGCGTCCATATGGCGCTTTTCGGCGAGCGTGTCGGGTTCGGCGAGGCGGAGGCTCGGGCGCTCGTCGCGCCCGACGGGGCGGAGGCCGCGTGCTGGAGCGTACATGACCGGCTCCTCATCCGCATGGTGGATCAGTTGCACGAGACGGCGACCATCGACGATGTGCTATGGGCGGAGCTGGCCGAAGAGTTCGAAGCGGAGCAGCTCATTGAGCTTCTGGTGCTCACCGGCTTCTATCACATGGTTTCCTTCACGGTGAACGCGCTCAACCTCGCACCGGAGGCGTATGCACAGCGGTTCCCGTGAGCATTCGATCTTCATTGGCTCAACAACAAATGTCATCCCGGCCTTGTGCCGGGATCCAGGGCGTCGAGTCCGGCGGTTGCGGCTCTGGACCCCGGGACAAGCCCGGGGTGACAGACTTTTCCCTGATGCGGAAGGAAGACGTGGATCGCCCGGACGAGCCGGGATGACATCGCAGAAAAGAACGAGAACGGCCCAAAAGAAAAAAGGGCGCCGTCCGTACACGGCGCCCTTTCCAATTCCTGTGGGGGGCTTTGTTCGGTCAGATCACGCCAAAGGTGATCATGCCGACATAGATCAGTGCGAGCCCGGTGGCGAGATAGCCGATCTTTACTCCCAGAACATCGAGCATTATTGGCCTCCGCTTCAGGGTCAGGAAGAAGATTGGAACGGTGAAAGGCCGTGTCGTGCAAGAAAAATCGTGGCTGCGCTGCAGCATGGAATTTCGGTTCTTTGAACAATGCCCTGCAAGCGCTTGAATCTGCCCCGAAAATCGATTGTGGATGAAACTTTGTCAGCCGAAACCGCCGCCGCCCGGCGTCCGGATAATGATGCTCTCGCCGGGCTCCAGGTCCATCTGGTCGGCACCGGCGCGTGACTCGAGTTGACCGTCGCACCGGCGGACGAAATTCTCGCCGCAGGCCGCTTCGCCGCCGCCCTCCAGTCCGAAGGGATGCACGATGCGGCGTGTGGAGAGAATCGACACGCTCATTTTTTCGAGGAACTCGATCTCGCGCACCGCACCGTCGCCGCCATGATGGCGGCCTGCGCCGCCCGATCCCTTCCGTATGCTGAACTCTTTCAGCAGAACGGGGAAGCGCCATTCCAGCACTTCCGGGTCGGTGAGGCGCGAATTGGTCATATGGGTGTGCACGGCGTCCGCCCCGTCGAAATCGGGGCCTGCGCCCGCGCCGCCGCAGATCGTTTCGTAATACTGGTAGCGCTCATTGCCGAAGGTGAGGTTGTTCATCGTGCCTTGCGCGGCGGCCATGGCGCCGAGCGCGGCGAAAAGCGCATCCGTCACCGCCTGGCTCGTTTCCACATTGCCGCCCACCACGGCGGCCGGATAGCGCGGCGCCAGCATGGAGCCTTCCGGCACCACGATCTCGATGGGTTTCAGGCAGCCTTCATTGAGCGGAATGTCGTCATCCACCATGCAGCGGAAGACATAAAGCACGGCGGCGCGCGTCACCGCTTCCGGCGCGTTGAGGTTGGAGGGCCTTTGCGCGCTGGTGCCGGTGAAGTCGACGGTTGCGCTGCGCGCCTCCCTGTCCACGCTCACTTGCACGCGGATTTCGGACCCGTCGTCCAGCGGCAGGGTGAAGGCGGCATCCTTCAGCGCGCCGATCACGCGGCGCACGCTTTCCTCCGCATTGTCCTGCACATGGCGCATATAGGCCTGCACCGTGTCGAGGCCGAACTGGCCGACCATCTTGCGGAGTTCCTGCGCGCCTTTTTCGCAGGCTGCGATCTGCGCGCGGAGGTCGGCGATGTTCTGGTCGGGATTGCGCGCCGGATACTTTCCGCCTGTCAGGAGCGTGCGCATCTCCGCCTCGCGGAAGGTGCCGGACGCCACCAGCCGGAAATTGTCGATCAGCACACCTTCCTCCTCGACGGAGGTGGAATGCGCGGGCATGGAGCCGGGCGTGATGCCGCCGATATCGGCATGGTGCCCGCGCGCAGCTGTGTAGAAGGTCGGCTTCTCGTCCGCCTCGTCCAGATAGACCGGCGCCACCACCGTCACGTCTGGCAGATGCGTGCCGCCATTATAGGGCGCGTTCAGCACGAAGACGTCGCCCGGGCGCATATCCGGGTTCTGCTCGATGATGGCGCGCACCGTCGCGCCCATGGAGCCCAGATGCACCGGCATATGCGGCGCATTGGCGACGAGCCCGCCGCTTGTGTCGAAGACCGCGCAGGAGAAGTCGAGCCGCTCCTTGATGTTCACCGAATGCGCGGTCTTTTCCAGCGTAAAGCCCATCTGTTCGGCGATGGACATGAAGAGATTGTTGAAAATTTCGAGCATCACCGGATCGGCCTCGGTGCCGATGGCGAAGCTTTGCGCCCGCGCTTCCGTCCGTGTCAGGACGATATGGTCGAGGTCGGTCACTTCCGCCGACCAGCCGGGTTCGATGACGATGGTCTGTTGCGGCTCGATGATGATCGCCGGGCCGGGGAGGGCGTCCCCCGGCGCGAGGCCCTCGCGCAGATAGACCGGGGCCTCGTGCCATGCGCCTTGCGAGAAGAAGCGCGTCACCCGGTTGGGCGATGCCTCGCCGGTTTCGCGCCGCCCGGCGTCGAGCCGTTCGGTCACATCCGCCGATTTGCCGATCGCCTCCACCGACACGGCTTCCACGACCACCGGCTTTTCCATGGTGAAGCCGAAGCGTTGCCGGTGCGCGGTCCTGAATGCGTCCAGCACCTCGTCCATCGCGCCGTGATCCACGATCAGCGCCGTATCCGTGCCCGCATAGCGCAGATGCAGCCGCGGCTTCAGCTCGATGCGCGACTTGTCCACGCCCTGCGTTTCCACTTGGCCGCGCACGTCCTCGCCGAGTTCGTTCAGTGCCGGTTCCAGCGCGGCAAGCGTCTCGCCGTCGAGGTCGCGTTCCACCGCCGTCTCGCGCTGCGCGCGGATATCGGCGAGCCCCATCCCATAGGCGGACAGGATGCCGGAGAAGGGGTGGAAAAATATTTTCGTCATCCCGAGCGCGTCGGCGACGAGGCAGGCATGTTGACCGCCCGCGCCGCCGAAGCAGGTCAGCGCGTAGCTGGTGACGTCATATCCCCGCTGCACGGAGATCTTCTTGATCGCCTGCGCCATGTTCTCGACGGCGATCCTGATGAAGCCGTCGGCAACCTCTTCGGGCAAGGAACCAACCTTGCCCGCAAGCGTGTCGAACCTTGCCCCAACCTCGCTTTTATCTAGCCCTTCGTTAGCTTGCGGACCGAACACTTTCGGGAAGAAATCGGGGATAAGCTTGCCGGTGAGCACATTGGCATCCGTCACCGTCAGCGGCCCGCCCTTGCGATAGGCCGCCGGTCCGGGGTGCGCGCCCGCGCTGTCCGGTCCCACGCGAAGCCGCGATCCGTCGAAATGCAGGATGGAGCCGCCGCCCGCCGCCACGGTGTGGATCTGCATCATCGGCGCGCGCATCCGCACACCCGCTACTTCATTGTCGAAGCTGCGCTCGAACTCACCGTCATAATGGCAGACATCGGTGGAGGTGCCGCCCATGTCGAAGCCGATAATCCGGCTGAAACCTGCGAGTTTCGAGGTCTCGACCGCGCCGACCACGCCGCCCGCGGGCCCCGACAGCACTGCGTCCTTGCCCTCGAAAAGATGCGCCTCCGTCAGCCCGCCGGAGGACTGCATGAAGAAAAGCCGCGTCGCCGGGTCGTCCGTGCCGATGGCGCCCGCCACCCGGTCCACATAGCGCCGCAGGATCGGCGAGAGATAGGCGTCCACCACCGTCGTGTCGCCGCGCGCGACGAATTTCATCAGCGGGCTCACGCCATGGCTCGTGGAAATCTGCGTGAAGCCGATTTCCTTTGCGATTTCAGCAGCTTGGGTTTCGTGCGCCGGGTAGCGATAGCCATGCATGAAGCAGATCGCCACCGCCCGCAGGCCCTCGTCGAAGGCTTCCTGCAGCGCAGCGCGCGCGCTTTCTGCGTCGAAGGCTTCCAGTTCCTCGCCGCCCGCGCTCATTCGCCCGCCGGTTTCCGCCACTTTCGCATAGAGCAGCTCGGGCTTTTCGATCCGCAGGCGGAAGAGGTGAGGGCGGTTCTGGTAGCCGATGGCCAGTGCGTCGCGGAAGCCCCTGTTGGTAAGCAGCAATGTCGGCTCGCCCTTGCGCTCCAGCAGCGCATTGGTTGCAACCGTCGTCCCCATCTTCACTGCGCCGATGCGGTCTCCGGGCAGCGGGTCGCTCGCGTCCACACCCAGGAGGTCGCGCATGCCTTGCAGTGCAGCGTCTTCATATTGTTCGGGGTTTTCCGACAGCAGCTTGTGCGGCACCAGCCGTCCGTCCGGGCTCCGCCCCACAAGGTCGGTAAAGGTGCCGCCCCGGTCGATCCAGAAATCCCAGCGTTCTGCGTTTTCGGACGTGTTCTCGCTCATGGGCTGCAACCTGCCACAGCTTTCGCAGGCGCGGAACGGCTTTGCTCCAATCTTGCATTGACGCAACGGAATGGGTGATTTTCGCGAGTGCGAAACGGTGCAAATCCGTCTAGGCTTGCCTCATGTCGATCTGGGGAAAAATAGCGGGCGCCGGCGTTGGAATGGCCGTTGGTGGGCCCCTTGGCGCTCTGGTGGGTGCGGTGGCGGGACATATCGTCATCGACCGCGCGCTGGAGGACCATGAGGTCGTCTTCACCATCGCCCTCATCGCGCTGTCGGCCAAGATGGCCAAGGCCGACGGGGAGGTGAGCGACGCCGAAATCCAGGCTTTCCAGCAGGTCTTCGACATTCCGGCGGAGGAGGCGCGCAATGTCCAGCGCGTCTACCAGATCGCCCAGCAGGATGTCGCCGGTTACGAGGCCTATGCCCGTCAGGTCGCCCGCATCTATCGCGACAAGCCCGCGGTGCTGGAAGACGTGCTCGATGCGCTGTTCCACATCGCCAAGGCGGACAAATTCGTTCATCCGAACGAGATCGAATTCCTGAGGACTGTGGCGGATATCTTCGGGTTCTCAGAGGTCGAGTTCGCCCGTATCCGGGCGAGCCATCTGGGGCCGGACCGGTCCGACCCCTATCTGGTGCTGGGCATCACGCCGGATATTTCCAACCAGGACCTCAAAAAGGCCTATCGCCGTCTCGTGCGCGAAAATCATCCCGACATGATGGTTGCGCGCGGCGTGCCCAAGGAACTCGTCACCATCGCCAATGAAAAGCTCGCCGCGATCAACGACGCCTATGATCGGATCTGCCGCCAGAGAGGCCTCAAGGAGGCCTTGAGCGAAGAAGTTTCCTGAGGGCAGGGCTGGCGGCGCTCTGCTGCTTGCGGTAACAAGATTAAAAGTGACATCGACGTCAGCTTTGGGCGTTCTCCTTCCGGGGGACGCCTTCTGCTTGGCGGTACCCGCAAGGCCGACGCCCATGGGCATGACCCCCACACATCTCGCCTTCATGATGCTGATCAATCTGATCTGGGGCTTTGCGCTTGTGGCGGCGAAAGTATCGATCGGCCATTTCCCGCCGCTGCTTTTTGCGGCACTGCGCTTCCTCCTCATCGTGGCCGTGCTCTTCCCCTTCCTGAAGATTCACAAGGGGCAGATGAAGGAAGTCATCATCATCTCGCTGTGCGCGGGGCCCATCGGGTTCGGCTTCTTCTTTGCCGGTCTCGCGATTTCGGATGCCTCGGTCGTGGCGGTGGCAAGCCAGCTCGGCGTGCCGTTTTCCGCCATCATGTCGGTGATCTTCCTGAAAGAGCAGGTGTTCTGGAAGCGCTGGCTCGGCATCACGCTCTCCTTTGCCGGTGTGATGGTTATCAGCTTCGACCCGACGGTCTTTCGTTACATCGACGGCCTCCTGCTGGTGGTCTGTTCCGCGCTGGTCAGTTCCGTCGGCACGATCTATCAGCGCCAGATCAGGCATGTCGGCGTGTTCGAACTTCAGGCCTGGGTGGCGACCGTCGCTGCGCCGCTGATGCTGCTGGGATCGTTCGTGTTTGAATCGCATCAGATCACGGTCATCCAGACCGCCTCGCTGCTGCAATGGTCGGGGATTTTCTATGTGGCCTTCGCTTCCAGCTTGGTCGGCCATGCGGGTATCTTCTACCTCCTGCAACGCTATGAAGTGACGCAGACCGCGCCGCTGACATTGCTTGCGCCGATCTTCACCGTCTTCTTCGCGGCAACGCTTCTGGGTGAGACGCTGACACAGCGTATGATCGTCGGCGCCCTGATTGCGCTTACCGGCGTGCTCATCGTCTCGATACGTCAGAAGCGTATCGTGGACACCGGACCCTGAGGATAAGTCATGGCCATTGAATGCATCGAAAGGCCGTCGCCCAATCTCGACGAGCGTCAAGCGCCGGTGGATATCCTTCTCATGCATTACACCGGCATGGAGACGGCGGAAGCCGCGGCGGAACGCCTGTGCAGCGCGGAAGCGCGCGTCTCCGCTCATTACATGGTCTATGAGGACGGACGGATCGTCCGCATGGTGCCCGAAGAGATGCGCGCCTGGCATGCGGGCGTATCGAGCTGGGCGGGCGAGACCGACATCAACAGCCGGTCCATCGGTATCGAGATCGTCAATGGCGGTCACGATTTCGGTTGTCCGCCTTATCCGGAAGCGCAAATGGCGGCGGTGGAAGCGCTGTCGAAAGAAATTATCGCGCGCTGGAATATCCCCGCCCGTCGCGTCATCGGTCATTCCGATGTGGCGCCCGGGCGCAAGGCCGATCCCGGCGAATGGTTCGACTGGGCGCGGCTCGCCCGTGCTGGTGTCGGGCTATGGGTGGAGCCGGAAGAGATCGTCGAGGGGCCGAGCCTTGCCAAAGGAGAACGTGGCGATCATGTCGCCGATCTTCAGTTCATGCTGGCCGATTACGGCTATGGCGTGGAGGTGATGGGCCGCTATGACGAGATCACCGAGCAGGTGGTGACGGCCTTCCAGCGGCATTTCCGGCAGGCGAGGGTGGACGGCATTGCCGATATTTCCACCATCATGACGCTGCGCCGCCTGGTGGAGCTGGCGCGGGGATAAGTCCGGCAGGCCCCGGAAAGGAGCCTGCCGAAACGCTTTACGGAATCATGATGACCCGGCCGAAGGCGGACCGGCCTTCGATATAGGCATGGGCGTCCGCCGCTTCGGAGAGCTTGAACTCCTTGTCGAGCACGACCTTGAGTTCGCCCTTTGCGGCGTCGTCGATGAGCGACTGGATATTCTCCCGCACGCGCGGCGAGAAGATTTCCGCGCCGAGGAACACGCCCGTGAGAGAGCGGTTGCCGGCCATCATGCTTTGGACATCCACCGTCATGGGTTCCCGGCCGGCGCGACCGACCATGGAGATGCGCCCGCGATATCCGAGCACGTCGATGGATTTCTGGAGGGTGGAACCGCCCACCGGATCGACCACGAGGTCGACGCCGCGATTGTCGGTGAGTTTCATCACCTCGGCGACGAGGTCCTGCTCGCGGTAGTTGATGCCGTGATCCAGACCGAACTCCTTCAGCCGGTTGAGCTTTTCTGCGCTTGAGGCCGTGGCGATGACGGTCGCGCCCTCGCGCTTGGCGAGCTGGATCGCAGCCAGGCCAACCGCTCCGGCGCCGGCCTGAACGAGCACCGTCTCGCCGCGCTTCAGATGTCCGAATTCGAACAGGCAGTCATGCGCCGTGCCGAAGGGAATGGGGATGGCGGCCGCCTGGCGAATGTCGAGCCCGTCCGGCACGGGCCAGGCGGTGGCGGCGAAGACGGCCCGCTTTTCGGCATGGCTGCCATACATGTTCACCGTCGTGACGCGCTGTCCGACCTTCAGGTCTTTCACATTGCTGCCGGTTTCGAGGATGGTGCCTGCCGCCTGATAGCCGACGATATGCGGTGTGGTGGCGAGTTCGCCGCCCAGCCGGTTCAGCGTATCGCCGCCCTCGATGGAGACGGCTTCGACCTGGATGACGATACCGTCATCGGGGCATTCGGGGTCGGGGACGTCCTCGTATTTCAGGACGGTGGGCGGCCCGTTCTCGTAATAGACGGCGGCTTTCATGGATTTCCTCCCATAATTGAATTGGTAACCGGCAATGTCGTTACGGAAGAGGCCGGGCACAAGGCCATTAATTGGCTTGACGGGTCCATGTTCCCGTCCCTAAGTCCTTTTCAGGGTCAGATGGCCGGATGGCCGCTGTCGCAAGGCAGAGGAAAGTCCGGGCTCCACGGAAGCACGGTGCCGGATAACGTCCGGCGGGGGCGACCCCAGGGAAAGTGCCACAGAAAGCAAACCGCCTGCGGGGCAACCGGCAGGTAAGGGTGAAAGGGTGCGGTAAGAGCGCACCGCGCGGCCGGTAACGGTCGTGGCAGGGCAAACCCCACCGGGAGCAAAACCGAATAGGGGTGGCGCGTCCTCCTTTGCGGGGACAGGTCCGTTTCCGGACCGCCGCCCGGGTTGGTTGCAGGAGGCGTCCGGCAACGGGCGTCCCAGATGAATGGCCATCGACCGCCTTCGGGCGGGACACAGAACCCGGCTTACAGGCCATCTGACCCTCTTTCATCTCACTCACGCAGCGCGTTTTCATTGCCGCCGAAAGGCCCCGGTTTTTCATGGGAGGGCATGTATGTTTTACTTTTGTTCTCAAAGTAACCGTCTCCTTTTGACCCGTCTTGACCGCCGGAATGCCGCAGAATTCCGCGATTTTACTAGGTAATCCCGTTGACGCCCATGAATTCCCATGATATCCCATACTATCCCGTAGAGGTGCATGTCGGCCCATTTGTGCCCGGCGCTCAGGCGGGGCGCCGCGGGCGATTTGGCCGGGCGGCGGGACAGGGGACGAGGTCGTCGGCATGGAGTCCTTCAGGGGGCGCTACACCAACAAGATCGATGCGAAGGGCCGGGTTTCCGTGCCCGCCAAATTTCGCGCGATCACGATCGGCCAGGGCTATAACGGCATCGTCTGCTTCCCCTCCCTCAAGGGGGCGTCCGTCATCGAGGGGTGCGGACCGGAATTTTCAAATCTGATCGAAGAGATGCTGGCGCAGCTCGCGCCCTTCTCCGACGAGCGCGAAGAGCTCGCCATGGTGTTGCACGGCAATGCCTGGGAGCTGATGTTCGATGCCGATGGTCGCGTCGTGCTGCCTGAAGAGCTTCGTGAACGCGCCGGCATTACCAATGAAGTGACCTTTGTGGGCATGGGTCAGCGCTTCCAGATCTGGGAGCCCGCGGCCTATGCGGCCCATTACGAGCAGGTGATGAAGAAGGTCGGTTCGCTGAGCGACCTTCTGAAGCCGCCGGCGCAGATGGCGCGCGAGCGCGGCGGGAACGATGGAGGTGCCTCGTGAGCGAGAAGGCGCCGCATATCCCGGTCATGCTGCCTGAAGTGCTCGAGGTCGTTTCCCCGAAAGACGGCGGTCTTTATGTCGACGGGACCTTCGGGGCGGGCGGCTATACGCGCGGCCTGCTTGAAAGCGCGGATTGCGCCGTGCTGGCGATCGACCGGGATCCCAATGCGATCCTGCGCGGGCGCGCGCTCGAAACGGAATTTGCCGGCCGTCTGACGCTGGTCGAGGGCTGCTTCGGCGATATGGCCGAGCTTGTACGCGGCCTCGGCCATGAGGCGGTGGACGGGGTGGTGCTCGATCTCGGCGTCTCCTCCATGCAGATCGACGAGGCGGAGCGCGGCTTTTCCTTCCAGAAGGACGGGCCGCTCGACATGCGGATGAGCCAGAGCGGGCCGTCCGCCGCCGATGTCGTGAACGAGTATGAGGAAAGCGAGCTGGCGCGGATCATCGCCGTCTATGGCGAGGAAAAGCGCGCGCGCGCCGTGGCGAAGGCCATTGTGGCGGCGCGGCAGGAAGCTGCCTTTTCTCGGACGCTGGAGCTTGCCGACCTGGTTGCCCGGGTGGTGGGGCGCAAGCCGCAGGACAAGATTCATCCCGCGACGCGGACGTTTCAGGCCCTTCGCATTTTCGTGAATGACGAGCTGGGCGAAGTTGCCCGCGGCGTTTCAGGCGCAGAGGAAATTCTGCGCGAAGGCGGGCGGCTCGCGGTGGTGACGTTTCACTCCCTTGAAGACCGCATCGTGAAGCGGTTCCTGATGGCGCGCACGGGCCGGGCCGGACGCGCCAATCGCCATATGCCCGAAACGGAGGAGGCCACTCCGTCGTTTCGCGAGATCGCGCACAAGGCGCGCAAGGCCTCGGCCGGTGAGGCCGGCGTCAACCCGCGCGCGCGATCCGCGAAACTTCGCGCCGCCGAGCGCAGCGATGCGCCGGTCATTCCGCTCGATCTCGCGGCGCTGGGCTTTCCCCGGGTCCCCTCCCTTGAGGGAGGTGCCGCATGATCCGGATCCTGAACCTTCTACTGCTGGTCGGTGTCGTTGCGCTGTCTATCGGTCTTTACGACGTGAAGTATCGCGCGCAGCGGGCGGAACGCGAGGCCGACAGGCTCGATCGCCAGATCGCGCGCGAAAAGGATGCCATCAAGGTGCTGCGCGCGGAATGGGCGCATCTGAATGAGCCGGACCGGTTGCAGGCGCTGGCCAAGCGCTACACCAGCCTTCGTCCTGTGTCGCCGGGGCAGATCGGGAAATTCGAGGATATTCCGATGCCGCACCGGACTGACGAGTTCTATGTGCCGCAAGGGCAGTCGCTGGGCGGTATGGCGGGCATTCAGGCAGGCGGGAGCATGATCCGATGATCGGGCGTCGTCAGCCTTCCAATAACCGCATGATCCGCGCCGGGCACGACGCGATCGCCAAGCCCGATTGGGGGCGTGGCGCCTCGGCGCGCAAGCCGCGTGCCTCGCAGCGCCGTATCTTCCTTGCCGCGGCGATTTTTGCCGGTTGCTTCTCGCTGGTCGGGGCGCGGCTTGTCGGCCTGGCGATTACCGGCGGCGATGGTGCGCCGCGCGTCGCCTATGCCAAGCCCGTAGGGCAGGTGGTGCGGCCCGATATTCTCGACCGCAATGGCGACGTTCTGGCGACCGACATCTCGGTCGCCTCTCTCTATGCGGATGCAAGGCATGTCATCGACCCGCAGGAGGCGACGGCGAAGCTCGTCTCCGTTCTTCCCGATCTCAATGCGGGGGAGGTGGACAAGAAGCTGTCCTCCGGAAAGGCCTTCATCTGGATCAAGCGCGATCTGACGCCGAAGCAGCACCAGGCGGTGCACGATCTCGGTATCGCAGGGCTTGAGTTCCGCCGCGAGCGGAAACGCGTTTATCCCAATGGTGCGACGGCGGCGAATGTGCTCGGGCTGGTCAATATCGACAATCACGGCATTGCCGGGATGGAGCGCTATATCGACCGGAATGTTCTGGGGGAGAAGGGCGAGCCGAAGAAGCCGGTTGTCCTGTCGCTCGACGTCTCGGTTCAGCATGCCCTGCGCGATGAATTGCTGAAGGGTATGAAGGAGTTCTCCGCCAAGGCCGCGGTCGGCATCATCATGGATGTCCATACCGGGGAAGTGATCGGGTTAAGCTCGCTGCCGGATTTCGACCCCAACGACCCGATGGCCGTGCCCGCCAATGCGCGTTTCAATCGCGCGACGCTGGGTGTCTACGAGCTCGGGTCCGTTTTCAAGGCCGTCACCATGGCGGCGGCGCTCAATTCGGGGCTGATCGACCCGAAAGCCAAGGTCGACGCGACCAAGCCGATGAAGGTCGGTCGTTTCACGATCAGCGACTACCACGCGGAAAATAAGAAGCTGACGCTGCCGGAAATCTTCATGCATTCGTCGAATATCGGCACGGCGAAGATCGCGCTGGAAATCGGCGCCGATGTGCACCGGGATTATCTGAAGCGCTTCGGTCTTCTTGAAAAGCCGCAGATCGAACTGCCGGAAGCAGGGGCTCCCATCCTGCCGACGCGCTGGTCTGAGATTACCAATATTACGACATCCTATGGTCACGGAATTGCCGTTACGCCGCTGCAGGTTGTCTCCGCTCTAAGCGCCATCGTGAATGGCGGCACGCGCGTGACGCCCACGCTGGTCCGGCGCGATATGCCTCAGCATGGCGCGCGCGTGATTTCCGAAGGCACGAGTCGGGATATGCGTTGGCTCCTGCGCCTCGTCGTCGAAGGGGGCACGGGCAAGAACGCGGATGTTGTGGGTTATCCGGTGATGGGCAAGACGGGAACGGCGGAGAAGCCGGAGAATGGCGGTTATGCCAAGCACAAGCTCATCACGTCTTTCGTCAGCGCGTTCCCGGCGAACAGGCCGCGCTACGCGATGATCATCATGTTCGACGAGCCCAAGGGCACGAAGAAGACTTACGGCTATGCGACGGCCGGCTGGAACGCGGCGCCGGTGACGGCGCGCGTCGTCAAGCGTGTCGCGCCGCTGCTCGATATCGAGCCGGAGCAGCCGGAACGGTCTGTGCCGGAGGGTGCGCAGCTCGTGTCTTATCAGTTTCACAATGCCCGTTAGTTTGGCGAGGAAGGAAGTTGGGTCACATGCAGTTGTCGGCGTTGATAGGAGCGGATGTCCGTCTCCCCCGGTCCGGGGGAGATGCGGAAATTCGTGGCCTGACCGCCGATAGCCGTGCGGTCGAGCCCGGATTTCTCTTCGCGGCGCTTCCCGGCACCAAGGCCGATGGCGTTCGGTTCATTCCCCAGGCTCTGGAGAAGGGCGCGGCGGCCCTTCTCGTCGGGGGGGGTGTCGAGCTGCCGGCGGGGGTTTCCGTACCGGTGATTTCAGACCGTAATCCCCGTCGGCGGCTCGCTCAGATGGCGGCGCGCTTTTTCGAGGTGCAGCCCGGCGTCGTGGCCGCCGTGACGGGCACGAACGGCAAGACCTCGGTCGCGTCTTTCGTACGGCAGATCTGGGAGATGCTCAGCGAACCGGCGGCGAGCCTGGGCACGCTCGGTATTACGGGGCCGAAAGGCGAACGGGCATTGGGCTATACGACGCCCGATCCGGTGGCGCTGCATCGCGAACTGGCGGAACTGGCCGATGAAGGTGTGACGCATCTGGCGATGGAAGCGTCCAGCCATGGTCTTGCGCAGTACCGTCTCGACGGTGTGAAGGTGAGCGCGGCGGGCTTTACCAATATCACGCGCGACCATCTGGATTATCACGCGAATTTCGACGACTACCTCTATGCAAAGCTTCGCCTGTTCGGCGAGGTCATGGGGCCGGGCGGCGTGGCGGTGCTGAATGCGGACGCTGCGCAGTTTGCCGAGTTCGAGGCGGTGTCCTGGGCGCGCGGTCACAAGGTGATCACTGTCGGCCGCAAGGGGCGGGGAATTTGTCTTGCCGCGATGCGGCCGGGCCTGCGCGGACAGACGCTCGAAATCATTCATGAAGGCCGCAATTACGATGTGGACCTGCCGCTGATCGGCGCTTTCCAGGCGTCCAATGCGCTGGTCGCGGCGGGGCTTGCCATCGGTTGCGGTGCGCCTGCCGAGGGTGTCTTCGGGGCACTCGGGAAATTGCAGGGCGCGCGCGGGCGGATGGAGGAAGTCGCACATTTGTCCGATGGTGCATCGGTTTATGTCGATTATGCCCATACGCCAGATGCGCTGGAGAATGTGCTGAGCGCCATGCGTCCCCATACGGCGGGCCGTCTGGTGGTCGTATTCGGCTGCGGCGGCGACCGCGATCCGGGCAAGCGGCCCCTGATGGGCGAGGTCGCGGCCCGGCTGGCCGACATTATATATGTGACGGACGATAATCCCCGGGGTGAGGACGCCGCCGCCATTCGTCAGGCGGTGCTGAAAGGGTGTCCCTCGGCGAGCGAAATCGGCGACCGGGGCGAGGCTATCGTCACGGCGATGAAGGCGCTTCAAAAAGGCGACCTTCTGGTGGTGGCCGGCAAGGGACATGAAACCGGGCAGATCGTCGGCGACACGACTATTCCCTTTTCCGACCACGAGTCCGTGCAGGGCGCTGCGCGCGAGATTGCGGGAGGTGCCGCATGACGCAGCCGCTCTGGACCTCCGAGGATGTGTTGGCTGCGACCGGCGGGACGGCGCATGGCGCGGGCTGGAACGCCACCGGCGTTTCTATCGACAGCCGCACGCTCGAAGCCGGCGACCTTTTCGTTGCGATTGTCGGCGAGAACTCCGACGGTCATGCCTATGTCGCCAATGCGCTTGAAAAGGGCGCCGCGGCAGCCGTCGTTTCGCGCGTGGACGACGATATGATGTCGGCCGGTTCGCTGGTTCAGGTGGGCGATACGCTCGAGGCGCTCAATGAGCTGGGACGCGCGGCAAGGGCGCGTACCGATGCGAAAATCATCGCGGTGACGGGCAGTGTCGGCAAGACCGGCACGAAGGAAGGTCTGCGCATGATTTTCGGCGCGCAGGGGCCGACCCATGCCTCCGCCGCCTCCTACAACAATCTTTGGGGTGTGCCGCTGTCGCTGGCGCGGATGCCGAAGGACACCGAATTCGGCATCTTCGAAATCGGCATGAACCATCCGGGCGAGATCACGCCTCTTTCGAAAATGGTTGAGCCGCTGGTCGGGATCGTGACGACGGTCGAGGCGGTTCATATCGAATATTTCGACAGCGTCGAGCAGATCGCCGATGCCAAGGGCGAGCTTTTCGACGGGTTGCAGCCAGGCGGTATCGCCATTCTCAATCGGGACAATCCGCATTTCGAAAGGCTGCGCGCCAAGGCTGAAGCCTCGGGCGCCTGTCGGATCATCGGGTTCGGCGAGCATGAAGAGGCGGAAGCGCGGCTCGACAAGGTGGCGCTGCGTGACGACGGATCCAGCGTCGCCGCGACCATTTGCGGTCAGAAGGTGACCTACAAGGTGGGCGTGCCGGGCCGTCATATCGTGATGAACAGCCTTGCCATGCTGGCCGCTGTGCAGGCGGTCGGCGCGGACCTTGCGCTCGCGGCGATGGCGCTGGGCCGGTTGCAGGCGCCGAAGGGCCGCGGCGAGCGGCATTTTGTGACGGCGGGCGGGCGCAGCTTCACCGTGATCGACGAAAGCTATAACGCGAACCCCGCATCCATGCGCGCCTCCATCGAGGCGCTGGGTCAGGCGAAGCCGCAGGGCCGGGGTCGGCGGATCGCCGTGCTGGGCGACATGCTGGAGCTGGGCGAAGACGCGGACGATATGCATCGCGATCTGGCGCCGGTGCTTCGTCATTCTCATATCGACCTTCTTTTTGCCTGCGGTCCGCATATGCGCGAACTGTTCAGTGCCGTGCCTGCGGCACATCAGGGGCGCTATACGCCGAGCGCCGATGCTCTCGTCGACTTGCTCGTCGAGGAAATCCGGAATGGCGACGTGCTGATGGTCAAGGGATCCCTCGGCTCGAAAATGGGGCCTGTCGTCGAAGCGCTTGTGGCGCTCGGGGAAGACGACAGCGAGAGCATTTTGCGGAACAGGGGGTAGGAACGTGCTTTACGATTTGATGTTGAGCATTTCGGATCAGGTGCCGGGCGCCAATGTGTTCCGCTATATTACGTTCCGTACGGGCGGCGCGACGGTAACGGCGCTGCTCTTCAGCTTTCTCTTCGGTCCGGCGATCATTCGTCTGTTGAAGTCGCGCCAGCGGCGCGGACAGCCGATCCGCGAGGACGGACCTCAGACACATATCATCCAGAAGCAGGGGACGCCGACCATGGGCGGCTTCCTGATCCTGGTGGGACTTGTCCCCGCCGTGCTTCTCTGGGCGGATCTTCGTAACCAGTATGTCTGGATCGTGCTGCTGGTGACGCTGGGCTTCGGCGCGGTGGGGTTTGCCGACGATTATCTGAAGGTCAGCAAGATCTCCCCGGACGGCGTGCCGGGGCGGGTGAAGCTCTTCTTCGAATTCATTATCGCGCTTGGCGCCATGTGGTGGCTGGTGCGGCTCGGCGATCCGGCCATGTCCACGGCTATCGCCATTCCCTTCTTCAAGAGCGTCCTCGTACAGGTCGGCGCCTTCTTTTTCCTGTTCGGCTGTCTCGTGATTGTCGGGTCTTCCAATGCCGTCAACCTGACCGACGGTCTGGACGGTCTGGCGATCGTGCCGGTGATGATTGCGGCGGCGAGCCTGGGGCTTATCGTTTACCTGGTCGGCAATGCCGTGTTTGCGGATTACCTGCAGATCCACTTCGTGCAGGGCACGGGCGAACTTGCGATCTTCTGTGGCGCGCTGATCGGCGCCGGGCTCGGTTTCCTCTGGTACAACGCGCCGCCCGCCATGGTTTTCATGGGCGATACGGGATCGTTGGCGCTGGGTGCTGCGCTGGGCGCCATTTCCATCGCTGCCAAGCATGAACTGGTGCTTGCCATTATCGGCGGGCTCTTCGTGCTTGAGGCCATCTCCGTCATCGTGCAGGTCGCCTCCTTCAAACTCACCGGCAAGCGCGTCTTCCGCATGGCGCCGCTGCACCATCATTTCGAGCAGAAGGGATGGGCGGAATCGACCGTCGTCATCCGCTTCTGGATCATCTCCGTCGTGCTGGCCATGGCGGGGCTCGCAACGCTGAAACTGAGGTAGGCCATGATACCCGTTCCGGGTTTCGAAAAGCGCCGCGTTGCCGTGTTCGGACTGGGCAAGTCCGGGCTCGCGACGGTGCGTGCGCTCGAAGCCGGCGGAGCGGAGGTGATTGCCTGGGACGATTCCGAGGTCAAACGCGAGGAAGCCCGCGAGGCGGGCGTCGCGCTTTCCGATTGCGACGGGTGGGACTGGAGCTCGATTGCCGCGTTCATTCTCGCGCCGGGTGTTCCCTTGACCCATCCCGAACCGCACCGGACGGTCAAGGCGGCGCAGGGCGCGGGCGTGGAAGTGATCGGCGATGTCGAGCTGTTTCAGCGCGCCCTGACGGCGAGCAACACCGGCGCGAAATTCGTTGCCATCACCGGCACGAACGGCAAGTCGACCACGACGGCGCTGATCGGTCACATGGTGCGCCGTTGTGGAAGCATCGTGCAGGTGGGTGGCAATATCGGCCGGCCCGTCCTCGATCTCGATCCCCCGAAAACGGGCATGGTCTATGTGATCGAGGTCTCGTCCTATCAGATCGATCTGGCTCCCGGCATCGCGCCCGACATCGCCATTCTTCTCAACATCACGCCGGACCATATCGACCGTCATGGCACGGTCGAAAACTATGCGGCGGTGAAGGCGCGGCTCTTTGCGCGGCAGAAGGAAGGCGATACGGCGATCGTCGGTGTGGATGACGGATATTCGAGCGACATCGGTACGAAGATCGGCGCGTGGCGCGTGGCCAGTCTGGTGCCTGTTTCCGTCGGCAAGGCGCTCGGACGGGGCGTCTATGTCATCGATGGCGTTCTTTACGAAGCGACGGGCCAGCAGACGGTGAATGTGGGTTCGCTGAAGCCGATGCGTACGCTGCCCGGCGCGCATAACTGGCAGAACGCGGCAGCGGCCTTCGCGGCCGGACGCGCCCTTGGCTATCTGCGCGAGAAAATTCTTTCCGCTTTCGAAAGCTTTCCGGGCCTTGCTCACCGCATGGAGATCGTCGCCGAGCGGGACGGTGTGCGCTTCGTCAATGACAGCAAGGCGACCAATGCGGATGCCGCCTCGAAGGCGCTCGCGGCATATGACAACATCTACTGGATCGCGGGCGGCAAGCCGAAAGAGGGGGGGATTTCCTCCCTCGCAAATCTCTTTCCGCGCGTCCGCAAGGCCTATCTGATCGGCGAAGCGGCGGAAGACTTCGCGGCGACGCTCGGCGATACGGTCGCACATGAAATCTGCGGCACGCTGGACCGCGCGGTGCACGATGCCGCACGCGACGCAAAAGCGGATACGGCGGATCTCAAAGTGGTGCTTTTGTCGCCGGCTTGCGCATCCTTCGACCAGTTCGCGAATTTCGAAATTCGCGGCGACCGCTTCCGTGAAGACGTGCAGGCGGTATTGGAAAGCGCGGGAGGTGCGGTCGTATGATGCGCCTTTCCCGAACAAATCGCACGGCGCTTGCCGAATGGTGGTGGACGGTAGACCGGCTGACGCTTCTGGCGATCGGCCTGCTCATCTCGCTTGGCATGGTGCTGACGCTGGCAGCGAGCCCGGCCGTCGCGATGCGGCTTCACTATCCGCCGTTCCATTTCGTCTACAAGCAGCTCCTGTTCCTTTTGCCTTCGCTCATGATCCTTGTGGGGGTGTCGCTGCTGACGGTGAAACAGATCCGCCGTCTGGCGGTGTTCGTCTTCGCAGGCGCGTTCTTCGCGATGATCCTGACGCTTCTGGTCGGGCCGGAAATGAACGGTGCGCATCGCTGGATCCTGATCGGTCCGTTTGCGTTGCAGCCTTCCGAATTCATCAAGCCGGCCTTCATTGTGATCGCCGCCTGGATGTTTGCCGAGGCGCACCGGCTGCCCGGTTTCCCGGGCACGGCGGTTGCCGTTGCGCTTTATGTCATGGTCATCAGCGTGCTCGCGCTGCAGCCCGATTTCGGTCAGCTGATGCTGATTACGATGGTGTTCGGTGCGATCTTCTTCATGGCCGGGTTGAGCTGGGTCTGGATCGGGTCGCTGGGCACGGCGGCGCTCGCCGGGCTTATGGCGGCCTATATGCTGATGCCGCATGTCGCGAGCCGTATCGACCGTTTCGTCAATCCGGCGGGCGGCGACACCTATCAGATCGACACCGCGCTCGATGCTTTCCATGCGGGCGGCATTTTCGGGCGCGGGCCGGGCGAGGGCGAGGTGAAGCAGATCCTCCCCGACGCGCATACCGACTTCATTTTTGCCGTTGCCGCGGAAGAATATGGCGTGCTGGCGGGGCTTCTCATCATCGGTCTCTTCGCCTTCATCGTCATGCGCACGCTGTCGCGGGCGATGGAGGAGCAGGATCTCTTCATCCAGTATTCTTCCTGCGGGCTTGTCGCGCTGTTCGGGCTGCAGGCGCTCATCAATATGGCGGTGAATGTGAACCTTATTCCCGCCAAAGGGATGACACTTCCGTTCATCTCTTATGGCGGGTCGTCGCTCTTTGCCGTTTCGCTCACCATGGGCATGTTGCTGGCGCTGACGCGCCGCCGCGCCGGCTCGCATGTGCCGATGCCTTCCGGATGGGGGGTTGTGGCATGAGTGCCAATATGCAGGGACCGGTCGTGATTGCCGCGGGCGGCACGGGGGGGCACCTCTTCCCCGGCCAGGCGCTGGCGCAGGAGCTTGCGCGGCGGGGCCGCGACATCGTGCTGATGACGGATGAGCGCGTGAAGCGCTTCGACAGTTTGTTCCCCGGTGCGGATATCTATGCCGTGCCGTCGGCGACGCCTTCAGGCAAAGGGATCGCCGGCCTTGTGAAAGCGGCGCCCGTGCTTTTTTCGGGCGTCGCAAAATCCTTCGGCATTCTCGGGCGGGTGAAACCTTCCGTGGTGATCGGCTTTGGCGGATATCCGACCTTGCCGCCGCTCGCCGCCGCGCTGCTGCGTCGTATCCCGACCTGCGTCCATGAACAGAACGCCGTATTGGGCCGCGTCAATCGTCTGGTCGGGCCTTATGTTCACGCTATTGCGTCCACCTTTCCGAGCCCGCGCTATCTGCGCGAGGTCGACAAGGGCAAGCTCGTGCTGACCGGTAATCCGGTCCGCGACGCGGTGATCCAGCAGGCGGATGTGCCTTACGACAGGCTGGATGCCGATGCCCGGATCCGGCTGCTTGTCTTTGGCGGCAGCCAGGGCGCGCGTGTGATGGCCGATATCGTGCCCGGCGCGCTGACCCGCCTGCCTGAAAGCATTCGCGCGCGGCTCGATGTCGTGCAGCAATGCCGCCCGGAAGATCGGGAACGGGTCGAAGGCGCTTATCGCGTGGCGGGGATTGCCGCGGAACTTCAGACATTTTTCGATGACATGCCCGCGCGCATCGCGGCGGCGCATCTTGTCATCGGGCGGTCGGGCGCGTCCACCATGGCGGAACTCGGCATTATCGGGCGTCCGTCGATCCTCGTGCCGCTGCCTCATTCGCTCGACAACGACCAGAAGGCGAACGCCGAAGTGCTGTCCGGTGAGGGCGCGGCCTGGATGATCGAGCAACGCGATTTTACGGAAGAGTCTCTGGCTGAAAAGCTCGCCGACCTCTTCGCGCATCCCGAAACACTGAACGGCGCAGCGGCCGCCGCCAAGGCGACAGGGCAGCCGCAGGCGGTGAAGAAGCTCGCCGATCTCGTCGAAGAACTGGGCCGTGGCGAGTTTCGCCGCGCGCTGTCGCATGAAAAGGCAGGTGGGTAATGCGTCCGGCTCCTCTCGACATAGGAACCATCCACTTCGTCGGTGTCGGCGGTATCGGCATGAGCGGTATTGCCGAGGTCATGCATAATCTTGGCTATAGCGTACAAGGCAGCGACATGGCGGAGAGCGCCAATGTGAAGCGCCTGCGCGAACTTGGTGTCGACGTCATGGTCGGTCAGAAGGCCGAGAACCTGAAGGATGCGCATGTCGTTGTCATTTCCTCCGCCATCCAGCCCGACAATCCGGAACTGAAGGAAGCGCGGGAGCGCTTCCTGCCGGTGGTGCGCCGCGCCGAGATGCTGGCGGAACTGATGCGCCTTAAATCCTGTGTGGCCATCGGCGGAACGCATGGCAAGACGACGACCACCTCGCTGGTCGCCTCCATCCTCGATGCAGCGGACCTCGATCCGACGGTCATCAATGGCGGCATCATCAATGCCTATGGCACCAATGCGCGTCTGGGCGATGGCGAGTGGATGGTTGTGGAGGCCGATGAATCCGACGGCACCTTCATCAAGCTGCCGTCCACCATCGCGGTCGTTACCAATATCGATCCGGAACATCTGGACTATTACGGCACCTTCGAGGCCGCCAAGGATGCCTTCCTCGCCTTTGTCGAGAATGTGCCCTTCTATGGCGCGGCGGTGATGTGTATCGATCACCCGGAAGTGCAGGCCTTGATCGGTCGTGTGCGCGACCGGCGTATCGTGACCTATGGCACCAGCATCCAGGCAGACATTCGCGCGACCAATGCGCGCGTCGAAGGCGGCTTCAATGTGTTCGACGTGACGATCACGAACCGCAAGACGGGCGACAAGCGCGAGCTGCCGGGCGTGAAGCTTGCCATGCATGGCAAGCACAACATGCTGAACAGTCTCGCCGCTATCGGCGTGGCGCTGCAGCTTGGTATTTCGGACGACCGTATCCGCACGGCGCTTGAAGGTTTCGGCGGCGTGAAGCGGCGCTTCACCTATGTGGGCGATTGGAATGGCGTCCACATCTATGACGATTACGGTCATCACCCGGTGGAAATCGCCGCCGTCTTGCAGGCCGCCCACAGCGCGGGCGAGGGGCGCACCATCGCCGTGGTGCAGCCGCATCGCTATACGCGGCTTCACAATCTGTTCGATGATTTTTGCGCCTGCTTCAACGATGCGGACGCGGTGATCGTCGCCAATGTCTATGAGGCGGGCGAGAAGCCGATCGAAGGCGCGGATCGCGACGCGCTGGTCGCGGGACTTCGTGATCGTGGCCACCGCAATGTCGTGCCGCTCGACAAGCCGGAAGACCTTCCCGGGATCGTTGCCGACATGGCGAAGCCCGGCGACATTGTCGTTTGTCTCGGCGCCGGCAATATCACGCAATGGGCGAATGCGCTGCCCGCCGACCTGGAAAAGAAATTCGGCAAGGGAGGGGACGCATGAACGCGGCTGTCTTCCATACCGATCTGATCGAGCATCTGCCTGAAGTACGGGGCGAACTGACGGCCAATGCGCCGATGGCTCCGCTCACATGGTTCCGTGTCGGCGGACCGGCAGAAGTGCTGTTCCGGCCGGCGGATGTCGAAGACCTCGCCGCCTTCCTTGCGGGCTGCCCCGAGGATGTGCCGGTAACGGTGGTCGGCGTCGGGTCGAACCTTCTCGTGCGCGACGGCGGTGTGAAGGGTGTCGTTATCCGTCTCGGCAAACCCTTCATGAGCATAGAAGCGGAAGGCGATTTCGTCCGGGCCGGTACGGCCGCGCTCGATGTAGCGGTCGCCCGCGCAGCGCAGCAGGCAGGCATTGCCGGCCTTGAGTTTTATCGCGGCATTCCCGGTTCCATCGGCGGCGCGTTGCGCATGAATGGCGGCGCTTACGGCTCGGAAACGAAGGATGTGCTGGTCGAGGTGAAGGCGGTTTCGCGCAAAGGCGAGATCGTGACGCTTTCCAACGCCGATATGCATTACAGCTACCGCCATTGCGGTGCGCCGGACGACTTGATTTTCGTCGAGGCGCTCTATCGCGGGCATGCGGGAGACAAGGCAGCGATTGCTGCGCGGATGGAAGAGATTACCTCTTCGCGCGAGGTGAGCCAGCCGATCCGCAGCCGCACCGGCGGCAGCACGTTCAAGAACCCGGAAGGGCGGAAGAGCTGGCAGCTCATCGACGCCGCAGGCTGTCGCGGACTTGTCCGCGGCGGTGCGCAGGTGAGCGAGCAGCATTGCAACTTCCTTATCAATATGGGCGATGCAACCGCCGCCGACCTTGAAGGGCTTGGCGAGGACGTACGCGCCCGCGTGAAGGAAACCAGTGGCGTAACGCTTGAATGGGAAATCCGGCGCATCGGTATCCCCCTGAAGGAGGCTGCATGACGGACGGAAAGCATGTTGCCGTTCTGAAGGGCGGCTGGAGCGCGGAGCGGGATGTGAGCCTTGTCTCAGGCAAGGGATGCGCCGATGCGTTGCGCAAGGGCGGCTATCGCGTGAGCGAGATCGACGCCGGCCGCGATCTTGCCGATCAGATTTTGCGCGTAAAGCCGGATGTCTGCTTCAACGCGTTGCACGGCCAATGGGGCGAGGACGGTTGTGTGCAGGGCCTTCTCGAAGTGCTCGGTGTGCCCTACACGCATTCCGGCGTGCTGCCCTCTGCGCTCGCCATGCACAAGGAGCGCGCCAAGGCCGTTTTCCGCGAAGCGGGCCTGCCGGTTGCCGATAGTCTTGTCGTGCCGCGCGAGCAGGCGGCGCTCGGTCATGTGATGTCCCCGCCTTACGTGGTGAAGCCACTCAATCAGGGGTCGTCCGTCGGTGTCTTCATCGTGAAGAAAGGGGACAACCGACCGCCCGCCGAGCTGACCTCCCCGGAATGGGATCTCGGGCATGAGGTGATGATCGAACGATTCATTGCCGGCCGCGAGCTGACTTGCGCCGTCATGGGTGAGGAAGTTTTCGAGGTAACCGAGATCATCGCCAACACCGCTTTCTATGATTATGAGGCGAAGTATCAGGAAGGCGGCTCGCGCCACATTCTGCCTGCGCCGATCGACGAAGAGCTGAAGCAGGAAGTCCAGCGCATCACCCTGGCGGCCCACAAGGCGCTGGGATGCCGGGGCGTGACGCGCTCCGACTTCCGTTATGACGACACGAAGAGCGGCAAGGGCGAACTCATTCTTCTGGAAGTGAATACGCAGCCCGGCATGACGCCGACGTCGCTCGTGCCCGAACTCGCGAACCTGGCCGGATATTCATACGTGGAACTGGTGAGCTGGATGGTGGAGGACGCTTCATGCGGGAGGTGAAGTCGAAATCCCGGACGTCGCGCACGGGCGTGACGCGCCGAAAGAACGGCAAGAGCGCCGTGGCGCCGGGCAAACGCCGCAACACGGCGCAGACGCGCATCTTCGGTAAGCGCAAGACGCCGCCGAAGGGGCCGGTCGCGGCGCGCCTCTATGCGCTGACGCAGGGCGAGGTGCCGATGCGGCCCTTCACCGTCGGCGCCGGTGTGCTGATTGTGGGCGTCGTTCTCTACGGTCTTTTCGTCGGCGGCCATGTCGCCGCGGCGGGCCGCGCGGTAACCGCGCAGGCAGACAAGCTGATGGCACTGGCGGGTTTTTCCATTCAGGAGGTGACCGTGACGGGCCGTCATCATACGCGGCCCGACCGGCTCCTTGCCTCGCTCGGCATCAGCCGCGGCGACCCTATCCTGTCTTTCGATACCGAAGAGGCACGCGAACGGGTGGAGCGTCTCGACTGGGTGAAAAGCGCCACGGTCACACGGCTTTTGCCCGATGCGATCCGGCTCGACATCGTGGAGCGCAAGACCTTCGCCATCTGGCAGCGCGGCGGATTTCTTTCCGTTGTGGACCGGGAAGGTACGCCGATCACGGATGAGAACATCAAGAATTACGCATCGCTGCCGTTCATCGTCGGGTTCGGCGCGCCGCGCGCCGCGCCGGAGCTGATCGCGATGATGGCGAAGAAATATCCGGCGCTGCTGACGCGGGTGCGGGCCTTTGTGCGTGTTTCAGAGCGTCGCTGGAATCTGCGCCTTGAAAACGGCGTCGATGTGAAGCTGCCGGAAAAGGATGTGTCCGGCGCGCTGGCGCGTCTGGTTGCGTATGACGCGGAACATAAGGTCCTTTCCCGCGACATCGTTTCGGTCGATCTGCGTCTGAAGGATCGGGTGGCGGTGGAGTTGACGAAAGAAGCGGCCGACGCCCTGAAGGACGGTTCGGCGGTAGGTGTCAGTTTGCATGATGGTGATGTGCGGTCGAAAGCGACCGGCACGGGGGACAGAACATGAATATGGTGTCGCTCGGTTCCAAGGGGTTTCAGGGGCGTCCGGTCGCACCGGGCCGTTCCGGCGTGGTGGCTGCGCTGGATGTCGGATCCAGCAAGGTCTCCTGCTTTATCGCGAAGGTCGAACCCGGTCGCATGGCGAACGGTCATGTGCCCATGCGGGTGGTCGGCATAGGTCATCAGGTATCCCGGGGTATCCGCGCCGGCACCGTTGTCGATATGGATGCCGCCGAGGAGGCGATCCGGATTGCCGTCGACACGGCCGAGCGCATGGCGGGCATCACCATTCGGGAGGTTCTCGTCACGGTGTCGGGCGGCGAACCCAAGAGCCAGACGGTCGGCGTCAAATCCAAGCTTCAGGGCTCGGAAGTGACGGATGACGATCTGGCGCGGCTGATCGGTCATGCCCAGGAGAATTTCCAGCCCGAGGGGCGGGAAGTGCTTCACGCCATCCCGACCAATTACAGCATCGACGACAGCCGGGGCGTGCGCGATCCGCGCGGCATGTTCTGCGACAAGGTGGGCGTGGAAGTCCACATGGTCAGCACACAGAGAGGGGCGCTGCGCAATCTCGAGATCTGCGTCGAGCGGTGCCATCTCGCTGTCTCCGGCATTGCGGTTTCACCCTATGCGAGCGGTCTGGCCTGTCTGGTCGAAGATGAAATGGACCTTGGCGTTGCCGTTCTCGACATGGGCGGCGGCACAACTTCACTTGCGGTCTTCTTTGAAGGGGCGATGGTCTATTGCGATTCCGTGTCAATCGGCGGGAATCACATTACAAATGACATCGCGCGAGGACTCTCTACACCGCTGGCCCATGCAGAACGCATGAAGACGCTTTACGGCAGCGCGCTGGCGAGTCCATCCGATGAAAGAGAGATGATCGACGTGCCGCAAGTGGGCGAAACAGATTCGGACTCGGCGAATCATATTCCCAGGTCGATGTTGACCGGAATCATTCAGCCGCGTCTCGAAGAGACGTTCGAACTGGTACGCGACAGGCTGGAAGCGAGCGGCTATGGCCGGCTCGCCGGACGGCGTGTTGTGTTGACCGGTGGCGCGAGCCAGTTGAACGGCGCTCGCGAACTTGCTGCGCGCATGCTCGACAAGCAGGTGCGCGTAGGCCAGCCAATCCGCATTGCGGGGCTGGCAGATGCGACCGGTGGCCCTGCTTTTTCGGCATGTGCCGGTCTTCTTTCCTATTCGCAGATGTCTCCGCTCGAGGCGGCGGCCCATGACCCGGACGGGGAGGCCGCTCCGCGCGGCCATATCCGCAGGCTTGGCCGATGGCTGAAGGAGAATTTCTGATGGCGCGCAACGATGATTTTCCGGCCCGCAAGCGCGGCGGGCACCTATGCGGGGCAAGCGACCGGCGGCGGCAGGGCCGGTCGGCTGGCGTTCCGGATGTTTCCGGGCAGGGCCTCGTTTTTCAAATTGCTCTCAGGAGGCTGACATGAGCATCAAACTTTCGGTTCCGCAGGAGAAGGAACTCAAGCCGCGCATTACCGTCTTCGGTGTAGGCGGTGCGGGCGGCAATGCGGTCAACAACATGATCGAAGCCGGGCTGGAAGGTTGCGACTTCGTGGTGGCGAATACGGACGCCCAGGCGCTTTCGGCGTCTCTGGCGGAACGGCGGATCCAGCTTGGCGCCGACATCACGGAAGGCCTCGGCGCAGGCTCGCGGCCCGAAGTCGGCTGCGCGGCGGCCGAAGAGGCCATCGAAGAAATCGGCGAACAGCTCACCGGTGCCCATATGGTGTTCATCACCGCGGGCATGGGCGGCGGCACCGGCACCGGCGCCGCACCCGTGGTGGCGCGCACGGCTCGGGAGCAGGGCATTCTCACCGTCGGTGTGGTGACCAAGCCTTTCCAGTTCGAAGGCTCGCGGCGCATGCGTATTGCGGAGGAAGGTATTTCCGACCTTCAGCAATATGTCGATACGCTCATCATTATCCCGAACCAGAACCTGTTCCGTATCGCGAATGAGAACACGACCTTTGCCGATGCGTTCGGCATGGCGGACCAGGTTCTTCATTCCGGCGTGGCTGGCATCACCGACCTGATGATGAAGCCCGGCCTGATCAATCTCGACTTTGCCGATGTGCGTACCGTCATGAACGAGATGGGCAAGGCGATGATGGGAACCGGCGAAGCGGAAGGCGAAAGCCGTGCCGTTGCCGCTGCGGAAGCCGCGATTTCCAACCCGTTGCTCGACGAAGTGTCGATGAAGGGCGCCCGGGGCGTGCTCATCAACATCACGGGCGGCATGGACCTCACGCTTTATGAAGTGGACGAGGCGGCCAACCGTATTCGCTCCGAAGTCGATCCCGATGCGAACATCATCGTCGGTTCGACTTTCGACAGCTCGATGGATGGCCGGATGCGCGTTTCGGTCGTGGCCACCGGTATCGAGGCGGAAGAGGCCGCGCAGGGCCGCCCGGAAACCGTGCGGCAGGCCCAGGCCGTGTCGCGTCAGCGGATGGAGCCTGCCCAGCTTTCGGAGCGCGAGCAGGAAGTGGCGTCCAACGTCATTCCGGTGCAGGCCGCCGAGAAAGCGGCTGAGCCCAGGGAAGAGGCGGCCGAACAGGTTGCGGAGCCGGAGGAACGCCGGACCGCGGCGTCTGGCGGCCGGCCTTTCACCGGCGGTTTCGATCCCAAGGAGTATGAGGCCGAAGTCATCATCCACAAGCCGGAGCCTCGCCGGGAAGCCCGTCGCGACGAGCCCGCGCCCGTGGTGAACCCGGCGGCGGTTCGTGCCGAACCGCGCGAGGGCCCCTATATCCCCGGTGACATGGATCGTGTGCAGTCGGCGAAGTCGTCGCAGGACATTCCGTCCTTCCTCGGTCAGAAGGCCCAGCCGCTCCGCGAGAGCCGTGCGCCGAAGAAAGGCCCCGGCTTCTTCGAACGTCTGACCGGCGGTCGCCGCAAGGATGAGGAAGCGCAGGAAACCCGTCGCGAAGAAGCGCCGCGCCGGGAGCCGAGCATGAAGCGCGAGGCGACCCGCCGTCCCGAGCCCGAGCAGCGTCAGCCCGCCCGCCAGCAGGGCGATACGTTGCAGGGCCAGGATGACAGCAAGCTCGTGCAGCCTTCCTACGAGGAAGAGCAACTCGAGATCCCGACCTTCCTCCGCCGTCAGGCGAACTAGGTAAAGAGATCGATCCGGAAGGGACGCACCACTTCTTCCGGATCGACGATCAGCTTGAATCCGCCCGATGCCGACGGAAAATCGGCCGGGCGGATTTTTGTTTTAATATCAGGGACTTGCGGTCGGTATCTTAAGGTAACAATCAGTAAGAAACTGTTATTTGAAGCAAATTGGGACGGTTGCTACTTATTGCACTGCGGCAAGGGGTAAACCGTAATTTCCAAAGGACCAGCGCGTGCGCATTTCCGACTATGAGACGATGACGACCGGCACTGCTACCAGAAGCGGTGGGAAGGAGACTGTGCGTCGCAAGCGTCATGGCGGCCGCGCGGCACAGAAGACGCTTGCCCGGATGGTGCATGTCGATGGTGTCGGTCTGCATACGGGCGAGATGATCCATCTGACGATCCACCCGGTCGAGGCCAATCACGGTATCGAGTTTCATCGTGTGGATCTGGGCGAGCAGGGGCATATCCCCGCGCGCCACGACCATGTGGTCGATACCACGCTTTCCACCATGATCGGCAATGAGCATGGCGCGACCGTCAGCACGGTCGAGCATCTGATGTCTGCGCTGTCGGCCATGGGTGTCGACAATGCGCTGGTGATGCTTGACGGGCCGGAAGTACCGGTTCTGGACGGCAGTTCCGAACCCTTCATCCGCGCGATCGAGGGTGCCGGGCTTATCGAACAGGCCGCGCCGCGCATGGCGATCCGCATTCTGAAGCCGGTGGTGGTCGAGGAGGGGCTCAAGCGGGCGGCGTTGCTGCCGGGCGAGGGGTTCCGTCTTTCCTTCGAAATCGAATTCGAGAGCAAGGCAATCGGCCGTCAGAAGGTCGAGGCGGATCTGCGCGATCCCGATTTCATCGACGATGTGCTGAGCGCGCGGACTTTCTGCATGCGCAAGGATATCGAGGCGATGTGGGAAGCCGGTCTTGCCCGTGGCGGCTCGCTGGCGAATGCCGTGGTGGTCGATGGCGATGAAATCCTCAATGAAGAGGGGCTTCGCTATCGGGACGAGTTCGTGCGCCACAAAATGCTCGATGCGGTGGGCGATCTGGCGCTGTCCGGTCTCCCGCTGATCGGCACCTATGAGGGGGAGCGCGCGGGCCACGCCATGAATTCGCGTGTGCTCAAGGCGCTGATGGCTGACGAAACGGCCTATGAGATCGTCGAGTTTTCGAGCCTGCCCCGATTTGTGGCCGAGCCGCGTGAGCGGGCCGTCGCGATCCCCGCGGAATAAACTTCGTCTTTCATGAATTTTCGGAAAGCCCTGCCTCCGGGACATATCCCGGGCAGACGAATTCGCTCGGCGATTTCATGTGCTTGAGGAAAATCCGCTCTCCATCCGGCGTCGGGACCGATTTCCAAAAAGGAGAGCGGTCCGGCCCGGCTTTTCTTGCGATATGCGCTCATTGCCCGCTATGGTCTGCCGCCTGCTTCTGGGATAAAACCGGCTGACGCTATGCCGGGCCGCGCTTCCTGTGAGTCGCGGCGGTTGCGGGTGTGAATTGATCTGTCCGGAGGCCCTGGAAATGGGCCCCGGGGCCTGAGGGAGAGGAAGTAGCGCCGATGAGTGTGGCCAAGCTGTCGACCCGTGACCGGAAAAGCTCGCGATTTTCCCGTGGCTTGCGTATGGCGCTGGTGGGGACCTTCGTTCTGACTGCGGCCGGCACCCTTGCCGGGTGCGGCAGCGACGAGGACATCGCTTATGAAGAGCGCCCCGTCGAGCAGATCTACAACACCGCCATGGACTACATGCAGGAGCAGAACTACTACCGCGCGGCCAAGGAATTCGACGAGGTCGAGAGGCAGCACCCCTATTCGGAATGGGCGCGGCGCGCCACGCTGATGAGTGCGTATGCCAACTACATGACCAACAATTACGACGACGCCATTCTTGGCACGCAGCGCTTCATCCAGCTCCATCCGGGCAATAAGGATGTGCCCTATGCGCTCTACCTGACCGGCCTTTGCTATTACGAGCGGATCTCCGACGTCGGCCGCGACCAGAAGATGACCGAGAACGCGCTCAACACCTTCAGCGAGCTGGTTCGCCGCTATCCCAAGAGCGAGTATGCGCGCGATGCGCGGTTGAAGATCGACCTGACGCGGGACCATCTGGCAGGCAAGGAGATGGAGATCGGGCGCTGGTATCTCGACAAGCACGACTACATCGCCGCCATCAATCGCTTCCGGACCGTCATACTGCGATATCAGACGACCACGCATACGCCCGAAGCGCTGGAGCGCCTGACGGAAGCCTATCTGGCGCTCGGCATCCAACCGGAGGCGCAGACGGCGGCAGCGATTCTCGGTTATAACTACCCGGGCAGCGAGTGGTACGAAGATGCCTATAATTTGCTCGCCGGCAAAGGGTTGAAGCCGGAGAAACATGAAGGGTCCTGGATCAGCGAGGCCTGGGACAGCGTCTTCTGACCGGGCATTACCGGAACAGGTCTGACATGCTGGTCACATTGTCGATCCGCGACATTGTGCTTATCGAAAAGCTGGAGCTTTCGCTGGACAGCGGCCTATGCACGCTGACGGGCGAAACCGGCGCGGGTAAATCCATTCTTCTCGACGCTTTGGGGCTCGCTATCGGCGGGCGTGCCGATGCAGGTCTGGTCCGCCATGGCGCGGAGCAGGGCAGTGTCACGGCTGTCTTTCATGTGGAGCCGTCCCATCCCGCCCGCGCGCTGTTGCGCGAGAATGCGCTGGAAGATGAGGGCGATCTCATCCTGCGGCGTGTCCAGGCGAAAGACGGGCGCACGCGCGCCTTCATCAACGATCAGCCGGCGAGTGTCGGTCTGTTGCGGCAGATCGGCGATCTGCTGGTCGAAATTCATGGCCAGCATGATGAGCGCGGCTTGCTGGATGCGTCCGGTCACCGGGGGCTGCTCGATGCCTTTGGCGGGCTGGAAGGCAAGGCCGCTGAGGTGCGCCGTCTCTGGACGGCGCTTGCGGAAGCGCGTGAAGCCTATAACCGGCAAGAGGCGGGCATTGCACGGGCAAAGGCCGAGCAGGACTACCTGACCCATGTCGTTGCCGAGCTCGATGAGCTGGCCCCGGAAGAGGGCGAGGAGACGGCGCTCGCCGAAGAACGCACGCTGATGATGAATTCGGAGAAGATCGCGGGCGATCTGTCCGATGCGGCTGATGCGCTATCGGGCGACAGCGGTCTCGAAGCGCGCCTCAATCAGGCGCTGCGCAAGCTCACCCGCGCTGCGGAAAACGCAGCCGGGCGGCTCGATACGGCGATTGCCGCGCTTGAGCGCACATTGGTGGAAGCGGCGGAAGCACGCGACGGGATCGATGGGGCGCTGCGGTCGCTCGAATTCGATGCCAACAGGCTGGAACATGTGGAAACGCGGCTCTTTGCGTTGCGTGCCGCGGCGCGCAAGCACAGCGTTCCGGTGGAAGGTCTGCCTGCGCTCGCCGACAGACTGCGCGACCAGCTTGCCGATATCGAGGGCGGGGAAGAAAAACTCGCCCGTCTCAGAGAAGCCGTGGAAAAGACCGAGGCCGATTATATGAAGGCGGCAGTGGCGCTGTCGGAGGCGCGGGCGAAGGCGGCGGGAACGCTCGACAAGGCCGTGGCGAAGGAATTGAAGCCGTTGAAACTCGACAAGGCTCGGTTCGAGACGCAATGCGAGCGCAAACCCGCAGAAGAGGGCGGGCCGGACGGGCTGGACCGGATCAGTTTTCTTGTTGCGACCAATCCCGGTGCGCCCGCCGGGCCGCTTATCAAGATTGCGTCCGGCGGCGAGCTGTCGCGTTTCGTGCTGGCGCTCAAGGTGGCGCTTGCCTCGCGCGGCAGTGCGCCGACGCTGATTTTCGACGAGGTGGATGCAGGCGTCGGCGGCGCGGTTGCCGAAGCCGTGGGCGTGCGGCTTGCCGAGCTTGCCGGGGCGGTGCAGGTGATCGTCGTTACGCATAGCCCGCAAGTGGCGGCGCGGGCGCAGCATCATTTCCGCATTTCCAAGGCGTCGGAAACGAAAAAGAAAAATGCGGCACTGGCCACGCGTGTGGAAACGCTCGACGCCGGGGAACGGCGCGAGGAGATCGCGCGCATGCTGGCAGGCGCCACGGTGACGGATGAAGCCCGCGCGGCGGCGGACCGTCTGATCGGAGGTCACGGGTGAGTGAGGCTACGGAGCAGAAGCCTGTCGAAGAGCTGACGCTGGAAGAGGCGGCGGAGGAGCTGGAGCGGTTGGCCTCGGCGATTGAGCATCACGACAGGCTTTACTATCAGAAGGACGCGCCCGAAGTCAGCGACGCCGACTATGACGCACTGCGCCAGCGCAATGACGCGATCGAGGCGAAATACCCGGAACTTGTGCGCGAGGACAGCCCGAGCCAGCGCGTCGGTGCGGCCCCGGCGGAGGAGTTCGGCAAGGTGCGCCATGCCGTGCCGATGCTTTCGCTCGCCAACGGGTTCAGCGAAGACGATATCCGCGATTTCTGGCAGCGCATTCACCGGTTCCTCAATCTCAAGGAAGACGACAAGCTTATCCTGACGGCCGAACCCAAGATCGACGGGCTGTCGGCCTCGCTGCGCTACGAAAAGGGCGAGTTCGTTCTCGGCGCGACGCGCGGCGATGGCCGCGAGGGCGAAAACGTCACCGAAAATCTGCGCACCATCAAAAGCATCCCCGGGAAGCTCAAGGGCAGCAATATTCCCGATGTGTTCGAGGTGCGCGGCGAAGTCTATATGAGCCATGCGGATTTCGAGGCGCTCAACGAACGTCAGGAGAAGGACGGCAAGCCGCGTTTCGCCAATCCACGCAACGCCGCCGCCGGATCTCTGCGCCAGCTCGATCCGAAGGTGACGGCGCGTCGCCCGCTCGGATTTTTTGCCTATGCCTGGGGCGAGGTGAGCGAGCTGCCCGGCGAGACGCAATATGATGTCGTCAAGACGCTGGAGAGCTGGGGCTTCACCGCCAATGAACATTTCCATCGCTGCGAGAGCGTGGAGGAAATGCTCTCGTTCTATCGCAAGATCGAGGAACAGCGAGCCTCGCTCGGATATGACATCGACGGCGTCGTCTACAAGGTGGACAGCCTTTCCCTGCAGGAGCGGCTCGGCTATGTCTCGCGGTCGCCGCGCTGGGCGCTGGCGCACAAGTTTCCTGCCGAGCAGGCGACCACAGTGCTTGAGAAGATCGAGATTCAGGTCGGGCGTACCGGCAAGCTGACGCCGGTGGCGCGTCTGAAGCCCGTAACGGTGGGGGGCGTGGTCGTCTCCAATGCGACGCTTCACAATGAAGATGAGATCGAGCGTCTGGGCGTCCGGCTCGGCGACACGGTGATCGTGCAGCGCGCGGGCGATGTGATCCCGCAGATCGTGCGCGTGGTGGAGGAGAAGCGTCCGAAAGGCGCGAAAGCGTTCAAGTTTCCGGACCGCTGCCCGGAATGCGGCAGTCATGCCGTGCGCGAGGTCAACCCGAAGACCGGCAAGATGGATGCGGACCGGCGCTGCACGGGCGGCCTCGTCTGTCCGGCGCAGGCGGTGGAACGACTGCGCCATTTCGTGTCCCGCAACGCCTTCGATATTGAGGGGCTCGGCGAAAAGCAGATTGCCGCTTTTTATCAGGACGAACTCATCAAACGCCCGGACGAAATCTTCACGCTTGAAGAGCGCGACAAGACAAGCCTCAAGAAGCTGAAGGATCGAGAAGGCTGGGGCGCGACGTCGGTTGCCAATCTTTTCAAGGCGATCGACGACCGGCGGGAAGTGTCTCTCGACCGATTTATCTTTGCGCTGGGGATCCGCCATGTCGGCGAGACGAATGCGCGGCTCCTTGCGCGTAGCTATGGCACGCTTGAGAATTTCGAGAAGCAGATGCTGGCCGCCCATGACCGCGAAAGCGGTGCCTGGGAAGACCTTCTGTCCATCGACGGGGTGGGCGAAGTGCTGGCGGAATCCGTCGTCGAGTTTTTCGACGAGAAGCACAATCGTGATGTTCTCGACGCCTTGAAGAAGGCGGGCGTCACCGCGACGGCCCTGGAAGAGCAGGAGAGCACGTCGCCCATCTCAGGCAAGACGGTGGTTTTCACCGGCTCGCTCGAACAGATGACGCGCCCGGAAGCCAAGGCCAAGGCGGAGCAGATGGGGGCGAAGGTTTCGGGTAGCGTGTCGGCCAAGACCGATCTCGTCGTCGCCGGGCCGGGTGCGGGCTCGAAACTCACCAAGGCGAAAGACCTTGGTGTGGAAACGATCACCGAAGACGAATGGATGGAGATGGCGCGGGGGAACTAAAGTGCTTCCCGAAAAGCGGGCGCCGGTTTTCGGACAGGAAGCACGAAGTAAAAAACCGAAAACTTATCCTCCCCCTCTTATGCGCCCCCATATTGATGAGACCGGTTTTCACCGAGAGGCGCTGTTGGGTTGTCAGGCAGCGCGGAGGGCCGGGCGGCATCCGCAACCCGGGGCGTGACAAACCCCGGCTTCGCCGGACGCATGCGGGCTGAAAAAGTGCCTGCGTCGAAGCACGAGAAAATGCCGTGCGCGGGGTGGAGCAAGTGCCGCCCCTACACATGCCACATGTCACATGTAGGAACATGTGCGGTTCGAGTTCTGCCCCGCGCCTCTTCTTTTGAGGGACTGCCGGTCAAACCTCCGAGGGCACGCGCCTTGCGGGGTTCTTCGTGTTCGAACTCCTCACACCGGCCGTGTCGCCTGCTCCAGCCAGACCTTTTCTTCCTCGCCCAATTGCGGCGATACCACGTCCCAGACGCGGGCATGGTAATCGTTGAGCCAAGCCAGTTCTTCCGCCGTCAGAAGGTCGGGATCGACGAGATCGAGGTCGATGGGCGCGAGTGTCAGCGTCTCGAAGCCCATCATCTCGCGCTCGCCGCCTTCGATGGGGGCGGGCGGGCTCACGATCATCAGGTTTTCGATGCGGATGCCATAGGCGTCCGCCTTGTAGTAGCCGGGCTCGTTGGAGAGGATCATGCCGGGCTTGAGCGGCGCATGGCCATGTTTGGAAATGCGCTGCGGTCCTTCATGCACCGAGAGATAGCTGCCGACGCCATGGCCGGTGCCATGGTCGAAGTCGAGCCCGGCCTTCCAGAGCGCCATGCGCGCCAGCGCGTCGAGCTGTGCACCCGTCGTACCTTCGGGGAAACGCGCCGTGGCGATGCCGATATGGCCCTTCAGCACCTGCGTGAAGCGGCGGCGCTGTTCCGCATCGGGCGTACCGATGGAGACGGTGCGCGTCACATCCGTCGTGCCGTCGAGATATTGCGCACCGGAATCGACGAGATAGAGCTCGCCCGGCTGGAGCGTCCGGCTCGTGTCGGTGGTGACGCGGTAATGCACGATGGCGCCGTTCGCGCCTGCGCCGGAAATCGTGTCGAAGCTCACATCCTTGAGCTGGCCGGTTTCCGCGCGGAAGTCTTCAAGCTGAGTCGAGGCGGAAATCTCGGTGACGTCGCCTTTGGGCGCGCGGGCGTCGATCCAGGCGAGGAAACGCGACAGCGCCACGCCGTCGCGGCGATGGGCCGCGCGCGCGCCGTTCAGCTCCGCCTCGTTCTTGCAGGCCTTGGGCAGTTCGCAGGGATCGGTGCCGCGCTTCATCTCCGCGCCGGCATTGCCGAGCCGGTCGGCGATCCAGGCCGCGCAGGTGGCCGGGTCGAGAAGGACCCGGGCTTTCCTTGCGCCGAGATCGTCGAGCGCGTCGCCCAGTTCCTCGCGCGGGCGGATCGAAACGATATTGCCGAGATGGGCACGTGTCTCGTCGCCGATCTTGCGCTCGTCCACGAAGAGGTCGGCATGGCCGTCTTCATGCAGGATGGCGAAGGAGAGCGGCAGCGGCGTATGGGAGACGTCCTGTCCGCGGATATTGAACGCCCAGGCGATACTGTCCGGCATGGTCAGCACGACGGCGCCCACATCGTCGTTCATCAGCTCTTCCGTCAGCCGCTTCACCTTGTCGGCGGCGGGCTCGCCCGCATAGTCGAGCGGGTGGGGCACCACTTGCGCAGTCGGCGGTTCGGGCTGGTCGGCCCACACGGCATCGAGCGGATTGCTTTCGACCGGCACGAAGGGTGCGCCGGCCTTTTCCGCCGCCGTCTTGAAGCGCGCCACCTGGTCGATGGTGTGAAGCCACGGGTCGTAGGCGAGCTTTGCGCCTTTCGGCAGGTTCTGCTCGATCCAGCGTGTGGCCGGTTCCTCGATCAGATGTTTCGGCTCGAAGGTGCCGACATCCACCTGGCTGCGGACCTGCAGCGTGTAGCGTCCGTCGACGAAGATCGCCGCCTTGTCGATCAGTACGACGGCAAGGCCCGCCGAGCCGGAAAAGCCGGTCAGCCAGCGCAGGCGTTCGGCGTGGGGCGGCACATATTCGCCCTGATGCTCGTCGGCGCGGGGAATGAGAAATCCGTCGAGCCCGCGGCGCTTGAGTTCCTCGCGGAGCTTCGCGGCGCGTTCGGGGCCGAGGGCGGGATTGGCGACATCGTCATAGGTCTGGAACATGGGCCTAATGTATGGGCGCCACGGCGTTTGGACAATGGCCGGAAATTTACTCTCAAGTGCGTCATGCCCTGGACAAGCCGGGCCATGACGGTCAAACGCTACCCCCGCAATTCCAGCGTCACCCAGTCGCCGATGGGCTTGCGGGAGACGAGATACATCTCCTGCATGCGGGCGGCGGCGAGCACCATGTTTTCCTGCGTGCGCAGGATGCCGGACAGGATCAGCGTGCCGCCCGCGGCGAGGTTCCAGGCAAAGCCGGGCATCAGGCTGACGAGTGGGCGGGCGAGGATATTCGCCACGATGAGGTCGTAAGGCGCATTTGCCGAAATCTCGGGATGGTCGAAGCCTTTTGCGGCAACCGCCTTCACGAAGGGGCCGACGCCGTTCAGCTTTGCATTGTCATTCGTGACCTTCACCGAAATCGGGTCGATGTCGCTTGCCAGCACCGGCTCATGCGTCACGCGCGCAATGGCGATTGCAAGGACGCCCGTGCCGGTGCCGAGGTCGAGCGGATTCAGCGGGCGCTGGCGCTTCAGATATCTGTTGATGAATTCGAGGCAACCCTGCGTCGTTGCATGGTGGCCGGTGCCGAAGGCACGGCCCGCCTCGATCAGGATGGGGATACCCGAGGCGGGTACCTTGTCGGCATCATGGCTGCCATAGACGAAGAAACGGCCCGCCTGAACCGGCTGGAGGCCTTCCAGCGATTTGGCGATCCAGTCTTCCTCGGGGACGGCTTCCACAGAGAGGTCGCTGGCGGCGATGCCGGTTTCCTTCTCGACGGGTTTCAGCACGTCGCGGATCGCGTCGATCTCCGGCTCTTCCAGATAGAGCGCCTCGAGGCGCCAGGCGCCGCGCGCCTCCACCTCGTTCCATTCCGACGATGTTTGCACGAGGGGCGACGAGCCCGGTTCCGCCTCGCTGGTGGTGATGGCGAATGTTTCGGGCCGGAACGCGTTTTCCAGTGCGTCGCAAAAGGCATCGGCGGCGGTGTGCGGCACGATGAATGTCACTTTCCAGTGCGAGATTTTCCGGTCCATCGGGCTTTCTTCGATAAGGGCGGGGAGGAGGTGGCGGCGCTCAGGCGCGCTCCACGAAACTGTCGATGACTTTCTTGCGTCCCGCCTTGTCGAAATCCACGGTCAGCTTGTTGCCGTCGATGGCTGCCACATGGCCGTAGCCGAATTTCAGGTGGAAGACGCGTTCGCCCATGCCGTAGCTCTCGGCGGAGGGGTCGCTGGTTGCGACGAGTTCCGCATGGGCTTCGATATCGGGCGCGCGGGAGGAGCTGCGCTCCCTGTTGTTCTGGGCGCGGCGCCAGCCGGGGCTGTTGTAATCGCTGCCCGAGGTGAAATCCTGTGCAAAGCGCGAGGGGCTGTAGTTCTGGTAGCTCTGGCCCGCCATGGCGCTTTGCGTCACTTCCACATGTTTCTGCGGCAGTTCGTCCACGAAGCGGGAGGGGAGCGCCGATTGCCACAGCGCGTGGATGCGGCGGTTGGCGGCAAAGGAGATATAGGCGCGCTGTTTGGCCCGTGTGATGCCCACATAGGCGAGGCGGCGTTCTTCCTCCAGCCCCGCGATACCGCTTTCGTCCAGCGCGCGCTGATGCGGAAACAGGCCTTCCTCCCAGCCGGGGAGGAAGACAGTCTCGAATTCAAGCCCCTTGGCGCTGTGCAGCGTCATCAGGTTGAGCTTGTCTTCGAGATCGTTCTGCTCGATTTCCATGACCAGCGAAACATGCTCGAGATATTCGCCCAGCGTTTCGAACTGTTCCATGGAGCGGACAAGTTCCTTGAGGTTGTCGAGCTTGCCGGGGGCGTCGGCGGATTTGTCGTTCTGCCACATCTCGGTATAGTCGGACTCATCCAGAATGATTTCGGCGAGTTCCGTGTGCGGAAGACCGTCGATGAGCTGGCGCCAGCGGTCCACCATCTCGACGAAAGCCGTCACGGCGCGGCGGGCGGCCGGTTTCAGTTCTTCCGTTGCGATGATCGCGCGGGCGCCCCGCATCAGGGACACGCCTTGCAGCCGCGCAGCGTCACGCACCGTCTGAAGCGCCACCTTGCCGATGCCGCGGGCCGGCCTGTTGACGATGCGCTCGAAGGCGAGGTCGTCGTCGGGTTGGGCGATGAGACGCAGATAGGCATTGGCATCGCGGATTTCGGCGCGCTCGTAGAAGCGCGGGCCGCCGACCACGCGATAGGGAATGCCGAGGCTGATGAAGCGGTCTTCGAATTCGCGCATCTGGAAAGAGGCGCGCACGAGGATTGCCATTTCGTGCAACGGATGGCCCTGGCGCTGAAGCTGCTCGACTTCCTCGGCCACCATGCGGGCTTCTTCCTCGCCGTCCCAATAGGAGGCGACCTTGATCTTCTCGCCTTCCTCGCCATCGACACCTTCCGTCCAGAGCGTCTTGCCGAGGCGGGCTTCGTTCGCGGCGATGAGGCCGGAGGCGGCGCCCAGAATGTTGGGCGTGGAGCGGTAATTGCGTTCGAGGCGGATCACCTTGGCGCCGGGGAAGTCCTTTTCGAAGCGAAGGATGTTGTCCACTTCCGCGCCGCGCCAGCCATAGATCGACTGGTCGTCATCGCCCACGCAGCAGATATTCTTGTGCTTGGCCGCGAGCAGCCGGAGCCAGAGATATTGCGCGACATTGGTATCCTGATATTCGTCCACCAGCATGTAGCGGAAGCGGTCCTGATACTCGGCGAGGATTTCCGGGTTTTCCTGGAAGATGCGCAACACTTCCAGCAGCAGGTCGCCGAAATCGGCGGCGTTCAGCACCTTCAGCCGTTCCTGATACTGGCGGTAAAGCTCGGCGCCCTTGCCGTTGGCAAAAGCGTGCGCCTCGCCGGCGGGCACCTTGTCGGGCGTCAGGCCGCGGTTCTTCCAGCCGTCTATGTGTGAGGCAAGCTGGCGGGCGGGCCAGCGTTTCTCATCGATGCCTTCCGCCGAGATGAGCTGCTTCATCAGCCGAATCTGGTCGTCGGTATCGAGAATGGTGAAATCGGACCGCAAACCCGCCAGCTCGGCATGACGGCGAAGGATCTTTGCGCCGAGCGCATGGAAGGTGCCCAGCCATTGCATGCCCTCCACCACGCCGCCGATGAGCTGGCCGATGCGCTCCTTCATTTCCCGCGCGGCCTTGTTGGTGAAGGTCACGGCCAGGATCTGGCTCGGCCAGGCCTTTCGCGTGGCCAGCAGATGGGCGAGGCGGGTGGTCAAAACGCGGGTTTTCCCCGTGCCGGCGCCCGCCAGCACGAGGACGGGTCCGTCCTGGCTCTCCACGGCTTCGCGCTGCTCGGCATTCAATCCGTCGAGATAGGGCGCGCTCGCCTGCATGGCGGATCGCGCGGCGGCGCTGGTGGAGCGTGCCGTCTGTTCTTCGGGAATGGATCCAAGATCGAAGGGATCGTTCGTCATATACTTCGGATTGGTTTCGAGTGAATTGCCGCCAGAGGGTCCGGAAATCGCGATGGCCCCCGATTCAGCTTGTCCGACCCTAGCATGACGGAACGGTAATGGGGCGGGAGCCAGAAACTTTCCGCAAGTGTCTTGGATTCTGCCGACAACCCCGATAGATAAGGGGCGTCATTAACCCCGGCAAGACGGGTGGACGTGCTTTAATGTGCGTTCCGGCGTAACTTTCGCCTTCCGAATGCGGGTGTCCGATGGCGATTTCCGAGGCGTAACCGCCTCGTCCTGATCCGGTAGCAGACAGATGCTGATCCCGAAGCGCCACCGCCGCAGGCGGTTGCTGCGCCTTCATTCGCAGCGGCTTCAGCGCCGCGTTATCTTCGTCATAGGCGGCCTTGTCGTGGGGGCCGCGGCCGTCGGGCTTGCGCTCGCGGCGGACCAGGCGCAGGCGCTCTTTCACAGCTTCCAGACAGAGTTTCCCTATGGCGTGCTGCTGCTGACGCCGCTGGGCTTTGCGGCCATCGTCTATGCGACGAACACCTATTTCCCGAATTCGCAAGGCAGCGGTATCCCGCAGGCGATTGCCGCGCGGGCCTTGCGCGCGCCCCGCGACAGGCGAAAGCTCGTTTCGATCAGAATCGCCATCGGCAAAAGCATTCTGACCATCGCAGGGCTGCTTTGCGGGGCCTCGATCGGCCGCGAGGGGCCGACGGTTCAGGTCGGTGCATCCATCATGGCTGCGATCGGCGGGTATTCCCCGCGCCGTCAGCCGGGCCTCATTCTGGCAGGCTCCTGCGCGGGCATCGCGGCGGCGTTCAACACGCCGATGGCCGGGATCGTGTTCGGCATCGAGGAGATGAGCCGAAGCTTCGAGTCGCGCACCAGCGGCCTCATCATCGGTGCCATTGTGGCCGCCGGCATGACCTCGCTCGCCCTGTTCGGCAACTACACCTATTTCGGATCCAGCTCGGCCCATCTGCCCCATCTGGTGGACTGGGTGGCCGTCGGTATCTGCGGTGTGGTGGGCGGCCTCATGGGCGGCATTTTCAGCCGTGTCCTTGTCCTGTTCGGGGCCGGGTTCCGGGGGCGGTTCGGACAGATTATCAAGTCGCGGCCCGTTCTTTTCGCCGCGGCCTGCGGCCTGCTGGTGGCACTGTGCGGTGTTCTCACCCATGGCAGCGTTTACGGAACGGGCTATGAGCAGGCCCGGGAAGTGCTGCACAGTCGCGAAACGCTGTCCTGGTATTTTGCGCCGCTGAAGCTGCTTGCGACGGCGCTTTCCTCCATCAGCGGTCTGCCGGGCGGCTTCTTTGCGCCGTCGCTGTCGGTGGGCGCGGGTATCGGGTCCAATCTCAGCTACTTCTTCCCCGACACGCCGATCGGCGCGCTTGTGCTGCTCGGCATGGTCGCCTATTTCGCCGGCGTGGTTCAGGCGCCCATCACCGCCTTCGTGATCGTCGCCGAAATGACCGACAATCACGGCATGCTGGTGCCTCTCATGTTGGCTGCGCTGATCGCGCGGTCGACCTCCCGCCTTGTCTGCAAGGAAGGGGTCTATCACGCGCTGTCGCATAAATTCCTCGCCGAGGCCGGTCCCGATGCCCCCTTGCGCGGGAGCAGGGACGACAAAAAGCCGGATGACGGCGCGGAAGCCGGGCCCGACGAAAAGCGGGACGGGCCGCCTTCATCCGCCTCCTGATTTTCTTCCATTCAGACGAAATTTCTGCCGACTTGAGGGCGAAAACGGGCCTGTGCTACACAGGATGAGCCCGTTTCCGCGGGCTTTCGACATGCCAAAAGGCGGTGAAACCCGGAAATCGGCCGCTCCGAGCGCGGCGGCGTCAGCAGCTATCGGACCGGCTAGGCGGAAAGGGGTGAGATGCTTGAGAAGGACGAGGATGGCTATCGCAGGGTGAACCTGGCTGGGCTGTCTCTGCTCGCTCTCGCCGTCGGTCTTTTCACCGGTCTTGGCGCAGTGGCCTTCCGGGCTCTGGTCAGCCTGGTTCACAATATTTTCTTTCTGGGGGAGTTCAGCTTCAGCTACGACTCCAACCAGCTCACCGAGCCGGGGCCGTGGGGCGCGTTTTTCATACTTGCGCCCGTCATTGGCGGACTCGGCGTCGTCTATCTGGTGAAGAATTACGCGCCGGAAGCCAGAGGGCATGGCGTGCCGGAAGTGATGGACGCGATCTATCACAAGGAAGGCCGGGTTCGTCCCATCGTGGCGGTGATCAAGTCGCTCGCCTCGGCGCTTTCCATCGGCTCCGGCGCATCGGTGGGCCGCGAAGGGCCCATCGTGCAGATCGGGGCGGCGCTCGGGTCTTCCTTTGCGCAGCTGACCAATCTGCCGAGCTGGCAGCGCATCACGCTTCTCGCGGCCGGTGCGGGCGCCGGTATCGCCGCCACGTTCAATACGCCTCTGGGCGGGGTGCTTTTCACGATCGAATTGATGCTGCCGGAGATCAGCCCGCGTACCTTTCTGCCGGTTGTGATCGCGACGGGCTCGGCGGCCTATGTGGGTCGCCTCTTCTTCGGTTTGCAGCCGGCCTTTCTCGTAGCGCTGGCGCCCATCCCGAGCGAGCAGGCCGTCGATCTCGTGAACCTGGGGGCCTTCGTGGTGCTTGGCATTCTTTGCGGGATAGCCGCCTGGGGCTTCATCCGCACGCTCGTATTTTGCGAGGAGCAGTTCCCCAAGCGGTTCGAGAACGAATACATCCGCAACATCGTCGGCATGTCGATGGTCGGTGTGATGGGGTATCTCTTCGTGTTGTGGGGCGGTCATTATTTCGTGACCGGCGTGGGCTACGGCACCATTCAGAACATTCTTCAGGGCCATCTGGAAAGTATTCTGCTTCTGGGCTTTCTGTGCGTGGCCAAGCTTCTGGCGAGCTCCATTTCGCTCGGGTCAGGGGCGTCGGGCGGCGTTTTCGCGCCTTCGCTTTTCATCGGGTCGACGTTGGGCGGCGCGTTCGGGGCACTCATGCTCATCGTCTGGCCGGGGCACGGCGCGACGGTCGCGGAATATGCGATGGTCGGCATGGCGGCGGTGGTCGGCGGGGCGACGGGCGCTTCGATGACGGCGATCACCATGGTCTTCGAGATGACCCGCGACTACAACATCATCATCCCGCTCATCATGGCGGTGGCCGTCGCGGTGGGCATTCGCCGCGCGCTGCTGAGCGAGAACATCTACACCATGAAGCTGGTGCGGCGCGGGCGGCGGATACCCAAGGACCGCTACTCCAACGCCTATCTGGTTCGCGCCTGCCATGAAGTGATGGATACGAGCGTGACGGTGATGGCTGTCGACACCCCTATCGAGGAAGCGCTGACCTATCTGTCGCAGGGCGGCGGAGTGCGCTTCATCGTCCTGCGCGACGGCGAACGGATCGCGGGCGTCGTGCCTCTGGATTCGCGTATCGCCATACCATCCCGGCAGGGCAGCCCGGAGACGCTTCTCGATATTGCCCTGACCGATTTCACGATAGGGCGGGAAAACAGCACGCTGGAAGAGGTGATCCGGCGACTGCACAAACGCAAGACGCAGATCGCCCTTATCATTCCGGACCAGCCGGGCGTGCCGCGTGCGGAACATGTGAAGGGGGTTATCGGCAAACCGCAGCTTGCCGATGCCGTACTTGCCTCGCAGATGGGCTAGCCCGCTATTTTTTCCGGATGCCGATGACGCGGCCCGCCTGTTCGGGGCGGGGCAGGGCGCGATGTGCGTCCATCAGCTTTGCAATGCGGGCCTGAATGTCCGGCGGGAACGGCGTCACCCGGCGCGTCTTCAGGCTTACATGGATACACATCTGTTCGGATGTGGCGGCCAGATAGCCTTCCGTGCCGTGATACATACGGCCGAAGACATGGATGCGTTTTTCGTCCGCGTCGAGTAGCTGATAGGTGATGCGAACCGGGTCGCCTTCGTTCAGTTCGGCGAGATAGCAGACATGGACTTCGGCGGTGAAGCCGGTGCCTTCCCCGGCTTGCGTATATTCCCAGCCGAACCCGAGATCGGTGAAGAGCCTGTCGAGCGCTTCGTCGAAGAGCAGGTGGTAATAGGCCATGTTCATATGGCCATTGAGATCGATCCACTCGCTCTCCACCTTGCGCGGCGGGCATTCGATCGGTTCGGCGGGGAAGTCCGTCATGCGTTTTCCGTCCCATATTGTTTGGGCGGCATGCTAACGGGACGGCGCCGCGCTGCCAATCGGCATCAATCCAGTGTCTGGCGGTAGCGGTTCAGCGCGATTGTCGAGATGACGACGAGAAAGAGAAGGATCGCGCCCGTATCCATCGCGATGTCCGCGATGCCGTTTCCCTTCAACAGAATACCGCGCACGATTCTCAGGAAATGGGTGAGGGGCAGCGCTTCGCCGATCCATTGCGCCCAGACGGGCATGCCGCGAAAAGGAAACATGAAACCAGACAGCAGGATCGACGGCAGGAAGAAGAAGAACGCCATCTGCATGGCCTGCAACTGATTGCGGGCCAGCGTGGAAAAGGTGAAGCCGACGGCAAGGTTCGCGGCGACGAAGACCAGCAATACGGTTGAAAGCAGAAAAAGACTGCCGACCATCGGTACGTTGAAGAGCACCCAGGCCGCGGCGAGCACGAAGGCGGTCTGAATGTATCCGACCATGATGTAGGGAATGATCTTGCCGGCCATCACCTCCAGGGGGCGAACCGGCATGGTGAGCAGGTTTTCCATCGTGCCGCGTTCGGTTTCGCGCGTTACCGCGAGCGCGGTGAAGATCACCATGGTCATGGTCAGGATCACGCCCAGCAAACCGGGCACGATATTGTATTGCGTGATGCCTTCGGGGTTGTAGCGCCGGTGGATGACGACATTGAAGGGGGGTGGTGTCGGCGACAAGGAGGCGAGGGGGCCCTTGAGGTCGTGTGTCAGGGCTTGCGTGCCGAGTTGCTGAAGCGCGGCAATCGCATTGCCAGTGGCGGCGGGGTCGGTGGCGTCGGCATCGAGCAGAAGCGCGGGGCGTTCGCCGCGTTGCAGTTTGCGCGAAAAGTCCGGCGGCACCTGGATGAGGAACTGCACCTTCCCGCGCCTTATGAGGTCGTTGGCCTGCTGCTCCGTTTCCGGATGGCTGACGATCCTGAAATAGCCGGTATTGGTCAGCGCTGCGGCGATGTCGCGTGTGAAGACCGAATGATCCTGTACGTAAAGCGCGGTCGGCAGGTCCTTGGGGTCGGAATTGATCGCATAGCCGAAAAGCAGGAGCTGCATCACGGGAATGGCAAGCATCATCGCAAAGGTCAGCCTGTCGCGGCGCATCTGAATGAATTCCTTGCGGATCATCGCGCCGATACGGCTTGGCGAAATGCGGCCCGGTTTCATGGCAGGGCCTCTTGCGCCTGTCCCGGGAAATTGTCGCTGGCGCTTTGCATCATGTGGATGAAAACGTCTTCAAGCGAGGGTTCGCCCTTTTTCCAGCTCAACCCTTCCTGGCCCCGATAGGGCTCCACCGCACGGTCGAGCGCACCTTCGCTGGATCCGCTGACATGAAGGGTGATGCCGAAGGGGGCAACCATTTCCACGCCGTTGCGGCCTTCCAGCTCATGCGCCAGCCGGAGGATCTGCCGCTGGTTCTGTCCGGTGACATGCCATGTGCAAAGCCCGGAATGCTCCACGACCTCGTTCACCGTGCCCTTGGTCAGCAATTGGCCATAGGCGAGGTAACAAATCTTGTGGCAGCGTTCCGCTTCATCCATGTAATGCGTGCTGACGAGCACGGTGAGGCCGTCCTGTGCGAGGCCATGGATTTCATCCCAGAAGTCGCGCCGCGCCTTGGGGTCGACGCCCGCCGTCGGTTCGTCGAGCAGCAGAAGTTTCGGCTCGTGCATCACGCAGGCCGCCAGGGCAAGGCGCTGTTTCCAGCCGCCCGACAGCGTACCGGCCAGCTGGTTCTGCCGATTGGCGAGGTTGAGTTTTTCGAGCGTCCTGTCGACCTTCTCGCGCCGGTCCGGCAATCCGAAGATCGCGGCAACGAAGTCGAGATTTTCGCGGATCGACAGATCCTCATAGAAGCTGAAGCGCTGGGTCATGTAGCCGACCTGCAGCCTGATCTCTTCGCTCTGGGTGAGGATGTCATAGCCTAGGCAGGTGCCTTTGCCTTCATCCGGGGTGAGCAAGCCGCACAACATTCGGATGGTCGTCGTCTTGCCGGATCCGTTCGGGCCGAGAAAGCCGTAGATTTCGCCTTCATGCACCTGCATGTCGACATGGTCCACCACCACCGTATCGCCAAAGGATTTGGTCAGGCCGTGGACGTCGATGACGAGGGGCGGGTCGTCGACGGGCGGCGGTGCACGGCGGGGCTCACTCATGCCCCGGCTCCAGCGTCACATCCACAGGCTGGCCGGGATGGAGTTTCGTGCCCGGCTTGTCGGGCCAGGCTTCCGCCATATAGACGAGCTTGCCGCGGGACTCGTTGGAATAGATGACCGGCGGCGTGAATTCGGAGCGGTCGGCGATGAAGCGGATCGTACCCTTCATGCCGTCGGAACAACTGTCGCAACTGAAGTGCACCTTGTCGCCGACATGTACGGCGCCCAGTTCTGGCTCGGGAATGAAGAAGCGGACCTTGATGTTTTCCGGCGGCAGGAGGCTCACCACGGGCTGGCTCGTCGCCGCGAATTCGCCGGGGCGGAACATGGTGTCTTCCACGCGCGCATTGGCGGGCGCGCGACCCTCGCGCCGGGAGAGGCGGTAATCGGCTTCCTCGAGTGCAGCCTTTGCAGCTTGCACATTGGCACGGGCCTGATCGATCCGGTCGGGGCGGGCGCCTTGCGTACCTGTTGCGATCTGCGCGGAGACATTCTTCAGCGTGGCGGCGGCTTCATCGCGTGTCGCGCGGGCGGCATCCACTACGGCTTGTGAGACATTGCCGTTTGCACGCAGCTTCGTCTTGCGGGTGAAGTCCAGCTGGGCGTTGCGCAGCGCGGCGCGGGCGCGGGTCCGTTCCGCGTAAAGCTGGTCGAGTTCGGCAGGGCGCAGGCCCTTCAGCAGGTCTTCAAGATTGGCCTTCGCCTGTTGGAGTTTCGCCTCGGCCTGGTCGCGGGCGGCTTTCTGTTGCGTGTTCTCCAGGGTGAAGAGCAGCTCGCCTGTGGTGACTTCATCGCCACGGGCGACGTCGACGCTTTTCACGATGCCGCCTTCAAGCGGTGCGACGCGCACATATTCGCCTTCGGCATAGCCTTGCCATGTGTCGGCGTTTTGGTTGTCGCAGGCGAGGAGAGGCAGCGCGGCCAGGCAGACGGAGAGGAGGGGGAGGAGGCGCATGATTTACGACTCCCTGTCCGCTGCAAGGCCGCGCTTTACGAATTCCAGATGCGACGCGAAGAGGGCTTCCGGATCGAACTGCGGTAATTCGCCGAATGTCTGGCGGCCGAGGCTGTTCATCAGGAAGGGGAAGACAATGCTCTGTACCGTCGCACTGGCGTCGCAGGGTCTGAACTCACCGGTCTTAATCCCCGCTTCGACGATGCGTGTCATCATGCCCAGACCTTTCAGAACGACGTGGTCGCGATGATAGCTACGTATCTCTTCGAAGTTTCCCGCCTCTGCGATCAGCGTCTTTACGATGGCGCGCAGCTCGGGCGTTTGTACGACCTCGTAGAGTTGGCGCAGCACGAGGTCGAGAAGCTCCGAATATCCGCCTTCGTAATTGTCGAGAAATGCCTCGATGCGGTCGACGCGGGCCTCGGCGAATTCGCGCACGGTGGCGACGAAAAGGTCCTGCTTGTTCTTGAAATAGAGATAGATGGTCGCCTTGCTCACTCCGGCGGCGTCGGCGATATCCTCCAGCCTGGTGGCGGCGAAGCCCTTGCGGGCGAACAGCTCGAGGCCGGCCCGCATGATTTCGCCGGGGCGTTCTTCGGAACGCCGCTGCCAGCGCGGTTCATCGGCGGAGAGGGAGGTGGGGTCGGCACTCATCGTTTCGATCCGTATATAACTGACTGTTCAGTTATATACGGTTTGGCGGAAATTCCGTCAATCCCCCTCGCAAATGGCGTGCGTCAGTCGGGTTTGTCGGGAGAATCTGGCAGGGGGGCGGGATGGTCGAGCTTCTTTTCGTCGAGTGAGCGCTCCGCCTTTTTCAGTTTTTCGCGGGCCGCTTTCTTCTCCACGCCGTTCCGCCCGAAGCGTATGCGATTGGCCTCGGCCTGTTCCTTTCGGGCCTTTCTTTCGTCACGCTGCTTGGCTGCGCGGGCCAATTTTCGGGCTGACGAAAAATTAACTACGTTTGGGTGCTTTTCAGACATGGTTTTCCCGATATAACCCGTGGAACATGCATCCATCCTCGTTACGGGGCCAAGCTTAAGCTTGGACGGGGAGTTGCGAAAGTTCAGTCGGCCGGGGTGGCCGGCAGGTGAGAATGAAAAGCGTCGCAGTGCGTGCGTTGCGAGCGATTCCGCGGGGGCTGGAGCGCGTCCTTGAACCAGATACTCACTTATATTGCCGGCGCGCTTGTCGTGTTGCTGATTGCGCTGCTTGTCGGTCCCAGCCTCGTGGACTGGAAGGACTTCCGGGCGGAGTTCGAACGACAGGCGTCGCGCATCACCGGGCATGATGTCACCATCGAGGGGGACATCCGGTTCCGCATCCTGCCTGCGCCCCGGCTGTCGCTCGGGCGTGTCACCATTGCCAACGCACCGGGTGCCGAAGCGCCGGCGCTTATGCGCATGGAGCAGATGGACGGCGAACTTGCACTGGCGCCGCTCCTTTCGGGCGATATCGAAGTCACGCGCATCAATATCGTGAAGCCGCGGGTAAACCTCGAAGTGGCGTCCGATGGCGTTGCCAACTGGAAAGACTTCGTGGAAGGCGCAGCGGCGTCGGAGGAAGGCGCGTTCTCTCTCGCATCGACCAGTCTGAAGGGCGCGAGTTTCAGCGACGGCTCGGTGACCTATGTCAATCGCACCAATGGCCGGACATGGCAGGCGACAGACGTCAGCGGTACGGTCAGCGCGCAGGCCCTGGTCGGGCCGATGCGGGCCGATGTGACTTTCACGTCGCACGACATACCGATGTCGGCAAGTGTCGTGCTGGGCAATTTCGGCGGCTCGAAGGCTTTCCCCGTCACGCTGGAGCTTGGGTTTCCGGCGTCGCAGGCTGCGTTCAAGTTCAGCGGTATCGCGACGGAGTTTTCCGCTGCGGCCCGTCTCGACGGCAAGGCATCATTGCTTCTCGGCGCGGCGCAGGACGGGGAGGCGAGCCCGGTCAGCCTGCAGGCGGGAATGGTCGCGCGCACCAGCTCCGTCACGCTGCGCGATATGGTGCTGTCGAGCGGCGGGACCTCCCTGAAGGGACGGGGACAACTCGACCTGACCGGAGAGCGCCCCGTATTCGAGGCGACGCTTGGCGGTGCAGGTTTCCGGGCCGATCGTCTCGCCGCGATCCTGATTGCCGATAGCGGCGCTGACAGTGCTGCGGAAGATGCGCCTTTCGCCTTGCTGAACCGATTGCCGCATCCGGCGGGGATTGACGGTACTCTCGATCTATCAGCGGGCGAATTGTTGCTGGGCGATTCCGTCTTCGCCGATGCAAAAGCCGATCTCGCGCTGGATCATGGCGTGTGGAAAATCGGTCAATTGTCTGCGGAAGCGCCGGGGCTGACGAAAGTCAGTGTCGGCGGCACGCTGACGGCGCCGGAAGAGGCGGGCGGGACTTCCGCTTTCGACGGCCAATTCTCGCTGGCCAGCCGCGACCTGGAAGGTTTTGCGGAATGGCTTCGTCGTGCGGGCATGGACGTGCCGCCGGACGCGGGTGAGACGACGGAGCCCGCTCCTGCGCCGAAAAGCCCGTCACCGCGCATATCCTTTACCGCGACCGGCAAGCTCGCGGCGACGCCGTCGAGCCTGAATGTCGAAGATCTCCGGGCCGGCTATTCGGCAGATGCGGCGCGGCCCGCGGTGATCGGCGATATTTCATATGAAGCGGCTTCGCGGCCCCGGCTTTCGGCGGAACTGGAGGCATCGGCCTTCGATCTGGACCCGTTGCTCGCCATGCTGCCGACTGACCGGGAAAAGGCGCTTCCCTTTTTCCGGACGCATGACGTGACGCTGAAATTCACGGCGGACGAGCTGACCGTGGCCGGCCAAACGGCAAGCAACATCTCCGCAGACGGCGCGCTTGAAAACAGGCGCCTGATCGTCAACGGCTTGTCCATCGGGGATTTGAAGGGCGCGGCGATCGGTTTCTCCGGCCGTCTCGACGGTTTGACCACGGGCGAGCGCGAGACTATTCGCGGAACCTTTTCCGGCAGCGTCAAGGCGGCGCGCTTCGGTGCGCTTCTGGATATGGCCGGATACGACGTGCACCGCTTCCCGGGCAATGTCGATATGACATTCGACGGGACGACCGGTGAGGCCGATGACAGCGACCGCCGCGTGGATACGCTTACCATGCGCGGCATGGTGAGCGGGGCGCGCGTGGATGCCCTCGTGAAACGCCATCATGGCGATGGCGGCAAGCTGGACGAACTCGAGATCATCGCCAATGCCGCGCATCCGGAAGGGCGCGAATTGCTGCGGCAGTTCGGTCTCGATCCCGCCGATACGCTGGAGGGCAGCGGAACCGCGTCGATCCGGATGGACGGAATAGGCGGGAACTACAAGACATCCTTCCGCGCCCATATCGGCGATGCCTCCTTCACCGCGGAGGGGGATGCGACAGATCCGTTCAGCAAGCTGCGGTTCGAGGGCAAGGTGAACCTTTCTGCCGGGCGTGCCGATACGGTGACGGCGGCCTTCGGCGCGACGGGCACGCTGTCGGACTGGATGCTTGCCCAGATGCAGGGTTCGGGGTTCGTCGGATCGGCCGATCTGGACTGGGACAAGGCGCATCTCTCCCTTACCGATCTCGAAACGGTGGCGGGCAATTTCCGCCTGTCGGGCAAAATGATCTACACCGCGCCTGCCGATGGCGAACCCGCCGATATTTCCGGGGACATAGAAACCAACCGGCTGAATGTCACGCCGCTGGCAGGGCTGGCGGCGCGGGCGGATGCTGCGACGGGAAGCGTCTGGTCGGCAAACGCCATCGACTGGCATATGCTCCGTGCTCTGAAGGGCAATATCGAGTTCAAATCCGGTCTGCTCACACTCGGACCGCTGGCTATGAAGGATGCGGAAGGCACGATTGGCATGGCGGATGGCGTGATGAACGTCTCGCCGCTTGTCGGCGACCTTGCCGGCGGGCGGGCCTCGATGAATGTGCGTTTCCATGCCGGCGGTGACGAACCGGGTGCGCTGGAAAAACAGGTCGAATTCACCGGCCTCGTCGAGGGGGCCGATCTGGCCAGCCTTTCCGGGCAGGCATTCGGGGCGTCGCCGGGCGAAGGACGCGCCACCGTCAATCTGCATATTGCCGCGAAAGGATTGAGCTGGCTTTCGCTTGTCGGGTCGGCAAGCGGCGAGGGTCAGATCCGGCTGGAGGATACCGTGCTGCATCCGCTGGATGTGGACGGCTTCGGCAAAGCGCTTGGACAACTTGAGGACATTGAGGCGTTCGATGGCGTGGTGAAGAATGTGCTGCTCGCGGGCAACACTTCGGCCGGGGATATTGCCGGTCCGTTCACGCTCAAGGACGGTGTCGCCTCCTTCGAGGATGACGAAGTGGCGCTGCAGGGCGGTAAAGGGAAACTCGCTGCGTTCTACGATCTGTCACGGCTTGGCGCGGATGCCGAACTGACGGTGACCGGCGACCAGCCCGCAGAGAGCCCGGCCTATTCGGTGAATGCGGCGGGGCCGCATGGCGGGATCGCCGTTTCCACGGACACGGCCCGGCTTGAAAGCCATGTGTCGTCGCTCATTCTGGCGGGGCAGGCGGAAAAGCTCGGCGTCGATCTGCCCGCCGACATCCGGAACATGATAACGCCGCCGTCGTCGAAATCCCCGACGGACCCAAAAGAGCCTGCGAACGACAATGAGACCGGCGCGGCTACGGCACCTGTGCCGGTGGCGCGGCCCTCGAACTGATTGCCGGTCAGCCTGTAAGTCAGTCCGTCGGGCAGCTGTCGCGATTGCGGAAATTCTCGAACACATAGATGCGCACGGCGCTGGAGAGGTTTCCCTCTCCACCGCGTTCGGCGTCGATGCGGCGTACGAGTTCGTTGACGGAGATTTTCTGCGAGCAGGCGAGTTCCTTCAATCCGTCCCAGAAGGGCGGTTCGATGGAGATGCTGGTGCGGTGGCCCGCAATGGTGACCGACCGTTTGATCTCGCCTTGCATGAGCGTCTCCTGTGCCGCGCCGGTTCGCCGGATGACGACCCGGCGCGGGAAGGGGATCAGTTCGGAGAAATCATCTTCTCCGGACGGACATATTCGTCGAATTCTTCATTCGTTACATAGCCGCCGCCGACTGCTTCCTCGCGCAGCGTGGTGCCGTTCTTGTGCGCGGTCTTGGCGATCTTGGCGGCGTTGTCATAGCCGATCTTCGGCGCCAGCGCGGTGACCAGCATGAGCGAGCGTTCCAGCCCCTGCTTGATGTTTTCCTCGCGCGCCTCGATGCCGACCACGCAATTGTCGGTGAAGGAGATCGCGGCGTCGGAGAGAAGCTTCACCGATTGCAGGAAGTTGTAGGCCATCATCGGATTGTAGACGTTCAACTCGAACTGGCCCTGGCTGCCGGCAAAGGAAAGCGCGGCATTATTGCCGTGCACATGGGCGCAGACCTGCGTCATCGCCTCGCACTGGGTCGGGTTCACCTTGCCCGGCATGATGGAGGAGCCGGGTTCGTTTTCCGGCAGGGACAGTTCGCCGAGGCCCGCGCGCGGACCGGAGCCGAGATAGCGGATGTCGTTGGCGATCTTGAAGCAGGCCATCGCGGCCGACGTGATCGCGCCATGCGCGAAGACCATGGCGTCATGCGCGGCCAGCACTTCGAACTTGTTGGGCGCGGTGACGAAGGGCAGGCCGGTGATGCCGGAGACCTTTTCGGCCACTTTTTCGGCAAAGCCCACAGGCGCGTTGAGGCCAGTGCCGACGGCGGTGCCGCCCTGGGCGAGCTGGCAGAGACCGGACAGCGTCAGTTTGATGCGGGCGATGGCCGATTTCACCTGTTCGGTGTAGCCGGAGAATTCCTGGCCGAGCGTCAGCGGGGTCGCGTCCTGCGTGTGGGTGCGGCCGATCTTGATGATGTGGTCGAATTCCTTCTGCTTGGCCTCCAGCGCTTTTGCCAGATGTTCGAGCGCGGGCAGCAGGGAATGCGTTACTTCCTCGGCGCAGGCGATGTGCATGGCCGTCGGATAGGTGTCGTTGGACGACTGCGACATGTTCACATGATCGTTCGGATGCACGGGCTTCTTGGAGCCCTTCTCGCCGCCCAGCATCTCAATGGCGCGGTTGGAGATCACCTCGTTCGAGTTCATGTTGGACTGGGTGCCGGAGCCGGTCTGCCAGACGACCAGCGGGAAATGATCGTTGAGCTTGCCGTCGATCACTTCCTGGGCTGCGGCGACGATGGTCTTGCCGAGTTCGGGGTCGAGGCGGCCGAGTTCCATATTCGCTTCGGCGCAGGCGCGCTTCACGATGCCGAGGGCGCGGACGACCGAAAGAGGCTGCTTTTCCCAGCCGATCTTGAAATTGCCGAGCGAGCGCTGGGCCTGTGCCCCCCAATATTTGCTGTCGTCGACTTCAATCGGGCCGAAAGTATCGGTTTCGGTGCGGGTCTTGGTCATTGGCTCGGGTCCTCGCGCTCACGGATAAGGGATGGCCGGTGATTTATCACGCGGGGAGGAGGGGGCCAAGAGAGGGGCTTGGGAAGGGCCGCGAGCGCTATTCGGACGCTGCGTCCGTATCCTCGGCGACGGGCAGCCCGGTCGGCAGGCCGTCCATGCTGGTCAGGTTCTTTTTCCGCCAATAGGCCTTGATGCCGTCCTCGCCCTGGTTGATCGCCCAGTTTGTGAGCGAGGGCCGCTCTCCCTTGTAGTCGTGAAGGGGGACGCCGTAGCCGCAGGAGGTCTGGACGAGGTCGATATCGAGCACGACGATCTGGCGCGCGCCGGGCGGCTCGTCGCCATTGAAGGCTGAGGCCAGCAGATCGGCATATTCCGGCGATCCGCGATGCAGCACCTTGCCCTTGCCATAGAGGCGCAGGATCAGGGGCGGTCCCTCGAAGGCGCAGAACATGACGGTCAGCCGCCCGTCAGCTTTCAGATGGGCGGAGGTTTCGTTGCCGCTGCCCGTCCGGTCCATGTAGCAGACATGGGTTTCATCCAGCACGCGCAGCCCGTCGAGGCCCTTGGGCGAGAGATTGACGCGCGAATCCCCCGTCGCGGAAGCCGTGAAGAAGATGTGCTGCCGCTCGATGAAGTCCCGGTGGTCGGGCTCGATATGAGAAAACTGCTTTGCCATGGAGAAAGCCTAGCGCCGTGGGGCAGGGGCTTCCAGCGGGATCGCCGCCCGTCTGCGCAAAGCATTTTGCGTCAACGGGCGTCAAAATGGGGGGATTGGAGGGCGCCAATGGCCCCGTTATTTCTTCCGGAACGCGTCGAGGCTCACCACTTCGCCCGTGGCTTCTTCCTCGGGCTCGGCATTTTCTTCCTTTACCAGCGGCTCTTCCATGCTGCGGGACGCCTCCGCGGCGGCGGGCTGGTCGCCCGTCTCCGGCGCGGCCTCGCTGCCGGGTGCGCCTTCCACATTGAACTGGAGGCCGAACTGTACGCTGGGGTCGAAAAACCCCTGCACGGCGGCATAGGGCACGACCAGACGTTCGGGCACCTTGTTGAAGGTGAGATCGACGGAGAAATAATCGTCCAGCACTTCGAGGTTCCAGAACTGGTGCTGGAGCACGATCGTGATTTCTTCGGGGTACTGGCTGCGCAGCCGCTCGGAGATTTCGACGCCCGGTGCGCCTGTGCGGAAGGAAATGTAGAAGTGATGCTCGCCCGGCAGGCCTTCGTCGCGCGCGATCCTGAGCGCCTTGCGGATCACCCCGCGCAGTGCTTCCTGCGCCAGCAGATCGTATCGCATCTGATCTTCGGACAAGTCACTTCCCCTGAGTTTGCTTTTCGGCGCAGCCGACTCGGTGCGCGACAGAAATGTTCCAGCGATTCAAGCAGCCTTATCGCACAACGTCCAGCCGATGCGGGGTTATTGGCGGGCAGGCGCCGTAGAACGCGTAATCGGTGTGTCGTAACGGACAGTGTCTCGTTCCGCAACGGCATCGAAAATGAGCGCTCGCGCCATAATGAAAGTGGAGGCTTCTGTTGCCAGGTGCCTCCGAACCCCGCCTTACCCTGCTACAGGCAAGGACTTAAAAGAGGTTGTCGCACTGCATTACGCAGCGAGACGTGCCTCAGCATAGTTGTCGTTGGCAACTATTGAATCGGCCCGATAACGGCGGAACCATGCCGAGCAGAAGAGAAGTCTTTACGCCCTCGTCGATCCTGTTTCGCCCCCAGAATGGTGCCGGCTGACCGGCAACACGCTCCTGCATTCGCAGGGAATCTGGTGGAGGCGCCGGGTACTGCCCCCGGGTCCGATGGGTTTATTACACAACCAGTTTACCGCCATAGTCGGAACAAGTCCGACAAGGGGAATATAGGGTCAAAGGCCGCGCTTTTAAAGAGATATGACAGGCGGTCATGCACCGTCTTTCAGGGGTTCTGCGGGTTTCGACGGGAGGTTTTCCCGCATGAAGCGGACGATGTTGCCGCCCATCACCTTGGCGATCTCGTTTTGGGTGAAACCGGCTTCCATCATTTCGCGCGTGAGGACGGCGAGCTCGGAGACATCGAATGTCGTGCCGACCGCGCCGTCGAAGTCGGAGCCGAGCGCCACATGGTCCTCCCCCAGAAGGTCGATCGCATAGCGGATCGCCTTCACGACGCCGGCGGGGCTTGCATCGCAGACGGCGCCTTTCCAATAGCCGACCCCGACAAGACCGCCCGCCGCGGCGACCTGCTGCATCAGCGTATCGGAGATATTGCGCGGGCTGTCGCAGGCGCCCTTGATGCCGGTATGGGAGATCAACATCGGGCGGGTCGCGGACGCAAGCACGTCGGTCACGATGGCGGGGGAGGAGTGGGCAAGGTCGACGATCATGCGGCGGTCTTCCATCGCCCGCAGGACATTGCGCCCGAATTCGGTCAGCCCGCCATCGCTCTTGCCATGGAGCGAGCCGCCCAGCTCATTGTCGAAGAAGTGATGCAGGCCGATCATGCGATAGCCCGAGCGGTAGAAATCCTCGACATGGGCGATATCGCCTTCCAGAGGGTGCCCGCCTTCCATAGCTAGAAGACCGCCCACCACATCGCGGCCTTGCGCGCGGGCGGCGAGAACGGCTTCGAGGTCCTCGCGCCAGCGGACGATTGCCAGCCGGCCCTCCGAGCGGCGTTCAGCATCGTCGAGTTTTCCGGCCTGGTAGATCGCGCGCTCATAGAGACTTGTCCATGTGCGGGCGGGCCAGCGCTGCGCAACCGACAGAGGAGAAACGACATCCGAGCCCGCATCGTTTTCTTCGTAGTTCTGGCCCATCGGGACCTTGGTCACGACGGAGAAAACCTGGAGCGCGACATTGCCGTCGATCAGGCGGGGCAGGTCCACATGGCCGTCATCGGCGCGGTCCAGCGGATCGCGTATCCAGAGCAGCGTGTCGGCGTGGAGGTCGGCGACGACCAGCCCCTGATGCAGCCGCGTGATTTCCTGCGGAATGTCATAAGGCTCGTGATCGGCGACGCGATTGATCGTTCCGTCCAGCATATAGGGCAGGAGGAAGAAGCCACCGACGAGCAGAATGACCAATGCCGCGAGGCCGCCGAGGAGGAAGCGTTTCAGTTTCATGACGTATTTTGTTCCTCAGGGTAAGCAGTGTCCCTTGAAATCATTGGACTTTTCGCTGCTTCGATTAAGCTGTGCACGCTGGCGTGTGAACGAGTGTCACGCTACAATTTCCCCACATCGATTGACTGATATCGATACGCTTCGTCAAGTGGTCCGGGCCGGGGTCTGCGACCGGATGAGCGGGGGGTACAGATGGCGCGGGACAGAACCGGCGACAACCGGTTTCATAGCACGAGACGGGTCTTTCTGACGGGGCTGCTGGCCAGTGCCGCTGCCGGTTGTGCATCCGCGCCCAAATCCAGTGTCCAGTGGATCGACCCTGAAACGGTGCGCGCCCGGCGGCTCATCCGCGCGGCGGAAGCGCAGGTCGGTGTGACCACGGCTTATGACGGTGACTATCGGAAAATCGGTTTTCCGGGCGGCGACGTGCCGGAGAATATCGGCGTCTGTACCGATGTGATCGTCCGCGCCTATCGGCAGGCCTTCGGGCTCGATCTCCAGCGCCTTATTCATGAGGATATGGTTGCCCATTTCGAGGCCTATCCGAACCTGCCGAAATGGGGGCTCAGCGCGCCCGATCCCAATATCGACCATCGGCGCGTGCTGAATATGCGGACCTTCTTCCAGCGCTACGCGCAGAGGCTGCCGATTTCGTCCCGTCCGATGGTCTATCGGCCCGGTGACATCATCACCCAGTCGGACGGCAAAACCTTCAACCATGTGGCGATCGTCACCGACAAGCTGTGCTGGAGCGGCAAGCGCTATGAGCTTGTCCATAATGTCTCCCGGGGGACGCAGGTGAACGACATGCTGTTCGCCTATCCGATCAACGGGCATTTCCGCTTTCTGCCGCCGCCGGAAGCGGCCGATATGCCCGTCGCGGCGCTTAAATCCTATCTGAGCCGCGCCCGGGTCTGATTTTTCCGAACGACTCGCCCGAATCTCTCCTTTGCGGCTAAACTCGGATGAAACCGAGGATACCGCCATGCAGCAATATCTGGACCTGATGCGCCTTGTGAAAGAGCAGGGCGTCACCAAGACCGACCGGACGGGGACGGGGACCAAAAGCGTCTTCGGTCATCAGATGCGCTTCGATCTGTCGAAGGGCTTTCCGCTGGTCACGACCAAGAAGCTGCATCTCAAATCCATCGTCCATGAGCTTCTTTGGTTCATCGCGGGCGATACCAATATCGAGTACCTCAAGAAGAACGGGGTTTCGATCTGGGATGAATGGGCGGACGAGAATGGCGATCTCGGCCCCGTTTACGGCCACCAGTGGCGTTCATGGCCGACACCTGATGGCGGCAAGATCGACCAGCTTAAGAACCTGCTGGACCAGATCGCGACCAATCCGGATTCGCGCCGTCTCATTGTGTCGGCGTGGAACGTGGCAGATGTGGACAACATGGCGCTGCCGCCCTGCCATTGCCTGTTCCAGTTCTATGTCGCCGACGGCAAGCTCTCCTGCCAGCTCTATCAGCGTTCGGCGGACATCTTTCTCGGCGTGCCGTTCAACATCGCGTCCTATGCGCTTCTCACCATGATGGTCGCGCAGGTGACGGGGCTCGAGGCGGGCGATTTCGTGCATACTTTCGGCGATGCCCATCTCTATCTCAATCATATGGAGCAGGCCGAGCATCAGCTCGCGCGCGATCCGCGCCCGCTGCCGCAGATGAAGCTCAATCCGGATGTGACGAGCCTTTTCGACTTCACCTATGACGATTTCGAACTGGTCGGTTACGACCCGCATCCGCACATCTCCGCGCCGGTCGCGGTATGATCCGGGTGACATGACCAATGGCGGGGTGGGCGCGCAAGCTGGCGCTGATCCTGTTGCTCGTCGTGACGCTCGCGCTCGCCGCGTTCGCCTTGTTCATCATTCTGGAGAACACGCGCCCGCTGCATCCGGAGAAGTTCCGCGACCGGGTGTATTCGGCGCTGCCGATAGCTGACACGAAAGACCTTGCCTGATGACCAAACTCGCACTTGTCGTCGCCATAGCCGAAAACGGCGTGATCGGGCGCGACAATGGCATGCCCTGGCGGCTGTCCGGCGACATGGCCTTTTTCAAGCGCGTTACCATGGGCAAGCCGGTCGTGATGGGCCGCAAGACATGGGAGTCGCTGCCGAGGAAACCGCTGCCGGGACGAACCAATATCGTCGTGACGCGGGATGAGAGCTACAAGGCGGAAGGCGCGGAAGTCTTCACCGATGTGGCGGAAGCGGTCGCCCACGGGATCGACCTCGCCAGGGAGAGCGGCGCGGCGGAAGTTGCGGTGATCGGCGGGGCGCAGATCTATGCCGAAACCATCGATGCCTGCGACCGGCTCTACATTACCGAAGTCCATGCGACGCCGGAGGGCGATACGCATTTTCCGGATTTCGACCGGAGCGCATGGCGAGAAGTGTCGCGCGAGCGGCATGAAGCGGGCGAGAAGGATAGTGCGGCCTATTCCTTCGTGACGCTCGAAAGATAAGAGACAGGAGGGGGAGGAAGATGACTTCAAGTGACATGCAGATGGCAACGTCGCTGCAATATGTGACGTTTCCGTCGCTGCACGACGAGCCGCTCGCCATTGCGGCGCGCATGGCCGTGCCGGCGAAAGAAGGGAAGAAACCCGCTGTCATCATCCTGCATGGCTCGGCGGGGCCGTCTGCGCGGGAGACCGGCTATGCCGATGCGCTCAATGCTGTGGGGATCGTGACGCTAGAGCCCGATCTCTGGTCGGCGCGCGGCACCGGCGGCGGCTCGGAAGGGCGCCCCAAAACGGTGATCGAGACATTGCCGGATGTTTACGGCGCGCGCGCCTTTCTCGCGGCTCATCCCGAAGTCGATGGAACCCGCATCGGCGTGATGGGCTTTTCCTTCGGCGGCGTGGCTTCCATGCTGGTCGCCACGCACGCGCAGAATGATCTCTTTCTGAAGAACGGGCATTTCAAGGCCATGATGCCGGTCTATCCGGTCGCCTCCGCCTATAACCGCGTGCCCGGTTTCGAGTTCGGCGATCTTGTCGACGCGCCGGTCATGATGGTGACGGGCGAGCTCGACGAGTATGACGACGACCCGGAAGCCGGGCCGAAACTCGTCGCCTCCCTCAAGCCGGAGGATGCGGCGAAGATCACTGTTCATGTGATGAAGGGCGCGCATCATTGCTTCGACATGCCGGGGGCGAATGTGGTGGTGACCGACCCGGTCTCTCATCGCGGCGCGGGCGGCGAGGTGCATATGATTTTCAATGAAGAGGCCATGGAGACCGCGCACAAACTGGCCGTCGATTTCTTTTCGGGCGCTTTGTGAGTTTCGGGCCGTTCGGCGCTTGAGTGCCGATGTTCCTGTTGTCAGAATGCGCCCTCCCCAAAACCGAGGTGATGTGATGGATGTAAAAGCGGCGGTGGCTTTCGAAGCCGGCAAACCCCTTGAAATCGAAACGGTGCAGCTTGAAGGCCCGAAAGAGGGCGAGGTGCTGGTCGAGATCAAGGCGACGGGCATCTGTCATACGGACGCCTTCACGCTTTCCGGCGCGGACCCGGAAGGCCAGTTCCCTGCCATTCTCGGTCATGAAGGCGCGGGCGTGGTGGTCGATGTCGGTCCGGGCGTGAAGTCGCTCAAGAAGGGCGATCATGTCATTCCGCTCTACACGCCGGAATGCCGTGAGTGCAAAAGCTGCACGAGCCACAAGACGAACCTCTGCACCTCCATCCGCGCGACGCAGGGCAAGGGCGTGATGCCGGACGGCACCAGCCGCTTCTCCTACAAGGGCAAACCCATTCTGCATTACATGGGCTGTTCCACCTTCGCCAATTACACGGTGCTGCCCGAGATCGCGCTCGCCAAGGTTCGTGAGGACGCGCCCTTCGACAAGATCTGCTACATCGGCTGCGGCGTGACGACGGGCGTGGGGGCGGTCGTCTTCACCGCGAAAGTCGAGCCCGGCGCCAATGTCGTGGTGTTCGGTCTCGGCGGTATCGGCCTCAATGTCATTCAGGGCGCGCGCATTGCGGGCGCGGACAAGATCATCGGCGTCGATCTCAACCCGGCGCGCGAAGAGATGGCGCGCAAATTCGGCATGACGCATTTCGTCAATCCCAAGGAGGTGGACGGCGACGTCGTTGCGCATCTCGTGGAACTCACCGATGGCGGCGCGGATTACAGCTTCGAATGCATCGGCAATGTGGATGTGATGCGCCAGGCGCTTGAATGCTGCCATCGCGGTTGGGGCGAGAGCATCATCATCGGCGTGGCGGGCGCGGGGCAGGAGATTTCCACGCGCCCCTTCCAGCTCGTCACGGGCCGCGTCTGGAAGGGCACCGCCTTCGGCGGCGCGCGCGGGCGTACCGATGTCCCGAAGATCGTGGACTGGTACATGGACGGCAAGATCGATATCGACAGCCTCATCACCCACAAAATGCCGCTTGAAGACATCAACAAGGCGTTCGATCTGATGCATGAGGGGAAATCGATCCGCTCCGTCGTCGTCTATTGAGGTCGTCAATGAGTATCGAAATTCTGGAAGAGCATCGCTGTTTCGACGGCGTGCTGAAGGTCTGCCGCCATGCGTCTCAGGCGACGGGCACCGATATGCGGTTTTCCGCTTATGTGCCGGATGGCGACGGGCCTTTTCCCGTCGTCACCTGGCTCTCCGGGCTCACCTGCACGGAAGAAAACTTCACCACCAAGGCTGGCTCCTATGGCACGGCCAGTGCGCTGAAGCTCATCGTCATCGCGCCGGATACGAGCCCGCGCGGTGAGGGCGTCGCCAATGACGAGGCTTACGACCTCGGGCAGGGCGCAGGCTTTTATATCGATGCGACGGAAAAGCCCTGGGCGCCGCATTTCAGGATGCAGAGCTACATCACCGAAGATCTGCATGCCGTCATTGCGGCGAACTTCCCGGCGGATATGTCGCGTCACGGCATTTCCGGCCACTCCATGGGCGGTCATGGCGCGCTGACGCTCGCGTTGAAGCGGCCCGATCTTTACCGCTCCGTTTCCGCCTTCGCGCCTATCGTCTCGCCGACGCGCTGTCCCTGGGGCGAAAAGGCGTTCACGGCCTATCTCGGTTCCGACCGCGAGGCATGGAAGGCGCATGATGCCTGCCTGCTCATCGAAGGCGGTGCGGCGAAGGGGCATTTCGACGAGATCCTCGTCGATCAGGGGCTCGGCGATAATTTCCTCGAAAAGGAATTGAAGCCCGAACTTCTGGAACAGGCATGTGAAAAGGCAGGGCAGGGGCTCACGCTTCGGCGGCAGCCCGGTCATGACCATTCCTATTATTTCATTCAGTCCTTCATCGCGGATCATCTGACCTTTCATGCAGACAGGCTGAAGCGATGAGCGAGCTATTCGACGTCGTCATCGTCGGTGCGGGGGCGGCGGGGCTTTCCGCCGCGCGGCAGGCGCGTGAGATGGGCCTCAGCTTCAAGGTCTTCGAGGCGAAGAACCGCATTGGCGGGCGTACCTTCACCGACACGACCAGCCTCGGCATGACATGGGACCGGGGCGCACACTGGCTTCATTCGGCCGACGTTAATCCGCTGACGAAGATTGCCGACGAGCTCGGCCATCCCTATCACCGGCACGACGAAGGTTCGTTCTATCGCCATCTCTTTCTCGGTCAGAAGGCGGGCCGTCCCGTTTGGGCCGATATGGAGGCCTATACGGCCTATCGTGACGAGTTCGAATCCGCCTATGACGTCGCGCATGTTCAGGGCGAGGCGGGTGAGGATATTCCGGTTTCGCAGACGCTCGATGCGCCCGCGCGCTTCTATCGCATCACCCGTCATCTTTTTCAGGCGATTTGCGGCGCCGATCCGGAAGAGTTGTGTGCCGTCGATTTCGCCCGCTATTCGGATACGGAAAAGAACTGGCCGCTGGAACGTGGTTATGGCGCACTGATCGCCGCTTATTTTGCCGACATTCCCGTGACGCTTTCCTGTCCTGTGCATCGTATCGACATGACGGGCGCCAATGTGAAAGTCGCAACGGAAGAGGGAACGGTGGAGGCGAAGTCCGTCATCGTCACCGTTTCGACCAATGTGCTCTCCTCAGGGGCCATCCGCTTCTTGCCGCAACTGCCGGCCCGAACGCAGGAGGCGCTGGAAGGCGTGCCGACCGGTCATGCCAACAAGGTCGCCTTCGCGTTCAAACGCGAGGTGTTCGGCCTGCCTGAGATGTCGCATCCATTGGCGATCGACGAGAAGAAGCCGGCGCGGCCTGCGCTTTCCTTTCAGATCCGGCCGTTCGGGCACAATATGGCCATCGCCTATTTCGGCGGGTCGGAAGCTGCCGATCTCGAACGGGCGGGCCGCGACGTCATGATTGCGCATGCGCGCGGCATGTTGGGCGACATGTTCGGGACCGACATCTTCAAGGAAATGAGCGGCGTTGAATCGACCGCCTGGACGACGGATTCGCATACGCTCGGCGCCTATTCTTATGGAAAGCCCGGCAAGAGCGACATGCGGGAGCGGTTGTCGGAGCCTGTCGGCGACCGCCTGTTTTTCGCAGGAGAAGCGGTGCCGCTCGACTGGTATTCCACCGTGCATGGCGCGTATGTGAGCGGCATGTCCGCTACGCAAAAAGCCGCGCATTATCTCGGGCGAGGCGTTGCAGGAGAGGCATCAGCCTGAGAAGATACCTCCCATCAAAAATCAATAAATCGCCATGGGAGGATCAAATGGCAGAGATGAAACTGATCGCGGACGGCCTGAAATTTCCGGAAGGCCCGATCGCCATGCCCGACGGCAGCATCGTGCTTGTCGAAATCGCGGCGGGCCGTCTCACCCGCGTCACGCCGGACGGCAAGAAGGAAGTGATTGCGGAGCCGGGCGGCGGACCGAACGGCGCGGCCATCGGTCCGGATGGCAAATGCTATGTCTGCAACAATGGCGGCTTCAACTGGCACGAACAGGATGGATTGCTCATCCCGGGCGACATTGCCGATGATTATTCCGGCGGCCGCATCGAGCGGATCGACCTCGACACCGGCAAGGTCGAAGTTCTCTACACGGAAGTAAATGGCGAACCGCTGAAAGGGCCGAACGACATCGTGTTCGACAAGTCGGGCGGGTTCTGGTTCACCGATCTCGGCAAGGGCCGTGGCCGTGTGCAGGATCGCGGCGGCCTTTATTACGCCAAGACAGACGGATCGATGGTGAAGGAAGCCGTTTTCCCGATCACGAGCCCGAACGGCGTCGGCCTGTCGCCGGACGAGAAGACGGTTTTCGTGGCCGACACGATCCCGGGCCGTCTCTGGGCCTTCGACATCACAGGCGAGGGCGAGGTCGCGCCGAGCGAGGGGCCGCTCAACGGCCGTTTCGTCGGATCGCCTGCCGGTCTCAACTATTTCGATTCGCTGGCGGTGGATGCCGACGGCAATGTTTGCGTGGCGACGATCTTCAATTCCGGCATCACCATTTTCGCGCCGGATGGATCGAGCATCCGCCACTTCCCGACCGACGATCTCATCACCACCAATATCTGCTTCGGCGGCAAGGATCTGAAAACGGCGTACATCACGCTGTCCACGACGGGCCGTCTCGTGGCCACGGAGTGGGAGCGGCCGGGTCTCGCGCTCAACTTCCTCAACAAGTGAGTTGCTCTGTGTGATCTAGCTGTTTCGGGTACGGAACATTTGTTCCGGCCTCCCGTTAACCATGTCAGGATGCCCGCGCCCGAGGAGGAGTACACCCCGAAACCGGGGCGGGCATTCAACATTTCAGGGAGGAGAAACATGCGCCTTATTTTCAGCGCGGCCATTGCGTTGCTCATGCTGACAGGCGGGGCCTATGCTGCCGACGCATTTGCGAATTTCTACGGGAATACCGTCAAGATCACGAGCCCGGCGGGCGACCGGACCGTGGTCATCAACGAGGACGGCACCTATACCAACACCATGGCTGACGGGAGCACGGTTTCCGGTACCTGGACGAATGAAGACGGCAATGCCTGCTTCAAGCAGGACGGCAGCGACGCCGAGCCGTATTGCACACCGGCCGAGGCCCGTGACGTCGGCGAAAGCTGGGAGATCACCGCGCCGGACGGCACGACGGAGCAGGCGGCGCTGGTTGCCGGCAACTGATCCGGGGGGGCCCGACGCATGAATTGGGCCGGCCCGTCTTCGGGCCGGCCTTTGCTTTTCGCGTTTGTCAGGTCTCGATCGAGATGCGCGGCGCCTGGCGCGCGCCGCCGCCAAGGGCCTGGTCGATATGACCGGCAACCTTTTGCGCAATGTCGATGAACGGTCGGGCTTCCTCGCTCTCGGGCGCGGTGGCCGTAACGGGGGCGCCGCCGTCGGAGGTTTCGCGAATGGTCATGTGAAGCGGGATTTCGCCGAGGAAGTCGCAGCCCAGCGTCTCTGCCATCTTTCGGGCGCCGCCCTGGCCGAAGATATAGGAGCGCTCGCCTGAGTCCGGGCTCACGAAATAGGCCATGTTCTCCACGATGCCGAAGACGGGCACATGGGTCTTTTCGAACATGGCAACGCCCTTGCGCGCGTCGATCAGGGCGATTTCCTGCGGCGTTGAGACGATCACGGATCCCGTCAGCGGTATGCGCTGGGCGATGGTCAACTGCGCATCGCCGGTGCCGGGCGGCATATCTATCACCAGCACGTCGAGTTCGCCCCAGTTCACGTCGCTCATCATCTGCATGAGCGCGCTCTGCACCATGGGGCCGCGCCAGATCATGGGCGTGTCCTCTTCGACCATGTAGCCGATCGACATGGTCTTGATGCCGTAATTCTCTTTCGGCTGGATTTTTTTGCCGTTGCTTTCCGGCTTGCCCTTGAGCCCCATCATGCGGGGGATGGAGGGGCCGTAGATGTCGGCGTCCAGCAGCCCCACCTTGCGGCCGAGATGGGAGAGCGCCAGCGCCAGATTGACCGCGACGGTGGATTTGCCCACGCCGCCCTTGCCGGAAGCGACGGCGATAATGGCTTTCACGCCCGGAATTTCGAGTCTGCCTGCCTGCTGCTCACCCTGGGCGCCTCCCGGCCGGCCGTGTGAATGTCCGGCATGCGCGCCCTGCTGCTGCGGTGCGGAAGGCGTGTCGCTATGGGCCGTCAGCACCGCGGTGACGCTCAAAATGCCGGGAATTGCCCGCACGGCCTCTTCGCAGGCCTTCCGGAGCGGTTCCTTTTCCGCCCCCTTGGCCGGATCGACCTCTATCGAGAAGCCTACATGCCCTTCGCGGAGCACGACCCCTTGGATTATGCCTGCCGAGACCACATCTTTTCCCAAGTCTTTATCGGTGACGCGGGAGAGCGCGGAGAGAATGTCTTCTTTTGTCGGTGTCGGCTTTTGGGTCGAAGACGTCATGGGTGGCCTGTCCGGGTTTCATTGCACGGGCTTGGTGGGTGTCATATAACCTCCGGCAAGTGTGTTTCCAACCGATCTATCATCACGAAATCAAAAGGATTTTTGATGCCCTGGAGCAATGAGAATGGTGGCGGCGGCTGGCAGGGAGGTGGCGGTAACCGCGGCCCCTGGGGGCAGGGACCTTCAGGAGGCGGCGGTGGCGGTGGTAACCAGCCCCCCGACCTCGATGAATTGCTGCGCAAGGGCCAGGACAAGTTCAAGAAGATCTTCCCCGGAGGCCAGGGGCAGGGCACCGGCGGCAATGGCCGGGGCATTATCCTGATCCTCATCGTGGCCGTCGTGGCGCTCCTCGCCTACAGCTCGGTCTATCGGGTCAATACGGACGAACAGGGCGTGGTGCTGCGCTTCGGCAAGTTCTCGCGCGAAGTGCCCCCGGGCCTGCATGTGAAGCTGCCGTATCCCATTGAGGTCGTCTATACGCCGACGGTGACGCGCATCAATCGCGTCGATGTGGGCATGCGCGATACGGGCGGCGGCAAGCCGATTGCGGTGCCGGAAGAAAGCCTGATGCTGACGGGCGACGAAAATATCGTCGACATCAACTTTTCGGTCTTCTGGCGCATCAAAAGCGCGGAGAACTATCTCTTCAATGTGGAGCGTCCGGACCTTGCGGTGAAGCAGGTTGCCGAAAGCGCCATGCGCGAGGCGGTGGGCCAGTCCAAGATCGAGTTCCTGCAGACGACCGGTCGAAACGACATCCAGAAGCAGGTGCGCGGCTATATGCAGACCGCGCTCGATACCTATGGCGCGGGTGTGGAGATCACGGAAGTGAAGCTCCAGAAGGTCGATCCGCCGTCGCAGGTGATCGATGCGTTCCGCGACGTTCAGGCGGCGCGCGCCGACCAGGAGCGTCTGCGTAACGAAGCCCAGTCCTACGCCAACACGGTCGTGCCCAAGGCGCGAGGCGAGGCAGCCAAGATTACCCAGGCCGCCGAAGCCTATCGCGAGCAGACGGTCGCGGAAGCGCAGGGTGAGGCGCAGCGCTTCATCTCGATCTACGACCAGTACCGGAACGCAAAGGAAGTGACGCGCAAGCGCATGTATCTCGAGACGATGCAGGACGTTCTGGGCAACACGAACAAGGTTGTGACCACGGATCAGTCGGGCGTTCTGCCTTATCTGCCGATGGATCAGCTCAAGCCGTCTGCGAAGCGTCCTTCGTCATCGTCCAGCAACAACTCGTCGAGCGCCGGCTCGTCGAGCTCGAATTGAGGAGGCCGAAGTCATGAATAAATCCATCGGACTCGGTCTTGGCATCGTTGCGGGACTTGTCGCTTTCATTGCCTATTCCTCCACATTCATCGTCAGCATGACGCAGCAGGCGATCGTGCTGCAGTTCGGCGATCCCAAACAGCTCGTTACGGAGCCGGGGCTGCATTTCAAGCTGCCCTTCGTTCAGAATGTGATCTTCATCGACAAGCGCATTCTCAATCTCGATGCGCCGACGGAAGAAATCATCGCCTCCGACCGCAAGCGGTTGGTGGTGGATGCGTTCGCCCGTTACAAGATCGTCGATGCGCTGAAGTTCTATCAGGCGGTGGGCGATCCGCGTCTGACTGAGAACAGGCTGCAGCCGAACTTCGCGTCGTCGCTGCGCAACGTGCTGGGCGATCACACGCTCGAGGCTGTGGTGCGGGACGATCGTTCCGGCCTGATGCAGCAGATCGAGAAGGCGTTCAATCAGACCGCGAAAAGCTTTGGCATCGAAGTGGTGGATGTACGTATCCGCCGCGCCGACCTGCCGGAAGCAAACAGCCAGGCGATTTTCCGTCGTATGCAGACCGAGCGTGAACGCGAAGCGGCGGAGATCCGCGCGCAAGGTCAGGAAGAGGCCCAGCGTATTCGCAGTCGCGCCGATCGCGATCGTACCGTCATCGTTGCAGATGCGCAGCGCGATGCGGAAATCACCCGAGGCGAGGGCGATGCCAAGCGAAACGGTATTTTCGCCAACGCCTTCCAGAAGGATCCCGAATTCTTCGACTTCTACCGGTCGATGCAGGCCTACAAAAAGGCCCTGAAGGGGGACAACACCACCATGGTGATTTCTCCCGACTCGGAGTTCTTCCGGTACTTCCGGAGCGATTCCGGCAAGTGAGCCGGGCGCCGATTGCGTGATTTGGATTTGGAGTTCGCGGGTTTGTCCGCCATTCGCCGCGGAAGCGAACTTCAAATCCGAAGCCGCATGACGGCACTCGAAGATGTTCGGTCTCCGGACGTTAGATATTGAAGGCGAAAATTGACCGATCTCCTGGCCGCGCTTGGACTGGTTCTCGCTCTGGAAGGTGCGCTTTACGCGGCGTTCCCGGGGCCGATGAAGCGGGCGCTGGCCGTGGTGGTGGTGCAGCCGGAGGGCCAGATCCGCTTTGGCGGCCTTGTCGCCCTTGTACTGGGCGTGCTGCTGGTCTGGCTGGTACGTGGATAGGCGCGCCGGGCCCTCGTTTTGAGCCGAAATTCCACGACGATAGTGCGCGGGCCATTATTTTCCGCTTGAATGGCCGTCAGGGGTGGCGGCTAGGCCGGGGAATTGGCGCTTTATATGTTTTCGATCGGTGAGATGACGCGACAGGTTCAGGCAAACCGGAACGATTTTCCATCGCTCCCGGGGGTGGGCTTTGTCGTCGTCGCGCTTTCCCTGCTGGTCTTTCTCGGCGGAGCGGGGCCGGCGCGTGCCGCGGACGGCTTCGGCAATCTTGTGCACCGCCTTTCGCCTGCCGTGGTGAATATCACCATCAGGCAGAAGCAATCATTGCCCGAGAAGTTCAGGAACCTTCCGGAGGATTCTCCGTTGCGGGAGTTCTTCGACGACGAAGAAGGCGAGGGACGGGCGATGACCAGTGCGCTCGGATCGGGCTTTGTCATCGATCCGTCGGGCGTCATCGTCACCAACAATCATGTGATCGACGGCGCCGACGAGATATCCGTCGTCTTTGCGGACGGCGAGACACTGGATGCGACCTTGCTGGGGCATGACGAGAATACAGATCTCGCCGTGTTGAAAGTCGACAGTTCTCATCCGCTGCCGTCGGTGCATTTCGGCAATTCCGACGATCTGCGTGTCGGCGACTGGGTCGTGGCGATCGGAAATCCGTTCGGACTTGGCGGCAGCGTGACCTCGGGGATCGTGTCCGCGCTTCACCGCGCGATCTATACGCGCGGCTATACAGATTTCATCCAGACGGACGCAGCAATCAACAAGGGCAATTCCGGCGGGCCGCTGTTCGATATGCAGGGCCATGTTATCGGCATCAACACCGCGATTATTTCACCCTCGGGCGACACGGTGGGTATCGGTTTTGCGCTGCCGTCTTCCACCGCGAAGGCGGTGGTGGACGACCTCATACATTTCGGGGAGGTTCATCGTGGCTGGCTGGGTGTGCGGGTCTTGCCGCTGACGCGCGACCTGGCGCATGCGCTTCAGGCACCGCCCGATGCGGGCGTCGCGATTGCCAATGTCATGGTGCATGGTCCCGCCCAGGAAGGCGGGCTGCGGGTGGGCGATGTCGTTACCAGCTATGACGGCATGCCAGTCGGCGAGGTGCGCGATTTGCTGCGCCGTATCGCTGAAACGCGCGCGCGCAAGCGGGTCGAGGTCGAAATCCTGCGCCAGGGAAAGCCCGTCGCTCTCTGGCTGACGGTCGGCGAGTTGCAACGCGACGAGGCCGGCAAGGGCGAAACGGATGGCGCGGAGCCGGAAAAGAAGACGAAGCTAAAGCCGGTCGCACCGGACGAGATGCTCGGGCTCGATCTGGTTTCTCTGACGCCGGAAGTGCGCTCCGCTCACCATGTGCCGTTGCAGGTGAACGGCGTCGTGGTCGCGGCGGTGGCGAATGGCGGAGCTGCGGACGGCAAAGGCATTCGCGCGGGCGACGTGATCGTCGAGGTCAATCGCGAGGCGGTGGATGAACCGGACGATGTGAGGCGCGCGGTGCGCGAGGCTCGGCGTCGCGGTGACGGAGGCAAAGTGCTGCTGCGCATCTACTCCAACGGACGAACGCGCTTTTTCGCGATAGACGTCAGCCCCAGCTAGAGCCTAGGCGCTGACGAGTTCGCTTTCCCGATAGCCCTGGATGAAAAGCAGCGCGGACAGGTCGCCATGGTCGATGCGTGCATCGGCGGCTTCCGCCACAACGGGCTTTGCATGGAAGGCGACGCCGAGGCCTGCTTCCCCGATCATGCCGAGATCGTTGGCGCCATCGCCGACCGCCATGGTTTCGTGCCGGGCGAGGCCGAGCTGTGAGCGGAAATGTACCAGCGCGTCGATCTTGGCCTGTCGGCCCAGAATGGGCTCGCCCACCTCGCCGGTCAGCAGGTCGTTTTCGAAAATGAGCTCGTTTGCCTGATTGTGATCGAAGCCCACAGCCTTTGCGACGCGGTGAGTGAAGAAGGTGAAACCGCCGGAAACAAGTGCGCAGGTGGCGCCATGGGCGCGCATGGTCGCCGTCAGCAGGCGGCCGCCGGGGGTTTCGGTAATGCGCTTGTCGAAGACCGATTCAAGGGAGGCCGCTTTCAGGCCTTTCAGCAGCGAGACGCGCTCGCGCAGGGCGGGTTCGAAATCGATCTCGCCGCGCATGGCGCGCTCGGTGATTTCGGCAATCCGGTCCTTGATGCCGAGTTCGGCAGCCAGCTCGTCGATGCATTCCTGCTCGATGATGGTGGAATCCATATCGGCGACCAGCAGCTTCTTGCGCCGCCCTTCGGCGGGTTGTGCGATGATGTCGATGGCGACGCCCTGAAGCGCCTTGCGGACCTCGGCCTCGGCATGGGCCATGTCGTCTGCGTCAAAGGGGAGGTCGCAGGCATGGCCGTCTTTCAGCCAGTCCGCCTGCGATTGGCCCGGCAGGGCCGCCGCGGCTGCGTCGACATGGGTCTTGTCGAGCGGCGTTTGCGAGTTGCCAATGAGCGTCAGGACGTATTTCATCGCCAAACCAGAGTTCTCCAGAAATCTTCGTGCAGAGTGCCGTGTCAGAGGACACCGTGAAAGAGCCGGTGAAGCTAAAAACCGCCGTCCTTATTGCAGGGCCAACCGCCAGCGGCAAGTCCGCGCTCGCCATGAAACTGGCCGAGCAGGTGGGCGGCGAGATCGTCAATGCCGATTCCATGCAGGTCTATCGGGAGCTGCGTGTTCTCACCGCGCGGCCGGACGAGGCGGATGAGGCGCGCGTGCCGCATCACCTTTACGGCTTCATGAGCGCGGCAGAGGCCTGTTCGGCGGGGATATGGGCCGCCCATGCCGCGCGCGCCATGCAGGAAATCGAGGCGAGGGGCCGCGTTCCCATCCTTGTGGGGGGAACAGGGCTCTATTTCCGCGCGCTGGTGGACGGGTTGTCGCCCATTCCCGATGTCCCGGCGGAGATAACCGCCGCGGTCCGGGCGGAGGTGGCACAGGCGGGCCCCGGGGCACACAAGCTGCTGCAGGCCGCTGATCCGAAACTTGCCGAAGCGATCGCACCGTCGGACAAGCAGCGCATTGCGCGGGGCATCGAGGTGAAACGGGCGACGGGCAAGCCCCTGAGCGCGTGGCAGGCCCTGCCGCCTGAGCCGCTCGTCGCAGGGGATTTCCTGAAGGCGGTACTCGTGCCCTCGCGGGATTTTCTTTACCGGCGGATCGATTTCCGTTTTCGGCACATGGTCCGGGAGGGGGCGCTCGATGAGGTCGAGGCGCTGATGGCGCTCGATCTCGATCCTTCGCTGCCGCTGATGAAGGCGCTGGGGCTGCGGCCGCTTATGGCCCATCTGCGCGGCGAAATTTCGCTGGAGGAAGCCGTTCTGCTCGGCCAGGCAGAGTCCCGCCGCTACGCAAAACGGCAGGAAACATGGTTCCGGACGCAAATGATTTCGTGGAATAGGCTCATCGCGCAAGATTTGGAAAGCCTTGAAGCGAGTTTCTTTTCATTAATTGACGATTTTGGCTTGACCGGGGCATGAGGCGGGGCTAGTTTGCGCCCGCTTTCACGCGGCATTGCGTGCCGGTGGCCGGTTTTTCGCTCTTTTCAGGACAGAACGGGGCTTTGAGAACGGGCCGGGCGCGAGGCCGCGTTGTTGTTTACTGCGATTGATAACCTTCAGGACGTAAGGACCCGACCCATGGCCGAAAACGAGATGACTGGCGCAGAGATCGTCATCAAATCGCTGGTCGATCAGGGCGTAGACACGATTTTCGGCTACCCCGGGGGCGCGGTGCTTCCGATCTATGACGCGCTTTTCCAGCAGAACAAGATCCGCCATATCCTCGTCCGGCACGAGCAGGGTGCCGTCCATGCGGCGGAAGGCTATGCGCGCTCCACGGGCAAGCCGGGCGTCGTTCTGGTGACGTCGGGGCCCGGCGCAACCAACGCCGTGACGGGGCTGACCGATGCGCTGATGGATTCCATTCCGATCGTCTGCCTGACGGGGCAGGTCGCGACGCATCTCATCGGCTCGGACGCTTTCCAGGAAGCGGATACGGTCGGCATCACGCGCCATTGCACCAAGCATAACTGGCTGGTGAAGTCGCCGGAGGAGCTGACGCGCGTCATGCACGAGGCCTTCTATGTCGCGACGAACGGCCGACCGGGTCCGGTCGTCGTCGACATTCCGAAGGACGTTCAGTTCCAGTCGGCGGAATATGTCGGCCCGAAAAACGTTGCGCATCGCACCTATCGCCCGACGGTGAAGGGCGATGTCGAGGCGATCAAGGAAGCGATCGATCTCATCGCGAATGCCAAGAAGCCTGTCTTCTATACGGGCGGCGGCATCATCAATTCCGGCCCGGTTGCGAGCCAGCTTCTGCGGGAATTCGTCAAGCTGACCGGCTATCCGATCACCTCGACGCTGATGGGCCTCGGCGCCTTTCCGGCGAGCGACAAGCAGTGGCTCGGCATGGTCGGCATGCATGGCACCTACGAAGCCAATAATGCGATGCATGATTGCGACGTCATGATCAATATCGGTGCGCGTTTCGACGACCGCGTGACGGGCCGCCTCGATGCCTTCGCGCCGAACTCGAAAAAGATCCATGTCGATATCGACGCCTCGTCGATCAACAAGAATGTTCGTGTCGACGTCGGCATCGTCGGCGACTGCGCGCATGTCCTGGAAGACATGCTGCGTATCTGGAAGGCGAGGGCGCGCCAGCCCGACAAGGCCGCACTCGGCGAGTGGTGGAAGCAGATCGATGTCTGGCGGGAGCGCAAGTCGCTCTCCTTCAAGCAGAATGGCGACACCATCAAGCCGCAATATGCCGTCCAGCGCCTTTACGAGCTGACCAAGGATCGCGAGACCTATGTCACCACGGAAGTGGGACAGCATCAGATGTGGGCCGCGCAGCACTATCATTTCGAGGAGCCGAACCGCTGGATGACGAGCGGAGGCCTCGGCACGATGGGCTATGGCCTGCCGGCAGCCGTGGGCACCCAGATCGCGCATCCCGATGCGCTCGTCGTCGACATTGCGGGCGAAGCCTCGATCCTGATGAACATGCAGGAAATTTCGACGGCGGTTCAGTTCATGCTGCCGGTGAAGATCTTCATCCTGAACAACGAATATATGGGCATGGTGCGCCAGTGGCAGGAACTGCTGCATGGCGGTCGCTACTCGCACAGCTATTCGGAATCGCTGCCCGATTTCGTGAAGCTCGCCGAAGCCTATGGCGCCAAGGGCGTTCGCGCGGAAACGCCGGACGAGCTCGATGCGAAGATCCAGGAGATGCTCGATACGCCGGGACCGGTCATTTTCGACTGCATCGTGGACAAGTACGAGAACTGCTATCCGATGATCCCGTCGGGCGCGGCGCATAACCAGATGATCCTGGCGGACGACGCGGATGCGCCGACCGTCACCGAAGCAGGCAAGATGCTGGTTTGACTGTCACTGCCGTCATAGCCGGGATTGCCCCATCGCCCTCTAATCAGAGTTCGGGAATGAGCCAGGAAGAAAAAATTGAACGGCATGCCATTGCCGTGCTTGTGGACAATGAGGCGGGTGTGCTTGCGCGCGTCATCGGGCTGTTCTCGGGCCGTGGCTACAATATCGAAAGCCTGACGGTGGCCGAGGTGGACCAGGCGGAACACACCTCCCGCATCACCATCGTCACCACGGGCACGCCCATGGTGATCGAGCAGATCAAGGCGCAGCTCGATCGCCTCGTGCCGGTTCATCGGGTGATGGACCTGACGGCGGAGACGAACTCGGTCGAGCGTGAAATGGCGCTTGTGAAAGTCGCCTCGACGGGCGAAAAGCGCGTGGAATCGCTGCGGCTGGCGGATGCCTTCCGCGCCCGCGTGATCGACACGACCCACACCTCCTTCATTTTCGAGGTGACGGGCGCGCCGGACAAGATCGATGCCTTTATCGGCCTGATGAGGCCGCTTGGGCTGGTGGATGTATCGCGGACCGGCGTGGTCGCGATCGCCCGCGGCCCGGAAGCGATGTAACGAACGAGGATATAAACCTTCGCCCTGCGTCCAGCGCGGGGGAGGGATGTTGGAAGAAGGAAACAAAGACCATGCGCGTTTATTACGACCGCGATGCGGACGTGAACCTGATCAAGGGCAAGAAAGTCGCCATCATCGGTTACGGCAGCCAGGGCCATGCCCATGCGCTGAACCTTCGCGATTCCGGCGTGAAGGAAGTGGCCGTGGCGCTGCGCGCCGGCTCTTCTTCCGCGAAGAAGGCCGAAGGCGAAGGCCTGAAGGTGATGACCGTTGCCGAAGCCGCCAAATGGGCCGATGCGCTGATGATGCTGACGCCGGACGAGCTGCAGGGCGACATCTATTATCAGGACCTGGCCGACAACATGAAGGAGGGCGCCGCGCTCCTCTTCGCCCACGGCCTCAACGTCCATTTCAACCTGATCGAGCCGCGCAAGGACATCGACGTCCTCATGGTCGCGCCGAAGGGCCCGGGCCACACGGTGCGCTCCGAATACAAGCGCGGCGGCGGCGTGCCCTGCCTGCTGGCCGTCCATCAGGATGCCAGCGGCAATGCGCATGACCTCGGCCTGTCCTATGCCTCCGCCATTGGCGGCGGCCGCGCGGGCATCATCGAGACGAGCTTCCGCGAAGAATGCGAAACCGACCTCTTCGGTGAGCAGGCCGTTCTCTGCGGCGGTCTCGTGGAACTCATCCGCGCCGGTTTCGAAACGCTCACGGAAGCGGGCTACGCACCGGAGATGGCCTATTTCGAGTGCCTGCACGAAGTGAAGCTTATCGTCGACCTCATCTATGAGGGCGGTATCGCCAACATGAACTACTCGATCTCCAACACGGCCGAGTATGGCGAATACGTCACCGGCCCGCGGATCATCACGCCGGAAACAAAGGCGGAAATGAAGCGCGTGCTGGACGACATCCAGAGCGGCAAGTTCACGCGCGACTGGATGCTCGAGAACAAGGTCAACCAGACGAGCTTCAAGGCCACGCGCGCGCGCAACGCAGCCCATCCGATCGAGGAAGTGGGCGGTCGCCTGCGCGAGATGATGCCGTGGATTACGGCCTCCAAACTCGTAGACAAGGAAAAGAACTGACGCGATCTCGCGAACAGCACCCTTTCTGATGGGCCCGCCGCGAAGATCGCGGCGGGCCTTTTCTTTTGGAATTCCCATTTTGGAGAATGGGCCCATGCCTCCTGCCCAATACACCCACGGCGCCGCCATTGCCTTTCTGCATAGTTCGGCGCTTCACATCGGCACTTTCAATGCGCTGGGCGCGGAACGCGTACCGGGGTTGAAACTCGCCCATACGGTGCGCGAAGACCTGCTGGTGGCGGCTGAAAAAGCAGGCGGCATTACGGCGTCCATCGAGCTGAAAGCGGGTGAGGCGATGCTGGCATTGGCGGCCGGCGGGGCGCAGGTCGTCGTCTGTACCTGCTCGACGCTGGGGCCGGTTGCGGAGCATGTCGCGGATGAGGCGGATATCCCGATCATCCGGATCGACCGTCCGATGGCGGATGAAGCAGTGAGAAGCGGCAAGCGTATCGGCGTTTGCGGCGCGCTGGCGCCTGCGATGGAAACGACGCTGCGCCTGCTGGAGGATTCAGCCGGGAAGGCGGGGAGGGACTGCCATTTCACGCCCGTTCATTTCGAGGATGCCTGGGAAAAGTTTCGCGCCGGCCGGCTTGCCGAGTATCACGCGATGATCGCGGAAGGGTTGAAGCGGGCATCGGACGATTGCGACGTGCTGGTTCTCGCACAGGCCTCCATGGCGCCCGCGGCGCAGCAGGCGGGGGATCTCGGTGTCCCCGTCCTGTCCAGCCCGCGATCGGGTTTCGCGGCGGCGGCGCGGATCGCCAATCGCTTCAAATAGGGTGGTTCAGGCGAGTTCCATGCCATATTTCTCGGCATGGCTGGCGATGACCTCATGCAGGTCCTTCAGCAGGGTCTGCCAGGCGGCCTCGGTTTCGGCGGACCACTCGTCGTCCAGAATCTCGCGGAAGGTCTCCGCCACCACGTCGAAGAAGGTGGCGAAGACGCGCGGCGGCACGCCCAGCCCCTGATGGTTGGTCAGTTCGCACTGGATCAGCACGGGCGCGTAGCTTTTCGGTCCAAGCATGTCTAAGACGCAGTTCAGCGCCTCGCTCAGCATATGCCCGCGCGCATTGCCATCGAGATCGAGGACGAAGAGCGGCTTCATCTCCGGCTGTTGCGCAAAAAGCTTTTCATAAACGAGCGGGGTCGGGTCGCCGGCCAGCTCGGCGACGCGCTCGATGCTTTGCGAGATGATGTCGGCGTCGCGCTCTGTCAGGGGCATGAGGTCGGCTCTTTCGGCTGTTTGTTTTCTTTTCCTGCCGCAAGCCTAACCGAAACACGCCCGGCGGTCCGCTCCGGGGAAGAGGGTATCGGCATTCCTGCCCGGGATTGCGGCAGATTGGTCCTTGCACTCTCAGTTGAGAATGAATATCAATAACCAAATTCTCGCCCCCAAGGAAAGGAAACGCCATGCTTCGCTCCCTCTCGGCCAAGACACTGCTTACCGCGATGGGGGTTGTGGCGTTGAGCTTTGCTGCGACGGCGTTTCAGCCTGCCCGGGCGGCGGGTGAGATGCCGACCTTCGAAATCCACATCAAGGATCACAAATTCGATCCTGCGAATTTCGAGGTGCCTGCCGATACGCGGATGAAGCTGGTGGTCCACAATGACGACCCGACGCCGGAAGAATTCGAGTCGCATGACCTTTTCATCGAAAAGATCATCCCCGGCGGCAGCAAGGGCATCATGTATGTCGGGCCGCTTGAAGCGGGCACGTATCACTTCTTCGGCGAGTTCAACGAAGCGACCGCGCAGGGCGATCTGATCGCCAAATAAATGTCGGCCGAGGTCGGCTTCGACACGCGTTTACTCAGGAAGGCCCTCGAGACATGCTTGCGACGCTCATCATCGTATTCCGCGAAGTGCTGGAAGCGGCACTGATCGTCAGCATCGTCGCGGCCGCCACAAAGGGCGTGGCCGGGCGAGGGCGTTGGTTGGGTGCCGGTATCCTAGCCGGGCTTGTGGGGGCAAGTCTGGTTGCCGCCTTCGCCAGCGCCATCTCCAATTCGCTGGAAGGCACGGGGCAGGAAATCTTCAATGCGAGCGTGCTGTTTCTCGCCGTCATCATGCTGGGGTGGCACAATGTCTGGATGGGCAGTCATGGCCGTCAGCTTGCCACCGAGATGAAGGAAGTCGGGCACGACGTAACCGTCGGCACGAAGCCGCTCTATGCGCTGGCGATCGTGGTCGGCGCAGCCGTGATGCGGGAAGGCTCGGAAGTCGTGCTTTTCCTCAACGGTATCGCCAGCGGCGGCGTCGGCAATTCCGCGATGCTGGCGGGTGGTCTGCTCGGCATTGCGGCGGGTGGCGCGCTGGGCTTTGCGCTTTATTTCGGCCTGTTGCGGCTGTCGCTCAACATGCTTTTCCGCGTGACGGGCTGGATGATCCTGCTGCTGGCTGCCGGAATGGCGGCGCAGGGGGTCAAGTTCCTCGTGCAGGGCGGTTTCCTGCCGCCGATGGGCGGGTTCATGTGGAATACGTCCTGGCTTTTGTCGGAAAACAGTCTTATCGGCCAGACGCTCCACACGCTTGTCGGCTACACGGCACGCCCGCTGCCCATTCAGGCGATTTTCTATGTGGCGACGCTGGTGGTGATCGGCGGGCTGATGAAGATCGTCGGCGACGGCGTCTCGAACAAGGCCAAGGCGCGTAACGCGGCAGCCGGTTCGGTAGCGGGCGACTGAGCCCTTACACGTAAAACCATTTGTGGAAGCCGGACCTGTCGAAATGCTTCCACTTGCCTTCGGCCTGCGATAGCCGGTCGGCGACCGCCCAGAAGACGAGGGGGTTGCCGCCCATGCCGAGATGCGTCGCGGGCACCTCGATGTTTTCCGTCTGCGGCGTTTCCTGTTCGCGGCAGGCCGCCCAGGGCACGAGCCCGTCGAAGCGGGAATAGATCGATGTCGAGGGAACGGGCGGCGGCACGCGCAGGCGCTCGGCGAGCTTCGGATCCACTTCGCCGCTGACGCGGTAGCCAGCGCCGAAGGGGCTTCCCAGCGTAATCACCTGACGCACCTGATCGGGAAACTCCCGCGCCAGTTCGCGTGCATAGATGCCGCCCAGGCTCCAGCCGACAATGCTGATCGCGCGGCCGCATTCGTCGGCCAGCTCGTTGACGCGGTCTTTCAGCTTGCGGTGGATGTGGCGGCTTGGGCCCCAATTGTGGCCCTGCCTCCAGGCATGGGCGACGTAGCCCAGCTCTTTCAGATAGGTGCGGAGGAAGGAGGTCGATTCATCGCCTGTCAGCATACCGGGCAGAACCAGCACGCCGTGCCCGTCTCCCTTTGGCGCCTTCAGCAGCGCCGGGTAGGACGCGGCGAGCGCGCCATATTCGGCAACGAGGCCGAATTCACTCCAGGCCCGCCAAAAGATCGGATCGCTAGCAGATGGAAACATGCGTGGGAAGCTCCGCCGGAAATGGCTTGTCCCGCATTATACTGCATTGCAACAAATACCGTAGTGGAAACTTTTCAACAGGCGGAATGGCCCCTGACGATTTTCCGGACGAGGGTGGGCAACCGCCCGGAAAATAGTCAAAAACCAAGGTCTACGAGCAGATCCCTTTAGTATCTGCTCGTGGATTTCCGGCCAGTTTTGTGAGCTTCTCGTCATGGTCGGGGCAATCTTCCGGTTCGATCTGCACCGTCGCATGGGTCACGCCGTAGCGCTCGGCGAGTCGCTCCTTGATGGCGGTCAGGGCGTCGGCGGAGGATGCGCCGGGGGCGGGGACGGCATGCAGCGTAACGAGAACGCGGCCCGAGGCGAGCGACCAGGCATGGATGTGGTGCACATCGCTTACCGAGGAAATGCCGGTCGCAAGGTCTTCGGCCATGGCGCCGGTATCGAGCCCCTCCGGGGTGCCTTCCATCAGGATATGCGCGGCGTCGCGCGTGACGGCGAATGCGCCGCGCAGGATCAGCACCGCCACGAAGACCGAGAGAATGGGATCGATGGGCGTGAAGCCCGTATACATGATGACGACCGCGGCCACGATCGCGGCGACAGAGCCGAGCAGGTCGCCCAGCACATGGAGTGCCGCGCCGCGCATGTTCAGATTGCCTTCCCCGCCATGAAGCAGGGTGAAGGAGACGATGTTCACGAGAAGGCCGATAATGGCGACGATGAGCATCGGTCCGGCAAGGATCGGCACGGGGTCGAAGATGCGCATGGCGGCTTCGGCGATGATCCAGGCAGCCAGCGCGATCATCACCGCGCCGTTCAGGAAGGCGGCGAGGATTTCCGCGCGCATATAGCCGAAGGACCGGGCGGTGTCCGCGGGGCGGCGGGCCAGGCGCACCGCAAGCCAGGCAAGCGCCAGCGCGCCTGTGTCGGTCAGCATGTGACCCGCATCGGCGATGAGCGCCAGCGATCCGGATATCCAGCCGCCGGCCGCTTCGACGATCATGAAGCCGCCGGTGATCCACATGGCCCAGGCGATGCGGCGCTCATTCGCGCCGTCCGGCACATGCGAATGGCCGTGGCCGTGAGAATGACCATGACCGTGATCGTGCGAATGGCTGTGCGTCATGGTTCTTACTCCGGCTCTTCGTTCACATGGGCGACCATGTCGCGAATGACGTGGGCCACATGGGCGTCATGGATCGAATAGAAGATCTGCTTGCCGCGCCTGTCCGCGCTGACGAGGCGGGCTGCCCGTAGAAGCCTCAAATGATGGCTCACCAGCGACAGCGAAAGGCCAAGCCGGCCCGCGATATCGCCCACGGAACGCGGCTCGCCCAGTGTTTCCAGGACGATGCGCAGGCGGCTCGGATCGCCCAGCAGGCGGAACATCTCGGCCAGTTCGATCGCCCGGTCGTCGTCCAGCGGGGGCAGGCTTTCGGTGTCGGGGCAGATCGCCATGTCTCGAACCTAACAGTTGAACATATGTTCAACTGTAATCAGTTGAGGAGATCCGTCAAGCCCCGGCGGCGGGGAGTTCCGAACGTCTCGCGCCCATGCTAAAGCGCAGGAAACAGATGAGAGGGAATCGCTCATGCGTATCGGCACGCCGCTTTCGCCATCGGCCACCCGCGTCATGCTTCTGGGCTCCGGGGAGCTCGGCAAGGAAGTCGCTATCGAACTTCAGCGTTACGGGGCGGAGGTGATCGCCGTGGACCGTTATGAAAACGCGCCGGCCATGCAGGTCGCGCATCGCTCTCATGTGATCGCGATGACGGATGGCGCCGCGCTGAAGGCGCTGGTGGAGAAGGAGCGTCCACATCTCATCGTGCCGGAGATCGAGGCGATTGCGACCGACATGCTGGCCGAGATCGAGGCGGAGGGGCTTGCGGAGGTCATTCCCACGGCGCGGGCGACGCAGCTCACCATGAACCGGGAAGGCATTCGCCGTCTCGCTGCGGAAGAGCTGGGGCTCGCGACCTCGCCTTACGCTTTTGCCTCCAATGCGGATGAATTGCGCGCGGCGATCGAGGGCGGTATCGGGTTCCCGTGTTTCGTGAAGCCGGTCATGTCGTCCTCGGGCAAGGGGCAGAGCTTGCTCAAGGGGCCCGGCGACATCGAGCCGGCATGGGAGAAGGCGATGCAGGGCGGGCGCGTGGAAGCGCCGCGCGTGATCGTGGAGGGGCTCGTCGATTTCGATTTCGAGATCACGCTGCTTACCGTTCGGGCGGTAGGCGCTTCGGGCGAGGTCGAGACGTCTTTCTGTGCGCCGGTCGGCCATCGTCAGGTAAACGGGGATTATGTGGAAAGCTGGCAGCCTCAGGCGATGAGCGAGGCGGCGTCGAAATCGGCCCGCGATATTGCCGGACGTGTCACCACCGCGCTGGGCGGGCGGGGCATTTTCGGCGTCGAATTGTTCGTGAAGGGGGACAAGGTCTGGTTCTCCGAGGTGAGCCCGCGCCCGCACGATACCGGGCTGGTGACGCTGGCCACCCAGTATCAGAGCGAGTTCGCGCTCCATGCCCGCGCCATTCTCGGTCTGCCGGTGTCGGTGGAGACGATTTCGCCCGGCGCCAGCGCCGTCATCTATGGCGGCATGGATGAGAAAGGCATTGCCTTCGCCGATCTCGACAAGGCCCTTGCTGTACCTCACTCCGAGGTTCGGCTTTTCGGCAAGCCGGAAGCCTATGAGCGCCGCCGGATGGGCGTTGCGTTGGCCAGGGGACAGGACACAGACGAGGCCCGGAAGCGGGCGCAACAGGCCGCCGACGCGGTTTCCCCTGTAAAACCCTAGCTTAACCAATAGGTTAACTCTTCTGCAAATCCGCATAGGCTTTTTTGCAAACCGCTCTTTATATTGCTGAAATGCAAGAGTAGCTTTGCTCCAAAGCAAATGTGGAGCCGACAGGCCATGAACTGGGACGATCTGCGTTTCTTTCTCGCCGTCGCCGCGGCAGGCAGCCTTTCGGGTGCAGCCCAGCAACTGGGCGTGAACACGACTACGGTGCTGCGCCGCGTGGCGTCGCTGGAAGACGACCTCAATGCCCGCCTGTTCGAGCGCGAGCGCACGGGGTACCGGTTGACGCCCGCGGGCGAAAAGCTGGCCGAAGCGTTGGAGCCGGTGGACAGGCGGCTGGCGGCATTGCCGCGCGATTTTGAGGCGAACCGTCAGGGATCCAGCGGCGAGGGGACCGTCCGGCTCGCCGCGGGCGAAGTACTGGCTGCGGAGCTTCTCGCGCCCGCATTCGGCGATTTTCACCGTTCCCATCCCGGTATCGAAATCGAGGTCGTGGGCGATCCGAGGCTGGCGATGGCCGGATCGGCGCCGCGTGTCGGCAATCCGTTGAAGGATGTAGATGTGGCTCTCAGGCTTGCCCGGCCGACCCAGGGCGACATGCTGATGCGCAAGGCGGGGGAGCTTTCCTATGGTCTTTATGCCTCGCAGGGTTATCTGGACGCGCATGGCTGGCCTACGCAAATGGGCGATATGGGCGGGCATGAGCTGATCGGCTTCCCGCGCGCGGAACTGCCGCTGGGGCCGGTCTGGTGGCTGTCGCGGGCGGAAAAGACGGCAAGCGTCGTGTTGCGCGCGAGTAGCGTGGCGGTCCGTGCCGAAGCGGCGCGGCAGGGGGCGGGGCTTGCCGCGTTGCCCTGCGTCAGTGCCGACCGGGACGAGCGCCTGACCCGTGTTTTCGGACCGGATGCGCTTGGCCATCTGGAAATCTGGCTGATGACGCGAAACGACCTCGCGCAACTCGCTCATGTGCGTGCGGTTATGGAGTTTCTGATCGAGACGCTTAAAAATGCGCGCGGCGCATTGGAGGGACAGTCGGTCAAGGTGGTGGAGCTGGAGGGGGCGGTTCGTCCACGCTGACGTCAAGCCCTTGAAAAAGCGTTCAAAACGGCGCTCACCATTGATATTGCGGGCTGTTTCAGCGTAAAAACAAGGCTCGGGTCGGTGCCGGAATCAATTGTTTCTTGTTTAGCGGGAATTAGTCGGTTGGCGCTAGGCTGACTCACCGAAATGGCGCTGGCGCTGCCTCAGTTTTGTCTCAAAACCGGCACAAACTGCGGGCTCATGGGGGTTATCTCCTGAAACCTTCTGCGAGCGGGAAACCCTCCGCACATATCCGTGCGGGGACCCCCGAGCTGCCGCGGGCGTAACGGGCAGGCCGTCAGGCTGACAACATGGCGCCGGCAGGGAAGGCCGCAGAAAGGACCCGGGAGAAATGGGTAACCGGACGGAAGACATGGCAGACAAGAACACCGGTTCGGCGGATAGCAACCGTGTACTGATTTTCGACACCACGCTGCGTGACGGAGAGCAGTCTCCCGGCGCGTCGATGACGCTTGACGAGAAACTCCAGATCGCCGAGCTGCTCGACGATATGGGCGTGGATGTCATCGAGGCAGGGTTTCCCATCGCCTCCAACGGCGATTTCGAATCCGTGCGCGAAGTTGCGCGTGTCGTGAAGAATGCCGTTGTTTGCGGTCTGGCGCGCGCGGGCGTGAAGGATATCGAGCGCGCGGCGGATGCGCTGCGCGGTGCGAAGCGCGGCCGCATCCACACCTTCCTTTCCACCAGCCCCGTCCATATGAAGCACAAGCTGCAGATGGAGCCGGAACAGGTGCTGGAGGCGGTGGTCTCCAGCGTCACCCATGCGCGCAATCTGGTGGACAATGTCGAGTGGTCGCCCGAAGACGCGACGCGCACCGACCATGATTTCCTCTGCCGCTGTGTCGAAGCCGCCATCAAGGCCGGCGCGACCACGATCAATATTCCCGACACGGTCGGTTATTCGGTGCCTGCGGAATATGGCGCGCTTATCGCCATGCTGCGCGAACGCGTGCCGAATATCGATCAGGCCGTGATCTCCACCCATTGCCATAACGATCTGGGTCTGGCGGTAGCCAATTCGCTGTCGGGCGTTGCCAATGGCGCGCGGCAGGTGGAGTGCACCATCAACGGTATCGGCGAGCGCGCAGGCAATGCGGCGCTGGAAGAGATCGTGATGGCGCTCAAGGTACGTCAGGACGCGATGCCCTATGAAACCGGCATCGACACGACGATGATCGCGCGGGCTTCCCGGCTCGTGGCGGCGGTTACCGCGTTCCCGGTCCAGTACAACAAGGCCATTGTGGGTCAGAATGCCTTCGCGCATGAAAGCGGCATTCATCAGGATGGCATGCTGAAGAACAATCAGACCTATGAGATCATGACGCCGGAAAGCGTCGGCATCACGAAATCGTCTCTGGTCATGGGTAAGCATTCCGGCCGTCACGCGTTTCGCGAGAAGCTCAGGGAACTGGGTTACGAACTGGGTCAGAATGCGATGGAGGACGCCTTTACGCGCTTCAAGGACCTGGCCGACAAGAAGAAGTTCGTTTTCGACGACGACATCATCGCGCTGGTCGACGACGAGGTGGCGCGCGGCAGCGAAAAGATCCGTTTCGTCTCGCTGCGCGTGATTGCCGGATCGACAGGGCCGCAGGAAGCGACATTGGAACTCGATGTCGAGGGAACGCGCAAATCGGTGACGGCGACGGGATCGGGTCCAGTCGATGCGACCTTCAACGCGATCAAGGAACTGGTGCCGCATGATGCGAGCCTGCAGCTCTATCAGGTCCATGCCGTGACCGAGGGAACGGATGCGCAGGCGGAAGTGAGCGTGCGGCTGGAGGAAGCCGGCAAGACAGTGACGGGCCGCGGTGCCGACACCGATACGCTGGTCGCCTCGGCGAGGGCTTATGTCAGCGCCCTGAACAAATTGCTGGTCAAGCGCCAGCGCCACGCGCCCGGTGCGGAACAGGCGGCCTCGGCGGCGTCCGAGTAGGGGCGGCCTGAGTGAGGGTGCGCCGGAGTGAAGGCGCGCGAAAGAAACACGGCCATGACACATGGCGAATTTGAACTTGAGTTGATGCGAAGGCCGGAGCGGCCGGACGTCAACGCTTTGTCGAAGGAAAAAGAAAGCACATGATTTCCGGTCTGCTCGGCATGTTCTCCGCCGATATGGCGATCGATCTGGGCACAGCGAATACGCTGGTCTATGTGAAGGGGCGCGGTATCGTGCTCAATGAGCCATCGGTCGTCGCAATCGTTGAAAAGGGCGGGAAGAAGCAGGTGCTTGCCGTCGGCGAGGAGGCCAAGATGATGCTCGGCCGTACGCCGGGCAACATCCAGGCGATCCGTCCGATGCGCGACGGCGTGATTGCCGACTTCGAAATCGCGGAGGAAATGATCAAGCATTTCATCCGCAAGGTTCACAACCGGCGCACTTTCGCCAATCCGCAGATCATCGTCTGCGTGCCATCGGGGTCGACGGCTGTGGAACGCCGGGCCATTCAGGAATCGGCTCTGTCGGCCGGTGCCCGCCGCGTCTATCTCATCGAGGAACCGATGGCGGCGGCCATCGGCGCCGGTCTGCCCGTGACCGAGCCGACGGGCTCCATGGTTGTCGATATCGGTGGCGGCACGACGGAAGTCGCCGTGCTCTCGCTTAACGGTATCGTTTATGCGCGCTCGGTGCGCGTGGGCGGTGACAAGATGGACGAGGCGATCATCGCCTATATCCGCCGCAACCATAACCTGCTGGTGGGTGAGGCGAGTGCCGAACGCATCAAGAAGGAAGTGGGCTCCGCCGCCATGCCGCAGGATGGCGAGGGTATGACGCTCGAAATCAAGGGCCGCGATCTGATGAACGGCGTGCCGAAGGAAATCCGTATCGGGCAGCGCCAGATCGCGGAAAGTCTGGCTGAGCCCGTGGGCGCCATCGTGGAGGCCGTGAAAGTGGCGCTTGAAGCGACGCCGCCGGAGCTTGCCGCCGACATCGTGGACAAGGGCATCGTGCTGACGGGTGGTGGCGCGCTCCTTGCTAATCTCGATCAGGTGCTTCGCGACGAAACGGGTCTGCCCGTGTCGATAGCCGACGATGCGCTTTCCTGCGTCGCGCTGGGAACCGGCAAGGCGCTGGAGCATATCCGGACGATGAAACACGTTCTGTCGTCCGTTTACTAAAGGATGCGGCGCCTCGCCATGAGCGCGTCAGGTCCTCGCTGGGTTTGGTGTTTCTTGTATCGGGACGCGGGGAGCGTTCCGTTTCGGGGCGGGGTATGGTGCCAGGGGGCAGGCAGGCGTAATGGATCCGAACCGGACATCGCAGCCTTTTCGTGAGTTTTCGCACAGGCTGTCCCTGATCTTCATGATCACGCTGGCGGCGGCGCTGCTGTTGCTGGGCCGGGCGGAAACCTATGTTTTCGACCGGGCGCGCCAGACGGTGACGGATATTGCCGCGCCGCTGCTGGAGGTCGCCTCGCGGCCTGTCGCTGCTACGCGGCGGCTGATCCAGCGCACCGACGAATATGCCTATGTTTTCGACGAAAACGAGCGGTTGCGCGCAGAGAACCAGCGCCTTCAGGCGTGGCGCGAAAAGGCGCTCAAGCTGGAGGCGCGGCTGGCCCGTTACGAGGCGCTCCTGAACGTCCAGGTCGATCCCAGCATCAAATATGTGAGCGGGCGCGTCGTCAGCGACAATGGCGGTCCCTTCGTCGATACCGTGCTCGTCAATGTGGGCGCGGATCAGGGCGCGGAGAGCGGCCAGGCGGTGATCGACGGGAACGGCCTTGTGGGGCGCGTTGTGTCGACCGGGCCTCATGCGAGCCGCGTCCTGCTGCTTACCGACCTCAACAGCCGCGTGCCGGTGGCCATCGAGCCGTCGCACTACAAGGCGGTGCTGGCAGGCGACAACACCAAATGGCCGAAGCTTGAATATCTCGCTGTGAGCGGCGCGGTGGCGCCGGGAGACCGCGTGGTGACGTCGGGCGATGGCGGTCTTATGCCGGCGGGGTTGCCGGTGGGGGTGGTCATCCAGACCAATGATGGCGATCTGCGCGTTCAGATGTTCTCCGATCGCGACAGGCTCGATTTCGTGCGGGTGCTTCAGTATCAGTTTCCCGGCAAGGTGAAGCGGCAGGACCCGCCGGAGGGCTTGAAGGACCAGTCCGAGCCGGTTGCGAGTGCCGCGGCATCGGGGAGCAGCACGCCGGGCAGCAATAACGGGCAGGGAGAATAGGGCGATGGCACGGCTCGACCCCTATACGCCGACACCGGCCGCCCGCGCGGGCCGCATCGTAATGACGGTGGTGCCTTTCGCCGTGGCGCTGGTGCTCGTCTTCCTCTCTTTCCTGCCGGTCGGGCGCATATTCGGATCGTCCGTCATGCCGGCGTTCGCCTTTATCGCGATCTATTACTGGGCTGTGGCGCGGCCGGAGCTTCTGCCGCCCATGGCGGTTTTTGCGATCGGACTGATTTTCGATCTTCTGTCCGCCGGACCGATCGGGCTTTGGGCGTTCGTCTATCTGCTGGCCTATGGGCTGACCGTGACGCAGCGTTTTTTCCTCATCAACGCGCCGTTCTCGGTTTTCTGGACCGGATTCGGCGTGGTGGCGGGCATTTCGGGACTGGTGGCCTGGGCGGCAGCGTCGCTCTTCTTCGGGCAGGCGCTCGCCATTGGTCCTATACTCCGGCACATGGGTATGACGGTTGCGTTGTTTCCGCTCGTTGCCGTTTTGCTGACGCGCATTCAGGCGCGCGTCCTGCCCGGAACGTGAGGAGGGCGATCCATGCAGTTCGATAATCGCGACAACTCACGCTATCAGACCTTCACCCGGCGCGCGGCGCTGCTGGGCGGCGTACAGGCGCTTGCCTTCGCCACGCTGGCGGGCCGGATGTATTACCTGCAGGTGCTGAAGTCCGACGAGTACCGGATGCTGGCGGATGAAAACCGCATCAATGTCCGCCTTCTCGCGCCGCTGCGCGGCAAGATCGTCGACCGGTTCGGCCGCGTTCTCGCCTCCAACCGGCAGAACTACCGGGCGGTGATGATCCCCGAGCAGACGGACAATATCGAGGAGACGCTGGACCGTCTTTCGCGCATCGTCGAGATCACCGATTACGACCGCAAGAAGATCATGCGCGACGTGAAGCGCTCACCGCGCTTCCTGCCGATCACCGTGGCGGAGGATCTGAGCTGGGACCAGTTTGCGCGGGTGAATGTTAACGAGCCGGACCTGCCGGGCGTGCAGCCTGATGTGGGCGAGACGCGCCACTATCCTTACGGCGAAGACCTTGCCCATGTGGTGGGGTACGTCTCCGCCGTGTCGGAAAAGGAACTCAAGGCTGCGGGCAAGGACGAGCCCATTCTGCGACTGCCGGGTTTTCGCACTGGCAAGCAGGGCATCGAAAAGACCTTCGACAAGGAACTGCGCGGTGTGCCCGGCTCAAGCCATGTCGAGGTGAATGCCTATGGCCGGGTGATCCGCGAACTCAGCAAGGATCCCGGCCAGCCCGGCAAGGAAATCGTGCTGACGCTCGACATGGAAATCCAGGAATTCGCCTGGAACCGCATGAAGGACGAGTCGGCGAGCGCCGTGGTGATGGATATTCATTCCGGCGACGTGCTGTCCTTCGTGTCGACGCCTGCTTTCGACAGCAACAAGTTCAACATGGGCTACAGCGTGGCGGATTACAAAGCCCTGCTGGACAACATCCATCTGCCGCTGGTGAACAAGGCGCTGGCGGGGCTTTATCCGCCCGGCTCGACCTTCAAGCCCGTGGTGGCGATGGCCGCCGTCGATGCCGGGATCGATCCGAAGGAAACCGTTTACTGCCCCGGCTATTACCGGCTGGGCGACAGCTTGTTCCATTGCTGGCGGCATGGCGGCCACGGCAACATGAACATGCATGACGCGATCAAACATAGTTGCGACGTCTATTTCTACGATGTCGCCAAACGTATCGGCATCGACAAGATCGCCGAGATGGCGACGCGATTCGGTCTCGGCCAGACCTATGATTTCGACATTCCCGGCGCGCGGGAAGGGCTCGTGCCGACGCCGGGCTGGAAGCGCGCCATCAAGGGCGAGGGCTGGCATCAAGGTGAAACGCTCATCACCGGCATCGGGCAGGGCTATCTGCTGGCCTCGCCGTTGCAACTTGCGGTCATGGTTTCGCGCCTTGCCAATGGCGGCATGGCGGTGACGCCGCGCATTACGCGCGCTGTGGGCGGCGAGATCATCCACCCCGCCAAGGCCGAGAAGATCGACGTCGATCCCAAGGGCGTGCTGATCGCGCAGGGCGGCATGGATGGCGTGATGAACGAAATCGGCGGCACGGCCTGGCGCTCGCGTATCCCCGAGAAGGGCATGCATATGGCGGGCAAGACCGGTACGGCCCAGGTGCGACGCATCAGCCGGGCGGAGCGGGCCAGCGGCGTGCTGAAGAACGAGGACCTCAAGTGGAAGCAGCGCGACCATGCGCTCTTCATCTGTTTTGCACCGGTGCATGCGCCGAAATACGCCATGGCCGTGGTGGTGGAGCATGGCGGGTCGGGATCCGGTGTCGCCGCGCCGATCGCGCATGACATCATGTATGAAGTGCTGAAGCGCGACCCGACGCAGCGCCAGGCCTATATGCCGCCCGATGCGGATCCGAACCGGGGGAGGGGCTGATGGTCGATTTCAGCCGCTTTACCAGCGGGCGAGACATGCGCATCGGCGAGAAGCTGATCGAGTTCAACTGGGGCTTTCTGCTGCTGGTCACGCTCATCGCTTGCATGGGCTTTGCCATGCTCTATTCGGTGGCCGATGGCAGCCTGTCGCCCTGGGCCTTCCGGCAGATGATCCGTTTCGCAGTGGGTGCGGGCATCATGATCGTCGCGGCGATGATCGATATCCGTACCTGGATGCGTTTTGCCTATCCGCTTTATGCCATCACCTTCCTGATGCTGGTGGCGGTGGAGTTTATCGGCCTGCGGGGAATGGGCGCGCAGCGATGGCTCGATCTCGGTTTCGTGCAGATCCAGCCATCCGAGCTGATGAAGATCACGCTGCTGCTCGCGCTGGCGCGCTATTTCCACGGGCTGACGCTGGAAGAGGTTTCGATGCCGCGCCATGTGGTGATCCCGGTTCTCATGATCGGGCTGCCGATGGGGCTTGTGGTCATCCAGCCGGACCTCGGCACGGCACTATTGCTGGGCGCGGGCGGCGCGGTGCTGTTTTTCGCGGCGGGGCTTCGCTGGCGCTATTTCATCATCACGGGCGCGTCGGCGCTGGCCGCCATTCCGGTGATCTGGAGCCGGCTGCACGATTATCAGAAGAACCGCGTTTTCACCTTTCTTGATCCCGAGCGCGATCCGCTGGGCGCGGGCTATCACATTCTTCAGTCCAAAATCGCGCTGGGGGCGGGCGGGCTTTTTGGCAAGGGCTTCATGGAGGGCACGCAGAGCCATCTGAACTTCCTGCCGGAAAAGCACACCGACTTCATCTTCACCATGCTGGGCGAGGAGCTGGGGCTTGCTGGCGGGCTGGCACTGCTCGGCCTGTATTTCCTGGTGTTGGCCTTCTCGTTCAATGTGGCGATCCAGTGCCGCAACCAGTTCGGGCGGCTGCTGGCGATCGGTGTGGCTGTGAACTTCTTCTTCTACATTTTCATCAATGTGGCGATGGTGATGGGCTTGCTGCCGGTGGTGGGTGTGCCGCTGCCGCTCGTCTCCTATGGCGGGACAGCCATGCTCTCGCTGATGTTCGCCTTCGGACTGATGATGAGTGTCTATATCCACCGGAATGTGGAAATCAGCCGAGGTCCGACCGCTTTCTGGTGAGGCGCGGGGCGGGCCGAAAAATGACGGGCGGGGAAGCGTTCCCCCGCTTGCAAGGGGCCTCCAGCTTTGCTATACGCAGGCTCCTTCACAGGAATTGGTGATCCCACCTCACCGGTCGCTCAGGCGGCAGGTGATTCCGGCCCCTGAGGGGCAGGACGGCGGGCGCATAGCTCAGTTGGTAGAGCAGCTGACTCTTAATCAGCGGGTCCAAGGTTCGAGTCCTTGTGCGCCCACCAATTTCCGGATTTTCCCTCTTTGATCCAGTGTCCACTTAAGCATAAAGTGATCGTTTGGTCAGGTTATGCTTAGTGGTCAGGTTATGCTTATCTCATTCCACTAGCAAAATGCTTTCATCGAAGGCGCCTGTACAGGACCGCGATATTTTCAGGCCGTACACGTGTATTGCTCGCTTTTGAAGCGCCGCGGGATCTCGCAACAAAGAGAGAACGTATAAGATCCGCAACGGCTTCGGAACCAACGTGTCAGGCTCCATTCTGAGCTCGCGTTCGTGAGCTAGCTCCGATATGAGCTGAGTCTTTCCACGGTAGATTTTATTGTTCCGATGATGTGAGCCCGTTGAGCCTCATGCAAGCGGTGCTCAAGCTTCTAACGCAGCAGCCAGTGATAAAGACGGGTGCACTAAAGTACTGCATGACTTCGTGCAATTCGTTGTCGATCGTTCATTCCTCCGCAGCGCAGGCGCTCAACTGTTATGATCTGAATGACGGCGGCCTCAATACCCAGACCGACTTTCAATTGGGGCGCAACACCGCGGTATTCTTATGTGCCAGGTCTTGTTACCCCTATCGTCGGCAACAGAGAATATTAGCTGAAACAAATGGACGAAATGAAACATAGCCATAGCGATGAGGGTTACAAAGCGGGTTCGATAACGCTTGGCGGTGCCGTCGCTATGGGCACTGGTGTGATGATCGGTGCGGGTATATTCGCTCTCACCGGGCAAATTGCTGAGCTTGCCGGACCAATTTTTCCGCTGGCTTTCATTGTGGGCGCGATCGTCACAGGATTCAGCGCGTACAGCTATATAAAAATGTCAAACGCTTGGCCGTCTGCAGGCGGGATCGCGATGATCCTGCAAAAATGTTACGGCCCCGGGGCTGTCGCGGCGGGTGCCGCGTTGCTTATGGCACTCAGCATGGTTATCGCCGAAAGCCTCGTCGCGCGAACATTCGCTACCTATCTTTTGCGACCCTTCGATATCAACGGAGGGCCGTTGGTCCCGATTCTTGCCGTCACGGTGATTATATTCGCATTTCTGGTGAACATCGCGGGCAACCGATCGATTGGCTTGTTTTCCCTGGCCATGGCGGCGATCAAGATCGGTGGCATTGCACTATTCGGGGTAGCGGCTCTGTGGTCGAGCGGGATTGAATTTTCAGCAACCTCGCAGAGTGGAGATAGCTTTGGCATCACAGGTTTCATCGCTTCAGTTGCATTGGCTATCCTAGCTTTCAAAGGCTTCACAACGATCACGAACAGCGGTGCCGAGATCACTGATCCACACCGAAATGTTGGGCGCGCAATCTTGATATCGATCGGGCTTTGCGTCGTGGTGTATCTGCTGGTGGCCTTCGGTGTGGGTTCCAGCCTTACCATTGATCAGATTATAGCTGCGCGCGATTACTCGCTGGCGGAGGCGGCTGCTCCGGCCTTGGGCGAGATTGGCTTTCTGCTCACGGTTCTGTTGGCTGTGGTGGCCACGGCCTCGGCTGTGCTCGCCAGCGTTTTCGCAGTGTCACGGATGCTCGCGATGCTCACCGATATGAAGATGATCCCGCATAGCCATTTCGGAATGTCGGGGCCCATCCAGCGACATACGCTAGTTTACACGGTCGTGATCGCGTCGACGTTGACGATCCTGTTTGATCTTGGCCGGATCGCCTCGCTCGGAGCATTTTTCTACCTCGTGATGGACATGGTCGTGCATTTTGGTGTCTTAAAATTCCGCCGACGTGAAGTCGGCGCCAAGGCACCTGTACTGGTGGTTGCGCTGGCCTTCGACACTTTGGTCCTGGCGGCTTTTACAATGATGAAGCTACAAAGCGATCCCGCTATCGTTGCCTATGCAAGCGCGGGTATCGTCGCGGTCTTCATCTACGAACGGTTTTACTTGGCACACTGGCTGATGCCTCAGCGTGTAGATGACCAGTCGGGCGTATGAAGCGGACATCAGTTGTGTCCCCGAAGCAGCGGAAATTGAGCTCTCGCTGAGGTTCCGCCGTTCCGGTTTCATGCGTTGACGTCAGCCCGGGACACACTCCTTTGGAGGCTGATCCGCTCCGGACTTATGCAGAAAAACTATTGATGTGAGTCGGTTCGGATGGCTCCCAGATATTTGCGCCAAGCGTATCGAAGGATACACGGAGCAACTGGGGGATATTTTCGATCGAGCTGTTTCAGCATCAAGGGCGAGCGCAGGGCTGCCAATCCCAAATCCTGTTCATTAGCGTGAATAGAAATGAGGCGGACCATGCGATGAGCAGAAGACCGTTGAGCGCCTCAACGCCGGTCAGAAAACGTATGTGTCCGGTCGGAAAGATGTCGCCGATTCCCAGCGATGTATAGGTGGTCGCTGAAAAGTAGAAGTAGTCAAGCGGGGCCATGAATTGTTTGCCAATGAAGCCTCCGATGAAAAACACCTGCTCTGCAAGCGCATAAGCGCCTGCGTAGAATGAAATTTCTGCCATGTGAGCAGCGAAGAGTGCAGCGGTGACTGCCAGGACGCGCGCAGAGGGGGTTAACGGAATCGATGCCATACCGCTGGAGCACCATCGAAGGCATCCGAGGTGAATGAGCGCCGTGATAAAAAAGATAGAGACTGTGAGAAGGGCAGAGTAAAGCAAGGTTGCACCTCGAATAACTTTCGTTTCGCGGGCGTTGCCGCGGGGGACCTCTTTGCGCACGAGGCACGGCGGAGTGAACTACAAGTCTGGGGATCGCGTGAAAATCCACATGTGCGAATAGCCCTTCCCCGAACGGAAGCGGCCTAGGTAACGGAAAGATATGTACCTGGCTCGGCCAGAAACTTCTCCCTGCAGCGTTCCGAGCAGAAGACAAACTCTTTGTCATCGTACCGGACCGAGGAAGTTGCCACCCAGCGATCGACGCGCATGCCGCAGACCGGATCGCGAGCCCATTCGTGGGGTTCGGCCTTGCGGTCGCGCAACCGTCCGTCTTCCAGCCACAGGATGTGGTCGGCGATATCCTCAATCCGTTCGTCATGCGTGACGATCACCACGGCACGTCCATCTTCTTTCGCGATTTCCTGAAGTAGCATCGCCACTTCGAGCCCTCTCTGGGAATCGAGATTGCCTGTCGGTTCATCCGCCAGAATAATCGGCGGGTCGTTGATAAGGGCTCTGGCGACGGCTACTCGCTGCTTCTCGCCACCGGAAAGCCCGTCGGGTCGCGCGTCTCGGCGGTGTGAGAGATCAAGTCTGCTGATCAAGTGGTCTGCTTGCTCGCGAGCCTTCTCCATACTTTGGCCAGAAAGCCGCGCCGGAAAAACAATGTTTTCCGCCACACTGATGGCGGACAACAGATTGTAGGCCTGGAAAACAAAGCCGATTTCGCTGGAGCGCATGGAGGCCAGTTCGCCTTCGTTCCTTCCTGTGAGTTCCCGGTCCAGTAGAGTGACGGTACCTGATGTGGGTTTCAGCAGTCCGCCAAGCATGGACAGCAATGTTGTCTTGCCCGAACCGGATGGCCCCTTGATCAGTACCAGGTCCCCCTTGTTGACCTTCAGGCTTACGCCATCGACGGCACGAACCAGCGCGTCGCCTGATCCGAAATGCTTGATGAGGTTCTGTGCAGCGAGGATCTCTTTGGCCATCCGCTCCTCCTAACCCTGAAACACGAGCATGGGATCGACGCTCAGCACGTAGCGAAGCGGCAACAACGCTGAGAGCAGCGCGAGGCCGAGAGTTGCCGTTCCCAAAACGAGCACCGTCATGGAAGAGAAGCTCACCGCGATGCCGGGCACCCAGTGATGCAGCCCGGCCTCCAGCGGGTAGGTGACGAGAGCTCCAATGACTATTCCGAGGAATGAGACGACAGCGGTCTGCGCCAGTGCGGATCCGGCAAGCTGTTTCGTCGGTGCCCCGAGTGCCTTCGCGATTGCGAATTCCCGTCGGTGGTTCGAGGAAAAAACAAAGGCGGTGAAGATGACGATGAGGCCCGCTACGGCGAGCCCCATGACCTCCAGAACGCCGATAAGCGCGCCGCCCATCTTCATCGCAAGATTGAAGTCGTTGTGCCGAAGGGCTTGCGGTGTAAGGGCGGAGGCCTTTTCGACTTCGCGATTGATCCGCGCTGCAAGGTCGGACGGTGATGTATCCGGTCGGGCAAACACAAGCAGCACATTGGCGCCGTCTCCCATATCGAACAGATTTCGTGCATCTGTCTCATCCAGAAAGATAAGGGGATTGGCCATTGAATAGGTCCCTCGGGAAACGCCGGAAAGGATAAAGCTCTCATCTCCGACACGCACCCTGTCACCCGGTTGGAGGTTCTGTGCCCGGGCCATCGGCGCCGGGAGGACCACATGGCCAGGCGTGGGCGCAGTCCACCCGGTTGCCCGTTCCCATGCGGATCTGGCTTCTGGCGCTGAAGGGATACCGACAACATATGCGAGTTTTTCCTGCCCATTGGGACCGATCAGACTGTCGCGATAGAGAAAACGGGTTACGCTGGCCACGCCCTCGACCTGCCGAACGGCGTAGATGGCGTTTTCGTTGAGCCGCGAGCGTGCCATGTGGAGATCGCTGATGCCGTCCTGCAAGACCCAGACGTCGCCGGGTGTTCGTTCGATGAAGGTCACGATCTGGCCGGCTTCACCTCGAAACACCGCGTCAAGATAAAGGGCCAGGAGAAGGGCAAGCGCGATACCGCAGGCCGCAGTCAGGACGCTCCATTTCTCGACGAGCAGTGATTTGACGCTCCAGTAAAACATTGCCCTACCTCTGAAAGACGATAGCGGGGTCGAGGCGCAGCAGCGTCCGCATCGGGAAAAGGCTACCGGCAATCGATGCCATGAACATCACACCGATGCCCTGGGCGAGGACCGCCATATCGACAATGCGGGCGCCATACAGCGGATCCCAAAGCGATACGGCACGAGCGAGCAGCGTTGCAAGAAGGACGGCCGGCGGAAGACTGAATGCGAGAAGAATCAAGCCACCGCACAAGAGAGTCCCTGCAAGCCACAAGGGGCGCGCTCCCAGGGCCTTTTGAATTCCGAACGCACGAAACTGGGAACGCACCTCGGAATAGCGGAGCATGCTCATGGTGAGAAGTGCGATGACCCAGGCAATCCCGGAAACAAGATACAGGACCGGGCCGATCAGTCTGTCCCCGAATGCTGCGTCCGCCTCGCCAAGTTCGGCCGGTGTGAAGATATCAGCATCCGGAAGCGCTCGTTCCAGGGCGGCACGGACAGAACCTGTATTCTGCCCGGGGATCACCTCGACAAGCAGCGCTGAGACAAGCGATATGTCTCCCGTGGCAAAGGGGAGTTCGGCGTCCAGCGCCATGTCGATAAGCCGGTCATAAGTCACGAACACATAGGGTGTGAAAGGCGAGGTGCTGCCGGATGATAGCCCGACGACGGTCAGTTCGTTGTCGAGCACCTTGACCCTGTCGCCGAGCCCGATCCCGTGAAGTGCGGCAAGGTTTTTGTCGAGCACGATTTCGGGGGCGGGGGTTGGCATGCGCCCTGACGCCAGAGAGGGAGGACCGCCAGCATCGTCGAACGCGAGCAACATGGCCGGCGTTCTGTGACCGCTCTCGTTCAGGATGACAGGCAGAAGCATGACTGGCGAAACGCTCGCCACTCCGTTCACACTCTCGGCCCTCAGCCTCGAGAGCTGGGGGAGCTTTGATGGAGCCAGTGCGAAATAGGAATTCCCGCTTTCGATTGCTACGAGATCCGCTGGAAGTGAAGCAGGGAACAGCCGAAGATCGTCATGGATACCGACCCTCAACCCCTCGAAGAGCAGGACGAGGGAGAGCACGGCGGCATAAACGGCGATCATGAGAACCGCCCGCTTCGGTTCGCTGATCCATTGTTTCCAGCTCCAATACAGCATCTAGTTCCCCATCGTATCCGGATGAAAGCGAGATCGCTGACCTCGATGAACTCGCGCGGAATAAGCTGTTTCGTAGTTTGCTTATAACATTCCCTTGACCTTCCCGTTGATGGAAGGTTTATGATTTGCTCAGGTTGAAAATGGCTTCGGGCCGCATTGGTATGAAACTCCTGCGGGACATAGCGCTCTCATGCGTGCTGATCGCCGCTCTGCTGGTCTCCGGCGGGGCGATTGAGCCAGCGCATGCCGGCACCGGTCCGCATCACGATGCCATGGAGGCCCCGGTCCATACGGATGACGCCGCTGCAATAGATGCTACTGAAGATTGCGAGGTGTCCACGGGCATATCAACGGATCGGGACTCAGCGCCTATGCATTGCTGTCATAGTGTCGTGTGCACGACCGGTTTCGTTTTCGAGCCGATTCTCGGCCTGTCGACCATCAAGGCTTCGCTTCTTTTGACTGTCCGTCCGAGCTCGCATTCCAGCCAGGACCTCTGGAAGGGAACGCCGCCCTGGCAACCTCCGCGTTCTTTCGTCTGATCACCGCGCCCGCATAGCGCCGCTACTTTTCGCGTGTGGGCTCTATCCAGCGATCAACGAAAGACGAGGTTTTCTCGATGTTTCTGAAAAGAACGATGCCGCGTGCCCTGGCCGCGGCGGGGGTGGCCATATCCATGGCGGCGCTGCCCCTGAATGCCAGAGCGAGTGAAACCGGGGTCGGTATGTCCGGCCACATGGAGGCCGAAAGCGGCCATATGGGCGGCGAAGCCATGCATGAAGACGATCATGCCGGCCGCTCGGAGATTATCGGCAGGCCCGGCGATCCGTCGAAGGTGGACAGGGTCGTGAAGGTCGAGTTGTCGTCCTATGCCTTCTCGCCCAATTCCATAAAAGTCCGGCCCGGCGAAACCGTCCGTTTTGTGCTGACGAACAAGACGGAACTCCTGCACGAGTTCAACATCGGCACCAGGCCGATGCATGTCGAGCACCGCAAGGAGATGCTCGAGATGATGCAGAGCGGCATGCTGACGCCAACAGGCATGGCGTCGGCGTCTCCCGGCGCGTCCGGGGCGGGCTTGATGAAGCATGACGACCCGAACTCGCAGCTCGTCGATCCGGGCACAACGCGGGAGCTGGTTTGGCAGTTTCCGAAAAAGCAGCCGGAAAATGGACCGCTGCTCTTCTCTTGCAATATCCCCGGACATGCCGCAGCCGGCATGACGGGCACTTTCAGCTTCACATCCGGGTAATCGGGATCCCGGCGGCTTTGCGCCGCCGGGTGACCTCTCACTGAGGCGAGGATAATGACCAACAACGAACAGTTTTCACGCAATGGCATGCCACCGGTTGCTCTTTCGAGGCGGCGCTTCGTGCAGGGCGTGGCCGCGGGCGGGTTGCTTGCAGGCCTCGGCCTTCCCACGCGTCCAGCCCGCGCATCCGAATTCGGCACGGGCGGAGAGGTGCTGAAAGGCACGACCATCGACCTCTCCATCGCGCCGCTCGGCGTGAACTTCACAGGCGCTCCCGCAACTGCCATCGCCGTCAACGGGCAGGTGCCCGCGCCGGTTCTTCATTTGCGCGAGGGCGATGAAGTGCGCCTGCGCGTGAAGAACGCCACGCCGGACCTCGCGGCCATTCACTGGCATGGGCTTTTGCTGCCGGCGACGCAGGACGGTGTGCCGGGGATCAGCTTTGCCGGCATCAAGCCCGGCGAGACGCATAATTATGCCTTCAAGCTGCGCCAGCACGGCACGTACTGGTATCACAGCCATGCAGGCTTTCATGAGCCGAAGGGTGTCTATGGCGCATTGATCGTGGAACCGCGGGGCGGGCCGACGATCCGCGCTGATCGCGATTACGTGGTCGTGCTGTCGGACTGGAGCGACGAGGATCCCGCGACGATCTTCGACAAGCTCAAGAAGCAGAGCGACTACTATAATTTCAGCCAGCGGACGTTCTTCGATTTCACGAAAGATATTGCGGAGAAGGGGCTGGGCGCGACGGTCGATGACCGCCTGATGTGGGGCGCCATGAACATGACGCCGACCGACATCGCGGATGTGACGGCCTATACCTACACCTATCTGATGAATGGCAAGGCGCCTGCGGAAGGCTGGTCGGCGCTCTTCCGGCCCGGCGAGCGGGTCCGCCTTCGCTTCATCAATGCCTCTTCCATGACCTATTTCGATGTCCGCATTCCCGGCCTCAAAATGACAGTCGTCGCGGCGGACGGGAACGATGTCGAGCCGGTCTCCGTCGACGAGTTCCGGATGGGCGTCGCCGAAACCTATGACGTGATCGTCGAGCCCGAGGACGACCGGGCCTATGCGGTGTTCGCGCAGTCGATGGATCGCTCCGGCTATGCCTTCGGTACGCTCGCGCCGCGCTCCGGTATGCGGGCCGAGGTGCCTGCGATGGATCCGCGTCCGGTGCTCACCATGGCGGATATGGGCGGCATGGCTGGAATGTCCGGCATGTCCGGTAGGGGACACGAAACGTCATCGGGGAGCGGAATGGCGGGGATGGCCGCGTCGCCCCCGACGCATGGTAACGGCGCAGCCATGTCTGGCATGCCTCACGCGAATGGCATGCACGGCATGAACACATCCGGCGGGAAGCCCATGCCCGCCGCGGCGATGATCGAGGTGACGCACCCGGCGTCCGAAGACGGGCCGGGTGCCGTGATGCAGCCGAGTTCCGTTGCGCTCACCTACAACGATCCGGGACCGGGACTGCGCAGGAACGGCCGCCGCGTGCTGACCTATGCGGATCTCAGAGGCGTCAATAAGGTGCCGGTCACGCGTGATCCGGACCGGGAAATCGAGCTTCACCTGACCGGCAACATGGAGCGCTACATGTGGTCGTTCAACGGCGTGAAATTCTCCGACGCCGATCCGATCCACATGCGCTACGGCGAGCGGGTCCGCGTACGGCTCGTCAACGACACGATGATGGCGCATCCGATCCACCTTCACGGCATGTGGAGCGAAATCGACAATGGGCAGGGCGATCACCGGCCGCTCAAGCACACGGTGAATGTGAATCCCGGTCACGCCGTCGACTATTTCGTGAATGCCGATGCGCCGGGTGGCTGGGCCTATCACTGCCATCTCGTCTTCCACATGGATGCGGGCATGTTCCGCAAGGTTTCGGTGTCGTGAGGAAAACGGACATGAAAAACTGGAAATCACGCGCCGCCCTTGCCGCGGCACTTGCCCTGACGGTCTTTGTGCTTCCCCGTATGGCACATGCGGAGACTTATCCGGATGGCGTGACGGACAAGGATCTCGCGACAGCGGATGCGCCGCCCGCCGACTGGCCGGCCACCATCCACGACAATCCGGTCAGCTATGCGCTCATGGCGGAGCAACTGGAAATCCGGAACCCCGGCGACCTCAACACGTTCAAATGGGACGTTCAGGCCTGGGGCGGGACGGATATCGACAAGCTCTGGTTCAAGACGGAAGGCGAGCGGACGGACGCCAAATATGACGGCGTCCGGGCGGAGCTTCTCTATTCGCGCGCCGTTGCGGACTATTGGGACCTGCAGGCGGGGGTGAGAACCGACCTTGCCAGCAATACGCCGTCGCGAAGCTGGGCGGCGCTCGGGTTTCAGGGGCTTGCACCGGATTTCTTCGAGGTTCAGGCGACCGCCTATGCAAGTGACAACGCGCATTACGCGCTTCGCGGTGAGGTGAGCTACGACATCATGTTCACCCAGCGGCTTGTGTTGACGCCCCGCGTGGACGCCATGCTCTACAGCAAGGACGATCCGAAGCGGGAGCTGGGCGCGGGGCTCTCGAGCGCGGAAGCGGGTGCGCGGCTGCGCTACGAAATCCGCCGTGAGCTGGCTCCCTATATCGGCGTCAACTGGGAACGAAAATTCGGCAGTACGGCAAGCATGGCGCGCGCCGGCGGTGGAGACGTCGAACTGACGACCTTTGTCGTCGGTCTGCGCCTTTGGTTCTGAGGTTCTCGTGAACACGGAGCACGTGTCAGCCGGTGCAGGTGCTCCGTCTGCAAGCAACCGGCCAACTAGGGAGATCCAAATGAAAAAGCAAGCTACAGCAGTTGCATCTGCATTTGCGTTATTCGCTTCCGCCCTTATTGCACCCGGCATTGCATCTGCCGCAGGCATGGGGATGGGAAATGGTCAGCAAATGCCCATGGGACAACAGCAAATGGGTGCAGGACAGCAATCAATGAGCCCCGGTCGGCAAATGCACAAGGGTCAACCGATGCAGACAAACGGTCAAATGCCGATGGGGCAGGGCATGCAGCAGCATATGGGAAACATGCAGGCCATGTGCACGCAGATGGTTGAGCAGCATGGCCAGATGATGACCGGCGGCATGATGAACGGAAATCGTGCCAAGGCTCAGGCGTGCCAGAATCTGGAACAGTAGATCGGTAGCTCACTGTGCAATGCGAGCATTAATGAAATCGTGCAGGGGAAGCGGAGAGCTTCCCCTCTCACGCAGAAATGGAGAATACAATGGCTACGCTATCAACAGCAGCCGCTTTATCCGGCGTTTTGCTCAGGTCGGTTCCCGTTGCGGCGTATATGGATGGTTCAGGGTCCGACGGCAGCTATGGTCATATGTCCGGATACGGAATGGGATTCTTCGGTATCGGGCACTGGCTCATCGGCATTCTTCTTATCGTGCTGTTCGCGGCGCTGATCGCAGGATTCGTGCGCCTGTTTACCAGCGGTGGCGGGAAAAGATCTCTAGGCGAGGATCCGATGACCGTCTTGGACCTCCTTTACTCGAAAGGTGAGATTTCGCGCGAGGAGTATTTGAAGAGGAAGGCTGATATCACCGGTGGCTGAGCGTGCGGGGCGCAACGCAGATGATGTAACGCTGTTATTCCGTATACGACATTGCGAAATAAGACGCTTGTTGATCTCTCGCAATGTCGTGATTGAGTGAATGAGGGATTTTACCCGGACAGACTTAATCCTTGGAGGACTTGATGAATATTCGGAAATCGGCCCTTGCGGGCATTGTGACGTTGCTTCTGACATCGACCGCCTATGCGCATGATCCTTCGGGCCAGAATGGTGGATGGATGATGGGCGGATATGGCATGGGCCCCGGCATGATGGGTGCCGGTCAGGGCCAAATGATGGGCTATGGCAGTGGGTACGGCCCCGGCGCCATGATGGGTGGCGGCTATGGCTACGGCATGATGGGCGGCGGTTACGGGATGATGGGCGCCGGCTGCGGCATGGGCGGTTACGGTGCGTCCGGTGACTACGACACCTATGTGGACGGACGTCTCGCCTTCCTGAAGGCGGAGCTCAAGATCACGGACGACCAGAGCGCTGCCTGGTCTGCCTATGCGGACGCTCTCAAGGAAAACTTCCAGAGCATGGCGGGCATGCATCAGCAGATGTTCAGCCTGTTCCAGAAGGGCAATGAAGACCGTTCCGCTGTCGATATGCTGGATCTGCAGATATCGCTCATGAAGACCCGCGTCGGCGCGCTTGAAAAGATGAAGCCCGCCGCCGAAAAACTCTATGCGGCTTTGTCGGATGATCAGCAGGAGAAAGCCAATCAGATCCTCCCGGTCATGGGCTGCATGTGAGATTTCTCGTCTCGTCCGACGAGGCGTACCGACGAACGACGACTCGCGCAGCGGCGAAGACTGCCGAGCGAGTCGTCGGACATTCTCTGGCGATAACGGAGGCTACCGGGAGGGACCGATATGCCGGATTTGAACCATCACGATCATACTCATGCGTCTCAGGTTTCCTCGTCGTCAGCTGGCGGCCCCGATGGCGCCGAGCATCACGACCACCATATGGCGCATAATCACTCGGCGATGGTCGCGGATTTTCGCAAAAGGTTCTGGGTGTCGCTGATCCTGACGGTGCCTGTCCTGGCGCTTTCGCCGATGATACAGACGTTCCTCGGTTTGAGGGGAGCGATTGCCTTCAGTGGCGACAGCTATTTGCTTTTCTCACTCTCCGCCATAGCCTTCTTCTATGGCGGCTGGCCCTTTCTGAACGGGCTTTTCGGCGAATTGCGAAACCGACGGCCCGGCATGATGACGCTGATCGCTCTCGCGATCTCGGTGGCCTTCTTCTATTCCAGCGCCGTCGTGTTCGGTCTTTCCGGAAAAGTGTTTTTCTGGGAACTGGTAACCCTGATTGACATCATGCTTCTCGGTCACTGGATCGAGATGAAGTCTGTCATGGGAGCTTCCGGCGCGCTGGAGGCTCTGGTCCGACTGTTACCTGCGTCGGCCCATCGCGTCGCGGAAGATGGCGCCATCGAAGAAATTCCGGTCTCCGAATTGAAGCCTGGAGATCATGTACTGGTTCGTCCGGGGGAAAAGGTACCGACCGACGGCGTTATCGTCGATGGCGACTCAAGCTTCAACGAGGCGATGCTTACGGGCGAGTCCCGGCCTGTCGAAAAGGGCAAAGGCGCGGAAGCTGTCGGAGGCTCGGTGAACGGCGAGGGTGCCGTCACGCTTGAAGTCAAGAAGACGGGCGATCAGACCTATCTCTCGCAAGTGATCGATATGGTCAAACAGGCTCAGGCGACACGTTCAAGGACACAGGATATCGCGAACCGTGCTGCGCTCTGGCTAACCTATATAGCATTGAGCGCCGGCGGCCTCACCTTGATCTATTGGTTGGGCGTCGGCGAAAGCTTCGAATTCGCGCTCGAGCGCATGGTGACCGTGATGGTGATCACTTGTCCGCACGCCCTTGGCCTTGCCGTGCCACTCGTCGTCGCTGTCAGTACACGTCTGACCGCGCAGAACGGCCTCCTGATAAGGGATCGGGCAGCCTTCGAAAGGGCACGGAATCTCAATGCCGTTCTTTTCGACAAGACGGGTACACTCACTGAAGGCCGGTTTGGCGTTGCCGGTATCGCAGCGCTAGCGGACCAGTCCGAAGACGAGATTCTCGCAATCGCGGCGTCGCTCGAAAACAAGTCTCAGCATCCGATCGCCCAGGGCATCGTGCACGGGGCGGAGGAACGCGGCATCGAGGTGCGGAATGTCGAGAACTTCAAAAGTCTCACCGGACAGGGTGCCGAGGCCGGTATCGACGGGCAAATGGTCCGCGTTGTCAGCCCCGGCTATCTCCGCGAAAAGGGAATCGACCTGCCATCTCACGAAACCACGGCATATACCGATGAAGGCAACACTGTTGTCTTCGTTATGCTGGACGAGCGTCTTGTCGGCGCCATTGCACTCGCCGATATCGTGCGACCGGAATCTTTCGAGGCCGTATCGCGGCTAAAAGAGATGGGAATCAAATGCATGATGGTGACGGGTGATGCAACGTCGGTCGCCAGGTCCGTGGCGGGACAACTCGGCCTTGACGATTATTTCGCCGAGGTTTTGCCGCATCAGAAGGTGGAGAAGGTCAAGGAGGTGCAGTCGCGGGGCCTCAATGTTGCGATGATCGGTGATGGTGTGAACGATGCACCCGCTCTCGTGCAATCTGATCTGGGCATAGCAATCGGTGCCGGTACGGAAGTGGCCATCGAGTCTGCTGATATCGTGCTGGTTCGCTCCGACCCGCGGGATGTGTTTGCCATTCTGGCCTTGTCCCGGGCGACCTACGGCAAAATGATTCAGAATTTGCTTTGGGCGACCGGATACAATGCTTTTGCGATCCCGCTTGCGGCAGGGGTTGCCTATAGCTGGGGCATTCTTCTGACACCTGCATTTGGGGCGGCCCTGATGTCGCTCAGCACCGTCATCGTTGCGATCAATGCCAAATTGCTTGAGCGCGCTCGCCGGCTGGTGGCGAGTACATCGTCCCGCAATCGTGAGGGGGTATAAAATGACTCACATGTCTAGTGGGCATACCGGTCATATGCCATCGAGCGGACGGGGGCTCGCGATCTCAGCCTGGCTGACTGGAATCTATTTCTTTATCGAGATGGGGATCGGGTTCTGGACGGGCTCCATCTCTGTCATATCCGATGCCTTCCATACATTCTCGGCGGTCGGCGGGGTGCTGGTGGCAATCGTCGCCGCGAGAGTGGCGCGCCGCCCGGCCAGTGAAGTGCAGAGCTACGGATGGTACCGGGCCGAACTTGTCGGCGCCTTCGTAAATGGTGGTTTCCTGCTGGGCATGGCACTGGTCGTTATTGTCATGGGCGGTATGCGTTTGACGGCACCCATAGAACTGCCAACCGGGCCGATGCTTTGGGCGGCAGCGGGTGGTCTTTTCACCGAAATCATTTCTCTCGGTTTGATGTGGCGTCAGAGCCAGAGCGATCTCAACGTCAAGGGCGCACTGTGGCACATCATACAGACCTTCGTGGGGAGCCTGATCATTATCGTGGCTGCGCTTGTCATCCGCTTTACCGATTTTCTTCTCATTGACCCGATCCTCGGTATGGCGTTCGGCTTCGTGCTGCTGTGGGCGAGTTGGACGATCCTCAAGGATGCGACACGTCTGCTCATGGAAGGTACACCGTCTGACGTGAACCTGCGCGAGATCGCAACGGCGCTTCAGAAGATGGATGGCGTGAAAGACGTGCACCATGTTCATGCCTGGGCGCTGACCAGCGGAAAATATGTTTTCTCCGCGCATATGCGGATCGACAAGGATGCGTCGGGTGGGGAGGTATTACGTAAGGCTCATCACTTGCTTAAGCGGGATTATGGCATCTTCTTTGCCACGTTGCAGGTCGAAGATGTCTGTCTTGATGAGGAAGGCGCCGAGGCGATTGATGTGATTTCGACGAGTTCCGGCACGGCATGACGGCGCAAACGATTTCTCTGCTCGCGCTTATCACCGTTTCCGAGGCGACCATCGGGGTCTTCGTCAAGCTGACCGGCGGTCTCATACCCATCCAGACGCTGAACTTCTACGCGCTTTCTCTGGCGGCCTTACTGCTGTTCGGTTTCATGCCCAGCATAACGGGCAAGCCGTTGCTGTTTCCCCGAAACAATCTCAAGAACACATTGCTCGTCGGAATTCTGATTGCCGCCCAGATCAGCGTTTTCAACTACGCGATGACTCTTGTCCCTATTGCCAACGCCGTCATCTTCTGGAGCATTGCGCCGTTTTTTACATTCATCTTCTCGGCGGTATTTCTGGGCGAGAAGGCTCGTCCCGGCTACATGTTCATTTTCGTGGTTGCGCTGATCGGTATCGCTACTGCTAACCCCTTGAAAGGTGGCGAACTGGCCGGCAATCTCGTCGCGCTCGGAGACGGAGCGGTATACGCCGCAATGGTCACCTATCTGAGGTATGAGGGAAAATCGGAAGCCGGAAACGATATCGCGTGGTCGATGCTGGTCGCGGCGATTGTGCTTTTGCCTTCGATGTTGCTGTTCGGCCCCGGCGATATTCTGCGCGGCATTCACTATGAGACCGTCGGTGTGACGGTGCCGGTTCTGCTTTGGGTTCTGGGGCTCGGGGTCGTGTCCACGGGTTTTGCCTATCTCGGCATATCCATGGTTCTGAAGACCCTCGATGCAAACGTATATGCCCTGATCGACATCATCGTGTCGCCGCTCGTCGCGTCGTTCTTCGGTTATCTGGTCTTCGGAGACGTTCCCTCGTGGGGGATGGTGCTGGGTGGCGCTATGTTGCTAGGTGCAGGCTTCTGGCTGACCCGGGAAACATCGAGGGGAATGGAAAATCGGGCGGTTCATCCGTGTCAGTGCGCTTAGTTATGACTGATGTAATGAAGGACTCGTCGGTTCACGCGTGTCGTTTTCGCTGGAGGAAACAGGGAACAAGCGATGGTGAAAAATTTTTCTACATATGCTGTGCTTGCAGTAATTGCCGGCGGTGTCGTTATTGGCGCATGGCGGATGTTTGGAGAAGAAAGCGTACACTCTGCGAAGAGAGATGTCGTTGTTCCGCCTCTTTCCGGCGATGCAGCTCTTGGCAAGGCAGCGTTCGACAGAAATTGCGCCGAGTGTCATGGCGATAATGCCAGCGGGACCGGTAAGGGGCCGCCGCTCGTACATCAGATCTACAATCCCGGGCATCATGCCGATGAGGCATTTTTCCGGGCAGCCGCGAACGGCGTTCGCCAGCACCACTGGCCCTACGGAAACATGCCCGCGCAGCCGCAGGTGTCGCATCGTGAGGTCGCGCTGATTGTCGATTATGTCCGCGCCCTCCAGAAAGCTAACGGAATCGTCTACCAGCCCCACAGGATGTAGGCCGTACAATCAAAGCAACCGGGCTATGAACGGAAATCAGACGAGATTCAGCCTTTTCACCGAGGGCGATGAGCTCTTCGAAAGCATGCTGCGTGACATCTCCGGCGCATCAAAGTCGATATTATTCGAAGTCTATATCTTCAGGTGTGATCGTGTTGGGCAAAGGTTCCTGGACGCGTTCGTGGAAGCCGCCGGCCGGGGTGTCGATGTTCGAGCAAGATTGGACGCATTCGGATCCTGGGGCACTTTTCCAAGGAGGGCGCATGACGCCCTCCGGAGAGCTGGTGTGCAGTTGAAATGGTACCGACGCTGGAGTTGGCGTCATCCGTTCCGCTACGGACGACGAGACCACCGCAAGCTTCTCGTAGTCGATGGAGCGGTTGCCTATCTCGGCGGCTTCAATGTTGGAGACGAAAGTTCTAGGGCAAGCATCGGCCGTACACGGTGGCGGGATACTCATTTGCGTTTCACCGGGGGTCTGGCATCCCGTGCGGAACAGCTTTTCCATGACTTCGAGGAAAGGAGAGAATGCGGCAAAGAGGAGTGGGTGAACGGATCGCTGTTGTTGCCGAACTACGGTGTCGGGTGCCGATACAGGTGGTACTGTGTTCTTCACCAGCGTCTTGACGAGGCCGCAAAAAGGATCTGGATCACAACGCCATATTTTGTACCGGACGCAGCTACCCAGCGGGGTCTTCGCAACGCAGCGTTACGAGGTGTTGATGTGAGGCTACTGGTGCCCGGTAAGAGCGATGTTCCTGTTGTTCAATGGGCTGCCCGACTTTCCTATGATTCTCTTCTTCGTGCCGGCGTTAGAGTTTTCGAGTTCAACGGACGTGTGCTTCACGCCAAGACAATGATCATAGATGAGGACTGGTCGAGTGTCGGAACCGCGAATCTCGACTATAGGAGCCTGTTCATCAACGATGAACTCAATCTTGTCACGCGGTCACCTCGACTGAACCACGAGCTGACTGACGTATTCCTCGATGACCTTGAACATGCGAGGCGCATGGTACAGGAACCGCGAGGAAAGATATCTCTACTTCGCTTTGCTCAAGGGTTTATCGGCTGGGTCGCACGAAAATGGTTATAGGCGAGCGATATGGCAGGGAGTGAATATGGCGGATGGAAATGCACTGTTCGATCTCGATGAAGAGCATCGACTCACGGCGGTGCTCGCAGGTGTCATCGGCAATATCCTCGAATGGTACGATTTTGCACTGTACGGTTTTATGGCGTCAGTTCTCTCGGAGTTGTTTTTCCCTGGCAGCAACCGTCTGGTCTCGCTGATAGCGACCTACGGTGTGTTTGCGGTCGGCTTTATCATGAGGCCTTTGGGGTCTGTTGTATTCGGTTGGATGGGCGATACATTCGGGCGCAGTCGGACATTGATTTTGTCTGTGGCAATGATGGCTTTTCCCACATTGTGTCTGGGTCTCTTGCCTGTCTACGCGCAAGCCGGGGTGTATGCTCCGCTTCTCCTCGTTTTGGTGCGTATGGTGCAGGGGCTGTCTGTGGGCGGTGAGTTCTCGACGTCTGTGACCTATCTGGTGGAAACCGCCCCCGCCGGCCGACGAGGTATTGCTGGAAGCTGGGCGAACATTGGAAGTCTGTGCGGAATGCTGTTGGGATCGGGCGCAGCCACTGCTGTGACGAGCTTGTTGACGGCCGACGCCATGAATTCATGGGGATGGCGCATACCCTTTATCTTTGGCGGAGTGCTTGGTGCTATAGCCATTGTTCTACGACGTGGTTTGCCGGAGTCGCCTCATTTCAAACGATACCAGAGTGCCCGCTGCCGAAATTCTCCAATCGTGGAGGCGTTTAGCTGCAATCGTCGCGAAACCGTGCAGGGAGTTCTGTTCGCGTCGTCCTATGGTGCACTGTTCTACCTTGCGCTCGTCTATCTGCCGACTTGGGTAGCGCAGGTCACGACAATTCCGCTGGATAGTGCCATGCGTATCAATACCCTGACGTTGGCGTTGTTGATCCCGTTTATTCCTCTGGCGGGCTGGATTTCGGATCGGTTTGTGAGGCGTACGTATTTGCTCGTGGGCGCGATCCTCGCAATCGGAGGAGCAGGCGTTTTTATATTGCCATGGATTGTCGCTGACGGAGGATTTGCCGCACTGGTAGGTCAAGTCGCCATGGGGCTCTTCCTTGCGGTACCGCTCGGGGCGGCTCCCGCGCTGTTCACTGAACAGTTTCCGGAGGATGATCGCCTGACCGCATACTCCATAGTGTTCAATACCGGTCTCGGGATCGTGGGGGGAACCACTCCGGTTCTCGCTAGCTGGCTCATATTGGAAACTGGTTCACAACTTGGACCGCTCATTGTCTTGCTCGCTGCGATGTTGAGCGGTGTCACGGGACTCATCTGGATGCGTGACAGGAGTCGTGAACCTCTGATAACGCAATGCGGAATTTCAGTGCGGCAAGCCATGTCTGCCGGGCGTGAAATGAAAGAGCGGGGATGATGCCTTGCATCTGTTGAAACGCAGGTCGAGCAGTTCCCGAAATCCAAAAAACAATTTGGCTGTACCCACTTCTGTCGAATCGTACCAAGTGATCGTTACAACGAATGTCCGAACGACGTACCTCGCGATTGGGCGAACACAATGCCACCGTGATACGAAGTTGTGGACATTCGTCTCTCACCCGAAGAAAGCTTGTGCGAAAAGTGGCAGTGCCTTGTGACCTGATTATTCCACAATGGGTGCCTTCGGTTAGCCCTGAAGAGAGGAGCATCTTTTCTCTTATGGGCCATCCTCAATCCTGGAGACGTTCGCTTACCTCAGGCCGCCGGGTAGCTCTCAGTTCCATCTTTGCCAGTCCGGAATATGCAGTCTCAGTCCATTCAGAGCGGGGGACAGGCATATCTGGCAGCATAATCTGCTTTCCGGTCGCGCGTTTGGCGCAAAATCGAGAATGTCTTCTTCGATCCCCGACGCGGGGCCAACCAGCTCAAGCCATTCGTTATCAACATATACGTGGCACGTTGAACAGGCGCAGTTCCCTCGGCAATTCGCCTTTATACCTTCAATATCGTTCGAAACCGCAGCATCCATCACATTCGTGCCCGGGCGAACCTGGAGTGACTTTTCCGTTCCGTCGGGAAAGATGAATGTCACTGTTGTCATTTTGCTTGTCCGCTTTGATAGATCCGAGGGAAATGCCTGCAACTGTCTTGCAGGTAAAGTAGTTTGCTTCACAGGTGGAGCTCTTCGTCCGGGTCGATCAAAGGGTCGGGTCCGCAGGCGGCCGCAAGACGTTCGTCATCGTGGATGAGGATGGTGTTTGCCTGGACCTCGATACCGTCATGTTGAAGGGACGCAAGGGCCCGGGAAAAGCTTTCACGCGTGAGCCCCAGTTCGGAGGCGATCAGGCTCTTTTCGTAAGGAAGGGTGACGCGGTTTCCGCCGCCCTGTTTCCATCTGAGCGCAAGGATGTAGCAGCCCGCGCGCTGCGAAGCCGACCTCAGCTTCAGATTTTTGATCTGACGGACCATGCGCCGGAACTGACCGGCGAGACTGGCAACCAGTGCATGCGACAGGGCGGGGTCCTGTTGCAGGGTGCGTCGAAAGGCGTCCGCCTGAATCAACAGGAAGCGCGACGCTTCCTGAACGCGTGCCTGCATAAGATAGGGCGAGTTCGTTACCACGGCGGCGGGAATTATGAGGTCCGGTGGTTCGACCACTTCGATCAGTACTTCCTTTCCCTCGCTTGATCTGCCGAACAGATGGGCCGCGCCCTCAAGAAGAACATGCTGAAATGTGGGCATCGTCCCTTGTTCGAAAAGAACGGTTCCCGCCGATGCGCTGTGGACGACCGCATGGCGCAGCAACTCCTCCCGCGCCGGCGACGTCATCTGCGCAAAGAGGGGAAGCTGGTTGATGTCTTCAACGGAAGCAGAAGCTCTCAATTCGTACCTTTCTCTTTTCATGCACTGCCGCGGCGGTCAGAACGCGCGTGATATAAGTCACACGAAAATTTGATTTATATCAAATCAAATGGTGAAATTTGTTTTCTAGTTGAGTCTCTTCGCGACCGGGCGGCGAGGGCTCCCCCTCGCGCCGAACTTTTCTGGAGGGGAATAATGGCTATCGAAGCGGCGGGCGTCGACCAGGCGCCGGAAGATCCTGTCAGCAATGTCCTGAAATGGGTGTTGTTGGCGGTTGCTGTCATCTGCTTTGGCATACTCGGCTGGGTCACGGTGCTGACCTATAGAGATGCGCCCCCCTTCCCCGACAATTTTGTGCGTTCTGACGGGACGGTCCTCATGTCCGCCGACGATATTGTCCGTGGCAAGGAAGGCTTCCAGAAAGCCGACCTCATGGATTATGGCAGCCTTTATGGTATGGGCTCCTATTTCGGCGAAGACTACACGGCTGACAATCTGGTCAGGCTCGGAAAGCTGACGGAAGCAAATATCGCGCGGTCCCGCTACGGCCAGGCACTCGATACGCTGCCGACGGCAGAGCGCGCTGCGGTCAAGGCCGAAATGCAGTCCGTGCTGCAGGGTGTCGACCTCACGCAAAAGAAAGTTGTGGTTCCTGATGCGCTGGCCGAAGCGATCACGACGCGGCGTGCGCAGATCACCCAATCCCTCCTCCATCACGATTTCGCGCGAGGCTGGACGCAAGCCTATAGCCTTGACGAGACCAGCGCCGGATATACGGCGGATTTTCTTCTCTATTCCTCGCTGACCACGGTGGCGCGCCGGCCGGGTACGGATGCATCGTGGACCCAGAACTGGCCGTTTGAACCGTTGGTCGGTAATACGCCAACGACCAGCACCTTCCGCTGGACCTGGATCAGCTTCTGTTTCACCTTCTTCGCCTTTGGCGTGGTGCTCTTCATCTACGAGCGCTTCCTGAACGATCCGGACAACGCGCCGATGGATCCGGTTCTTGGCGAATTCAAGCCACTGACGCAGAGCCAGCGTCGCGTCTGGAAATATTTCCTCGTCGTCGCGGCGGTTCTTCTGCTGCAGATCCTCGTCGGCTCCATCATGGCGCATTACTACACGGAGCGTGCCGCCTTTTACGGCATCCCCATCGACAAGTATCTACCGTTCAATTTCCTGCGCGACGTGCATATCCAGGCACCGATTGTCTGGATCGGCGTCTCCTGGATTGCGGCGGCGCTTTTCCTGGCTCCGGCTATCAGTGGTCGGGAAGCGAAAGGTCAGGCGGTCCTCGTCGACATCCTATTCTGGGTGACGCTCTTCATCGTCGCGGGAGCTCTGCTCGGGAACTATCTCGGCATCATGGGATATATCAATGAGAACTGGTTCTGGTTCGGCAACCAGGGCCTCTCCTATATCCAGCTCGGGCGTGCCTGGCAGATCGGTTTCTTTGCGGGGCTGGCAATTTGGAGCGTGCTCGTATTCCGCGCGTTGTGGCCGACACGAGAGACGTTGTGGGCGGCGACGCGCCAGTTCTGGTCGGGTCGGATCCGGCTCGAGCATCTGCTCTGGGCCTCGACTGTCAATATCGCGCTTCTCTATGTCTTCGGCATGATCCCGCTAACCGGAATCGAGAAGTCCTTCACCATTAGTGACTTCTGGCGCTGGTGGGTGGTGCATCTCTGGGTGGAGCAGTCCTTCGAATTCTTTGCCTCTGCCATCAGCGCCTATCTTCTGATGGCCGTTGGCCTGGTTTCTCGCCGGCTTGCTGAGCGTGCGGTTTATTTCGAGTTGATCCTGATCTTCCTTGGCGGCGTGCTGGGGACAGGACATCACCTTTATTGGGCAGGCGAGCCGGGTATGTGGGTCCCGCTTGGCTCGATGTTCTCCTTCATCGAGGTGCTACCACTGGTGCTGCTCATCATCGAGGCGATCCAGCAGCGTCGTCTTATTCAGGCGCATGGCGATTTCAAATACGGGCTCGCCTACACCTATATCATCGGCGCTGCGTTCTGGAATTTCGTCGGAGCAGGCGTTTTCGGTGGTGGCACGCTCAATGCCCCGCTGGTGAACTACTACGAGCATGCGACGTTCCTGACGCTCAACCACGCGCACACCGCCTTGTTCGGCGCATTTGGTCTGCTCGGTATCGGGCTCATCTATTTCTGCCTGCGCTACATTGCAGGCGAGAGGCACGAGTTCGGTGAGAGCGTCGGGCGCTGGGCATTCTGGCTCTACAATATCGGGCTGGTGATGTGGATATTCCTGAACTTCTTCCCCATCGGCTGGCCGCAACTCGACGCTGTCTATGAACACGGTCTGGCCTATGCGCGGAGCAAGGAGTTCTACGACACGACGCTCTTCTGGCAGTGGATGCGCATGCCGGGCGATATCGTGTTCGCGCTTGGAGCTTTACTCATGGCATGGGATTTCCTCGTCAAGCTCCGGCCAATTCTGCCGATCTTCGGGACAAGCGAGTCGAGTAAATCATCGGTAGCTCTAACCATGGGCGCCGGCGGAGATTGAAGGAAGCCGATGCACTAGGTTGATTTTGGCGAACCCGAGTGAGAGGGGGATTGCATCTTGTTCATGAGCAATCCCCCGATAGCAATTGATTTGAGTGTTACGCTGCCCACACTTTATTGAGTACTTGGGCGGCCAGTGCAGCCTTGTCTTGCGGCAGAAACCGTCCGTAGTGCTTGGCCACCATGTCAGGTGTATCCTGGATCGCATAACAGGCTTGATCTTAGGATCCTGTCTGCTTCAGCATAGTATTGCCATAACGTTCGCGCCCCGTTGTGGGGGGCATGAGAGCGCAAGTTCACCAACTCGCTATCTCTATAAATACTTGGCGGATTTCAGAGCTACCGCCTCACTAAGGATGGCTTCCTTGAGCTCCGCAGCAATGTGATCCAGGTTTAGCAACGATTCGTGAAATGGCTCGACCCAGCGCGTACCGTCTATGTCTCCGCGCTTGTACGCGCGCTTATGGTCGGCGAGGATTTCATGGATAGCGTCCCGAGCATCAATGTAAGAATTTAGACGCTGTTTCAGCTCGGGAAAGTAGACGCTGACTAACATAATCGAAGTCTCAATCGAATGATCGAGGTCGTTGTTAAATTTGCCTCTGCTGTTTTGAAGGTCGAGAAGATCATTGTAGGTAATCTCATTTTTTAGAACGCCATAATAGCCGACGAAGTGAGCGCTGAGCCTTCGGTCGTAGCGTTCGAGAGCGAGATAGAGTTCTTCCACTTTCCGGCGCATGAAAAATACATGCTCTTTGGTCGCATTGAGGCGGTGGGCAACTACTGACGCCAATACGCCGCTCGCGGCGATAGTTATTATCGATACCAAAATAGACAAATTTTGTTTCCTATGTGAGGTGGCTTTGGGCCTAAAAAATTTTGGTTAGTGCAGCGTCATCCGAAATTGATATCTGTTTGAAAGTGTCGCTTCGAGATGTCATCGGGGCCTTTGTTTGTTGAGTAGAGTGAGCGCGCGCCACAATAACATCTACAGGTTAGCCTAAACACCGTCCTGGAGTATGCGCTTCAGAAAGGGCTCACTGATGCTGGAGTTTTTTATATCTTTGCCACATATCTTTCGAACGAGCCCAACCGATTTGTCCGAACTCCCTTTGAACACGCGCAAAAAACTCTCGGCGTGTGAGCGATTTGGTTCGACGATACATTTTTTCGGAAAACATACGATATGCGTTGCTGCGCTTCTCAAGGCGTGCCGCTCGTGCGGATTTGATGAGACCTCGGATTCGTTGCACCTCGTCCGGGAAGGCATTTTTTAGAGCTTTTGCATCTACATCCAGCTCCCGTGCCAATTCTTTCAGTGTTGAGGGTACGTTCTTCTCATCATACTTTTCTAACGCCCTCAGCGTTCGAGATTTCTGGGTGCGCCGTTTGGTTTCAGAGCGTATCGGGATGACTTCCCTCGTGGATATAGTAGCCGCAGTCATATCCTTGATATGAATGTCTGGTTTCAGCAGAGCCGAGATCGAGGTATTGGCGAGGTTCGCAATATTCACTAAGTGAGGCAGTGTCGGCGAGTTCTTGGCATTCAACCAGGGGCTGATGGTGGATTTACCTACGCCTAATGCTTCAGCAAGGTCTATTTTCCGTCCACCAAAGCCAACGTTACAAATGACGTTTAACGAATGAGCAAGATTTTCGAGACTCCATTGATGTGCCTCATCGCCGTCAGCAATCCAGTCTCCAATGGTTCTCGCAACCGCCATCTCCTGGATTGACGCTTCCTCACCTTTGGCATCCCCATCACCTCCAAGCCAAGATTTGCACTTCCTGCAAAATCCCAGGCGCGAGTGCGTATAGTACTGAGATCGGTGTCCTATGTAGCCTCCACAAAAGGAGCAGGCTGATACCAATCTGACTCCATGGTGGATACAAGCCGGCGTCGTAGAAATCTCCCATGCCAGCTTCGAGTACACTGCTCCTAGCAGACGCTGTTCATTTAGGCATAACGGGCACCACTTTCTTGGTTGGTTGCCTTGCCCTTTGCTTGGCAAGAAGGGTTTGTAAGATGACAACGTTAGCCGTGAAAGCTGGCTAAGCCCGGTAAGTTCCTCAATGGCGGAGATAAGTGCCTGCGACGGAGTGCCTAGTATCGTGTTGCGTTTCGCCCTCATCATTCGGTCTCTCATCTCCTCGGGCGCAAGGTATTCGTATAGGAACTGGGCTAGGCAACTCGGTCTTACCGAGTGTTCCCAAGACAGGCGTAGGAGGTAGGAATAGAGACTTTCGCAATCCGGCGTGTCTGTTCCAATGGGAGCGATTGGGCAGAGCCTGGTACGACGCGGATAATACTTGTGGTGGACAAACTGGAGAGCATCATTCTGACGCATCAAAGGCTCCAAATTTCATTCTCGGCAATCAAACGCTCGCCGTCCAGCGTCTCATTGAGGATTTTCCTGGTCTGGGCTTTGCGCAAGAGGGAATACTGAAGGACGCTGGGCGACCACCTTCCTCCTTCGTGCCGGAGAGAGCGGGAGTATGCCCTCTGCAGCGAATGCTTAAGCGTTCCGATACAGCCAACGGATGCCTCCATCAGGGCAGGCAGATAGGGATCGAGAACTACTTCCGGCTCAAGATTCATGCGTTTCGCAAGAGCTCGTGCGACATTGTTGAAGTGTCGCTTTCCTCCATTTGCATCTGTGGTGTACCTTGGCAAATGGACAACATGACACCGCCTTGCAAGTTGTCCGTTGACGGAAATAATTTCGTATAGGTCATATGAGCCCACCAGCACAAACTTTGTTTGTGTCATGTCAGATAATGACTTTAAGGCATTAACCTGCTCCGAAAGTGCGCGCCCATTCATGATGTGGGCGGCCTCATCGACAATGACGTACCGAGTCTGACGTGCTTGAAGCGCTTTGCCGGTTGCCACTCGGAGAGCCGAGAGCTTCATCGTAGGGGCGCTCAAGCGTAGCGGTAGGTCATAGCCACCACTTATGCATTCCGGTGTGAGCTTTTGATCAATCATTGGTTCGCCCAACGCTTCAAGAATGATCTCGAAAAAGTCAGCCATCGAGAAGGCTCTGTCGCCGAGCGAGGGAGCGGAAACCATAATTGCCGGATTAAAAAAGGGGTCAGCTTTCAGCTGATCGAGATACTCTCGCGCCGTTTCCTGAATAAGCTGCTCACAGGTGGCAGACTTGCCCACACCAGGTGGCCCAACCAAGAGTGCCACGTTGATCCCGCTATTTGGTGAGACGGCATCCTGAATTTCTTCCATAGCGTTTAGCATGGACGGATGCTTTACTTGGGTGCGTGCGAATTCTTTGACGCGTTGACGAATCTCTTTTGTTGAGATTTCGCGATTAGTCCGGGAAGACGTCATACGAGAAGTCATCCTGATCATCCTCTTCTGGAGTTTGGTTTGGAAGCCATGCCGAGTCGTCGATCTTTGGCATGGGGAACGGGGTGTCACTCGCAAGTTCTTCTTCGGGTGTGACGGACGTCATGCCAATCGGTCCGTATACTGCCCGCGATGCCATAGCTTTCTGCCGCAACGCGTCCGGAAAGGTGTCGAACTCTGCGCTTGCGATGTGCTCGACGAGTTTCCTCGGAGTAACTTCCGCCCTTGAGAATGTCTTTCGACGTATGAGTTCTTGGCTAAAGGCTCGGAGGAGGGCGGGGGTGAAGTTGGCCAGTCGTTGGAAATGCACAGACCGACATTCAATCCAGTGCTGGTCGACATAGGCGTAACAGACGCGAACATCCCATGGGTCGTATTTCACCGGTACTTTGGATTGCCAGTGAGCCGGACGGTCCAGCTCTGGGTGATAGTAAAAATCGCCGTTGAGGCGTATGCCTCGACCTTTCGAAACTGTTCGGATCCCTTCACGTGAGACAGTCGGGCACGTTAAAATTTTGAAGGTTCGATCGAGCGGAATGTGGATGTGCGTGCGGCTGCCGGACATGGTAATTCCGGTTTCAAATGCTTCCGAGGGGGGGCGTAAAACGGCAGGGTGTTCCGTGTTCGCGTAATGCTGGAACAGCCACTTCTCTAGCGCAGGATAGAGCGCCTCGAGGTACCATTTGGCATGTCGCTTTGGGTCAACGGATTTTGAACTCTCTCGAGCTTTACGCATTACCTGCGTATTGCCCTCTAGATTATGAAATAGCCGCTTGTTTGCTATGCCGAACAGGCGTTCGATCACGCCGCCTACGCGGGGTTTTTGACCAGGGCGCCATTTAATCGAGACGCCGAACATAACTGTGATTGATCGAAAATCTCTGGACGTCAGGTCGGAGCCTCGGTCGACGACTACTGTTTCCGGAAGCCGGTTGAAGCGTCGCACAATGTCGCGTAGCACCATGAAGCAGGATACGCGGCTCGCCGGGGAGTAGCTCAGATAATAGCCAAGGATCTGTCTTGAGTAGGCGTCAATGGCTATTGTTAGCCAAGGTTTCCCCAGATTTCGGCCCGTTTCTACGCAAACAAGTTCGAGATCGCACTGAGTATGATCAATATGGACAGCCTCGAACGGGCGTGAACCGTGAGGTGAACCGATATATCTGTCGGGAGGGTCGTCACGGTAGAGAAAGTTTGCTAGCGACTCTTCCTTGTTGGCGACCCGTTTCCCGCTGCGTTTGATAATTGCTAATCGAGTGCGCTGCTCATCGATAGCCTTCAGGAAGATTGGCTCTGAAGGAGGTGTAAGGCCATTCTTAATGCATTCGGCGACAAGGATCTCATAGCAGCTCCTCTTGGAGCGATTGCGTGCGTTGTAATATTCGGTATCGATGACCTGATGCATGATCTCGATCACCTCGTCGGGCAGCCTCCTCTTCCTATTTCCTTTGTCGCGGTGACGAGGAACCAGCGCACGGATCATTGATGGTCTGTCGTGTGGATCGATATCTCGAATGCGGGCCTTCCAGCGGCCGACAGTGCTGGGTGACGGCGCCCAGCCCGGAATTTTCTCGCCCTGCACTATGCGGAGTCGGGCAAATGCGATTTCACGTTCTTCTTCGGTGAAGTCAGCGATAGATCTGCGCAGCCTCAGATCAGAACAGTTGTTTTGATTGATGACCTTAAGGCGGCTGTCATTTTGGAACTTATGGAGGATATGAAGCTGGAGCGTCTTTTGTGCGCCGGCTTCGTTCTCAAGTACTGCTTCGCTAGCGATGAGGTGCGCGATCCGATAGCGAGTCCCATCCAACGAGATCACCGCGCCTTCTGATAGACTTTGAGGTGTTGTGTACCAACCGTCGGGAGGCAGCGTTTCCGTTGTGAACTTGGACATCTCCAGTGCCACATTGTCTGGAAACACACGTGCTCTGACCGGATCGCCAAGCCGATCGTTCTCGAGGTCGAACGCTACAAGGCGATCTGCAATTGCTTTGCGGATTTCGTCTCCGGTGAAATCGTATCTTTGGACGAGATCAGCAATGGTGATGAAACCATTCTTCTGCAGTACTGCTCTGAGATGAGATAGCCGCTCGGGATCGATTTTTGGCGCTGTCGGTAGAGTAAAGTCAGCAATGTCCCTGAGGTTTTCGACAAGAATTTGATTGATTTCGAGGTCGGATCGGACGCGATAGCCAATCCCGGTTCCCTTCAAATGCTCTTCGACGTCCCGCCGACGAAATACACCCTCGGGCCCTTCAGTCCATGTGTCAGGCGAACGCTTTGTTAGCTTGCGCAAACGCGCCACCGGCTTGAGTTCCCACAACTCAATGCCGTCATATCGAATTACCAGCACGTCCGGTGTATGTTGCCGCCTTTGATGTCGGTTCCGAAAATCGTCGTGGATAAGGATGTCGAGTGTGCAAGGCTGAAGGTAGTAAGCGAGAGTGCTAGGATCATATTCGAGCTGAAGCGCAAAGGGCGCCTCCACGGTGTGGCTCTCGCACAAATACACCCGATCCATTTTCAGGCTCATGTACTGCTGGATGACATTTGAGCCGCTGGATCGGACAGCGCGGACAGGAGCTCCACCACGCGAGTGAACCTCATGAACAAGCTGGCGACCGTATTCATCAAGAGCTTGGTATGAGGGAAGGCTTTGAAGCTCAAGCTCACTAAGCAACGGGCCCTCCTGATTGAATGTGGAGGGAGCAATGGCCAACTGCCAACGCCGCTAATTGGGGGCAGGGCAGCCGGATTTCGAGTTGATAGAGTTCGAATTGGTACTGAAATTGATAGGGGACCTTTAGCGGCAGCGTTCTAAGAGAAGATTGTCCGCACAGATGTCGCATCGGTAAGCGATACATGGCATGCGTTCCTCGTTCGCGCGCGACACCAGCAGAGGACAAAACCCTCCCGTGGCGCCGAATGCGCAATTTCGTTGCATGCGCTGTAATGCTGAGATACCTTGTCGTCAGCGTTGGTCAGCAGCGCAATTTTTTGCCGACACGCCAATGTCGGCCAGAAGGCCCGCCTCGAGCGGGCCTTTTTCATTTTTGGGCTAGGTGGATTTGGTAAGTCAAGAATTGAGCAGAGATAGGATGGATGCCCCAAAAAATAGTAAAGTGGCCCAAGAAAATAGAAAATGGTCCAAGTAGTTACTTGGACCCCAAATTTCCTATACTACTGCCGCCGCTTGCAGGACGCTGCATCCATATATAGTAGGCTAGAAAATTCTAAGATTAAAAAGGTCCAAATGTATGGGGCTCCTCTTCGCATATGTGAAAAACAATACCTGTCGAGATAAAATATAAATAAAAACAATAAGTTAGTCGTATTTTTAAGAATTTTCGTCCCTTAAAGTGATCTGGATGAGTTTTAGGTCTTTTCCGCAGTCAATTGCGAAATTGAAATCCATTTTATGAACGAATCGGACGAGGTATTCAGTCTCACGACGTAAGTCGGGTTCAAGTTCGATCGGGTAGTTGGGGGGAGACAATGGGCTAGTTCGAGAAGAACTATCCAAGAGTCTTGAGTTCACGACATTATTCGCCTACCTGCGGCGGCATTCGGCTTTTTGTTATGATGTGATCCCTAAGTTTTATCCTGCAGGAAGCGGAGTCATTTGAGTTTGGGGCTCACGATGCAAAAGGACGGGGCATGGGCGATCATCTTGCTCAGATGTGCCGTCCCCTTGCCTCCCCTATCGTCGAATTTGGCCTAGAAGACCGGTTGTAGGTGTGGTGGGGAGAAAAAAGAATGCAGAAATGCCTTCCGGGTTCGCTGTCTGAGCGCGATTAAAGAGACAAACACACGAACGCCTTGCGCAGAAACAACTGAAACGCCGCAAAGGGGGGCAAATGGCTCGACCGTTGACGAATACCGAAGCGGACGGCGCATTGTATGCACGTCCGTCTGCGGTCGAGGCCCAGATCGATGAGGCTATCGGGCTTTCGCGATCTGATCTGCAAACCCGCCTTTCGATCACCGATCGCAGCGACCCTGCCTATCTGCGCTCGGAGTGTCTTGTCCATCTTGTTCGAGAGGGACGCCGGACCGACGATCAGCAACTGATGAGCGCGGTACTACCGGTTCTGCTCGGGCGATGCGAAGCGAATCTTCTGGTGAAAGTATCCGACGGGGGAATGCCGGATGCAGCGAATGTTCGCCAGGAGATTCTGGAGAACCTGACAGACCTTTTCGTGAGCGATGGGACCGGCGAGTTCCCCAACGAACTCGATTTCTACGAGTGTCGGTTCAATATGGCATTCAGGGCGCTGCGCATTGACGCGGTTCGCCGAGAGGCGCGGCGGCGCAAACGAAGCATCGCCGTCGTCGATCTGCCGCCATCCGACGCGCCAGGTGGGCCTGATGCCTACGAAGACGCGTTTGCTCGGGTGTCGGAGAACTTCAGGGTTCTGCCGACGCAGGAGTGGGACGTTTTCCGTGAACCGTTCATGAAAGCAATCGAAGCTTTGCCGGCCGAAGAGCGCGAAGCCGTCATTCTCGTTCATGTCCTAGGGTACAAGGAAGAGTCCGAGGATCCAGACGAAGAAACGGCCGCGACACGGTGCAACTGCACAGGACGCACCATTCGCAACCGCCTCTCGCGGGCGGCGGCGAAGCTTTCCTGTTTTAAGGAGGACCTATGAGCCAGAGCCCTGACGCGACCCCGCGCGCATTGCGGGAAGCCTTCTATGTTCTATCCACGGCGCAGGACGTGCCGGACGCAAGGCTGCTGGATGATATTGTTCGTCAGTACCCCCAGTTTGGGCAGGAATTGACGGATTTCGCGATCGAAGTCGCAGTTGATGCATTGCGCGGTGACCGCGCCGTCGAAGCTGCTGAGGCGGCTATTGATCCGACTGTCGTCAGTCCGGCAGTTAGCCGCGCGATGAGCCACTTCCAGAACCGGCTTCATGCCCATACCACACGCGCGCCTGAAGTGAAGAGTGCCCGTGTTACCGACGCGGTCAATCCCTTCGCCGGTTTGTCACGAAGCGAATACCGCGCTTTCGCCGCGCGCTTGAATGCGAATGCTGTTTTCGTTGGCAAGTTGCGCGACCGACAAATTGACCCGGCGACCATGACGCCAGGTTTTCAGGCTCGGGTGGCGGAGGAGCTTACGGCGCCGTTCGATGTCGTGGTGGCTCACTTTTCTGCGCGACAGGCAGCGCCGGCAGGACAGTTTTTCAAGGCGGAAGGCAAACCTGCAACCGGCACACAGCAAAGCTTCGAGGAGGCGGTGAGGAACTCGGGCCTGAGCGAGGTTCAACAGAAGTTTTTGTTGGAGCTCTGATCTCGTGGACCCTTTCGAACCGATCCGCTTCAAGGCCGCGGCGCTTCATGAGCAACTGCTCTCGGAGGGAGTGGATCCGTTCGAGCCACTTGAGCTTGTTCAGGCGGCCGTGGCACGCCGTGACCTGGAACTCGTGTGGCTGCCCAAAGGCGATCCGGCACTGAAGGGCGCACGAGCGCTGTATGACGACCAGGGCGGAACGATCTGCTGCGAGGAGAATGGGGAGCCGGTCACTCGGGCACTCCTTGTCGCACACGAGCTCGGGCATTCCGAGCTCCATGCCGGCTCCGCGACTTGTAGCCAAGCCGATATTGATCCGTCGCGCAGCATGGAAGCAGCGCCGGTAGGGCTTCAGCGTGTCGAGGATTATGGAGCTCGCGAGCGTCGCGAGCTGCAGGCCAATGTGTATGCCCGCGAGCTTGTGCTACCGCGCGCTTCTGCGCGTGCACTGCACCTCGAACAAGATCTGACGGCCACAGCAATCTGTGAGCGGACAAAACTTCCCGTTGTGCTGGTCCGGCAGCAGCTGTTCGACGCGTTGCTGCTGCCGCCTTTGGTGGTTGAAACGGAATCTACCCCCGAACCGTCGGTCGCTCGCAAGCCCGATCCCTCCCAGGATCGAGCCGCAGCGCACCGCGGCAAGCCCTTTCAGCTGCAAGCCGGGCCAGGAACCGGCAAGACACGAACGCTGGTCAGGCGTGTGCTTTCGCTGTTGGTCGAGGGTGTCGATCCGGCCGCGATTCTCATCCTAACTTTCTCCAATCGCGCTGCCGGTGAATTGTCGGAACGATTGACGACGGCGGCTCCTGAGGCTGCGCCGAAGCTTTGGATTGGAACTTTTCACGCGTTCGGCCTCGATCTTGTGAGGCGCTATCACGACAGGCTTCAACTCACGCCAAATCCGTCGCTGTTTGACCGCAGTGACGCGATCGAAGTCCTCGAAGACATTTTGCCGACGCTGCCGCTGGTTCATTACCGGAACCTCTGGGACCCGGCGATGGTGCTTCGCGACATTGTCGGTGCGATCTCGCGCGCCAAGGATGAAATGGTCGGGCCTGAACGATACCGCGAGCTCGCGAACGCGATGCGGGCGGAAGCGGACGCCCTTGACGAGGATGCGCGGATCGCGGCCGCCAAGTGCCTTGAAATCGCAGATATCTACGACCTTTATGAAGCGGCGTTGCGTAGACATGGCGGCGTCGATTTCGGCGACCTCATCATGCGCCCGGCGCGTTTGCTGGAAGAGGATGATGCGGTGCGCATCGGTGTGCAACTCCGACACCGGCACGTGCTTGTCGATGAATATCAGGACGTGAATCGTGCAAGCGCTCGTCTGCTCAAGATGGTGGCGGGCGATGGGGACCGGCTTTGGGTCGTCGGCGATGCGCGACAATCGATCTATCGCTTTCGAGGCGCTTCATCTGAAAACATGGTCCGCTTCACGTCCGACTATAAGGAGGCCGTGATCGATCAGCTCGGTGTCAATTATCGTTCGATCGAGCAGATCGTGGACAGCTTCGTAGCAGTCGCGCCGCATATGGGGGCATCTGAGGGGATGCTGAAGCTGAAGCTGGAGGCTGACCGTGGAAAAGACCCTGGTGGTCCGGAAATTCGAAGTTTTGAGACGCTGGATTACGAAGCCGAGGGCGTCGCGGCGAGCATTCGCGAGCTCGAGACGGCGGGCGTACGGCTCCGAGACCAGGCGGTCCTGTGCCGGACCAATGGCCGGCTGAACGAAATCGCGTCAGCACTTGAGGTTCGCGGGATTCCTGTGCTGCACCTTGGCAGCCTGCTCGAGCGGGAAGAGGTCCGCGACTTGCTGGCGCTGCTGAGTCTGGCCGTTGATCCTTTCGGCGACGCGCTCGTGCGGGTCGGCGCGATGCCGCGCTACGGTCTGTCGCTGCAGGATGTCCACTGCGTGAGCCGATATCTGCGATCGCTTGGCAAGCCTGCCCTGGGGGGTCTCGCGGCCGCGGTGACAGCGCCCGGCCTGTCGGCATCGGGCCGCGAAGGCATTGAACGCCTTGCAGCGGATCTCAAGGGCATCAGCTCGAGCGCCAATGCCTGGGAATTTCTCGCCGTCTTTCTTCTCGATCGTACGGATCTGGCCAAGCAATTAGGCAATACAGCGTCAGTCACAGCGCGCATGCGCGCTGTGGCGGTCTGGCAGTTCCTGAACTTTGTGCGAGAGCAGAGTCCGGTGGGGCGGGGGATCCCGATCCAACGCACGCTTGATCGGGTACGTCAGCTGGTCTTGCTGGCGGAGGAGCGCGATCTGCGGCAAGTCCCAGCTTCGGCGCTGCATCTAGATGCGGTTCGGCTTATGACGGTGCATGGCAGCAAAGGCCTCGAATTCGAGGCCGTGCATGTGCCGGGACTGACTGTCGCGAGCTTCCCGAGTTCCAACCGCGGTCAGCGTTGCCCACCACCCAAGGGTATGATCGAGGGGCTGGGTGACGTTTCGCCGGTGGACGAAGCCAAGCGCGCGCATAATGACGAGGAGGAATGCCTGTTCTTCGTCGCGCTTTCGAGGGCCCGAACGCACCTTCGTCTCTATTACGCGCGAAAACAGCGAAACGGAAACGGACGCTCGCCGTCGCCGTTTCTCAAGTGGCTCCCCGGCGGGATGATTCAAGAGATTCCAAATCCACCCAGGCTGGCGCTTCCCGCCGGCGTACCGGAGGCGCAACCGATCACGATCGCCTGGCCGTCGGATTGGGCGGTGACCGACAGCCGACTGGGGTCATATGAGAAATGCCCGCGTCGCTTCTTTTACACGCACGTTATGGGTCTTGGGGGCGCTCGAAAGCCGACGGCGTTCTCCCGCACACACGACTGCCTTTACGAGTTGTTGCGCTGGCTCGCGGATGCCCGCCGCAGCGGTGATCCCGCGCTGCACGAAGCGGAAGCCGCGTTCGAGGAAATTTGGAAGTCGCGCGGCCCGGCAGATCATGCATTCGCTGCTGACTACCGCAAGCTTGCGTCTCGGCTGATCGCGGCACTGCTCAATGCTGGAGCCGGGAATCGCTTCCGCGACGCTCAGCCCCTAGCCATCGACTTTCCCAGCGGGCGCGTGCTGGTGGAGCCGAATGAACTAGCCGAGCTGTCCGATGGAACCGTCGTTATTCGGCGGGTTCGTACGGGCTACAAACGCAGCGACGAGTATGATCGGCTGGAATACACTCTTTACCACCTCGCGGCTCGCAGCCAATTTGGCAGCGGCGCGATCGTGCAGGCGCTTCATCTGACTGACGAGACGCATGAGCCCGTGGCGATCAGCGCGACCAAGCTCGGGAATCGTCAGAAGAAGAGCGACACGATGTTGGCCGGCATCGCTTCCGGCGAGTTCCCACCGGAGGTGGATGCGGTAACCTGCCCTCGATGCCCTCACTTCTTTATATGCCCGTCCGTGCCGACCGGAACGCTTAAGTTCGACTGATACTAGCGCCTGGCTTTTCCGGGTTGCTGCTCCGCTGGCGATCAAGCCAGTAAGGGACGAAGCCGGGCAATTCCGCCTCGCACTTCGATCCCGCGGAGTGCAAATCCATGAAGTCCATTGATCTTTTCTATCAGGGCGAAGGCGTCGGCGAGGTCGAGCATCTCGAGCTCGAGCCCGAAGCGACCTTCGCTGTCCTGAAGGCTCACCTCGTCGAGAAGCACAAGATTTCGGTCGATGCGCTGCTGTTCATCGAAGATGAGGACGAGCCGATTGACGAGGGCGTCCTTCTGAAGGACCGCGGCACCGCCAAGGGGCTGAAGGTCCATATCCACCGCTGCCGCCACGTCGAGGTGACCGTGACATTCAACGGCGAGACGGTCGAGCGCCGCTTCCCGCCGAGCGCTACCGTGGCGCGGGTGAAGCGTTGGGCCGCCGAAAAGAAGTTCGGCATGTCTGAGGAGGAGGCCGGCGAGCACGTTCTGCAGATCGCGGGCACGCATGACCGGCCGGCGCCGGGAACGCATATCGGCGCGCTGACCGATGGCAAGGTCTGCGGCGTCGCTTTCGATCTCGTGCCCGACGAGCGGATCAATGGCGCGGCGGGGGGTGACGCGTGATCGCCCCGGACCAGCGCGCCTTCGAGGCGGACCTGGCCAAGGCCGCGTTCCGTCTCGGACAGGCAGAGGGGCGCTGGCGGCTGATCAGTCTGATCTGGCCATTCGCGTTTTTTGGTGTCGTCGCCAAGGACGGTCGCGAATACGTGTTTCGCCTGAACTGCGCCGGTTACCCGCAGGCGGCACCGACTGGCGGCCCCTGGGACATGAAGACAGACAAGGTTCTTGCGTTCGATCTTTGGCCGCGCGGTCGAGGCGGGCGTGTCTCTGCAGTCTTCCGCACTGACTGGAAGAGCGGCACCGCCCTCTACCTGCCCTGTGACCGGGAGAGCCTCGTGGGGCACGATAACTGGCGTCGCGAGGTGCCGTCGAAAATCTGGCGCCCCGCCGAGGGGATCGTTCAATACCTGGAGCTCATCCATGAACTTCTTCAGTCCCGTGACTATGCGCCGCCTCTTCGCTCTGCGGCATGAGCTGTCGTGCTCGTGGTTTGTGTGGCGTCGTCTGAAGGCGAAGCTGCGCGAACGCGGTCGCAGTTGCAGCCGCGAGAGTGGGGCATTCCTCCTCGGCCACCGCGAAGGCGGAAAGGCGAGGATCGTCGACTTCGTGCTTTATGACGATCTCGATCCGCATGCGCTCGACAGCGGCATCGTCCGGTTCGACGGACGTTATTTCAGCGACCTCTGGGCGATCTGCAGGGCACGTGGCCTGACCGTCGTGGCCGATATTCATGTGCATCCAGGCGGATCGGGTCAGAGCGGTTCAGACCGCGATCATCCCATGATCACGCGGGCAGGGCATATCGCGCTGATTTTACCGCGGTTTGCGACTGGCGGTCAGCGCCGCCGCGACGTCGGCATCTATCGCTATTTGGGCGGCAAGCAGTGGGACACCGTGCGGCCATCCGAGCGCCGCGAGTTCTTTCACATCAGTGTGTTTTAGAGGAGTGAACCATGACCGGGCAGATTTCGCCGGACTCCCTTCATCGCCTTGTCAAGCACGCCATCGACAGCGGAGTGGCTACGAGCGTCGCCGAGGCGGAAGCGCTTTTTCGAGGTTACCGGTTGACGGTGGAGATCGATGGCGCCGCCGCCGCCGATCCCGCGCAGCAGGCCGCGCTGTTGACGACGGTCGCCCTCGGCCGGCGCGTATTCCTCGGCGGCGTCACAGTCGCCGGGCCGCTTAAGACGCCGCTGAAGCTAGCAATGCCGCTCGGGCGTACGTTGGCCGAGGCAGTTCAGGCGCTGGGCGGGGCGGTCGGCGAGACGGTCATCGATGCGCCGACGATTGTGATCGGCGGTGGTGCGCGTGAGCGGCGTGGTGGCTTCTGCGTGCGCACCGTCACGGCGGGCTGGCGCGGTGGTATCCTGCCGGTGCATTCGGAGCTTGAGGCTGAGGGTGGAAGCGCCATGCCGCTAAGCGGGATGCTTGCGGCGGGACTGGCCGTCAACGAGGCGTTCCTGTTTGTAAATGGCGGGATGCCCGCAGCCGGGTGGCGGGCTGTGGGGCTTTCGTTATGGCGTCCTGAGTCGGAGGTCGACTGGTTGTTGTCGGATGAAACCGAGCCGGCTTTGACCTATCTGCCATCCCGACTTTGGTTGATCGGTCTCGGCCACTTGGGCCAAGCTTATCTGTGGGGGCTCGGGCTGCTCCCCTACCGGGATCCCGCCGATGTGGCTCTCATCCTGCAGGACATCGACGTTATTACCGACTCTACGGAGAGCACGTCGATCCTGAGCGACTCCACTATCGTTGGCAAGAAGAAGACACGAATGATGGCGGCCTGGGCTGAGCGGCGCGGCTTTGCTACTTCTATACAGGAGCGTCCGTTCGCCGCGGATTTTAAGCGGCAGGCGGATGAACCGGCGGCCGCCCTCTGCGGGCTCGACAATGGTGTCGGCCGGCGCGCCCTGGATCGGGTCGGATTCGATTTTATTGTCGAAGCTGGCCTGGGACGCGGGCATCGCGATTTCCGAACCATGAGACTTCACGTCCTTCCCGGACGCCGCCCTGCCGCCGACATCTGGAAAGAGGTGCGACAGGGCGAAAAAGTCGAGGACCGTCCGGCCTATACGAGACTTCTTGCCGATGGTGTGCTCGATCGCTGCGGCATGACGCAGCTTGCCGGGAAAGCTGTGGGTGCCCCTTTCGTGGGCTCAATCGCGGCGGCACTGGCGTTGTCGGAGTTATTGAGGTTGCTGCATGGCGGACCAGTGAATCAGTTGATCGATATCGATCTTCTTAGTCTCGACCAGCGGTTGGTCTCTCGGCATCCGAATGACTTTGCAGATCTCAATCCTGGGTTCACGATGGGGTTGGATGCTCGCTCTTTAGGGGCGAGTGGATGAATATGTCGTAACAACGGTTAGCAATTCGACTGTGGACACGCGAAGCTGCCTGAACGCGAGCTTCAAGTGTAAACACCGAAGTAGATCCGGACGAGATAGGTCGCCACTGCTTCCCTTCCTTCGGCAGTCTCCATGAGATCAATCGGTCGTCGCTGGTTGAGGCCAATCGCCGGGCGCTCCATCCAGGCTTGAGCATCTTCTTCCGAGCCGAACACCTTGGTCGCAAACACAAGCATCTCTGCGTCTGTCGGTTCCATTGTCTCTTGCCCTCCTCGAAAGCCGCTCTGATGGTGTGTGTGAAACGTCTCGGAACTCCTAGTGGAGCTGGCGGTTGATGCCTTCTGATCTGATCCATGCAAACAGACCAGCCCGGAGGCGCCTGACCGACGCGCCATTCATAAAAGCAGTGTGAAGTAGGGCTTCAACTTCCTCATTGCGCGTGGGCAGGATCGCCGGGTCAATGCCGAGCTCCAAGGCGATGTCTCTTTGAAGGCATCGGATGACGGTCGGGTAGTGTTCTTCTTGGGGACCGCCCACAAAGTGAAGGCTGACACGATTCATTAGAGGCGGCTTGATCCCCTCGATGCTGTTTGCCAGCGATATCCAGCTCACTTCTCCGACGTTGACGCTCGTTAGAAGGCACTCATCGAAATATCGCGACGCTGTCTCCGGTTCGAGGAAGTTAAGGAGCGTTGCCTGAGCATCTCCATTCTGACTGGGACAGGCCTTCTCAATTTCGTCGACGACGACGATCGGATTGGCGGTATTTGCCTTCCGCATGGCGATGACCGGGAAGCAGGGTTGCGTGCTGTGCCACCCTCTCGCGGTTCCCGCGAGCATCCTGTTGTCGGAGGAACCCGCCACAGTGATCGAGGCATGTCCGGTACCACTGATCTCACCCAGGCGACGGGCAAACCTTGATTTGCCGCATCCGGGCGGACCAACGACCAGGAGCGGCGGGATACGGAACCACGGTTTTCCAGCGGTGCGCCTCAATTCGATCGTGTCTGCAATCTGGGAGATTAAATCCTCAAACCAGGGAAACTCGGCGAGTAGAGCTTCCTCCAGTTGGGAGGGCGAAAGCCGGCTTCCGGCCAGTGAAAGTGGTTCACGCAGGGTAGCGTAGCGCTTCGTCAGCTCCTTTCCCTGGACACTGTCCGCGTCTCCTATCTCGGTCAGTATCCGAAGAGTTGGCCTGTTGTTGTTGACGCCGAAGCCATCGGGCGACTCCCACTGTCTCGTTCCGAGTAGGTCGGAATGATCGGCGTTCATGAGTTGAACCGCCTCGGCCAGCGACGAAGCCGACCAAATGGGATCGGATGACCGATCCTGCCACTCCAATGCTGCGATGCTCGCTTCTTTGCGTTCTCTGGCAGTTGTCCCCCCGGACCAGCCGTTGTTGATCAGCCGAAGTCCGCCGATCAATTGCAGTTTTGCGAGCGGATCGCCCAGCCGGGCGGCGATGAACACCAGGGTCATCGCCGTGTTGAACTTGAGTATGTGATTAGGGGAGGGGGTGGGCATCACCATCAAGGCCAACTTCAAGGCGATTGCAGACCTCCTGAGATCGTCGAGTTCACGACGCATGAGTAGATCTGAGAGCGTGTCCCAGGATTTGTCGTGCCATTTGAGATCCGGGAGCCCGCGGACCACCCGGAAAACCAGGGGATGCACTCGGCTAAGCAGTTCGCCAGGGCGTCCGGAAGGGCCGTAGCACTGCCAGATCTTCAGATACGCCGGGGTCTCTTCACGAACACTTCGGATCATTGGTCTGTCTCCAACCGGGCGAAGAGGTGCCTAGAGCAAGGCATCTCTATGAGCGGGTTCATTCGCAGCGGTGTCTGGGTGGAGATGCTGAGTGTTCGTGTTTTGTTCGTCAACTGCATTTGGAGCGATTCAGTGAAAATATATTCGCAAGAACAATAACTTACAGCATAATAACAAGAAAAAGTTTTTGATTTTCAAGCATTTACTAATTCATTTTGAGAAATGACCTATGAAATTCGTTTTCTGCAGCAGCTTATGATGAAGTTTCGTCTTTTAGCTCATCTATTGGTTGTTTCTTTGGGTTCCTAAGGGCGGTAACGAGGGTTCAACGAGGCCTTTTCGAGCATCTTATGCTTTTGTGCATGGTCATCTTTTGCTTAAGGGGACATCCATCTCACATCCAGCCCTTGCGGCTGACGCTATGCTTTTTCCGTTGCTGGAACCTTCCAATCGGGAAAACGAGGCGTCAGATGAAGAATTTCGTGGAAGTCGGGCAGGAGCTTCAAGCGGGGATGGCGAAGCTTGGCGAGGAGGAGCCGGCCGCGATGCAGGCTTTCGGGGCGCTCATGGGCGCGACCGTCGGCACCGATGGAGCCTTGTCGGTAAAGGTCAAAGAGCTGATCGCGCTTGCCATCGCCATTTCCGTCCGTTGCGACGGGTGCATCGCGCATCACGTCCGCGCCGTGATCGAGGCGGGGGCGACGCGCGAGGAGTTGATCGAGGTGATCGGCGTCACGCAGCTCATGGGTGGCGGACCTGCCACTGTTTACGGCATCGAGGCAATGCAGGCTTGGGATCAGCTCCAGAACTCCTGATATGAAAACGGCGCCGGGGTCATCCGGCGCCGTTTCGTATTCGGGGGTCAGCTTGCCGCTGCCGTTGTCCTTTGCCTCTTGCGGGCGCGGGAGCCGGGGCGGTTGGCACCGCGGGTTGCGGGGCCGTCGGGGCGGTGGCCGCCGCGTTTCTGCGGGCCGCCCTTGCCATTGCTCTTGTTTGCGCTCTTGCCGTTATTGTTGCCACGGCGAGGCGGACGCTGGCCTTGCGGCTTCGGCGCGGTCTCTTCGGGCATTTCCGCGGCCGACTGGCCGAGATAGGGCACGGGGTCCATCACTCCGAGCGGTTTACGGGTCAGCTTCTCGATGCTTTTGAGATAGCTGCGCTCCGAACCGTCGCAGAAGGAAATCGCAACGCCGCTTCTCCCTGCGCGTGCGGTGCGGCCGATGCGGTGGACATAGTTTTCCGGTTCATTCGGCAACTCGTAATTCACGACATGGGTGATGTCGTCGATATCGATGCCGCGCGCGGCGATGTCGGTCGCCACAAGGACGCGCGATTTGCCGTCGCGAAAGCGTCCGAGCGATGCCTGGCGGGCAGACTGGGATTTGTTGCCGTGAATGGCATCCGATTTGACGCCGGCCTTGTCCAGGATCTGGGCGACGCGGTTCGCGCCGTGCTTCGTCCGGGTAAAGACGATGACGCGTTCCATGTCGGCGTCGTCCAGAAGACGAAGCAGCAGGTCGCGCTTGCGCTTCCCGTCCACATGCAGCACATGCTGGTCGATGCGGTCCACCGCAACCGTCTTCGGTGTGACTTCCACACGAAGCGGGTTGTGCAGGACTTCCGCGCCGAGCTTTTCGATCTGCTTGGGCATGGTGGCGGAAAAGAGGAGCGAATGGCGCTTCTTCGGCAGGGCATTCACGATTTTCTTCACATCGTGGATGAAGCCCATATCCAGCATGCGGTCGGCTTCGTCGAGTACGAGGATGCCGGTTTCATGCAGGCGGATGAATCCCTGCTGCATGAGGTCGACGAAACGGCCGGGCGTTGCGACGATGATGTCGACGCCGCTCTTCAGCTTGCGCACCTGGGCGTTCTGCTTCACGCCGCCAAAGATAACGGTATGGGTGAGCTTCATATTGGCGCCATAGGCGGTGAGGCTCTCGTCGATCTGGATGGCGAGTTCGCGCGTCGGCGCAAGAATGAGCGCGCGCGGATGGTGCGGCTTTGCGCGGCCCTTGGCCTGCTCGCTCAGAAGGTGAAGGATCGGCAGCGCGAAGGCCGCCGTCTTGCCGGTGCCGGTCTGGGCAAGGCCCAACACGTCGCGGCCTTCGAGAAGGGCGGGGATGGTGCCGGCCTGAATGGGGGTCGGGTGGGTATAGCCCTGCGCTTCGAGAGCGCGGGTCAGCGGTTCGGCAAGGCCGAGTTCCGCGAAGGTCTTTTCAGTCATTAAAATCTTTTTCTTTCATGCAGGCGTATGACGCCGGTCCGCCTTGATGCGGAACGGTTGTGTGACGCGGGTTGCGTGCCGCGTTCCAACGCGCATGGAATTCGGGAGGGATGTCGAACCGGGGTCAGGCGGCAGGGAAGGTCCCTTTATAGGCCGCAGAGCGCGCTACATGGGTTCGACATGCGATAAATGGGGGTTCGCCGGGGCAAAGTCAAACGAATTCGCGGAAGACGGACGAAAGCGGCAGTTATCTGCCCTTTGTGATCGAGCCCAGAATGCCGCGAATGAGTGCGCGACCGATCTGCGTTCCGATGGTGCGCACGACGCTTTTGGTGAAGGCTTCCGTTGTCGATTGGCGGTTGGAGCGTCGGGGTGCGGCGCGTTTTCTCTCGCGTTCCCGTTCGGCAACGGCTTTTGCCCGTTCGGCTTCCTGAGTGGCATTCTCCGCCCTGCGCGTCAGGATTTCATAGGCGGACTCGCGGTCGAGACTGTCGTTGTAGCGCGAATCGACCGGGCTCGCGGCGATGGTTGCCCGGCGCTCCTCATCGCTCACGGTCCCCATACGCGAGGCGGGCGGGCGAATGAGCGTACGATCCACCATGCCGGGCACGCCTTTAGCTTCCAGCAGAGAGACGAGAGCTTCGCCCACGCCGAGTTGTGTGATCGCTTCCGTGACCTCGAAAGCCGGGTTCTCACGGAAGGTTTCTGCCGCCGCCTTTACGGCTTTCTGTTCGCGCGGGGTGTAGGCGCGAAGTGCATGTTGCACACGATTGCCGAGCTGGCCCAACACACTTTCCGGCACGTCGATCGGATTCTGCGTGACGAAGTAGATGCCGACGCCCTTGGAGCGGATGAGACGGACAACCGTTTCGATGCGGTCGATCAGCGCCTTGGGTGTGTCGTCGAAAAGGAGATGTGCTTCGTCGAAGAAGAAGACGAGTTTCGGCTTTTCCGGATCGCCGACTTCCGGCAGTTCCTCGAAGAGTTCCGACAGGAGCCAGAGCAGGAAGGTCGAATAGAGCTGGGGCGTTTCCATCAGCCTGTCGGCGGCGAGCACGTTGATCGTGCCGCGCCCGTCCCATGTGGCGCGCATGAGGTCGGCAAGTTCCAGCGCGGGTTCGCCGAAAAACATCTCGCCGCCCTGCTGTTTCAATGTGAGCAGCTTGCGCTGGATGGCGCCGACGGAGGCGGAAGAGACATTGCCGTATTGGGCACCGATGTCCTTTGCATTTTCAGCGGCAAAAGTGAGCAGCGCCTGAAGGTCTTTCAGATCGAGAATCAGAAGGCCCTGATCGTCTGCGATCTGAAAGACGATAGAGAGTATGCCTTCCTGCGCATCGGAGAGGTCGAGCAGGCGGGAAAGCATCAAGGGGCCCATGTCGGATATGGTGGTCCGGATCGGATGGCCCTTTTCGCCAAAAAGATCCCAGAAGATGACGGGGGAGGGGCCCGGCTTGTAGCCTTCGAGCCCCAGCTTTGCCACCCGTTCGTCAATTTTCGGGTTGGGTGTTCCTGCCTGGGAAAGTCCGGCGAGGTCGCCCTTCACATCGGCGAGGAAAACCGGCACGCCTGCGCGGGAAAAGGCTTCGGCCATGATCTGTAGGCTCACCGTTTTGCCGGTGCCTGTGGCGCCGGCGATGAGCCCGTGGCGATTGGCGTATTTCAGGAGGAGTTCTTGCGGCCGTTCGCCCGCGCCGATGAAGATACTGCCGGGCTTGTCCATTGATCGCCTCTCTCATTACGACCGGGAAAGATTAGGTTCGGGGCGTAGCGGCTACAAGCCTCATAATCGCCGTCCTTGCGCATTGTGGCGGGCCATGTTTGCAGGCATCATCCCGGCACCCAGAATATCGTCCCGGGGGGATTCCTATGATCACCTGTTATGTCCGCGCCAATGGCGGTCTGGCGCCCGTGCCCCAAACGGAGGCAAACGGGGTGCTGCCTGCGGACACGATCTGGATCGATATGCTTGATCCGACCGAGCAGGAAAGACATTTCATCGACAACGCGCTGGGCCTTGCCATGCCCAAAAAGGAGATCATGAGGGAGATTGAACCCTCCAGCCGCCTTTACCAGACGGAGGGGGCTTCCTATCTCACGGTGGTCACGCTGACGGCGGCTGACACGCTGAAGCCGCAAAACGATCCGGTGACTTTTGTCGTGACGCAGAACTTGCTCGTCACACTGCGCTATGCGGACCCGCAACCCTTCCGGAATTTCATCGCCAATCTGCACCGCTATACGCTTACCTGTACCTGCGGGGAAGATGTGATGGCGGCACTCTTCGATGCCATCGTAGCGCGAGTGGCAGATATTCTGGAGAAGGTGAACAGCGAGACGGACGAAATTTCCGGACAGATATTCCATCGCGACCGTATTTCGAGGCCGGATTATGATGGGGTGTTGCGCCGTGTTGGCCGTAATCAGACGGTGACGGTACTCGCGCGGGACAGCCTGGTAAGCTTGGCGCGTGTCGTGACCTTTATGCTGCGGCCGGTGGAAAGCAAACTGCAAAAACAAACAGGCCGTGCTTTCAAGACGGTGTCGCGTGACATTTCTTCGCTTAGCGACCAGGCAAGTTTCCTGTCGAACAATCTCAACTTCCTGCTCGATGCGACGCTGGGGCTCATCAACTCGGAGCAAAACGGGATCATCAAGATTTTCTCGGTGGCGGCGGTCGTGTTCCTTCCGCCGACGCTGATTGCGAGCATCTACGGCATGAACTTCAAGGACATGCCCGAACTCGACTGGCTGTTCGGCTATCCTTTCGCGCTGGGGCTGATGGTGGCTTCGGCTGTCTTCACCTATGTTTTCTTCAAGCGGAAGGGATGGCTGTGAGCGAGGCGGGCGAACGTACGGAATGGTACTGGCTCTGCCACATGCCTGCGCAAGGCGCGGAGAAGCGGTATTACGGCCAGCTCGATGTCGCGCCGCAGCCCGTGCCGCCGGAGCGTGCAGCCCGGTTGCAAAAGGTTTTCCCCGATCATGCGGTGTGGGTTTCCTCGCCATTGTCGCGCGCTGTGACGACGGCGCTGGCGCTCACCAACGGCAAGCCGCCCATCGCGGTCGGCGATTTCACCGAGCAGGATTTCGGCAAGTGGCAGGGGCGGAGTTTCGCCGATGTCTTTGCGGAAAACCGGACGCTCGACTGGTCGCAGCCGCATGAGATCGTGCCGCCGGGCGGGGAGAGTTTCTACGATCTGGGGGAACGGGTTGCCGATGCGATCGACCGGCTGAGCGAGCATTACGCGGGCAAGGCGATTGTCGCGGTTGCGCATCAGAGCATCATCCGTATCGCGGTTGCCTATGCGCTGGAGCTGGAGGCAGATCAGGCCTGGCGTGTCAGCGTGGCGCCCTTGTCGCTTACGCGGCTGGGCCTGCAGATCAGGGATGGAAAGAAGCTCTGGTCGGTCGGTTGCATCAACTCGGAAGTCGCTTAGTGAAGCTCTGGGCCCATGCGGGCCGCTTCTTCTTCAAAGCGGGCGAGGATGCGGCTCACATGTTCTTCCATCATCTCCATTGCCTCGATGACGGTGGACAGCCGGCTTGACGTGAAATCCTGGAACGAGGCGGCCATATAGATGCCCGCAGCGTGGCTTGCGAGCTCGTCGCAGGTATCCGTTTCGACGCCTTGGGCGCGCAGTTCGTCAGCGATCTGCTGGATGCGTTCGGCCGCGCCTTGAATGTCGGCTTCGGTGCGCTTGGCCGCTTCGAGCACATCGGCGGCCCGTTTTGCCGCGTCGATGGCGGTGTCGTCCCGGTTGGTTTCGGCAAGGTCGGTCCGCGCCCGGTCGATCGAGTGCTTCAATTCGTGCAGGTCGTGATAGATGAAGCCGAAACGGGCGGAAACCGCCGTCTCGCGTGCGGTCCGGTAAAGTTTTTCCACGGCTTCGATCATGCGGTCGGTGTCGGCGGCGCGGTTGCGGCGGGAAAATTCGCGCAGGAACCAGCGGCCGCGCTTGGTCTCTTCGACCGCTGCCTTGATCTCCCGGTATTCCTTTTCGTCACCCGGTTTATCTTCTGCCCACTCGCCCATCATGCCTCCTGAGGTCAGGGCATTCTGGGGATAAATCCTTGCGCAATCGTTGACCCGGTTTCCCGCGATAAAGCGCTTGCGGCCCGATGCGCCCCGTGCGAGTGAAAACGACCGGTATTTCAGGATGATATTGTCGAGAGACGGAAGGAGCGGGCGCATGCGGCTTGTGCGGTTTGGCGACAAGGGGGCGGAAAGTCCCGGCCTTCTCGATGGCGAAGGTCATCTGCGTGATCTTTCCAGCCATGTGAGCGAGCTTGCAGGCGAGGCGTTGTCGCCGGAAAATCTCGACCGCCTTCGCGGGCTGGACCCTGCCTCCCTGCCGCTCGTGGCTGACGGGGCCCGGCTCGGCACCTGCGTGGCCGGGACGGGCAAAATCCTCTGCATCGGCAAGAATTACGCGGATCACGCCGCCGAGATGAAATCCGACGTGCCGCCGGAGCCGCTTCTCTTCATGAAGGCGACGAGCGCGCTCACCGGTCCTCATGATGAGGTTTGTGCGCCGCGCAGTACCACCAAGCTCGACTATGAAGGCGAGCTGGCGATGGTGATCGGCAGCACGACGAAATATGTGAGCGAGGCGGATGCGCTCTCTTATGTTGCGGGCTACACCATCATGAACGATGTGTCGGAGCGCGCGTTCCAGAACGAGCGGGGCGGGCAGTTCACCAAGGGCAAGAGCAGCGATGGTTTCGCGCCGCTTGGGCCTTGGCTGGTCACGGCGGACGAGATTGCCAACCCGCAGGCGCTGCGTGTCCGGACATGGGTGGATGACGAGCTTCGGCAGGATGGGCACACGTCGAACATGATTTTTTCCGCCGCCTTCATTGTTTCCTATCTCAGCGAATTCATGACGCTTTATCCGGGCGATGTGATTTCCACGGGCACGCCGCATGGCGTCGCCGCAGGTATGAGCCCGCCCGGCTGGGTACGCGACGGGCAGACGGTGCGTGTCGCAATCGACGGGCTCGGCGAAATCGCCAACAGATTCACGGTGGACAAATGACAAGGCTCGCACTTCCCATCGACGTCGAGGCGGTGAAGGGCTTCATGCCCGAGGATGAAGGCTGGGCGCTGCACGAGGCGGCACTGGAAGCCTCGAAGCTCGGGCCGGTGCTGGAGATTGGCTCCTATTGCGGCAAGTCCACCGTCTATATCGGCATTGCGGCGCAGGCCAATGACGCGGTGCTGTTCGCGCTCGACCATCATTACGGCTCGGAAGAAAACCAGCGCGGCTGGGAGCATCATGACGAGGCGCTCTACGATGCGGAGACGGGCCGTCTCAACACATTTCCGCTCTTCCGGCAGACGATCCGCTCGGCGGAGCTGGAAGATACCGTGGTGCCGCTGGTGGCACCTTCTGCCGTGGTGTCGAAGGGCTGGGCGACGCCGCTTGCCATGGTCTTCATCGATGGCGGGCACGGCATGGAGCCCGCATTGACCGATTACCGCCTTTGGGCGCCGCGCGTCATGCCGGGTGGCATTCTCTGCATTCACGATGTCTTTCCGAATCCGGAAGATGGCGGGCGACCGCCCTACGAGATCTACAAGCTGGCGATCGCATCGGGGCTCTTCGAAGAGGAGAGGGCGGTGGGGAGTCTGCGCGTGCTGCGGCGGCTGGGCTGAGGTGCGTCAGGGATAGTCATGTGCGTAGACCGGGATCGGCAGATTGCCGATGCGCCGGACCATGAGCGGATAAACCTCTTCCCAGTCGAGCCCGCCGATGCCGCAGCCGAGCTTGGGAAACGAGACGCTCTCGACCCCCCATTCGCGATAGTTGTCGGCGAAGGCGATGAGCCCTTGTTCGATCCAGCCGAGCTGCGCGCCTTCGGCCAGTGTGTCCATGGTGGGGAAGTTGAGAACCCATTTCTCCTCGCCCTTCCAGAGATGCGGGTGGCCGGGCTTGAGCTCGCCCGTCTCGCAGGCCGCGACATAGTCGACATACATCTCCGGGAAGCGCTCCTTGAAGAGCGCGGCGAGCCCGCCACCCATCACACCGACGCAGTTTACTGCATTGACGAGCGTCTGTGCGTCGGATGAGAAGATGTCCGTCTTGACGATCTTGAGCATGGTGCCGCCTTTCTTCCGCTGCCTGCAAAGCGTGTCAGGCGAATGGTAAGGAAGCAATCCCGGATGGCCTATTCTGCGGCTTCCGCCAGCACGCGCTCGCCGAAGAGATGCGAGGCTGCGGTCGTGCCTGTCACAGCGTCGGCGGCGAGGATGACGGCTGCCGCCGTCCATGCCGGTTTTTCGGCGGGCCATGCCACTTCGTCGCGGAACTGGTAGCCCATCCAGTAAGCGCCTTCCTCGTCGCGCCATTGATGCTGCCATGACAGGAGGGCCTCGGCTTCCTTGCGCTGTCCGGCGGCGAGCAGGGCCATGGTGAGTTCGGCGGATTCGGCGACCGTCACCCAGGGCTCTTCCAGGACGCAGCGGCAGCCTTTGCCTTCGGCGACGAAAAGGTCCCATTTCCAGGCAATACGTTTGCGCGCGGCCTCGCCCGTCAGCACGCCGGCGAGAACTGGGTAATACCAGTCCATCGAATAGCGGTCTTTCGGTTCCCATGTTCGGTCGAAGCGATGGGGCTTATCACGCAGCGCTTCGCCGAGTTTCCGGCGTGCGGCCATCCAGTCGCGGGAGGGATGGCCCAGGGCGCGGGCGATATGCGCGGCGCATTCAAAACTTTTGTAGATGGACGAACAGCCCGTGATGAGGCTGTCGTCTTCCGGCGTATGCGGATCGGCGGCGGCCCAGCGAATGTCGCCATGCGCGCTCTGATGATCGATGACGAAATTCATCGCCGCTTCCACATGCGGCCAGATTTCCGCCAGCCAGACGCGGTCGCCCGTCACGAGATAATGGTGCCAGGCACCGGTGGCTATATAGGCGGCGAAATTGGTGTCGCGGACCGGCATGCCGGCGCCTTCGCCGGTATAGGCTTGCGTGTCTTCGTCGAAGGGCACGGCGGCGCCCAGTTCGCCCCACCAGGAGCCGTCCTTGAGTTGCGTTTCTTTCAGATATTCGAAGGCACGGCGGGCATTCTCGATGTCCCCCAGAACGGTGAGGCCCATTGCGGCCTCGGTGTGGTTCCATGGATCGACCACACCGCCATCGTACCAGGGGATCGCGCCATTCTCGCGCTGCAGTTCGAGGATGCGGTTGCGCGCGCCCTCGAAGAAGCCTTCCGGAATGGTATCGCCCTGTTTCAGATGCACCATGCCGTCAGCTTGCCTTGGAGAAGTAGAGAACGACGCTTTTGCCCATCAGCGGACCGGCGATCTTTTCCAGCGTTCGCGTCAGCCATGGGCCCTTCATGATGTCCCATTCGAGGAACTTCTTGTAGGCATTCACGAGCGCATTGTCCTCGCGCTTCACGCCGACCGCGCATTTCAGCCACCAATAGGGCGAGTGCAGGCCATGGGCGAAATGACGGTGGAAGAAGGACAGGCCGCGATCTTCCACTGCGTCTTTCAGTTCGCGCTCCTGGAAGATGCGAACGTGGCCGCCGGGCTCGTTGTGGTAATCGTCGGAAAAGGCCCAGCAGATGCGCTCCGGCCAGGCGCGCGGCACGGAGCAGGCAAAGGTGCCGCCCGGTTTCAGGATACGGTCGACTTCCTTCAGCGCCTGCTTGTAGTCGGGAATGTGCTCCAGCACTTCCGAGCAGAGGATCTTGTCGAAACTGTTGTCCGGGAAGGGCAGGGACAGCGCATCGCCGACGCTCAGCGAAAAGGCGCGCCTGGTTTCCGGATCCATGTCCGGATTGTCCTCGAAGCCCTTGCGCGCCGTTACCACGTCGTCGAAGCAGAGGTCGATGCCGACGACATGACAGTTCGCGAAATAATACATGGCGTGGACATGACGTCCCGTCCCGCAGCCAAGGTCCAGCACACGCTGGCCGTCCCTAAGCCCGAGCAGCTTGAAGTCGATGGTCTGCATGGGCAATCGTCTCTCTGTAAACGTCAACACAATCGCGGGCGGCGCGTTCCCATTTGAACTGGTCGAGAATGCGTTCGCGGGCCGCAATGCCATAGCGGGCACGAAGTTCGGGGTCGTCGAGATAGGTGGAAATCGCCTTGGCGAGCGCATCCGGATCGGAGTGCTGCACGACAAGGCCCGCATCGCCGACGACTTCGGGGAGCGATCCGCCATTGGTCGTGATGACCGGCGTCCCACAGGACATGGCTTCGCCCGCGGGAAAGCCGAAGCCTTCATAGACGCTGGGCGAAACCGACATGGTCGCTTCATTGTAGAGTTCGGTCATTTCCTCGTCGGTGATGCCGGAAACGAACTCCACCTTGTCCATGATGCCGAGCCGGCGCAGCTCGTCGGAGGTGTTGCCCTCGCGCAGCTTGCCGATCACACGGAGTTTCAGGTCCGGATATGTCTTCAACAGTTTCGCATAGGCGCGAATGAGGAAGATCAGCCCCTTGAGCGGCACATCCGCACTGGCGCAGGTGACGATCAAATCGTCGCGCCGTTTGACATGCGGCATCGGACGGAACTGGATGTGGTCGATGCCATGCAGGACGAGGCGCGTCTTGTCCGCTTCGACGCCGAATTCGCGGACCACGTCTCGGCGCGTGCTTTCCGACACGACGATAAGCGGGTCGAGCTGGCGCGCCACCTTGATCTGCATGTTGAGGAAGGAATACCAGCGCTTCTTCAGCAGCTTCAGCTTCAGCGTTTTGGCGGCGCCGACATCGATGCGGCGGTCCATGGTGATCGGGTGGTGGATCGTACCAACCACGGGCAGGCCCATATCGCGCATTTTCAAGAGGCCCCAGCACAACGTCTGGTTGTCATGGCAGATGTCGTAGTCGGCCCAAGTGCCGCGCGCATAGCGCGCCATGCGTTCGCCGAAGGTGTAGGGCTCGGAAAAGCCGCCGGTCGCATGGCTCCACCATTCGAAAAGGTCGATAGGGGAGGCGAACATCCATGGACGGATGGAAAGGATCGGGTGCGGATTGGCGTAAAGGTCAAGCGAGGGCAGCTTGATGAGGCCGGCGCGCTTGTCCGTATTGGGATAGGGCGGGCCGGAAATCACATCGACTTCGTGCCCGAGGTCCAGAAGCGCCTTGGTGATGTGGCGCATATAGACGCCTTGGCCGCCGGTTGTCGGATTGGAGCGGTAACTCGGCAGCAGGATGCGCAAAGGCCGGTCGCCCTTCACCGCTGCGAGGGAAGGGGGATGCTGTGTCGTATGAACTGCCGGGGCTGCCGGCCCTGATGCAGGCGCCTCATCGAGGGCTTGGGACATTAACTTCTCCTGTGACCCTTTTTCCTAGTCACTTCTCGGGATGCGCCTCGAGGGCCGTTCGGATGTTCGAATGCGCGGAATATAGACAGATCAACCTTTTGCAACAACCCGCTAACAGGAATGTAAGTGGCTTTCAGTTGATCCGCGGCGCTGCGCCTCGAATATCCTCATCCGGCTCGGGCGCGGGGCTCGACTGGTGGTGGAACAGCAGCCAGCCCTCATTGACCCGTGTGAAGATATTTGTGGCCAGGAGGAAGTCCTTGCCGATCTGCTCGTAGCAGATCACGAGCCCGGTGTCGCCCTGTATGCCGGGACGCGGTGCGATGCATTTGATGTCGGGGCTCGCCGGGCCGGAAAAGATGGTGTGCCAGCTTTGCAGAACCGCGTCGCGGCCTTCCACGGGCGGCCAGCCGGGGTGAAGGCAGGTCACGGGCTCGTGCTCTGTCCATATGGCGGTCATCAATGTGTAGTCGCGGTCGGCGAAGGCGCGATAAAAAGTGTCATTGGCAAAGAGAAGCGCGGCGCGATCCCGTTCCGTCATTGTTTTCTGCACGTTGCCTTGAACCGAAGATGGAGGATCATAGCAGCGCTGGACGTTGCTTGCAGCCGGAACCGGGCATCCTCCTGTATCTGGGCGTCAGACCACCCAGAAATTCCGCTCGCGCATGAAATTGTAGACATGCGGCCAGGCGAGACCGAGCGTCACGAGATTGCCGATGAGAAAAACCACCAGATAGATGTGGCTCCTGCGGTCGAAGCGCATTTCGGGATTGGCGTGGATCAGCAAAAAGAGGAACGGCGTCCAGATCGCAGCATGGGCGACCCAGGCGCCCTGCGATACATGCTCGTGGAGCCGCAGCCAGGCGGCCAGTCCCAGCGTTGCCGCCCAGCCGACGGCGATCCAGCGCGTCAGCACCTCCTCGCGCAGAAAGACCAGCGCAGCCGTATTCAACGCCACGATGCAAACGGTCCAGGCTTGCAGGGGCCAGGGCGCCTGCAGCCAGTCTTGTACGAAATCCACGATCGCCCCCCGGCACCTTGCTTTCGCCGGTCCTATCTAAGCCGGAGGAGGGGGCGTGGGGCAAATCAAGTTTCCAATAAGGCCGTTCAGGCCGGAAAACGCCGCTTCAGCCAGTCCAGCATCAGCCGGTTCAGCTCTTCGGGCTTTTCGGACTGGGTCCAGTGGCCGCAATCGGGGATGATGTGCTTTTCGAGGTCGGGCACATATTTCTCCATGCCTTCCGCCATGGCGGGCGGGAGGGCGATGTCGTCCGCGGCGGAAATCATCAGGCCGGGTACGTCGACGCGCTGGATCAGGTTCTCGCTTCTCTCCCAGTTGCGGGTGAAGTTGCGGTACCAGTTGATGCCACCCTCCCAACCGGTTTTCTCGAAGGCTTTTGCATAGACCTCGAACTCGTCCGGCGTCAGCAGCGCTTCGCCGGTCCATGTGTCTTCGGGGGCCTGCAGTGCGGTGAGCAGGGTAAGGCGACGCATTTCTTCGGGGAGTTTCATATACTCCTCCATCGTCACGCCTGAGCGGCGATAGAAGAAGCGCAGCGACCGGTGCGTGTCCTTGCCGAGCACCTTCTCCGCTTCGCCGAATTGCTGGAAGAAGACGATGTACATGTCCTCGCCATAGGCGGCGCGCATGGCGGCGATGGGCTCGGTATCGAGGCGAGGAATGAAGGGCGTATTGACGCCGATATTGGCCATCACGCGGGAGGGGTGCATGAGCGGCATCTGCCAGGCGACAAGGCCGCCCCAGTCGTGGCCGACCATGATCGCCTTGTCGATCCCCAGCGCGTCGAGAAGGCCGGTGAGGTCGCCGGTCAGGTGCTCCATATCGTAAAGCGGCACCGCGTCCTGGCCCAGCGGGCCGCCCGTGTTGCCATAGCCGCGCATATCGGGCGCGATGGCGCGGTAGCCCGCATCGGCCAGCGCCTTCATCTGATGGCGCCAGGAATAGGCGATTTCCGGCCAGCCATGTACGAGAAGGACGGGAATGCCGCCTTTCGGGCCTGCCTCGTGCACCGCCATGCGGATGCCGTTGGTCTCGACAAAATACGGCTTGGGAAATGTCATGCCCGTTCTCCCTCAGATCATGTTCGGTTTCGTTCAGATTGTTTTTTCAGGCCGCGTCGCGCAAGCGTTCCCAGTCGCTTGTAGCGGGCAGGTCCAGTAGTGCCATCATTTCCTGCCGGTCGGGCCCCAGTTTTGGAGGGTAGTGGCGGGCGTTGCGTTTCTTACCCCGCGCCCAGACGCCCATGATCTTTGCGATATTGCCGGGATTGCGCAGGAACTCGCTGGGCTTGTCGATCATATGGAAGGCGCGCATGAACTCGCGCAGCAGCGCGGTATCGCCGCGCAGTGCGGGCGTGATTGCATCTTCGGCGAAGCTTCGGATGACACGGTTGCGCAGTTTCGGACGGTAATCCGGGTCCAGCGCATTGCGGGCGCGCCGGATGGCGGCCTTGTCCTGTTTGACCATGTCCGAATAGTAGGGGCGCAGTGCACCGCGCGCATTGTTGAAATAGAGCGTCGCACGTGCGACCGGGTTTTCCGTCCGGTCGAAGGCATGCACCAATGTTTCCGCTTCGATGGCGGCGAAAGTGCAGCCGCGCCCGTATAGCGGATTGGTACGGATGAAGCTGTCGCCCAAGGGGAAGAAGTTCAGCACGCGTGGACCGTCGTCATCGGCAAGTTTGCGCCAGCGGCTGATCAGTTCGCCCATACCATAGACTTTCGACACGGGGGTCGAACGGTCTTCCGCGGTCCATGGTGCCACGCCAGGCAGTTGCGAGCAGATGAAGTCGAACGTCTCGGGGCGGATGATTGCCTTGCGCAGTTCCATCTCGATTTCGGGCACCGCGATGGTGATGGAAAAGCATCCATTGTCGGCGGGGAACACGCCGTATTTCATGAAGCCCATATCGCCGGCGCTCGGCACCTTGTTGCGCTCGGGTTCGCCCATGCCCTCATGCAGGCGATAATGGCGCGTGAAATAGAGGATGTCCGCGCGCTCGGTCTTTTCTTCGATGCCGGCGCCGTGTTCGTTCAGCGTATCGATGAGCTGGCTGTTCTTGCCGGCGGCATCGATGACGGTGTCGGCGAGCCATTCCTGCCGTTCGCCGTCGCGTTCGATGACGAGGCCGGTCACGGCAAGCCTGCCGCTTCGCGTCTCTGTCAGCACGTCGCGCACCAGCGTGTCGGTGACGAATTCGATGCCGGGCTGACGCAGCGCATAGCGGCGCATTACGAATTCGAGCGTGGTGCGGCGGCTCGTCAGGATGGTGAGTTCCTCATCTCCCGGCGCCGGCACATAGGTCTCGCGCAAGGCAAGCGGCAGGTTGTCCACAAAGCCGATCTCGCGGCAGCCCGCGGCGAGCAGGTCCTGCATCAGCTCCGGGTGCCATTCGCGGATATGTTTGTGGAGGCGTGCGAGGAAGGCGTGGGAGTGGCGCAGATGGCCGACGCCGCGGCGCTCCCAGTCGGTGAAGGCGAGGTCGGCCGAATCTTCTCCTTCCGGAGCGGGCGGGTCGCGCTCGATGACCGTGACAGAGCGTCCGCTTTTTGCCAGTGCAAGGGCGGACCACAGGCCGGCGATACCGCCACCGACGATCAGAATGCGCTCCTCCATCGATAACCTCCCGTTTCGATACCGATAAGACCAGTCGCTTGACCTTGGTCTATTTATAGACCGAGGTCTATAAAATAGTAACGACTCTCAACCATTTCCAGCCCCGCAAGGCCGGGAGGCAGGTTCCCCTCGGTCAGTTTCCGATTTTCCAGGCGGCAAAGGCGAGGCAGGCCCAGCCGATCATGAAGGCTAGCCCGCCGACCGGCGTGACCAGCACCAACGCTCGGCTGCCCGTCAGGGCGAGGAAATACAGCGAGCCGGAGAAAAGGATCGTGCCGGCCAGAAAAGCGCTTCCCGCCATTGTCGCGAGGCTGCCGGCGCCCATGCTCGCTACCCAGGCGACCGCGACGAGCGCCAGCGCGTGATACATCTGATAGCGCGCGCCGGTTTCGAAGACGCCGAGTTCGTATTCTCCGACATGCGACTTCAGCCCATGAGCCGCGAAGGCGCCGAGCGCCACGGAGATGAGGCCGCTCAGGGCCGCGATGGTGAGCCAGATACGCATCGAATCCTCTTCCTGTTCCGTCCCGCTGTTCAATATGCGCGGAATTCTATTCGCTTTGTGCCGGGGGGGAAGCACTCTCCCGCACTACCGCTGCGTCACGTTGACCGTCTCCCGTGCAGGCGGCATTGTCGGATCCAAACAAGGGTCCGGTCACAGGCCGCGACCGAAAAACAAGAATGGGAGGATGATGTGTCCATGCGCATCGGAGCAGACGGAAGTCGTGCGCGTTTCGGCGTGGCCGGCGTGAGAAGGGGAGGCCGTCATGGATGAGCTTTCCTCGCGTATCGCCGCGTATCTCGAAGCCAAGATGCAGGTCGCCTCTAATGTCGAAGTGAGCGGCGTGTCGCGTATTCATGGCGGGGCCAGCCGTGAGACCTATCGCTTTCACGCCGCCTGGGACGAGGGCAGCACGAAGAAAGAGCGAGCGCTCATCCTGCGCCGCGATCCGGAAGCGAGCCTCATCGAGACGGAGCGCGACCTCGAATACAATGCCTACAAGGCGTTCCACCCAACCGGCCTGCCGGTGCCCGAGCCGCTTTTCCTGGAAACGGAAACCAAATGGCTCGACCGCCCGTTCTTCGTGATGGAACAGATCATGGATAGTCAGGCGGCCTCGCCTTTCTCTCCCGATCCGTTCGGAGAACTGAAGGACAAGCTGGGCGATCAGTTCTGGCGTTATCTGGGGCAGATTTCCGGTGCCGATCCCGATGCCATCGGCTTTTCGGCGTCCATGGAACCGGTGAAGCCGGAGGAATGCTGGAAGCGCGAACTCGACAAATGGGAACAGGTGATCGACGAGGACGAGCTGACGCCGCAGCCCATCGCGCGAGCGGCCATTCGCTGGCTGCGACAAAACCCGCCGCCGCCGCCAAAGAAGCTTGCCGTCGTGCATGGCGACTACCGCACCGGCAATTTCATGTTCAACGGCGCGGGCGAGATCACGGCGATCCTAGACTGGGAAATGTGCCATCTGGGCGATCCGCTGGAGGATCTCGCCTGGGCGGCCGATCCGCTTTGGGCCTTCGGCAATCGCGAGCGGCCCGCGGGGCTCATCGACCGTGAGGAAGCCTTACGCATCTGGCAGGAAGCCAGCGGCGTGACGCTCGACCGTGAGGCCTTCAAATGGTGGGAGGTGTTCGCTGCGGTGAAGGGCCTCGCCATCTGGATTTCTGCAGGCAAGGAATATCAGAGCGGGTCCAACCGCGATCCGGTCCTCGCCTTTTCGAGCTGGTACTGCACCGATGTCCATAACAGGCTGCTGGTGGCCCGTATGGCCGAGTTGAGGGAGGAGGCACGCAAATGAAACCTGTCGTCGATAATGTCCTGCAGGGCTGTTTTGCGACCCTCCTGATGGAGGTTGCGCCTCATCTGGGGGCGGAATATTCGGTAGGCGATGTCAGCGTGATGGGGCTGATGCTCTTCATGTCGGCCGAGGAATATGACCGCGCGGCGGAAGTCCGCACCGAGGATAATTCAGAGATGCGCTCCATCTTTGCCGAGGCTGCGTCCCAGATCGAGGATGCCGGACTTCGCCGCCGACTAAGCGACGCGTCCGATATACGCGACACGTCGCTGCGTATCAGCGCCCTCGATAGCGTGAACGATGCGCTCAAAACCGTGCTGATCGACCTTCAGACCTATCTGGAAGGGCAGAGTGGGGACTGGGCGGCCCATATGGAACGCCGGATCTGGAAGCATTTGTCGGACTCGGCGGAGAGGCGGAAGCTTCCCTATCCGACAATGTGATCTCGACAAGGCCCTTCGCGGCGGCAGCCGGGTGCGATATGAGTGATCGCATCGCTGTCGCCGCAGGCCAATCATGCCGCTTTCTATCCGCCTTTCGATCTTTTACGGCTCGCTCTGCCTGTTCTCCGGCGTGCAGCTTCCGTTTTTCCCCGTCTGGCTGAAATCGGTGGGGCTGGGGTCGTCGGAAATCTCCATCATCATCGCGGGAAATATGCTGCTGCGTATCGCAGCCGGGCCGGTGTTCGCCTATACCGCCGACCGGTTGGACGACCGCCGCCGTGTCGTGGTGGCGCTCGCATGGAGTTCGGTGGCGGCGGGCTCGCTGCTTTTGCTGGTCAACGGGTTCTGGGCGATCCTGGCCGTCAGCATCGTACTCATGTCCTGCTGGCCGTCCATCACGCCGCTGATCGAAACCATCGCCATGAAGGCGACGCGGGAAGGGCGTATCGACTACGGACGCGTGCGCATCTGGTGTTCGATTACCTTCATCGTGGCGAGTACCGGTACGGGCTGGCTGGTTGGCTGGTTCTCGGCATCCATCATCGTCTTCTGCATGCTGGCCGGTCTTCTCACGACCCTGGCAGGAACCTTCCTTCTGGCGCGCGAGGTACCGCAGCCGAAAAAGCGCAAACGAAAGGGCGGGCAGCTTATCGCAACGCTCCAGATCGCGCGGCACCCTGTCTTCATGCTTGGTCTGGCGACGGGCGGGCTCATCCAGTCCAGCCATGCGGTCTATTACGCATTCGGGTCTATCAACTGGCAGCGGCTGGGCTATAGCGACGGGCTGATCGGTATTCTCTGGGGGATCGGCGTTGTCGCCGAGATCCTGCTTTTCACGCAATCTGGACGTGTTTTGCGTGTGGTCGGGGCGCCGCGTCTTTTGATGCTGGCGGCAGGCGCGGCGGTCATCCGCTGGACATTGCTCGCCTTCAATCCACCATTCTGGCTTGTGATATTTTGCCAGGCGCTGCACGGGTTGAGCTTCGGCGCGGCGCATCTGGGTGCGCTTCATTTCGTCGCCCAATCCTCTCCGCCGTCGCTTGCCTCGACAGCGCAAAGTCTTTACGCCTCCATTTCCGCCGGGATTATGATGGGTGCGATGACGCTGGCCGCGGGGCCGCTTTACGACCGTTTCCTGTCGGAGGCCTATCTGCTGCCGGCTGTGACGGCGTTGGCCGCTTTCGCCGGGGCAATCCTGCTTCAAACCCGTTGGCAGGGTGGCCCGGTCGTTTCGGACGAGGAGGAAGAAGATGCCGGTTGAAATCATTCCCACAGGCGCGGCGCTGGGCGCGGAAGTACGCGGGCTCGATCTGTCCCGCCCGTTGAGCGATGATGATTTCGAGGCCGTTCTTCAGGCCTGGTACGATCACATCGTGTTGCTGTTCCGTAGACAGAAAATTTCGGACGACGACCTGATCGGGTTTTCACGCCGCTTCGGCGATCTCGACATCGCGCCTGCCAGCGCGACGGACATGGCAGGTTCGCAAACCAAATCACGGCCGGAGATCTGGATCATTTCCAATGTCGTCGAGGACGGAAAACCTATCGGTGCGTTGGGCGACAAGGAGGCGGAGTGGCATACAGACATGTCCTATGTCGATGAGCCGCCCATGGCGAGCTGCCTCTATTCGCTCGAAATTCCCGACAGCGGCGGCGATACGAGCTTTGCCAATATGTACAAGGCGCTTGAAGAGCTGCCGGACGATTTGCGCGCGGCCATAGAGGGGCGGGTCTGCAATCATGACTCGAGCACGACCAGCGTGGGCGAGCTGCGGGCGGGAGCAGATGAAGTGATCGACGTCACGAAAGCGCCGGGAGCGAAACACCCCGTCATCCGGACTCATCCGGCAACGGGCGGCAAGTCGCTTTATCTGGGGCGGCGTCTCAACGGCTATATCGAAGACTTGCCGGTTGCCGAAAGCGAGGCGCTGCTCGATCGGCTCTGGGCCCATTGCGCCAAGCCCGAATTTGCATGGACGCATCAATGGGCGGTCGGCGATCTTCTGATCTGGGACAATCGCTGTGCGATCCATCGGCGCGATGCTTTTGACGGCTCACAGCGGCGCGTGATGCACCGGGCGCAGATCAAAGGCAAACAGCCTTTCTGAAAACTCCGGTTTCTGACGTCGCGGCAAACTGGCCTTCCCGCAGCGTGTGCAGCACGGGATTGACAGGGCGTGTCTGACGGGCAGCCTAGCGCGCATCGACATCAGAATTCAGGGAGGAAATATCCATGCGCGCGATGGAAATTCAGGGCGATTTCGGCATCGATAATCTGAAACTTGCCGAGCGCGAAACCCCGAAAGCGGGACCGGGCGAGATCGTCATCCGGATGAAGGCCGCATCACTCAACTATCGCGACCTTGCGACCGTCGCGGCTCTCCATGGCGTTCGGGGACAGCTCCCGCTTGTGCCCTTGTCCGATGGGTGCGGTGAAGTCGTGGAAGCGGGTGAGGGCGTCACGCGCGTGAAGGTGGGCGATCGGGTCGCGCCGAGCTTCTTTCAGGGATGGATTTCCGGCGCGCCGACCCTGGAGGCTCTGGGGACATCTCTGGGCGGGCCTATCGACGGTTGCGCCCAGGATTATATGCGCTTGTCGGCGGAGGGCGTGTCGAAGGCGCCCGATAATCTGTCCGACGAGGAAGTGGCCTGTCTGCCTTGCGCGGGGCTGACGGCGTGGCGCGCCTTGATGGTCGAAGGCCGGGTGAAGCCGGGCGACACGGTATTGGTGCAGGGTACGGGTGGCGTGTCGATCTTTGCGCTGCAATTCGCCAAGGCGGCGGGCGCGCAGGTCATCGTTACCTCTTCATCGGACGCAAAGCTGGAACGCACGCGCGAGCTTGGCGCCGACATGTTCATCAACTACGCCAAGACCCCGGACTGGGCGACGGAGACGCGCAAGCTCACCGGCGGACGCGGTGTCGATCACATTGTGGAAGTTGGCGGCGCGGAGACCTATCAGCAGTCCATCATGGCGGCGCGCCTTGGCGGGCACATCGCGGTAATCGGTCTTCTGTCGGGTATGATGAAGGACCTTAATGTCGCGGCGATCTTCTCGCAGAATTTGAAGATCAGCGGTATCACGGTGGGCAGCCGAACGATGTTCGAGGATATGTCGCGGGCCATTGTCGCCAATGACATCCATCCCGTGATCGACAAGCGCTTCGGGCTGGAGGATGCGCAGGAAGCGTTCCGCACCATGGAGAGCGCATCGCATTTCGGCAAGATCGTGCTCAATCACGTGTAAGAGCTGAAATACCAGACTGAACGAAACGGCGGGCATATGATGCTCGCCGTTTTTCCATCAGGCTTTCCTGACTACTTTGACAATGAGAATCGGCGCAAGCGGTGATCCGATGAATGGAGGAAGATCGAGAATCTTCAGGATTGCCGTGACCGTTCGCGACAACAGATCGCGTTTACGCGAAATGCTGGGGTAGTTGGCGCAGGGGACGCAAGATACCTCGCAGTCATATCCTGTTTCCTCGGCAAGTTTCCGAACATCGTCCACAGAGACGAGGAAGTTCTTGCTGCTCCAAGGGATCGTTATGCCTGGTCGTCTTTTCAAAATCCTGTCGACGAAATGGTAGCGATGCCGGTGCCCCGGATCGATCGGACACAGGCGGTTCGATGTGGTGAGCAGAAGCGTGCTGCCCGGTTTGAGGTCCCGAAGACAAGTAGAAAGGAAGTCCACCCGGGCAGACCTTGTCTCGGGCGTCACCGTGGTGCCGTGGGCTCCACAGCCGACATGTTCGATGACATCGAATGAATAGATAAAGTCGAACTTCTTGTCGTTCCACGGATTGTCTTGAGCGGTACCCGCGCGGAAGAAAGCGCGTTCTTGTTCGGGAAGCAGGTCGAAGTCCAGTCTCGCCGACGGTTCGAGACCCCGAGCGTCGATGCCCAGATCTCGGAGCGCGAGCACGTCGCTGCCCATTCCACAGCCCACTGATAGAACGGATGCGCCATTCGGGATAAGAGGTGCAAGGAAATGGCTTACCGCACCTGTGGTGCGAGCCTTTTCCTTTTCGAATTTTGCCTGACTGTCGAGCATGTTTCGGCCTCAGCCATTATTTCGGATGATGATGCACGAGGCGTTTAGGCGCCGCAATGCTCAAAGTCCGAATGAGGCCTCTCTGCGAGGATGTGACGTTGGAACATCAAATATGAATAATCCGTCTTGGGAGTTGTTTTGGAGAAGGTACGAAAATCGAAGCGCATGTCGGGAAGGGGACCGCGCCATTTCCGGTTGTGGTTTGTCGGCTTGTCGGACAGGCGGCGGGGTTAGCCCCAGAGTTCCGACTCGGGCGGGTGGATTTCGCTGCCGTCATAACGAAGCGCCGGACTGCGATCGCGTGCGAGAAGCAGCGGGCCGTCGAGATCGACGAACTCGGCGCGTTGGGCCAGCAGCATCGCCGGCGCCATGGCGAGCGACGTTGCGACCATGCATCCGACCATGACACGCAGTCCGCGTCTTTCCGCGCAACGCAGCACGGCGAGCGCTTCGGTCAGGCCGCCGGTTTTGTCCAGCTTCACATTCACATAGTCGTAAAGGCCGACCAGACGGCGCATGCCTTCGATGCCGTGCGCGGATTCATCGGCGCAAAGGGGAATGGGGGATTCGATCCCGCGAAGCGCCTCGTCGTCCTTGGCCGGAAGCGGCTGCTCGATCAGGCTGACGCCGAGCTTTGCCAGTTCGCTCGCAAGCGGGCGTACCTCGTCGGGTGTCCAGGCTTCATTGGCATCGACGATAAGGGCCGGGCTGGGCGCTCCCTCGCGCACGGCGCGCAGGCGGTCGATATCGTTGCCGCCGCCCATCTTGATTTTCAGCAAAGGGCGGTCCGAGGCTCGTCTGGCTGCCTCGCGCATGGCCTCAGGTTCGTCGAGGCTGATCGTGTAGGCAGTGCGCCGGGGCAGGGGCTGCGGCAGCCCTGCAAGTTTCCAGGCGCGCTGGCCGGTTTTCTTGGCCTGCAAATCCCACAACGCGCAGTCGATGGCGTTGCGCGCGGCGCCGCGCGGCATGTTGCGCTGGAGGTCTTCCCGGCTTAGTCCGTCCCGCAGGGCAGGCTCCTGAGCGCGGATCGCGGCGACCACTTCCTTCTCGCTTTCGCCGTAGCGCAAATAGGGGACGCATTCTCCGTGGCCGGCGAAACCACCTTCCTCAATCGTTACGGCAATGGTCCGAGCTTCTGTCTTGGCGCCTCGCGAGATGACGAAGGCCTCTCGTAGCGGCCAGGACTCGGCTTCGATATAGACGGTTCGCATCGGATAATTGTGTGTGATCTGACGTAAAAGGGGAATCGGGCTGAGATAATCGCGTTAAAGTTGCATAACACCAAGACCTGAATTGGCACATTGGATATATGCGGAATGTGGCTGAAAACAGTCCCCGCCCGATGCGGTCAGAATATTCGTGTCAGATGCGGCCCGCGAACCAGGCGCCGTTCCAGTTATCGCCCGGCGGGTTTTCCTGGTAGTAGGCGATGCGGCTTTCGTAGAAATCGTAAAGCGTGGGAATGGCGCCGTTGAGCTTTCGGCATTCCGCGATAGCCGCCTTCGCTTCGTTCCAGCGCTGGTTGCGATAGGCGGCGAAGATCAGGGCATGGGCTTCCTGCAGCGCGCGGAATTTCGGGTTGGCGCGCATGATCGGATCGCCCAGCAGCGCAAACACGCGGCGGCCTTCCGGGTGGCGCGGGGTCGAGACGAGGTCGATTTCCAGCAATGCATAGCGGTCACCCACTGCCTTTTGCGAACCTTCGCCGACAATGATGGCAGGGCCGAAATGGCGGGCGTTCTTCTGCAGATAGGCGGCAAAGCCGACCGGTTCGCCCATCACGCCATAGTCGAAGCGCTGGATGGCCCCCAGATTGCCGGTAATGGCCGGGCCGGTATCGATGCCGATGGAAAGGCTGAGCGGGACGTGGCTCAGATGCTGACGGCGCGCATCTTCTTCGAGGAATTCATTGAGCGCTTCCAGGTTTTCGACCATGCGCAGCGCCGCGTCGCAGCCTTTGGAGGCGTGGTTCGGCGCATCGAGCGGCGCATTCCAGATCGCATAAAGCGTGTCGCCCACATTGCGGTCCACCATGCCGTTGCGTTCCAGCACGATCTTGGTCATCGGTGAGAAGAAGCGGTTCAGAATGTCGGCATATGCTTCCGGATCTTCCAGATATCGGTCCGAAATTACGTTGAAGCCGCGCAGGCCTACCACGACCGATGTCACGTCGCGAAGCTGGCCTTCGGACTGGATGAGCTTGGGATGTGCCTTGACCTTTGCCAGTCCCGCTTCCGACAGGCGGTTGCCGAACTGGGTTTCGAGGAAACGGATCTGGTCTTCGGTATGGAGCCGCGTCATCAGGCCGCCCGTCAGCCAGACGGTCAGCAGGGTGACGCTTGCCAGGGCCGGGTCGATAAGCCAGCGGTGCATGTCGAAGGCATACCAGGAACCATAGGCGGCGCCTCCGATCAGGATCAGCGTGAAGGCCAGGCTCCAGCGGAAGCGGAGTTGCGTCGCCGCGACGATCACCAGCACACCGGCTAGGAAGATGAAGGCCTGTTCGGCCGTGGCGGCCCAGCCCGGACGGGTCAGGAAGGCGCCGTCGGCGATCTGATCGATCGCATTCGCCATGATCTCGCCGCTCGCCATGGGAATGCCGATGGGCGTGCCGTAGAGCATGCGCTTGCCGTTAACGGAGACGCCGACTACGGCGATCCGGTTGTCAAACGAGGGGATGTCGGACGCGCCGGTGAGCACCTTCCAGGCCGGAACGGAAAGCTGCGAGCCCGCTTCTGCGAAATAGAGGCGGAGGCTGCCATCCTTGAGTGTGGCGACATCAAGGTCGGTGCCGGCGATTTCCACATGGGAGACGCCGGGTTCGAGATCGAAGGAGAGGCCGTTTGCCGGTTCGGAGACGATGCTGCGATAGCCCGTCCCCCCGTGCGAGACGCGGAGCGCTTCCAGCGCGTTGGACGGGTAGAGTGTGCCTTCGATTTCGGTCAGCGCCGGAATGGAATGGACTGTCCTTCCGGTCTCCTGCGCCGGGATTGTGGCGCCCATGCCATCGGCGATCGCCTCGATTTGCGGCAGGCTCGGCCGCCATTCGTCGAACCGGGGCACGAAGTGGCGTGGGTCGCCGCCCGTCATGTCGAGCGGCGCGGCAAGGCGAGGCTTGCGCGGCGGATGAAGGGAAGGCAGGCCGGGTGTGAAACTGGCGACGAGTTTGGCGTCCTTCGCGGCATTTTTGAGCTGGGTGACGCCTTGGGGTAGCCGTCCGGCGAGCCCTTCGGGAAGGTATCCCCAGAGGCTGCGCAATTCGCTTGCCGATGTCGGATCGGGCTCGGAAATCGGCATGTCTAGCAGGATGGTGCGCGCGCCCTGTTTTTTCAGGGCGACGAGCAGGTTGGCCAAGCGCTTTTGCGGCCAGGGCCATGCGCCGAAGCGGCTGGAGGTTTCGGCGTCGATATCCACATAGACGGCGTGCGGGCCGCCGGTCGAGGGCGTGCGGGGCAGAATTTGCTGATAGCCGTCGAAAACCAGATTCCGCAAATAGGTGCCGGCACCTCCCGCGTCATAAATCGACACGAGAAGAGCGAGCACCAGGACCAGCCCCGGCAGCAGCGCAGACAGTCGTCGGAACGTGGGTGTCGGATTCATACTCTCTTGCCAGCCCCGGAAGCGGACCCCGGTCCACTTCAAATGCCCTAAATTGACCGATATTGCGAGCTTTCTGTCCCGATCCGGGACATGGGCTCGCCACTCTGCAATCAATTTGCATCTTCCGTTCCATTCGACGGGAAAAGAAAAGGGCCCCGAAGCGGGACCCTTTCATATCGGCAAATGGTTGCCGCTATATGGCGGAGAGGCTCATTCCTCGGGAAGGCCGCCTGTGTCCTGGATCAGATAGGTGATCAGGTCGTCGCGGTCCTTTTCCTTCTTCAGGCCGGGGAAGGACATGAAGGTTCCGGGGACATCCTTCCGCGGGTTTTTCAGATAGACGAACATCACATCCGGGGTCCATTCCTTGTGTTCCCCAGCGAATTTCTTCATTCCATCGGAATATTTGTAGCCTTCATGAGTGGCAATCCCGCGCTTGAAGATGCCGTACAGGTTCGGCCCGACGCGATTGGGACCGCCTTCATTGGCTGTATGACATGCCTTGCAAAGCTTGAAGACTTTTTCGCCGTGTTTGGCGTCGCCCTTGGTGAAGCCGCCATCCGCTGCGAAGGCGGGGGCTGCGAAGCTCGCCGCCAGAACAAGTGCCGCCGTGCCTTTTAGCCATTTCTCAAAACGCATGATCTTTCCCTTCCTCAAGCATGCCAGGCAGAGACCCGGATAATTCCTTTTCGTCCGCCGATAGGCGGTCCGTCTGGAACCTAAACCTGAACCCTGTCGATTGCATGCGTCAAACTGGCGCGCCCGGCCCTTGCGCGTCGTCGTGCTGGCCGTCAAAGTGGCGCCATCGCTAAATATTACATCCGAGTCACCATTGGGTATTTTCCGCAACCACCAGAAAAATCCGCCCGATTCCGAGGGAGCGGCCGGTATTTCCCTTGAAGAGGAGGGGGATACGCTGGTCTTGCGGGCGTCCGGCGAGTGGGTGGTGGCTGCGATTTCCGGCGTCGACCGGCAATTGCGTGGCTTCGATGCCAAGAGCGGGCAGGTGACGCGGGCGGTTTTCGATCTTGGCGAGGTGACCCGCTTCGATACCTCCGCCGCGGTGATTCTGTCGCGCTGCGCCTATGCTCTGGAAGAGGCCGGGGCCCGGGTCGAGTTCCAGAACCTGAATGAAGCCCAGTCGCTTCTACTCGACAAGCTGGGGCAGGATGGACCGCCCGCGCCGGTTGAAGAGCACGAGGTCGGTCTCTACGCCCATGTGGCCGGTAATATGGGCGATGCCGTTATCGCCGTCAGCCGGGAGGCGGTGGGGATTATCGAGTTTCTCGGCGAGGTTATCGCCGCCGTCGGACGGGTGTTCAGGCGGCCTGCGCGTCTGCGCTGGGTGCCGTTCGTTCATCACATGGAGAGGGCGGGGTTCGACGCGCTGCCGCTCGTCTGTCTGCTGACTTTCCTGATCGGCGCCGTGCTTGCGCAGCAGGGGGCCACGCAGCTTTCGAAATTCGGCGCGGATTACTTCACCGTCAATATGGTGACAATCGTCTTTCTTCGGGAAGTCGGTCTGCTGCTGACGGCCATCATCGTGGCGGGCCGATCGGGCAGTGCGTTCACCGCGGAAATCGGATCGATGAAGATGCGCGAGGAAATAGACGCCATGCGCACGCTCGGTCTCGACCCGATGGACATGCTTATCCTGCCGCGCGTGCTGGCTTTGATCGTCACGCTGCCCATGCTCGCCTTCGTGGCCGATTTGATGGGGCTTCTCGGCGGCGGGGTCGTGTCCTTTTTCATGCTCGGCATGTCGCCCGGCCTTTATATCGACAGGGTTCGGGATGCGGCGGATTTCTGGACATTCGCCGTCGGTATCATCAAAGCGCCCTTCATGGCGGCGATGATTGCAATGGTCGGGTGCAGGGCGGGGCTGCTCGTTACCGGAAGTGCGGAATCCGTTGGCCAGCAGACCACGCATTCGGTGGTTCGGGCGATTTTCCTCGTCATCATCGTCGATGCGATATTCGCCATGTTCTTCACAGCGGTGGGGGTATAGGGCATGAGCGCCGACTCCTCGGACAACATCATCGAAGTGGAAGGTCTCGGCACGAGGTTCGGCGATAACGTCATCCATGAAAATCTCGACCTTCAGGTGAGGCGCGGCGAGGTCATCGGTATTGTCGGCGGCTCGGGAACGGGGAAATCCGTCCTGCTGCGAACAATCCTCGGGCTCAAGAAACCGGATCAGGGACGGATTCGCGTCTTTGGCGAAAATCTGCAGGAACTCCCGGAGGCGGAGCGGCGGACCTATGAGCGGCGCTGGGGCGTGCTCTTTCAGGATGGTGCGCTGTTTTCCGCGCTCACCGTTGCGCAGAATGTGCAGGTGCCCTATCGCGAGCATCTTCACATGGAACCCGATCTGATGGACGAACTGGCCGCCGCCAAGATCCAGATGTCGGGACTGCCCGCCAATGCGTTTTCTCTCTACCCCTCGGAGCTGTCGGGCGGGATGCGCAAGAGGGCGGGGCTTGCCCGGGCGCTGGCGCTGGATCCGGAAATCCTCTTTCTGGACGAGCCGACGGCAGGCCTCGATCCCATCGGCGCGGCGGCTTTTGACGAATTGATCGGCGATCTGAAACAAACGCTTGGCCTGACCGTTTTCATGGTCACGCACGATCTCGACTCGCTTTACGCGATCTGTGACAGAATTGCGGTTCTGGCGGAGCGGCAAGTTATTCTCGTGGGGACGGTGGACGATATGCTGACAAGCGACCATCCGTGGATTCACGAGTATTTTCACGGACCTCGCGCACGGGCGGCCATCAAGAAGGGCTGAACTCAGCCGAAGGAGCGGACTCCATGGAGATCAAAAGCAATAATGTGCTGATCGGCACTTTCACGCTCATTACCGTCTTCGGCGTTTTCCTGTTCGTCATGTGGCTGAGCCATGTGCAGGTGAACCAGCAATATGACGAGTATGAGATCGTTTTCGACGGATCGGTTTCCGGACTGAGCGTGGGCGGTGCGGTGCAGTATAACGGCCTGCCTGTAGGGACGGTGCGGGACCTTCATTTGATGAAGAACAATCCCAATAAGGTTGTCGCGCTTATCCGCGTCGATGGGCGCACGCCCGTCAAGGAGGATTCCGTCGCTCAGCTGGAGCTTGCCGGTATTACAGGCGTTGCCTTCATTCAGCTTTCGGGCGGCAGTCCCAAATCGCCGCCGCTGGAGGCGAAGGGCGACCAGTATTATCCGGTCATCAAAGCCGAACAGAGTACCCTGCAGGAAATAGCGACCGCCGCGCCGAAGACGCTGCAAAAGATCGACAAGCTGGTATCGTCGGTCGGCCATATTGTCGACGAAAACCGCAAGTCGATAAGAGATACGCTGCAAAATCTGGAGAAGATGAGCAAGGTGATGTCCGATGGCAGTTCCGATATGGAGAAGGCCATAAAGGAATTGTCGGAGGCGTCGGTTCATCTGAACAATATCAGCCGCAATGCCGATAAGCTGATAGCCGGCGACGGGAAAGAGCTTGTTGTCGAAGCGCGCAAAGCGGTGGAATCCTACCGCAAGGTCGGGGACCAGCTCGACCGGATGATAAAAACGAGCGGTCCGGCGGTCAGCGACGGTTTGCAACAATTGCCGCAGCTCGTTGCCGAAACGCGTTCGCTCGTCACGTCGCTCAACGGCATTGCCAATCGTGCGCAAGACGATCCGGCGCGTTACTTCATCGGTAATCGCGTACCGGAAGTGGAAGCGAAATGAGAGAGGTCAGGATGAGCCGGGTATCGAAAATCCTTCGCGGCGCGGTCGTGGCCGCGTCTCTTGCTTCGCTTGGCGGGTGCGCATTGGTCGACGTCGCCAGCGAGCCGGCGCCGCGCTTCTTCATGCTGACGCCGCCAGCCCTTCAATCGAAGGCGCCGACCATGCCGGTGCAGCTTTCCGTTCAGGAATTCACAACCAGCGCGGCACTCGAAACCAGCCGGATCGTCTATCAGCCTTCGGAAAATGAAATCAAATATTATGCGGGCGCGCGTTGGGCGGACCAGACCCCGGCCATGATCCGGCAGCTGATGATCGAAACGCTCGAACGGAGCGGGGGCTTCGCCGCTGTGCTGGGCGAGGGATCTCCGGCGCAGGCTGATTATGCATTGACCGGCGACATCCGGCGCTTCGCGGCGATGCCTGCAGCGGGAAGTGAAAAGCGGGTCGAAGTCGAGCTGCTGGCGCGGCTGATCGAGAAGGACACGGGCCGTATCGTCGGGACGAAACTCTTCTCCGAAACGGTTACGTCGCCCGATGGCCGCATGGACAATGTGGTGGGCGCCTATAACGCGGCGCTGGGCAATGTCCTGTCGAAGCTTTCCGGTTGGACGGCCGCGACGCTGAAAGCGGCAAAACCGGTCGGTTGAGCCCGCTATCTGCGGTTCAGCTTAGTTTACCGCTGGTCTGGGCCAGCATCAGATAGACCTTGCCGGTATCGGATGTGAGGTAGGTTTCGACCAGAATATTGCTGCGGTCGCGCGCAGAGGCCGCGCCAAGCAGTTCCTCGAAGGTCGAGACGTAGCGATCGACATAGGTACGGAATTCGCCGTCGCTCTTGTACTTTGCGGCAATCTGGTCAAACAGTTCCCGGCCCGACAGATTGTAGAGACGGCGGGTGAAGACATTCCGCTCGCCCGCCTGGTAGCGCCTCCACAGATCCGGCGGCGGGCTTTGCTCCAGCGCTCGGTCGAGATCGATCGCCAGCGATTGCAGCGTTTCGAAGACATTCACGGACGCCCGCTGGAACGCATCCTCGTTCATCCCGGGATCGGGCATGGCTTGCTCGGTCTGCTGCTCGCCGGCGGCGGCCAGCAGTTCCGACATCGCCCAGGGACGCTCGCCTTTTTCGTCGGTGCGTGTGGAGCTCTGCCGAGGCAGGTCGTGAAGCGGCTCGTGCGTTCGGCGCGAGGGCTGTTCCGGGGCGGGGCTGGAGCGATCGATCACGCGGGCATGGCGCACCACGATCTCTGCAATGCTGGCCAGCGCCGAGACCTGATCTTCCAGCACCTTGCGCAGCGCGTCGGCGCTTTCCATTGCTTCGTCCGGCAGGTCGTCGATACGCCGGGAGAGTTCATCGCTGGCAAGCTGCAGGTCGCCGCTGGCCGTGCGGGCGGTATTGCCGAGTTGTTCCATGACGCCGGAGAGGCGCGTGGTGGTGTCTTCTCCCTGCGCGACGGTGCGTTCGATGAGGGAGTGGAATTCGTTGCCGCGCTTGTCGAGATCGGCATGGATGGCTGCCGTCACACGGCCCACCTCCTCGCGCATTTCAGCGGTTGCCGCTTTCAGGCGGTCGGTGGTGTTCGATATGGCGTCGGCTGCGCTTTTGTTCACTTCGTTGTCGAGCGCACTGCCGGCATCTTTCAGTTCCTGCACCGTGGCGCCAATTGCGCGTGTCGCCGCGCCTGCCGAGCGGCTGACGGCGGCCGAGGTCGTTTCCGCTTCCTCCGCGGCGCGGGCCAGTTCGGCCGATACGCTTTCGCGTAGCGCCGTCGCCTTGTCGTGGGCGCGGGCGAAATTGTCGTCGATACCTTGGGAAAGCTGTCCAACAGCCTTGCTGATCTGATCGGTATGGCCGGCAAGCGCCGTGTCGGCGGCCTGCATGGTGTCGCGGTGCAACTCGAAGATCGACTGGAGGCGAACATGCTCCTTTTCCAGCCGTTGGGCGGCTTCCGCGATGAGGTCGCGCTGGGTTTCGTAGCGCTGCGATAGTTCCTCGGCGCGGCTGAGCGCATTGCTCGAGACGACTTCGAGGCGGGATGACTGGCGGTCCAGCATGGCGGCGGTGGCGTCGGCCCCGACACGGGCCGCTTCGCCGGTGCGCGACAGGGCTTCCGTTTGTGAGGAGAGGCGCGTGGTGGCTTCTGCAATGCCTGTTTCCGCCTCCTGTGCCACCGTGCGCACCGCGTCGACTTCATTGCGAATTGCGCGGGAAATCGTATCGCTCTGAGATCCCAGTGTATGGGAAAGCTCTTCCAGGTTTTGCCGGTGGCGTTTCAGCAGTTCTTCCATGGTGCGCGTGCGGAATTCAGCTCGGCCGGTTCCCCGCTCGATCTCGGCAACTTCGCCGGTCACGACATCCTTGAGGCTCGTGGCGCGTTGTACCGCTTCGTCGAGGCCTGATTTCAGATCGTCGAGTTCGCGGTGGACCGCCTGCGCGATGGAGGCGATTTCGCCGGTTGCGGTATCTTCCGGATCGGAGAGGCGGATGGCGGTCCGGGCCAGCGCCTCCGACATCAGCCTCATCTCCTGCCCGCGCCAGACCGTGTAGGTCAGCATCCAGATCAGCAGAAGCGGGAAGAGGAGGGCGGCGCCCAGCACCGCCAGCTGTTCGGGCGCCTGGGCGCGCAGGACTTCGGGTCCGTAAAATCCCCAGAGATAAGCCCCCTCCACGCCAAGAACGAAAATGCTCGCCAGTACGGCCAGCGTCAGGATGCGCGGATTGGGCCGGCGCGAAATCATGCGGTAGAGGGCGCCGCCTGATGGGCTGTCCTCATTGGCCGCGCGGACGCCCGCTGCCTTCGCGGGTGGCGTTTCTTCGGCCGAAGGAGACGCATTGCTCGCCAAGTCGCTGTTTTTCATCTGGTTTTGCCGGGGCTATGAGGGCGCTGTTTGCCCGATAGGGTGTCGGATGGCCGCCAAGGCGTCAACTTGAAGCAACACTCGCGACCCGATTGCGGGTAACCGCGACAATTTTAACGATTCAGCCATGCCGAATCGGTAGCCTTTTTCTTTGTAACTGTGGGGTACCGGCTGAGGAGCCAAGGCATGAAACCGATGAAACTGGCCGAGGATACCGTTTATATGCCCGCCGCCGCGAATGCCCGCCCGATCGATCTGGTGCATCTTTCCAAATACACGCTCGGTAATCGCGATCTGGAAAATGAGCTCATGGGCCTTTTTCGGGCGCAGGCCGACGTCTATCTGAGCCGTCTCGCCGAGGCGGCCAATGATGAAGACTGGGTGTCGGCGGCACATAGCCTGAAGGGCAGCGCAAAGGCCCTCGGTGCGTGGCAGCTGGCCGATCTGGCGGAATTCGCAGAGCGCGGCGCGGCCGTGTCCGAGCGGGCCGATGCGCTGGAAGAGATCAGGGTGGCGGTCGCGGCCGTAAACGCCTTTATCGACGGCTTCCGCGAAGCGTAGGGAAGCCCGGCCTCAGTATCTCGCGGCGGGCCGTGCAACGGGGCCGTCGTCCGTGAGGGCAATATGCGTGAGCGTTTGCTCGTCATGGTTCATGCGCCATGAGAGCAGTTTCTGCGCATAGTCGAGTACAAGCGGCAGATAGGCCGGGTCGTTTGCCCGGTTCACCATCTCGTGCGGATCTTTCTCCAAATCGAAAAAGAGCGGCGGCAAATGCGTGAAGTGGACGTATTTGAACCGGTCATCGCGGATGATGTTCATCGTGCATTGATGCAGCGTCAGGCCGAGCTTCTTCTCCGCCGTGTCGTCGGCGGGGTCGCGGAAGTCGAATTCCCAATGCGCTTGCTTGCGCCATGATGCCGGTACTTCTGCGCCTTCGAGGAAGGGGCGGAGCGAGGCGCCGTCACATTGGACGGGTGTTTCCGCGCCGATCAGGTCCAGCATGGTGGGCATGATGTCCACGTTTTCAGTGAAGGTCCGAACGACCTTGCCGCGTTCCGCATCGGCAGCGGGGCGGGGATCGCGGATGATGAGCGGAATGCGGTAGGAGGCGTCGAAATAGCCGCCTTTGCCCAGCAGCCAGTGATCGCCCATCTGCTCGCCGTGATCGGAGGTGAAGACGATGAGCGTATTGTCCCAGAGGCCGAGTTCCTTCAGCGAGGCGAAGACACGGCCCAGCGCATCATCCACTTCGCTCATCAGGCCGTAATAGACTGCCTTCATGCGGCGGAGCTTCTTTTCATCGTCCGGACAGGTGTAGAGCTTGCGGGAAAGCTGATGGGCAAGCCAGGGGTGTTGGCCGCCTTCTTCCTCGCGCGTTCCGGCGCGGACGAAGCCCGGCACCTCTGCGGGGTCGTACATGGAGGAATAGGGTTCCGGCGCCACGAAAGGCGGATGCGGGCGCAGCAGGGAGAGATGGGCGATGAAGGGGCCGTCTGCCTCCTTCAGGTAGTCCATCAGCCGGTTGGTGAGGAAGGCCGTGTCGTCTATCTCGGGCCCGTAGACGAGCGGGCGGGGATGCGGTGCGCCGTCCTCATATTCGGGGCCGGGCGCGCGGACGCCATAGGCATGGCGGATGTCGTCCGGCACCTCGTAGCCGTTGGCGGACAGCCAATCGGTCCAGGGTGTAGGCCAGGTGCCCATCATGCAAACGGGGCGGATGCCGGGCAGGGGACCTTCATAGGTTCGGAGCCAGGGGCTGTCATCCTGAAGTTCCCGCGGGTCGTTTGCGGTGTCGGTATAGCCGAAAAGCACCGGATCGTAGCCGATGCGGCCGGCTTCCAGCGCCCAGTTGGTGTGGCGGGCATCGAGCGGGGTGCCATTGGTGCCGGAGCGGTGGTTCTGGAGGTACATGCCGGTATGGAGCGTGGCCCGGGACGGCCCGCAAGGCGCGGCATTGGCGAAATGATTGGCGAAAAGCACGCCGTCCGCCGCCAGAGCGTCCAGATGCGGTGTTTTCACCATCGGGTGGCCCAGCGCGGACAGGCAGTCCCGCCGCCACTGGTCGGCCGTGATAAAAAGGATATTGAGCGGCTTTTCCCTTGTCGCGTCGGCGGTCATCCCCAAATCCCCTTACTTAGATACCGGGCTTGCCCAAAAGCGGCTGGACGGGCGGCAAGTCATCATGATAACTCCCTGCGAGCCCGATTTTCCGACATCACGGACAAAAGAATAAAGCAAGATGGCGAAGATTACTTATATCGAGCATAGCGGCACCGAACACGTCATCGACGTCGAGAACGGCATGACGGTGATGGAAGGTGCGATCAAGAATTCCATTCCGGGCATCGATGCCGATTGCGGCGGCGCCTGCGCCTGCGCGACGTGCCATGTCTATGTGGATGAAGCCTGGATGGACAAGGTCGGTCCGGCGGAGTCCATGGAAGAGGACATGCTCGACTTTGCGTTCGACGTGAAGCCGAATAGCCGTCTTTCCTGCCAGATCAAGGTTTCGGACGAGCTGGATGGCCTGCGCGTGACCACGCCGGAAAAGCAGTTCTGATTTTCCTTTAAATTCAATCGGTTCCGGTCTTCTGCGCCTTGGCGTCGAAGACCGTGTATTCGTGCTCGATCGACTTTTCGATCAGCAGCCGCCAGAGCGGCTCGGCGATGGCGGGGGAGAGGCCGGCGCGTTCGGCCTCGGCTACGACTTTCGCCACCACATCCTCGATCCGGGCATCGTCGCGCACGGCGCTGCGCTCACCCTTGATGTGACCGGCCTGCTCGATATAGCCCTGCCTTTCCGCCAGTAATTTCACGAGTTCCCGGTCGAGCCGGTCGATCTCGCGGCGGACTTCCTGCATCGTGTTGCATTTCACCATGGGGGGCTCCGGGCATTTTCTCTAGAACTGAAACGGACCGCATATGTGCTGCAGCGCGTCACGCTGCGCGCACAACATAGGCAGAACGGCGCGTTTGTCACGGGCTGAAATGCGCTTGAATGAGCATGGTTCGGGCAAGGTTGGAGCGAGATTGAGCGTAAGGCGGGGCAAGATTGCGCGCATGCGCCCCCTGCGCTCATGGGTCGCCTCTTCCTGACGCCAATTCGGGGGTATTTTTCTCTTGGCTCTTGGCTGCGCCGCACCTATATATGCAGCCGAACTTGTGAAATAAAATTAATCACATGGTTTGCGCGTTGTTTTTTACGCGCAACTCCGCGCGACGGATACAGGTATCAAGGATGACTCAAGAAACGATCACCACGGATGTCGTCATCATCGGGGCTGGACCGGTGGGGCTCTTCGCCGTCTTCGAACTGGGTCTGCTCGACCTGAAATGCCACCTGGTGGATATTCTGGACAAGCCGGGCGGGCAGTGCGCGGAGCTTTATCCCGAAAAGCCGATCTACGACATTCCCGGCCTGCCGGTGGTGAGCGGTCAGGAGCTGACCGAACGGCTGATGGAGCAGGCCGCGCCGTTCAATCCGGAATATCACTACAATGAGATGGTCGAGGAGCTTCGCAAGAACGAAGACGGGAGCTTCCATCTCAAGACGGATGGCGGGCTGACCTTCAACGCCAAGGCGGTGGTGATCGCGGCGGGCGGCGGCAGCTTCCAGCCCAAGAAGCCGCCGATCCCGGGCATCGAGGCCTATGAAGGCAAGTCGGTCTTCTATTCGGTGAAGCGGATGGAAGATTTCCGCGGCAAGAACATCCTGATCTCCGGCGGCGGCGACAGCGCGCTGGACTGGACGATCAATCTGGAGCCGATCGCCAATTCCATGCAGCTCATCCATCGCCGCGACGGCTTCCGCGCCGCGCCGGACAGCGTGAACAAGATGCATGCGCTGGTGGAAGAGCAGAAGATGAAGTTCCATCTCGGCCAGATCACCGAACTGCATGGCGACAACGGCCAGCTCACCGGCGTGAGCGTGAAGGGCAATGACGGCGAGATCTTCCAGGTCGAATGCGACACGCTGCTGCCGTTCTTCGGCCTGACGATGAAGCTTGGCCCGATTGCGAACTGGGGCATCAATCTCAACGAGAACCTGATCCCGGTCGATACCGAGAAATTCGCCACCGATGCCGAAGGCATTTACGCCATCGGCGACATCAACACCTATCCGGGCAAGCTGAAGCTCATCCTGTCGGGCTTCCACGAAGCCGCGCTGATGGCGCAGGCGGCCAAGCGCTATATCGATCCGGAAGCCAAAGTGACGTTCCAATACACGACCTCGTCGACGAGCCTTCAGAAGAAGCTCGGCGTGGCCTGATTGTCGCCGGGCTTTTCGTTGCCGGGTGAGAGTAGGAGTTCGCGTGATGCATATCGTTCTGGTTGACGGCCATGGCGCCGAGCACAAGCTGGAGGCGCTGGAAGGCTGGCGGGTGATGGAGGTCATCCGCGATCACGGCTATCCCATCGTTGCCGAATGCGGCGGGGCCTGCGCCTGCGGGACCTGTCAGGTGGAAGTCGATCCGAACTGGGCGGCGAAACTGCATGAGCCGCGCGAGGACGAACTCGACATGCTGGACGAGAATTACGGTGGCGAGTGGTCGCGGCTGTCCTGCCAGATCCTGATGTCGGAAGAGCTGGACGGTCTTCGCGTCCGCCTGGCGCCGATTTCGGTGAAGGAAGCGGCCTGATATTTCATCGCCGATGAAGCGAATTTAACGGGCCCTCTTTAAGAGGGCCCGTTTCGTTTGTCGTCTCAGGCTTTATGATGCCGGGCATGAACGACACCATTGCGCTTATCGAGAACAGTTTCGAAATCTGGCCCGGGTTGTTGCGTTTCGCGGCGGCGGGCGAGGGGGCCCATGCCGCGCTTGCGGCTGCGATGGATGCCGCGCGGGAAACGTCGGGGGCGCTTCTTTCGGATGCGGAACTGCTTTCCAGCGGCTTGCCGGATGTGCTGCCGCGCAGCGCCGCGGCGCGCCGTGTGACGGAGCATGTGCATCGCGTGGCCGATGCGGCGCGGCTGGAGCCCGGCCGGTTGCCGCCCGTGGTGGCGGCGCTGCCGGGCGCGGTCTGCGATCATGTGCTGGAGGCCATGGAAGAGGCCGGCGGCGACGGATGCGAATTTCTGCTCGTGTCGCTCGGCGACGCCATGGCGGTGAAGATGGCGCGGGGGATGGAGATGCCCTTCATCCCGCATATGCCGCCGGTGCTCTGCGAATTCCTGACCGCGCTGGGACCGGGCGTTACGGGCGGCGCGGCGATGGCGGGCATCAGGGCGGAATTTCCGACCGAGGGACTTGCCGACATGGTGGGCGTGGCCGGACGCTCGGCCGCCGAAGCCGCCTATATGGCGGTTCTGCTTTCCGACGCGGTTTATGCCGGTGGCGTTTCCATAAGGCAGGAACCGCTTCGCGACCGTATCGCCGCCATGTCCTGGGAAGGGCGGAAGACGGTCTTCCAGACCGGCGCGATGGAACCGGATGCGATCCAGGAGGCCTTGTCGGGCGGTGCGCGGCGGGCATCGGCGCTGCGCGAGGCGCGGCTTTTGCGCGCCGCCGTGATCGGGCTCAAGGGGCGGGGGCGGACCATCGGGCCGGTGGATGGCGACAAGCTTTTGCGGTTCGGCGTTTCCGAGTGGCGCTAGGCGGGCAGGCTCGTCATAATCCCCCCGATAAAGGGGAGGTACAATTTCATGGGTTTTTACGAGCGACGGATTCTGCCGCATGTCATCAACAAGGCCTGCGGCACCAAGCCGATCGACTATCAGCGCCGCAAGGTGGTGCCCGCCGCTGAGGGCGTGGTCCTCGAAATCGGCATCGGCACCGGGCTTAACCTGCCATATTACGACACGAACAAGGTGACGCGGCTGATCGGGCTCGATCCGTCGGAGGAATCCTGGGTGTTGGCGGGCGAGCGAGCGGAGGCGCTGCCTTTCGATGTGGAATTCGTGGGCCTGCCGGGCGAGGAGATTCCGCTGGAGGCGAAAAGCGTCGATACGGTGCTCGTCACCTACAGCCTGTGCACCATTCCCGATCCGGTGAAGGCGCTGGAAGGCATGCGGCGCGTGCTGAAGCCGGGCGGCAAGCTCATCTTCTGCGAGCATGGCGCGGCGCCGGACGAGGCGACGCTGAAATGGCAGAACCGGATCAATCCGATGTGGAAGGTCCTCTTCGGCGGCTGCCATATCAACCGCAACATGACGGAGCTGATCCGGCAGGGCGGGTTTACCATCGACGAGATGGAGACGATGTATCTGCCGTCCACGCCGAAGATCGCCGGGTTCAACTATTGGGGCGCGGCGAAGGCATGAGCCTCGATGTCATCGGGGCCGGGTTCGGGCGGACGGGAACGCTGTCGCTGAAAATGGCGCTGGAGGAACTGGGCTTCGTCAAATGCCACCACATGACGGAAGTGTTCCAGAACCCCGATCAGGCACCGCTGTTTCTCGCCGCCGCGCGCGGCGAGACGGTGGACTGGGAGACGGTCTTCAAGGGCTATCGGGCGATGGTGGATTTCCCCGGCTGTTCTTTCTGGCGGGAGCTGTCGGAGGCCTTTCCGCAGGCCAAGGTGGTGCTTTCCACGCGCGACCCGCATAGCTGGTTCAAAAGCGCGTCGGAGACGATCTTTCAGGCCATGCAGATGCAGGTCGACGATCCGGCCATGAAGCAGGTCAGCGAAATGGCGCGAGAGATCGTGCTCGACAAGACCTTTGGCGGGGACATTTCCGAGGCGCATGCGGTGGAGGTGTTCAAGGCGCATGAGGAAGAGGTGAAGCGCGCGATCCCGGCCGACCGGCTGCTCGTCTTCGAAGCGAAGATGGGGTGGGAACCGCTTTGCGCGTTTCTGGGCGTTCCGGTGCCGGAGACGCCTTATCCGCGGACCAATAGCAGCGAAGAATTCCAGGCGAATATGGCCGGGAGAAAGTAAGGCCGGGAAAGGCGGCGGCTTGACTCTTTCCGGTCGCAAATCTAGAACAAAACAGGAACATCATTTGGTGACGTCCTGTCATGAGCAAGGCTGCCCTTATTGCCGATCTGAAAGCGCGGATTGCCGCCTGCGAGGCGGGTGGCCGTCATGAGGCTGTGCAAAGGGGGGCGATTTCTCTCGGGAACGAGGCCCTGGATGCCGGTTTGCCGGGCGGCGGGTTGAAGCGCGGCGCGCTGCATGAGGTGTCGGCGGGCGAATATCGCGATATGGGCGCGGCGACCGGCTTTCTCGCGGCGCTGGCGGCGCGCTGCCAGCAGGCGGGTCATGATGCGCCGCTTCTCTGGTGCCAGATGGCGGCGCCGCCTTTCGATATGGGACCGCTTTATGCGCCGGGGCTGGCCGGGTTCGGGCTCGATCCGGCACGGCTGGTCCTTGCGTCGCCCGCGAAGCCCGTGGAGCTTTTATGGGTGATGGAGGAGGCGCTGAGGGCCGGCGTGCTTTCAGGCGTGGTCGGCGAGATCGACGGGCGGTCGGCGGCGTTCGACCTGACGGCGACGCGGCGGCTGCAACTGGCGGCGGAGGAAACGGGGACGCCCGTGCTGCTTTTTACCGGGCACCGGCAGGAAGGCGAGGGCGGGGCGAGCGCGGCCACGACGCGCTGGGCGGTCGGGCCGGCGCCGGGCCATGTGGAGGCGGATCAGGATTTTTTCGGGAGGGGTTTTCCGGGGCTTGTCGGCGATCCGGTTTGGCAGGTCCGCCTTCGGAAAGCGAGAGGCGGTTCGCCTGCGTCATGGCTGCTGCGCTGGAAGGCGGCGGCGTGCGCGTTCGAGGTGGGAGATGGGGCGGAGAAGGGAACCGATCCGTCTACGGAAGATGTGGAAAGTGAAGTGTTGCCTTTGCGGTGGACAGGGTGAGGTGTCGCGCTTTTTCGTCATGGCCCGACTTGTTCGGGCCATCCACGTCTTTGACATTGTGAAAGAAAGACGTGGATGCCCCGCATGAAGCGGGGCATGACGACACAGGAGGAAGGGAACCGCCTCACCGCCAATAATAGGGCGGGTAGCCGGGGCTGTAATAGGGCCACCAGGGGCGGTTCATGCGGTCGAGGTCGCGTGAGCGGGTTTCCGCCTTGATGGCGCGGATCTCTCTCAGCTTCAGCAGGCAATTGCTGAAATCGTCCGTCCCTTCCTTGAAGCCGAGGCGCGCGCATTCCGCCTTGTCGGCTGCGAGCCGGGCCTGAGCCTGCGCGGCTTCCTCGCCCGGCGTCGTGCAAGCGGCGGCGAAAAGCGGAAGCGAAAGGGCGAAAGCCAGAACAAGAGGTTTCATCATGCGTTTCATGGAACCGACCTCACCTTACTCGTGACCAAAAGCGTATTTTACAGGCCAATCCCGACGCCGAGACCGAAACCGAAATTGGGATTGTCGTTCATTTCCTTGCGGGCCCGGATTTCCCGCATCTTCAGGATGCAATTGCCGAATTCCTCGGTGCCTTCCTTGAAGCCGAGGTCCTTGCAGTTCTGCCGGTCTTCCAGTCTTTGTTGAGCTTGACGTTCCTCCGTATTCGCGCAGGCGGTAAGCCCCAGAGCGGGCAGGGCGAGCATGGTCACGGCAAGCGGAATGCGCAGGCTTTTCATTGTCGAAGCTCCTGTCAGTGGTTGGGTACAGGCTAACCATAAAGATGACGAAAGGGCGGCAATTCTTTCGGGCCGCGTCGATTCGACTCGCGTCGGGACGGGTCTCGAGTCAGAATATGTTCCCTATTTGTTCTATTTGTATTCAGATGTGATGACCGAAAAACGGCGTATTGTCTCGCTTTTTTTGCCGGACTGGCCGATGGAGCGCTTTCTGCGGGAAAGGCGCGGCCATGTGGAGCGTTCTCATGGGGAGGCTGCGGCGGCCAATGGTCGCGCCGTGTCTCCGGCGGAGCCCCGGGCGCCGGACGCCGCCATCGTTCTGGCCGCGCCGGGGGCGGGGGGGATGCGGGTGACGGCCTGCAACGGCTCCGCCCGGGCGGCGGGGATCGCGCCCGGCCAGCTCGTGCCGGATGCGACGGCGCTTTGTCCTTCCGTCGGGGTTTACGACGCCGCGCCGGAGGCGGACCGGGCCGCGCTCGACAAGCTCGCGCGCTGGTGCGGACGCTATACGCCGTGGAGCGTGGCGGACCCGGTGGGCGAGGCGCATGGCGAACCGGATGGCGTGTTGCTCGACATCAGCGGGTGCGCGCATCTTTTCGGCGGCGAAGAGGTGCTGCTTGACGAGATCGCGACGCGGTTCGGGCGGTTCGGCTTCGGGGTGCGGGCGGGTGTCGCGTCTACGCCGGGCGCGGCCTGGGCGCTGGCCCGTTATGGCCGCGAGGCGCTGACCGTTTTGTCGCCGGGCGGCGAGCGACAGGCATTGGCGGCCCTGCCGGTCGCGGCCCTGCGGCTGCCGTCCAATGTGGCAGACGGGCTCGTCCGGCTGGGGCTCAAGCGTGTGGGCGATCTCTATGACAAGCCGCGCGGGCCGCTGACGGCGCGGTTCGGCCCCCTGCTTGCGCGGCGGCTCGACGAGGCGCTGGGCTATGCGCCCGAACCGATCTCGCCCTCGCTGCCGCATGTGCCGTTTCGCACGCGGCTTCATTTCGCCGAACCGATTGCGCGGCTGGAGCATGTGGAAGAGGCGGTGATGCGGCTGGCGGGCGATCTTTGTTCGCTGCTGGCCGGGGAGCACAAGGGTGCGCGGCGGTTGCGGCTGTCTCTCTATCGCGTCGATGGCGAGGTGCGCGAGCTTCATGCGGGGACGAGCGCGCCCAGCCATGAGACGCGACATGTGGCGCGGCTGTTTCGCGAAAAGCTCGACGGGGCGGGGGAGGATTTCGATGCAGGCTTCGGCATCGAGGCGATGAGCCTTGCCTGTCTGGCGGTGGACGATCTTGCGCCGTCGCAGGAGGGGCTGACGGGCGAGGGGGCTCAGGCGCATGACCTTGCCATGCTGATCGACCGTCTGGGCAACCGGCTGGGGCCGGGGCGCATCGCGCGGGCGGAGCCGCGGGCGAGCCATATTCCAGAACGCGCCGTCGCATCCGTGCCCGCCATGCGGGGCGTGTCGCCCGCGTTTGAGGGATGGGCGCGCGAGACGGCGCATCTGCCGGAGGGCGTGTCGCGGCCCTTGAGGCTGCTGCGCGCGGCGGAGCCGGTGGAGGTGGTGGCCGAAGTGCCGGAAGGGCCGCCGCGTATCTTTCGCTGGCGGCGCATGACCTATCGGGTCGCGCGGGCGGAAGGACCGGAGCGCATCGCACCGGAATGGTGGCGCCGCGACAAGGGGGGCGGGCGCACGCGCGATTATTACCGGGTGGAAGACGGGGAGGGCCGCCGCTTCTGGCTTTACCGCGACGGGCTTTACATGCGCGACGAGGACGCGCCGCGCTGGTATCTGCACGGGGTGTTTGCATGAGCGGTTTCGCGGAGCTTGCCGTTACCAGCAATTTCAGTTTCCTGCGCGGGGGCTCGCATGCCGACGAGCTGGTGTTGCAGGCCAGGGCGCTGGGGCTCGATGCGATCGGGGTTGCCGACCGGAACACGCTGGCAGGCGTGGTGCGCGCGCATGCCTCGGCGAAGGCGCATGGGATGCGGCTGCTTGTCGGGGCAAGGCTCATGCTGACGGACGGGTTCGAGGCGATTGCCTATCCGCAGGACCGCGCCGCCTATGCGCGGCTGACGACGCTGCTGACGCTGGGCAATCGGCGCGCGCCCAAGGGGGAATGCCATCTCGTGATGGACGATGTGCTGGCGCATGGCGAGGGGTTCTGTTTCATCGCCATGCCGCCGGCAAAGCCGGGCGCGGCGTTCCGGGACAATCTGCGCGTGCTGTCCGATGCGTTTCCGGGGTCGGTCTGGCTCGGCATTTCGCCTGCCTATGCGGGAGACGACGGGCGGCGGCAGGCACGGCTTGCGGCGCTGGCGCGCGAGGCGGGCGCGCCGCTGATGGCGACGAATGACGTGCTTTATCACGCGGCTGAACGCAAGCCCCTGCAGGACGTGCTCACCTGCATTCGCGAGCATGTGACGCTGGACGAGGCGGGCTATCTGCTGGAAGCCAATGCGGAGCGGCATCTGAAACCGGCGGACGAGATGCACCGGTTGCTTGGCCACCTGCCGGGGGCGGTGGAGGCGCCGGATGAGATCGTGGCGCGCTGCGGTTTCTCGCTCGACGAGCTGGCCTATGAATATCCTGACGACACCTTCTCCGCGACGGAGACGCCGCAGGAACTGCTGGAGCGGCTGACATGGGAAGGGCTTGAGGAACGCTATCCGCAAGGCTGCGATGAAAAGCTCCGGCAGACATTGCGCCATGAGCTTCAGCTCATCGGGGAGATGCGCTATGCGCCTTATTTCCTGACCGTCTATGACATCGTTCGTTATGCGCGCGAGCAGGGCATTCTCTGCCAGGGACGGGGATCGGCCGCCAACTCCGCCGTTTGCTACTGTCTCGGCATCACCTCGGTGGACCCGACGCAGATCGATCTTCTGTTCGAGCGTTTCATTTCTCTGGAACGTAAGGAGCCGCCCGATATCGATGTCGATTTCGAGCATGAGCGGCGCGAAGAGGTGATCCAGTACATCTATGAAAAATACGGACGCCATCGCGCCGGGCTGGCGGCGACCGTCATCACCTATCGTTCGCGCAGCGCGGTGCGCGAAGTGGGCAAGGCGTTCGGTCTGTCGGAGGATGTGGTGGCGGCGCTGGCGAAGTCCGGCTGGGGATCGAGCTCGAAAGGCGTTTCGCATGAGCGCGCGGCGGAAGCCGGGCTCGATCCGACGGATGGGCGGCTGCAACAGGTGCTGGCGCTGTCGGGCGAGCTGATCGGTTTTCCACGTCACCTTTCGCAGCATGTGGGCGGGTTCGTCATCACGCGCGGGGCGCTTAGCGAGGTGGTGCCGATCCAGAACGCGGCGATGGAAGACCGCACCATCGTGGAATGGGACAAGGACGATCTCGATACGCTCGGCATATTGAAGATCGATGTGCTGGCGCTGGGCATGCTGAGCTGCATCCGCCGGGCCTTCGAGCTGCTCGAGGCGCATTACGGCGTGACGATGGGGCTGGCCGATGTGCCGCATGACGATGCCCGCGTCTATGACATGCTGTGCGAGGCGGATTCCGTCGGCGTCTTCCAGGTGGAAAGCCGGGCGCAGATGACCATGCTGCCACGGCTCAGGCCGCGAAAGTTCTACGACCTCGTGGTGGAGGTGGCGATTGTCCGCCCCGGTCCCATTCAGGGCGACATGGTGCATCCCTATCTGCGTCGCCGCCACGGCAAGGAGCCGGTCGAGTTCCCCTCCGACGCGCTGCGCGAGGTGCTGGGCAAGACCTATGGCGTGCCGCTCTTTCAGGAGCAGGCGATGAAGATGGCCATCGTCGCGGCGGGGTTCAGCCCGCAGGAAGCCGATTTGCTGCGCCGGGCCATGGCGACTTTCCGCAAGACGGGCACGATCGGCCATTACCGCGAAAAGTTCATCGCCGGCATGGAGGCAAACGGGTACGAGACCGATTTCGCCGAGCGCTGTTTCAAGCAGATCGAGGGATTTGCCGATTACGGCTTTCCCGAAAGCCATGCGGCGAGTTTCGCGCTGCTCGCCTATGTGTCGGCCTGGCTCAAATATTACTACCCGGATGTTTTCTGCGCGGCGATTTTGAACTCGCAGCCCATGGGCTTTTATGCGCCCGCCCAGCTCGTGCGCGATGCGCGCGAACATGGAGCGGAGATGCGCGCGGTCGATGTGAATTTCAGCAATTGGGACTGCACGCTTGAACCGCTCGACAAGGCCGAAGAGGCAAAGCTGCCCGGCAACCGGTGCGCGGTACGGCTGGGCCTCCGCCAGGTGAAGGGGTTCCATGCGGGCGATGGCGAAACCGTCGAGGCGCGGCGGGGCAAGGGGTTCGACAGCGTCCGGCATATGTGGCTCGCAACGGGGCTGGCGCCGCGCGTGGTGGAACGGCTGGCGGATGCGGATGCTTTCCGTTCCCTCGGGCTCGACAGGCGTGCTGCGCTCTGGGCTGTGCGGGGGCTCGGCGGTTACGGAGGCGGACATAAGAGCGGATATGGCGGCGGACAGAACGGCAAGATGCCGGCGGCGCTACCTCTTTTCGCCGCGATGGAGGAGGGCGGTTTCCAGACGGAAGAGGAAACGGCGCTGCCGCCCATGCCGCTGGGCGAACATGTCGCGCTGGATTATTCGACGCTGCGCCTGTCGCTGAAGGCGCATCCGGTTTCATTCCTGCGCTCGCGCCTTGCCGCGCGGGGCGTGGCGGCGAATGAACGGCTTCAGCATATCGACGACCGGAAGCGCGTGAGCGTGGCGGGGATCGTGCTGGCGCGGCAGCGGCCCGGCACGGCGAGCGGCGTGATCTTTGCGACGCTAGAGGATGAAACGGGGATTGCCAATCTCGTGATCTGGCCCCGGGTGTTCGAGACCTATCGCCGGATCGTGCTGACCTCGCGGCTGATGATGGTGCGCGGCCGTGTGCAGAAGGAAGGGCGCGTTATCCATGTGGTGGCCGACGAGCTGACCGACCTGACGGATGAGCTGGGGCTGCTCTACGGCATGGACGAGAGTTCCATCAGAGGGCGAACGGCGCGTTTGCTTCCCAATAGCCGCGATTTTCACTGAGCGCCGGGCATTGGGTGCCGAGCACCGAGCGGCGTTATGTCACCATCGAACTCGTCAGTGCACCGAGCAGAAAGCTGATAACCGCCGATCCTATCGCGCCATAGGCCAAGGCTCTTATCATCAAGCGTTGGCGATCTATTTCATAGGTCAGCGAGTGGAGCAGAGATTCCAATTCGGCATCACGCTGGACCTGCTCCGTCATGAAGTTGCGCCGGTTGCGTGCGAGTCCCATTTCCATTCCCACCATCCATATTTTATCCCTGACCGTAGTTCTTGCGGGCCTGAGTCCATAGCCGGTGCCCTTCGGCTACGAGATCGATCTGCCGCAACACTCCCAACTTTTCATAAATGCGTCGGCGATGCGTCTTGAGGGTGTTCTGCGAGATGTTCAGTTCTTCGACGACCGCTGCCTGACGTTCGTTCTGGATCAGCCGGATCGCGATCTCCGTTTCCTTGTTCGTCAGGCCATATTTTTCGCGAAGAAGTTGTGCCAACTCGCTCTCCGGGCGTGGGGTGGGCACTTCTTCGTCGCCTGGATTTCCGCGTCTGTAAGCGATCACCGTACCTTCCACGATCCCCCCATCCGCAAACGTGTCAGAATGGATCAATAAGTTACGGTCTAATCCTTATCTGGATTGCCTAAAGAAAAAATCACCCTTTTGGGTGTCAATTTCCAGAGATGGATATTTATTCCGTGCTGGGGAGTGATGAGATAATTATGCTTGAATAATAGGCGCATTATGTGGGCGCGATTTTATTCCGCCACGTATTCTTTTTTATATTTACGGGGCCAGGAGTGCTGGCAACATTGCATCTTCTGTCTAGCGGATCCTGCCGTTGTATCTGCTGAAGGCGAGTTCGTTGCTGTTCTTCGGGCGCCATATCTTCTCGACGATCACGCCGGAAAGCTCCGTGACGAGAAAAAGACCGATAGCGGGCGTGGCGCCCTGATAGAGCGCGAACAGGATCAGAACCGATACGGCCAAACGGCCCAGCGAATCGATCCGCGCGTTGAACTCGCTCGGATCGTGGAGCCTGGCAAGCGCCCAGACGACCCCGAGCAGGCCGGTGACATGGATAAACAGCATCGAAATGGGGTTCAGAACCGGAAAACCGGTAAACCAGCCTATCGCATAATCCAGCCGATAGAGGAGCGTGATGACCCATTCTCCGACAAAGGGAATGGCAAGGGGCAGGGTGATTGCGAGATCGAGCCAGGCAAAGGCCCGTGTCAGCCGTCGACGCCGGGGCGACTCCTTCATTCTTTCCATGTTTTCCATGTCCCTATTGCGGCCTCCAATGCGACGATAGGTCAACCCCGGGGACGCCATTTAGCGGCTGTTTCTGATATAAGGGGCAGCGCGGGTATGGCGTCATGAGAGCGGGTTGCGAATGTCCAGAAAATTCCTCTGGGTCGGTGGGCTGATATTGCTGGGTGTCCTTGCGGGCGGCCTTTTCCTGATTTTCAGCCCGGCGAGTGTACAGACGGTAAAGCCGCATCGCGGCGAGGCGGTGGAAGCGGTCTATGCGACGGGGACGGTCGAATCCGTTCGTTACGCCTATGTCGGGTCCAAGGTCATCGGCCGTGTGACCGATGTGCCGGTGCGCGAGGGAGAAAAGGTGAGCGAGGGGCAGGTGCTCGCCGTTCTCGACGCCCGTGAGGTCATTTCACAGCTTCAGGAAGCGCGGGCGAAGCTCGATCTTGCCCGCTCCGATCTTTCACGCGCCAGGCGCCTCTTCAAGGGCGGTCATGTTTCCAAAGCGGCGCTCGATCAGGCGGTGAGCGTGTCGCAGGCCGCCGAAAGCGCCGTCGAGGGCGCCAAGGCAAGGCTCGACGAACATTTCATTCTGGCGCCGCTCACAGGCGAAGTTCTGCGTTCGGTGAAGCAGATCAAGCCCGGCGACATGGTGGGCGCCAACCAGAATCTTTTCCTGATCGGTGATCCCTCTTCGCTGGAAATCAACGCCGAGGTCGATGAGGAAGACATTCCGCGCATCAAGCCGGGGCAGGCCGCGCTCATTCGCGCAGATGCGTTTTCCGGCCAGGCGCTGAAGGGCAGGGTGAGCCGGATCACGCCGCATGGCGACCCGGTGGCGCGGACCTATCGCGTCTATATTTCGCTGCCGTCCGACACGCCGCTGCTTTCCGGCATGACGACGGAAATCAATATCGTCGTCGATGAGCGCAAGGATGCGCTGCTTGTGCCCGTTACGGCGATATCGGGCGCGGGGGTCTGGGTGTTCAAGGATGGCCGGGCGCATCTTGCCGATGTGACACTCGGCACGGTGGGCGAGGAAATGGCGGAGATCAAAAGCGGTCTCGACGACACAGCCGAGGTTATCGCGAACCCGCCGTCCGGTCTTGAAGAGGGGCAGCGTGTGCAGGCGGCCCCGGCCGAAAAGGACTAGGGCCCCCATGTTCTGGCGTGTCGCCTTTTCCATCGCGGCTGCGCAGCTGACCCATCGGCGCCGGCAGACCGTCGTGTCGGTGCTGGGCGTGGCGCTGGGCGTGGGCTTCTTTATCGGCGTCTCCAGCATCATGTCCGGCTCGGAAAAGGATTTCGTGGACCGGCTGGTGAACAGCTCGCCGCATATCACCGTCAAGGACGAGTTCCGCCACCCTGCCAAGCAGCCGGTCTTCATCCGGTTTCCCAAGGCGGCGGTGAAGCTGGAAAACGTCAAGCCGCGGGAATATCTGCGCGGCATCAAGAACTATGGCGAGAAGGTGGAGGAGCTGTCGAAGCGGCCGGGCTATATCGCCGAAGCCGCGCTGACGGGACAGGCCATCGTGCGCTATGCGAACAAGGATGTGAGCGCCTCGCTGATCGGTATCGATCCGTCCAAGGAAAAACTGCTGACCAAGGTTGCCGAGGATATGAGGGAGGGAAGCCTCGAGCGGCTGCGCACCGCCTCCGACGGGATCGTGATCGGCTCGGGCATGTCGACACGGCTGAGCCTGAAGCTCGGCGATCTCGCGACGGTGGTGTCTCCGGCGGGGCTCGTGAAACGTATGAAGGTGGTGGGGATCTTCCACACCGGCAATCTGCTGCTCGACGAGGGGCAGATCTACATGCTGCTCAAGGATGCGCAGGTGCTGCTCGACAAGCCCTTCATCGCCAACCAGCTCCGCATCAAGGTGCCCGATCCGAACCAGGCGGAAGCCATCGCCGCGGGGCTGGAAGCGCGCTGGGGCTATCGCTCGGAAAGCTGGCAGGAAGTGAACCGGGACATTCTCGGTCTCTTCATCATCCGTAACGCGATCATGTATTCCATCGTGTCGGCGATCATGATCGTGGCCTCCTTCGGCATCTTCAACATCATCTCCACGGTGGTGCTGGAGAAGCGCCGCGACATTGCCATCCTGATGTCGATGGGATTTCGTGAGGCCGATATCCAGTACATCTTTCTGATGCAGGGTTTTCTTGTCGGCGTGCTCGGTATGCTGATGGGGTGGGCCATCGGCTGGGGCTTGCTGGGTATTCTGGGACAAGTGAAGTTCAACGTGCCGGGCATGGCGGACCGGCAGGGCTTCGTCCTCGACTGGGGCATCTTTCAATGGGCGGTCGGCGGTGCTTTCTCGCTGATCGCAGCGATCGGCGCTGCCTGGATCCCGGCGCGCAAGGCGGCGCAGGTGCAGCCGGTGGACATCATCCGGGGGGCGGTGTGATGGGGGCGGCAAGGCTCCAGGAAGGTGTTCTCGTCGAGGCGCGCAACGTGACGCGCATTCTCGATCTCGCCGTGCCGGTGCGGCTCGTTCACGATATCAATCTGAAAGTGGAGAGCGGCGAGTTCGTCACGATCACCGGGCCGTCCGGCTCCGGCAAATCCTCTCTGCTCTATCTGCTCGGGCTGCTGGACGTGCCGAGCGAAGGCGAGGTGCTGATCGGCGGACAGACGACGGCGGGGCTTTCGTCGAACGAGCTGGCGGCGCTGCGGCTGTCGCGGCTCGGCTTCGTCTTCCAGTTTCATTTCCTGCTGCCGGAATTCAGCGTGCTGCATAATGTGGCGCTGCCCATGCGGCGGCTCGGGCGGCTGAACGAAAAGGAGCTGATGGAGCGCAGTCTGGCGCTGCTCGACCGGCTGGGGATCGCCGATCAGGCGGAGAAGATGCCGGACCAGCTTTCGGGCGGCCAGCGCCAGCGCGTGGCGATTGCGCGGTCGCTCGGCAACGATCCGCATATCATTCTGGCGGACGAGCCCACCGGCAATCTCGATACGAAGAACAGCGAGGTGGTGCGTGATATCTTCCGGCGGCTGGCGGAGGAGGAGGGGCGCACAATCATCGCCGTGACGCATGAGCCCGCCTTCGCGGAAGCGGCGATGCGCAATGTGCATCTCGTGGATGGCGAGATCGTGTCGGATACGAAACACGGCTAGCGCAGAGCCTTCTTTGCGCCGCCCTCAGGCGTAGGCGACCCAGCCGCGCCAGGTGAAGGCCGCATAGAACTGGCTGACATCCGAGAAACCGGCGGTGCGGAAAATCGCCTCGTCGTCCTCCGGCTCGATGGCAGGCAGGCTGGCATCGACGGCGGCGCGGGCGTTTTCGGCGATGGCGGGTTCGACGCCGGAGGCGACGGCGAAGGCCGCATAGCGCGACAGCCAGAGCGCCCGTTCGGCGGCGCTTTGCGGAAAGCTGGCGTGGACCGCCACAAAAGGGGCGCCGGGTGCGAGGCGGCGGTGGATTTCCGCTACGGTGCGCTCGCGTTCTTCGCGTTCCAGAAAATGCAGGGTCAGGAGGCATACTGCGGCGTCGAAGGGACCTTCCGGCGCATCGTCGATGTAGCCCTCATGCAGGTCCACACGACCGGCCAGCGGTCCGAGGGTGCGGGCGGCGAGTTTCAGCATTTCCGGGGCGGGGTCCACGCCGTCGAAGGTCCAGCCGGGTTGGGCTTCGGCGAGCGCTTTCAGTTCCATACCGCCGCCGGCGCCGAGCACCAGAATGCGCGCGTCCTGCGGGGCGCGTTCGGCCAGCAGGATCGCCGTCATGCGGTGCATATCCGTAAGGCCCGGCACGAAGCGCATGGGGCCGTCGGTATAGCGCGCCACGGCTTCAGGGTCCTCGAAGGATTTCAGGAACTGGTTCACGGTTCGGTTTTCCTTTCAGGCACAGAGATGCGCGGAGCCGTGGATCGCCGCGTGTATGCGCGATTGCAGGGCGGCGAGGGAAAGATCTGCGAAACGGGCAAGGAGCAGGGCTTCGGCGTCGCGAAATGCGCCGTCGAGCGTTTCGTTGACGGCCTGCTCGATGAGGCAGTCCGGGTTCTGCGTCCGGTGAGTGAGGGAGAGCAGGGGGCCGCCGCCGAGCGCGAGATAGACGTCGCGCAGCGTCAGCTCCGCCAGAGGGCGGGAGAGGGTCCAGCCGCCGTGATGTCCCTTCCTCGATTGCACGATGCCGTGTTCGCGAAGTCCTCCCATCAGGCGGCGGATCACGACGGGATTGGTGTTCATCGCCGAGGCGAGCAGCCCGGAGGTGACGGGCTCCTCCATATCCGCGATGTGCAGCAGGAGATGAAGGGTGAGGGACAATTGGCTGTTGGATTTCATGCAACTTTTATAGTTACATGAAAGGGCGGGCGTCAATAGCCTCCCGGAAACGCGATGCGAGACGGGGTCAAGGTGGCAAGGGCGGGGCAGAAGTCGCGTTTAGCGCGAGAGTTCGCGCTCTTTACGTTTAGCGCGAGAGTTCGCGCTCTTTACGTTTAGCGCGAGAGTTCGCGCATGGCGCCGTCGAGGCCTTCCAGCGTCAGCGGGAACATGCGCTCGGCCATGATCTGTTTCACGATCTGGAGCGAAGGCGTGTATTCCCAGTGGCGCTCGGCGACGGGGTTCAGCCAGACACAGTTTTCGTAGATCTGGTTGACGCGCTCGAGCCAGATGCCGCCGGGCTCTTCGTTCCAGTGTTCCACGGAGCCGCCCGCATAGGTGATCTCATAGGGGCTCATGGTGGCGTCGCCGACGAAGATGACCTTGTAGTCGGACGGATATTTGTGGAGCACGTCCCAGGTATCCATCTTCTCGGTATGGCGGCGGCGATTGTCCTTCCACACGCCTTCGTAAAGGCAGTTGTGGAAGTAGAAATATTCCATGTTCTTGAATTCCGTCCGTGCGGCGGAAAACAGCTCCTCGCAGAGCTTGATATGGCTGTCCATGGAGCCGCCGATATCGAAGAAGATCAGCACGTTGATCTTGTTGCGGCGTTCCGGGACCATCTTGATGTCGAGATAGCCGTTCTGCGCAGTGGAGCGGATCGTATCGTCTAGATCGAGTTCGGTCGGCGCGCCGTCGCGGGCGAAGCGGCGCAGGCGGCGCAGCGCCACCTTGATGTTGCGCGTGCCGAGTTCGACCTGATCGTCGAGGTTCTTGTATTCGCGCTTGTCCCAGACCTTCACGGCCTTGCCGTGGCGGCCTTCCTTCTGGCCGATGCGCACGCCTTCGGGATTGTAGCCATTGGCGCCGAAGGGGGAGGTGCCGCCCGTGCCGATCCACTTGTTGCCGCCTTCGTGGCGCTCGTCCTGTTCCTCGAGGCGCTTTTGCAGTTCCTCCATGATCTTTTCCCAGCCGCCCAGCGCCTCGATCTCAGCTTTCTCTTCCTCGGTGAGGAATTTCTCGGTCAGCGAGCGCAGCCATTCCTCCGGGATTTCGGCGAGGTCGGCCTCGCTCATCATGTCGAGGCCCTTGAAGACATGGGAGAAGACGCGGTCGAACTTGTCGAGATTGCGTTCGTCCTTCACCAGCGCGGAGCGGGAGAGGAAATAGAAATCCTCCACATTCTGCTCGATGACATGCGCGTCCAGCGCTTCGAGCAGGGTGAGATATTCGCGCAGGCTGACCGGCACATTGTTGGTGCGGAGTTCCTGGAAGAAATTGACGAACATTCGGTGCGGGCCCTCCCGGGGCGGTATTCAGAAATATCGAAGTTGCGCTAATCTAACCCTCATGCGCCCCGGTTTGAAGGGGCGAGACCGCAGGGAATAGGGGTAGCGGAAATGGGGCGTTTCCTGACCTTTTTGCCGATGCTGCTTGTTCTGGCCGCCGGGCCGGGGTTTTCGGCGGATGCGGGCGATCCGGCGGCGCAGGCCATTGAGGGCTGTCTGGCCTCCTATGACGCGGCTGCCATGCAGGAAAAGGCCGACGGGGCGCCGCTCAAAGGGGCGACTTCCTATTGCACCGACAAATTCTTCGAGGCGTGCGCCGAAGGGCGGGGCTGGACGCAATCCGCCATGAATGAATGCCAGGGCGAGGCGGCGGGCTACTGGATGGCCGAGGTCGCCGCGCGCACGGATAAGGTGCGGGCGCTGGGCTCACCCGAAATCGACAAATGGCTCGAACAATCGGCGGCGAGCTTCGAGGCCTATCGCAAGGTGCGCTGCGACCGTTTCGACATGACGCAGGGCACGATGTATGTGGCGATCAAGGAAGGCTGCGAGACGGATATGGCGCGCGAGCGGGCGGAGGACCTTGGCGATTTCCTGGGCAGCGAGCCGCTGATTGCCAAGCCGGAATGAAAAAAGCCGGAGCGGGTTTCCCCGATCCGGCTTCCATCAAGCAGTTGCTGAACGCAGAGCCTAGTTCCGTTCGCGCCGGGCGAGGAAGGCGAGGCGTTCGAAGAGGTGGACGTCCTGCTCGTTCTTCAACAGTGCGCCATGGAGCGGCGGGATGAGCTTGGACGGGTCCTTCTCGCGCAGCGTCTCCGGCGAGATGTCCTCGGACAGGAGAAGCTTCAGCCAGTCCAGAAGTTCAGACGTGGAGGGCTTTTTCTTCAGGCCCGGCACTTCGCGGATCTCGTAGAAGATCGACAGCGCTTCCTTGACGAGCTGGCCCTTCAGGCCCGGGAAATGGACGTCGATGATGGCCTGCATCGTCTCGTCGTCCGGGAACTTGATGTAATGGAAGAAGCAGCGGCGCAGGAAGGCGTCCGGCAGTTCCTTCTCATTGTTGGAGGTGATGATGACGATGGGGCGCTGGGCGGCCTTGATGGTTTCGTTCGTCTCGTAGACGTAGAACTCCATCCGGTCGAGTTCCTGCAGCAGGTCGTTCGGGAATTCGATATCGGCCTTGTCGATCTCGTCGATCAGCAGGATCGGGCGCTTCTCGCGCTCGAAGGCTTCCCAGAGCTTGCCCTTGGCGATGTAGTTGCGGATGTCGTGCACGCGCTCGTCGCCGAGCTGGCTGTCGCGCAGGCGGGACACCGCGTCATACTCATAAAGGCCCTGATGCGCCTTGGTGGTGGACTTGATGTGCCAGGTGATGAGCTCGGCATCCAGCGCCTTGGCGATTTCCTCGGCCAGCACCGTCTTGCCGGTGCCGGGCTCGCCCTTCACCAGCAGCGGGCGCTCAAGCGTGATCGCGGCATTGACCGCCACGCGAAGGTCTTCGGTGGCGACGTAATTCTTTGTTCCCTCGAACTTCATGCGACTAGTGATCTCCCTCGGCACTATAGGTTTGTTTAGCAATGTCTGGACGCGACGAAACTAGGGCGTCGGCTGCCTGCGTTCAAGGAAAAGCCATATATGGCCGAGATCGGGGCCCCCGCACGGCAAATACTGCCGGGCGGCGGGCACAGAGTGCCGGGCAAAGGGGGCGGCGGGCGGTGCCGGGAATTCCACAAGTCATTGAAATTATTGAATTATAGGGCGTGGTCCTGTTCTTGCTCCTGAGGTGCCAAGCCAAGTCCCGCGGCAAGAGGTCCGGGACATCAAGCATGGAGACAGGCCATGAGTTTCTACGGGACGATGACCACCGCCGTTACCGGCATCCGCGCGCAGTCCAGCGCGCTGGGCAATATTTCCGACAATATCGCCAATTCCCAGACGACGGGCTTCAAGCGTACGGAAACGAGCTTCGAAGACATCGTGACCGCTTCGACCAGCCGGAACCATCTGCCGGGCGCGGTGATGGCAAAGCCGAGCTACACCAATACGGTGCAGGGCTCGATCGATGCCTCCGCGACCAAGACCCATATGGCGATCAATGGCAGCGGCTATTTCATCGTGTCTTCGCCGGTCGCGACCGTGGACGGCAAGCCGGTCTATGACGAGGTCGACTATTACACGCGGCGCGGCGACTTCTCGCTCGACAAATACGGCTATCTGACGAACCAGTCGGGCTATTCGCTTCAGGGCCTGATGGTCGATCCGGACACCGGCAATCCCGTCGGCGACACGCCGGGCCTGATCCAGATCAGCCGCGACTTCCTCAAGGCGCGGCCCACGGATGTGATTTCCTATGAGGCGAACCTGCCGTCCTATCCGAAGACGGCGGTGGCGGACCCGGATATCGCCAACAGCGAATTGCTGACGCCGGGCGATCTGGGCACGGCGGATCTTTCGGTCGTGCCGGCCAACCAGGAAACGGCCTTTCTCGACCGCAGCCTGTCTGGCGGGGCGGTGACGGCCTATGACACGCTCGGCCAGCCGATCAGCGTGCAGCTTCGCTGGGCGAAGGTGGACAATGAGGCAGGCGGCGGCGACCAGTGGCAGCTCTTCTACAAGAGCGATGACAGCGCGACCGGCGCTGCCACCAAATGGACCAATGTCGGCCAGGACTACAATTTCACCGACGGCCAGATGGCCCCGCCGGTCAATTCCGTCACCGTTACGGGCATGGCGGTCAATGGCGTCAGTCTGGGCGACGTGACGATCGATCACGGCGCTGCGAGCATCACGCAGTGGGATGAGGGCAACGGCACGGTGTCGGTCAACAATCTCGACCAGACCGGCTATCCGTCCGGTTCGCTGGTGGGGATCGCGGTGGGCGACAATGGCCGTATCACCGGCACCTATTCCAACGGCAAGACGGTGGATCTGGCCGAGGTATCGCTGGCGAATTTCGGCAATGCGAACGCGCTCAACAAGGTCGACGGCACAGCCTTCGAGGCCACGCAGGAATCGGGCGAGGCGTTCCTGACGAAGGGCGCCGAGGTGGTCGGTTCTTCGCTCGAAGCCTCGAATGTCGACCTGGCGGACGAGTTCGCCAAGCTGATCACGACGCAGCAGGCCTATACGGCGGGATCGCGCATCATTACCGCCGTCGACCAGCTCACGCAGGAAACGCTGAACATGAAGCGCTAAGGCGCTTCATGCCGGGTCCCAGCATTAAGGGCAACAGGATATGAGCCTTACACAGGCGCTCAACGCCGCGCGCAGCGGCCTCGCCGCCAGCCAGGCCGGCATCGATGTGACGTCGCGCAATATCGCGAACGCCAATACGGTCGGCTATACGGCCAAATCCATCGATCAGACCAATCTGATCGTCGCGGGCGAAAGCCGCGGCGTGACGAGGCTGGCCGCGCAGCGTCATGTCGATGCCTTTCTGCAGCAGCAGATCCGGACGGAGAGTGCGGCAACCTCCGCGCTGACGGCCAAATCGGACATGCTGTCGCGTCTCGACCGGATGTTCGGCTCGCCGGAGTCCGAGACGTCCATCTCGGCGTCGATCGACAAGCTGGCCGCCCGGCTTTCCGATCTCATCACGAGCCCGGAAGATTCCGCCGCCCGGCTGACCTTTCTCAATCAGGCCAAGCACGTCGCGACCGATCTCAACAGCATGTCCAAGACGGTGCAGGACCTGCGGCTGGAGGCGGAGCAGAATATCTCCGACGGCATTGCGCAGGCCAATACGCTGCTGAAAAAGGTCGCCAATCTCAACCAGCAGATTTCGCAGCGCGTGGGCAGTTCGCTTTCCGCCGCCGACCTGCAGGACCAGCGCGACCTGGCGATCAACGAATTGTCGAAGCTCATGGACATCAAGGTCAATGAGCGCGACGACGGCACGGTGACGGTGTTCACCGGCGGCGGACAGTTGCTGCTGGACAAGACGCCGGCGGACCTCAGCTTCGACCAGCACACGCAGATCAACGCCTCATCCGTCTATGATACCGATCCGGCCAAGCGCACGGTGGGGACGGTCAGCCTCGTTTCCGGGTCGACCAAGGTCGACCTGGTGGCGGCAGGGGCATTCAAGGGCGGGTCCATCGGCGGCTATCTGGAACTGCGCGACAAGATTCTGCCCGAAGCGCAGAACCAGCTCGACGAAATCGCCAGCCAGCTCGCGCTCTCCATGTCGCAGGAAAAGGTCGACGGCGCAGCTGCGACCAGCGGTGCGGCGACCGGTTTCGACCTCGATACGAGCGCGCTTCAGGACGGCAATTCGATCAGCCTGACCTATGATGTCGGCGGGACGAGCCAGACGGTGACCTTCGTCCGGGTGGACGATGCGTCCGCGCTGCCGCTTTCCGATACGGATACGGCGCAGACCGGCGACACGGTGGTGGGGATCGATTTCAACCAGCCCATGGCGGGTATCGTCGCCGACATGCAGGCGGCGCTGCCCGCCGCGGTGCAGGTGTCGAACCCGTCGGGCAATACGATCCGCATTCTGGACGACGGTGCGGTGGGCACTTCAAATATCAATTCGCTGAGTGCTACGGTGACGCCGACCTCGTTGACGGATAGCGGCACCGGGCTTGCGCTGTTCGTCGATGGCGGGCAGGGCGAGCTCTTCACGAATGCGCAAGGCGCGGTCGACCAGAAGACGGGCTTCGCCGCGCGCATTACGATCAATCCCGACGTCGTGGCCGACGACTCGCTGCTGGTGACCTATCAGACAGTGGGCGGCACGAATTCGGCGGGCGACTCCTCCCGGCCGGTCGATCTCTACAACCGGCTGACGCAGGCGGGCAGGGCGTTTTCGCCGTCCACGGGGATCGGCGGCACGAGTTCTCCCTATACGGGGTCTCTCGCCTCCTTTGCGCAGCGTGTCGTCTCCTATCAGTCGACCCAGGCTTCCAACGCGAAGAACGACCTTGCCTCCCAGGAGGTCGTGTCGCAATCGCTTCAGGACCGCTTCGACAGCGAGACGGGCGTCAATGTGGATAACGAACTTTCCAGTCTTCTCGTGCTGCAAAACGCCTATTCGGCGAATGCGCGGGTGATGACCACGGTCTCCCAGCTTTTCGACGTGCTTATGAGCATCGGCAGGTAACGAACATGCATATTTCCACGCTTTCCCAGTCGCTTAATCTGCAGACCTCGATCAACAAGATGCGCTCGGAGTTCACCACGCTCCAGCAGCAGCTGAGTTCCGGCGTGATCTCGGACAGCTATGGCGGGCTGGGGACCGACAAGAATGTCGTGCTGTCCCTGCAGAGCCAGATGCGCAATCTGGGATCCTACAACGATACGATCAACCTGACCTCGCTTCGGGTGAAGTCCATGGCGGACTCGCTGACGCGGGTTTCCGATATTTCGTCCGGCCTGCGGCTGACGGGCGCCACCACCGAGTTCGACATGGTGAGCGGGACGCAGAACAGCGGGCAGCTTTCGGCGGGCATGAATCTCGACGAGCTGGTTAATCTGCTGAACCTCAATGTCGAGGACCGCTATCTTTTCGCCGGGTCTGCGACGCAGAAAAAGCCGGTGGAACTGCCCGATGCGATGCTCAATGGCGATGCGAGCCATGCGGGCCTGACGCAATTTGTCGACGAACGCCGCCAGGCGGATATGGGGGCGAACGGTCTTGGGCGTCTCGACGTGACCTCGCCCGCGGCCGACACGGTGACGGTGGGCGAGCAGACGGGCATTTTCGGTTTCAAGATGACCGGCGTCTCTTCCAGTCTCGCCAACGCCACGGTGACGGGGCCGACGGGCACACCGGCGTCGATGAGCGTTCAGTTCGGCGCGAGCCAGCCGTCGGGCGGCGATACGATCAGCATGGATTTCGACCTGCCGGACGGCACGACGACGCGCGTCACGCTGACGGCGACGACGGACGATCCGCCGGCGGAGGGAGAGTTCACGATCGGCGCGAGCGCCGCGGATACGGCGACGAATTTTCAGGCCGCGCTCTCCGCCTCGCTCAAGACGGAAGCGGCGACGAGCCTGCGCGCGGCCTCCTCGGTGCAGGCCGCCAACGAGTTCTTCGATTTCGACGGCAGCCATCCGCCGCAACGTGTGGACGGGCCGCCTTTCGACACGGCGACGGGCCTGCGCGATGCGACGAGCGACGATACGGTGTTCTGGTACAAGGGCGATCTGACGCTTGAGCCGGGCGCGAACATGACCGCGGTGATCGACGACGACCGCATCATCAAATATGGCGCACAGGCCAACCAGACCTCGCTTCGCGATACGGTGAAGGCGGCGGCGCTGCTGTCGGCGGTGACCTATGACAAGGCCGATCCGCATGCGGAGCAGGCCTATAAGGACCTGACCTCGCGCGTTTCAACCATCACCGCGCCCTCGGGGGCGGAGACGGTGGAAGGGGTGGTGACGCAGCTCGGGCTGACCGCCTCCACCTTGCAGGAGACGCTCGACAGGAACGATCAGATGCAGGGCCTCGCCTCGGGCGTTCTGGGCGACAAGATGGGCATCGACGAATATGAAGTCGGCGCCAAGCTCACCACGCTGCGGACGCAGCTTCAGGCGAGCTACCAGGTGACGTCGATGCTTTCGCAAATGTCGCTGGTGAACTTCCTCTAGTCCCCCGACGCATTTCACCGGCCCGTCATGCGTGGCGGGCGACGGTCAAAAAAAGGGCCCTTTGCGGGGCCCTTTTCGTTTTCGGGGAAGTGAGGGGGAAGGATTACGGCCGGCCGGCGAGACCGGCGGCGATGTCGCGATTGATGGAAATCAGCGGATCGAAAAGCTGCGGGCGAGGCTCGCGCTGGGCTTCGATCTCGGCTGTGCGCTTGAAGATGAACAGGGCCAGATTGGCAATGTTCTGTTTGATCTCATGGGGCAGGGGATGCTCCTTCTCCGCAGCCGAGGATGCAAAGACGGTCCAGATCTGGCGGTTGTAGAGGAGGGCGTCCTCTTCGTCGCAATAGCCTTCCTGCCAGGCGTCCTTTGCGCGTTGAAGTCTGCCCGCGGCCTTGGTCAGCAATTCCGCTTCGAACGAGCGTGGATCGCTGGAATTTACTGCTCGACGGTTTGCCGCGGCGTAGGCTTCATGTGCTTGAGACATTCCCCAATAGCTCCCCTTCGTACCCGATCAGCTTTCGAGCTGCCTTGAGAGCTTTATACATTTCGCCGGTTAATATTTTGCTGTTCACGTCGTCGATATAGGCGCGCGTACTCGGCGCGGCTTCCAGCACCTGCTTGACCAGATCGAAGTACATATCGTGGTGCTGGCGGGGGTCCGGCGAGAGATACATCATCTGCACGACGAGATAGATCTTCTTGCAGGGCGTATCCGCCTCGTCGAGCCGAAGAATGTCCTTTTCGCGGAGGATCGGCGTCGTTCCCTCGATGAAGAGGCGGGTCCGCTGGTCGTCATTGGTGATGACGCTGTCGCCCAGAATAAAACGCTCGCCCGGCTTCAATTCCACCTTCAAGGCCATGTCGCACTGTCCTTCCTGTGTCGTGAAAGTCTGGCCGACGGGATCGTCGCCAGGGGCACGTCACATGTTTTCAGTCAGTGTCCTATCCGCAGGAACGGCCCCGTTCCCAAGGGGATAGAACATGGTCGCGGCATTGCTGCCTGCCCGAATCACCCGGGGCAGTATACGCCCATGGTTTGCCGGCTGAAATCCAACAAAAAAGACGGGGGCCGAAGCCCCCGTCCAATACTCGATACCGTACTCCGTACTAAAACCGGTACCCGGCCTCCCCTTAGCGGAGGAAGGAGAGCACTGCCTGGTCGGCCTGGTTGGCCATCGACAGCGAGGTGGTGGACAGAGACTGGCGGGTCTGCAGGGCCAGCATGTTCGCACCTTCCTCGTTGGTGTCGGCAAGCGTCAGGTCGCCGGCACCGGAGTCCAGGATGTTGATCAAGTTCGACGTGAAGTCCTGGCGGTTCTGCACGACCGAGAGGTTGCCACCGAAAGTCGAGGACTGAGCGCGGAGCGTGTTCGTCGCCGCGTTCAGCTCCGACACGGCGCTCGCAACCTTGGCGTCGCTCGAGAAGTCGGCCGTGTTGATGCCGAGGCCCGTCGAGTTGTAGCTCACGCCCGTGATGTCGAGTTTGGACGAGCCGTCCTCGTTGAACTTCACGGTCAGGTTGTCGCCATTGAGCAGGTTGACACCGTTGAAGCTCGCATCGGTCGCCAGCTGGTCGATCTGCGTGCGCAGGCTGTTGTAGTCCGTCTCGTAGCTCGCGCGGGCTTCCGTCACCGTTTCGCCATTGGTCGAGCTGTCGGAGTTGATGCCCAGCGACGTGGCGGCGGCCGCACCGAAGGAGAGATCTTCGCCGCTTGCGAGCGAGAAGCCCAGCGTGCCGTCGCCATTGTCGGTGACCGACAGGCCCGTGACGCCAGCCGTGTCGAGCACGGTCTTGAGGTCGCCGGCATCGGTGATGTTGGCCGAGATGGTGACCGTGGCCGCCGTCGCGCCGCCCACGATGATGTCGAGCGCTTCATTGGTACCGGCAGACGTGCTGAAGTCATGCGCGGTGACCGAAGAAGAGGTCAGCGTCGTCGCCGTCGCCTTGGCCTGAAGAGCCTGGTTGGCGGTGGACTTGGCCTGGTCGACCAGCTTCTGGATCGAGGTGAGGCCCTGGTCGGCAGACTTCAGCGTCTGTACCGCGAGCTTCGTGGAGTCCTGAAGAGCCGTCAGGTCGGAGGCGCGGTTGGACAGGCCCTGAGCCGTGAAGAACGACTGCGGGTTGTCGAGAGCGCTGTTGACCTTCTTACCGGTGGACAGACGCGAAGACGTCTGCGCCATCATGTCGGCCGTGTTCTGGAGGGAGAGAAGGTTCTGACGAACCGAAGCAGAAAGAGCAATACCACCCATTTTAGATTTCCTTTCCTAGGAATGATCGTCAAAAGCTCGTCCTGAGCTCTGAATGGACGATAGGGGCGGGCCTCTTAAGAGCCAGTAAACAGAACTGCGATTTCAGTCATGGACACAAAAAAAGCGGGGCACGAGGCCCCGCCTGATTTCGTCGTGGTAATTTTCGGGTTAACCGAAGAGGCGCAGCACACCCTGTTCGGCCTGGTTGGCCAGCGAGAGCGCCGTGGTGCCCAACTGCTGGCGCGTCTGAAGGGCGAGCAGCTTGGCGCCTTCTTCATTCGTGTCGGCCAGCGTCAGGTTGGAGGCGCCGGTCTGCAGCGTGTCCACGAGGTTCTTGGTGAAGTCCTGGCGGATTTCCACCACACCCAGATTGCCGCCGAAGGTGGAGGCCTGCTGGCGCAGAACATCCGTGGTGGAGTTCAGGCCATTGATCAGATCACTGATGTTGGCGTCGGTTTCGAACTCGTGATTGCCGTCCGATGCGCCAACCGTGGAGATGTTCAGAAGACCGTCCGGCGTCAGCTGGACGCCCTGAATATCCATCTTGCTGCTTTGATCTTCATTGAAGAAGACGCTCAGCATATCGCCCTTGAGCAGGTTGACGCCCTTATAGCTCGCATCGTCCGCCAACTGCTTGATCTGGTCGCGCAGATTGTTGAAGTCCGTTTCGTATTTGTCGCGGTTCACGCCGTTGGACGAGGACGTCTTCGTGCCGAGCAGTTTGGAGAGCGCGGTATTGTCGGCGGAGTCCGTCGTGACGGCGACCGCGCGGCCCGAGGCGGCTTCCAGATGAATCTGGCCGTCCTCGATGGAGGCGGTGACGCCTTCGCCCGTCAGGTCGCTGCCCGCATCGGTGTTGATCGCATCGACAAGCGCCTTGATGTCGCTCGAGGCGGTAATGGCGTAGTCGAAAGTCTTTTCGCCGACCGTGAGCGTGATCGTCTCACCCGAGGTGAAGCCGCGGGACGTATCGGTCAGCGTGTTGGTTGCGCCGGACGCCGTGGTACCGGTGCCGACGACATCGGTGGACGCCTTGCCGGTCAGCGTGGTCGCGCTGATCTTGGTTTCCAGCGCCTGGTTCGCCGTTGCCTTCAGGCTTTCGACAAGTTTCTGGATCGATGTGATGCCCTGATCGGCGGCCTTCAGCGTCTGAATGGATTGCCCCATGCTATCGAGCAGGGTGTTCAGATCGGAGGCGCGGTTGTTCAGGCCCTGTGCCGTGAAATAGGCGGTCGGGTTGTCGATCGCGCTATTCACCTTCAGGCCGGTCGAGAGACGAAGGTTCGTCTCCGAAAGCATCTTCTGCGTGTTCTGCATGCTGAGCAGATTGGAGCGGATCGCTCCGGAAAGAACCACATCAGCCATTGTCATCTACCTCTAGGGTTTTGCCGGCTCGTCGTATCATCACGGCACAGCGGCTATACTCGGAATTAATGCTTAATTCAGCGTAAACGGATCTGGATCTTTCCTTCTCCGCTGTGGCTTCTCACGCTTCCGAGCGCCAGATTCCACGCCGCGTCACTACTGGCAAGCTATATCGCACAAGCCGTGCCATATCCATTTTTTCAATAAAAACAATCGGTTGAGTGTTTTTGAGGGCCCCGTGGGCGGCAATTGATGCGCGGCCCGCGGCAAAGTTTGCCGGTCGGCAGGCAGGAAATGCTCAGCCGATCAGGCGCTTTGCCGCTTCCTGGCGGAACAGGGAAACCAGGGCCTCGCGGTCCCAGAAGGGCGCCTGAGGGTAAACGGTGAGGGAGGGATACCAGGGCAGGCTGCCCGTGCCGAGCTGGTTGGCATTCTCGATCGGGGCGAAGACGAGGGCGTTGGCTCCCAGCGCGCCGGCCATTTCGGTCGCCGCGTTCCATGATCCGACCGTGAGATCGAGTTCGCACAGAAGCGCGGCCACGCCTTCAAGGTCGTCATGGGTGTCGAGGCCGGGCATTTCGTGGATCGTGATGCCGAGGTTACGCCTTGCTTTGGCGAGCTCTTCCTCGGGTTTCGAATATTGAAGGCTCACAATGTCGAAGCGGTCGTCGTCCAGAAGCGGCTTCCAGTCGGAAAGCTGCGTGGCATAGAGATCGCGCAGCGCGTTCGAGATACCCGAGCGCCAGGTGATGCCGATCTTGGGCCGCGGGCCCAGAGAAGAGAGCCAGTCGCGCGCCCGGGCCCGTTTTTCGGGGCAGGCGACGAGCCGGGGCGGATTTTTCGGGAATGCGTCCAGGCTGCGGCGAAGATGAATGGACGGCATGGCGGCCGGCGCGGTCAGGTCGAAATCGATGTCGCCGTAATTTTCAAAGCCCGATGCAAGGCGCGTTTCTGCCCGCACGGTCGCGCCGGGCCATGTGCGCTGATAGAGCGGCACCACGCGCGGATCGGTTTCGATGATGACATGGCCTGCGCGCTCCACGATGTCGTGATAGACGGTGGAAAAGCGGAAATCGTCGCCCAAACCCTGTTCGCGCCAGAGGAAAATCGTCTTGCCCGCGAGGTCTTCGTCTTTCCAGATGAGACCGGGGAAGGGGCGCAGCGGTGTGCGCGTGCCGGATTCGAAACCGTAGCCGTAAAGATCCCAGCCATTCTCTATATCGCCGGTGGCGAGCAGGGCGAGGGCGAGGTTCCAGAGGATTTTGGCATTGTGAGGCGTGACGGACAGCGCCTGCTGATAAAGCTGGATCGCCTCTTGCGTGCGTCCGGCGTTCTGAAGCATCGAGCCCAGATTGACGGCGGCCTGGATCAGGTCCGGCTTCAGCATCAGGGCGCGTCGATAGCAGGCCTCCGACTCGTCGAACATGGCGGCATTGGCCAGATAGCGGCCAAGATTGCTGTAAGCCTCGGCATTGTCGGGAAACATCTCGATGACTTCGGAGACGAGATCGACGGCGGCCTGCGTTTCGCCGCGCTCGTCGAGGATCGAGGCGAGGTTGATCCGCGCAGACGCGATCCGCGGCTCCTTGCGCATCAGTTTGCGATAGATCTCTTCGGCGCGTTTCTTCTCGCCGCATTCGGCAAAGGCGAGCGCGACCTCGAACTGTTTCTGCAGGTCCTGTCCGGCGCGCCGGGATGCCTTTTCGAGATGTTTGCAGGCTTCTTCGGTCTCATCGAGCAGGGTCAGTGCCTGCGCCATGACCAGGCGTGCCTGATGCGTGTCGGGCTTCTCGGCCAGCACGGCATCCAGATACTGGATGGCCTTCAGCGGGTCGCAGGCTTTTACCGCGTCCGCTGCCAGATCCAGCTTTTGCCGGAGGCTGGTGGCCTCGATGGAAATTACCGGATCCGTTGCGATTTCGATTTCGAACGCCATGCCCACCCTCGTTCAATCCGGCCGACGCCGGTGCCCAACGCCATGGAAAATGGCCGAAACTTGGTTAGCGCATGGTTAAGCCCGGTCGGGCGGATCAGGCGCGCTCGTCGAAGGCGATGGAATTGTCGCGTGCGCGGGTCTGGCGAATGGCGGCATTCTCGCCATATCCGCCCGCCGGCGCCTTCTGGCGGCTGACCCCTTCCGCAACCGCGTGGATCAGCCGGTCGGAGACCGATTTCGTGGCGAGCAGGGTCTCTTCGTTTCGGCGCAGCGTCTCGTCGAGATCATGCATGGCCGCTTTCAGCTCGTTGATCTTTTCCGAGGGCGCGCGGTCGATGAGCGCGGTGCGCTGGCGTACGGCCTGGCTGTCCATGGCGTAGTCGTTGGCCACGCGGATCTTCTCGGCCTGCAATTCGCCCAAAGCGCCGATCTTGCGGGCCTGCAGGGCCTCGGTTTCGCGCGTCAGGATCGAGGTGAGGCTCGTCGTCAGGCGGAGCAGGCGCTCGGCAAGTTCAGCAGGCGGGAGTTGCTCGGCGGGAGTGCGGCGCTCGGCGCTCATTGGTGTTGCTCCTGAAGCTTGATGATTTCCGAATAGACGGTGTCGGCAAGGCCGATGCCGCCGGATTTGGTCATTTCCTGGCTGTACTGGTCCACCAGCAGGGAGCGGAACATTTCCTCGCCCTGTCCGCCGCCGAATGTCTCGTCCGTTTTCACGCCCTTGAACATCGACTGGAACATGCTGGAGAGGAACTGGGACTCGAAGTCCTGCGCCGCGGCCCAGGCTTTCGGGTCCTTGCCCTGCGGTGTGTTGGCGGCGTGCTGCGCGCCGCCGACATGCACATAGGCGGACTGGAAGGCGCCGGAGGGAAGGGCGGTCATGTCCATCACATCACCTCGATTTCGGCCTGCAGCGCGCCGGCGGACTTGATCGCCTGCAGAATGGTGATCATGTCGCGCGGGCTGACACCCAGCGCATTGAGCCCGTCTACCAGCTCGGCAAGGGAGATCGAGCCGTCGAGGATACCGAGCTTGCGGTCTTTCTGCTCGTCCACCTGCACATTGGTGCGCGGTACGACGACGGTCTGGCCCTTGTTGGCGAAGGGGTTGGGCTGGCTAACCTGCGGCGTTTCCTGCACGGAGATCGTCAGATTGCCCTGGGCGATGGCCACGCGGCTGACGCGCACGTCCTGACCCATCACGATGACGCCGGAGCTTTCGTCGATCACGACACGCGCGGGCGCATCGGGCTCGACACGGAGTTGCTCGATTTCGGTCAGCAGGCCGACCACGTCGTCGCGGAATTTCGGCGGAATCCTGAGGTCGATGGTGGTGGGGTTGTCGGCCTTGGCCGCATCCCCGCCGAGATAGGCATTGATGGCGGCGGAAACGCGCTGGGCGGTCGTCAGGTCCGGATTGCGCAGCGCCAGGCGCAGCGTCTTCATATCCGACAGCTTGAAATCGATTTCCTTTTCGACGATGGCGCCATTGGCGATACGGCCATTGGTGGGCACGCCGCGCACCACGGAGGCCGCCTGGCCCTGCGCGGCAAAGCCGCCGGTGGCGAGCGATCCTTGCGCGACGGCATAAACCTGACCGTCGGCGCCCATGAGCGGGGTCACCAGCAGGACGCCGCCTTGCAGATTGGTGGCATCGCCAAGGGCGCTGACGGTCACGTCGATGCGAGTGCCCTGCGGCGCGAAAGGCGGCAGGTTTGCCGACACCATCACGGCGGCCACATTGTCGGTCTTGAGCGCGGTGCCGCGCGTGTTGACGCCGAGCCGTTCGAGCATGCCGATCAGGCTTTGCTGGGTGAAGGGAGCGTTGCGCAGCGTGTCGCCGGTGCCGTTGAGGCCGACAACGAGGCCGTAACCGACCAGCATGTTGTCGCGAATACCTTCCACATCGACGATGTCCTTGATGCGCGAGGCGCCCTGCGCCGGCATGACGATCATGGCCAGCAGGCAGGCAAGGGCGGCAAAAGCCGCGGCAATGCGATGGGAAGAAAAGAGAATGCGGAACATGAGAGGGGGTACTCGTTTTTCGCCAGCGATCCTGCCCCTATCTAGCGAATGCCGTGCCAAAGCCGATCAGGGCTTCCGGCGTTCTGTAAGCCATTGAATTTACTCGCTTTCGATGGCGGGCGGCGCATAGCGCAGGGCGGGCTCCGCGGTGCCGGGCGGCAGCGCTTTCCGGCCTCGGGCGGCAAAAACTGCCGGGAGAGGGGGCGGATTTAACCCCGCCTTAAGCCTCGCGATCCATTCTCCATAGTCATAAAGCGCATGGGTGAGCGCAGTTGGGGGCCATGATGAAAATCGGGCAGACAAAGAGCACATCGGGAACGCAAGGCAAGCGATCCGCCGGTTCGGCGGCGTCGGGCGCGGGTTCCAGCTTTTCCATCGGCGAAACAGGGCAGGCGCGCGCGAGCGCGGGCCTGAGTGCGCCGGCATCCATCGGCGCGGTCGATGCGCTGCTGGCTCTTCAGGGCGCCGAGGCGGCGGACGATGCGCTGGGCGCACCGCGCCGCGCCATGGAACGCGCCGAGGACATGCTCGATATTCTGGATCAGGTGAAGATCGACCTGCTCTCGGGCAAGATGCCGGTCAACCGGCTGACCCGTCTTCTGGGCGTGGTCGGGCGCAAGAAAGGCCATGTGGCCGATCCGAACCTCCAGGACGTTCTCGACCAGATCGAGCTTCGGGCGCGGGTGGAACTGGCCAAATTCGGCAATTATCCCGAAAACTGAGCTGATTTTGCTGCTTTTTGCGGCAATTTGGCCTTTTGCCAAGTCATTGCGTCAGTTGAATTTTCACGGATATTTCATCGGCGAATCACTGACTGCGCAGTTGAGAATCGTAGGGTCTCTCCATATACTCCGCCGCGCTTGGTTAGGGCTCGTTTGAGGGAGTGACCGTCGGTATGGCAGTGCGTTTACCCAAAGGCTATACGCCATCGGACGATGAGCCGTTTATGAACAAACGGCAGAAGGAATATTTCCGTCTCAAGCTGGAGAAGTGGAAAGACGACATCCTGAAGGAAAACCGCGAGACGCTGCAGCATCTTCAGGACGATTCTTCCAACCATCCGGATATCGCGGACCGCGCCTCGAGCGAAACGGAACGCTCGCTCGAACTGCGGACGCGCGACCGGCAGCGCAAGCTGATCTCCAAGATCGATGCGGCGCTGCGCCGGCTCGAGGACGGGACCTACGGATATTGCGAGGAGACGGGAGAGCCGATCAGCCTGAAGCGGCTGGACGCGCGCCCCATCGCCACCTTGTCGATCGAGGCGCAGGAACGCCACGAGCGGCGGGAAAAGGTCTATCGCGACGATTAATTGCGGCAACCGATTGCGGTCGGTGAAACCGGACGAAAGAACGCGGCCCCCGCATGGAGGGCCGCGTTTTTTGTTGGGTCAGCCTGGCTGGAGGATGCGCCGGGCGATCCTCAGAACGGCATCAGGATGTCGTAGAGCTGCTGGCCGTAGCGCGGCTGCTGCACATCGGTGATCTGGCCGCGGCCGCCATAGGAAATCCGGGCCTCGGCGATCTGGGTGTGTTCGATGGTGTTGGTGTTGGAGATATCCTCCGGCCGCACCACGCCCTGAACGGTGAGTTCGCGCACCTCGTTGTTCACGCGCACTTCCTGACGGCCCGCAATGACGAGATTGCCGTTGGGCAGCGTCTGGGTCACGACCGCGGCGATGGTGAGGGCGATGGATTCCTTGCGGTTGACGGAACCGGAACCGGCGCTGGAGCTCTTGCTGCCCGCGCCGACCAGTTTCGTCGGGTCCACGGCGTCGGGCAGGACGTGCTTCAGATTGCTTTCCAGGCCCATGAAATTGCTGAGATTGGCGTCTTCTGAATTGTCGCGGCTGCGCTTGGAGGTGTTGTCCACCTTGGCGCTGTCGGCAATGTCGATCTTGACGGTGAGAATGTCGCCCACGCGGCTGGCGCGCTGATCGCGGAAGAAGGCGCGGGAGCCGGAGCGCCAGAGCGAATTGGGCTGATAGGTGATCTTTTCCGGCTGCGGCATGGGCATGCCCACGCGCTGGTTTACCTCGGCGGTCAACCCTGCGCCGACCGGCGCGAGGGCGGGGGCCTGGCCGATATTCTCGATGCGGTCCACGGCGCTGCAGCCGGCAAGCAGGGCGCCGAGCAGGGCGAAGGCGGAGAATTTGACGAGAGAACGCGGGGTCATGGAAACAGCCTTTAACTTTGGGTCCGGTGCCGAATGGTAATCGCGGAGATCAGCCCTTGGCCGCGCCGCCGCCAAGCGATGCCTGGGCGGGGGAGGATGCGTCGATGCTGATCGTGTTCGGCGCGGATACCGTGCCTTCGATGGTGCGGTTGGAACGGATATTCATGATACGGACGACATCGCCGATGGCGCCGTCTTCAAGCGCGCGGCCGCGGGCGGTGAGCGTCAGGGCGCCGGTCTTGTAGATGACGTCCACCTGTGAGCCCTTGCTGACGAGGACGGGCGGCTCCATGTCGGACAGGCGCAGCGGCGCGCCCGCGCGCACCGGACGGCGCGGCGACATGCCCTTGAGCTGGTTTTCTGAGCCGATGATGTTGCCGGCGACGCGGCTGGCGGGGAGCTTCACCCATTCGATGTCGCGGGCTCTCACGACCTCGCCCGGCGTCATGTCGCGCGACAGCACGGGCACGTCGCGCACCGGATAGGCGCGGCCGGACACGCGGCGCAGCGGGGCGAGCGCATCGTCGGCGGGGGCGCGGATGGCGGCGGCGAAGGTGCCGTTTCGGTTGTTCCAGGCAAGCTGTTCGACCTTTACCGTGAGGGGCGCGCCGTCCGCCACCTGGATGCCGGACAGGCCTTGCGCGAAATCCACCTGAAGGGAAGACGGGTCGCTGAGCGAGGGTGAACGCGCCGTCACGGCGTTGGCGATGGAAGCGGCGATCTCGGTTTCGGGCACCTGAACGCCTGCGCGGGCGATCACGACATGGGTGAGGCCTGCATGATTGTGCCAGTCGATACCGTTGCGCCGCGCGGCAAGCGAAATGCGCGAGACGGAAAGCTGACCGGCAAGACCGGGCGCGGGCGCCTGGGCGATGACGACATCGGCAGCCTGGCCGGCATCGTCGAAGAGATCGCCCAGCGTCACCACGTCCTGCGACACGGTGACGGCTGGATGAAGCTCGGCGGCGGCAAGCGGCGCGGCGCCGCCCGCGACAAGCAGAAGGCCGAGCGCGACGGTGCGAAGGGAGGCGAGAAGAGTGCGGATCATCGGTCTCGCTCCTTACTTCACGTTCGAGGTGACGGACATCATTTCGTCCGAGGCGGAGATGATCTTGGCGTTCATCTCATAGGCGCGCTGGGCGGTGATGAGCGAGGTGATTTCGTTCACCGCGTTCACATTCGAGGTTTCCAGAAAGCGCTGCTGCAGCGAGCCGAAACCGGTGTCGTCGGGATTGCCCAGCGTCGCCGCGCCGCTTGCCGTGGTTTCCTGGAAGAGGTTGTTGCCCATCGGGTCGAGGCCGGACTCGTTCTGGAAGGTAGCAAGTTCCAGCGTGCCGACGATCTGCGGGTCGGTCTGGCCGGGGATCTTGGCCTGGACCTGTCCGTCGCTGGAGATGGTGACGTCGGTCGCATCCTGCGGGATGGTGATGCCGGGGGCCACGGTGTAGCCGTCGGCGGTCACGATCTGCCCGTCGGGGGAAAGCTGGAAGGAGCCCGCGCGGGTATAGGCGTCTTCGCCGCTGGGCATCTGCACATGGAAGAAGCCCCGGCCCTGAATGGCGACATCGAGATCGTTCCCGGTGTTCTGGTAGCCGCCCTGCGACATGATGCGGTAGACGGAGCCCGTCTTGACGCCGAGACCGACCTGAATGCCGGCGGGCACCACCGTGCCGCTGTCCGACGAGTTGGTGCCGACGCGGCGCAGGTTCTGGTAGAGCAGGTCCTGGAACTCGGCGCGCTGACGCTTGAAGCCCGTGGTGCTCATATTCGCGATGTTGTTCGAGATGACCTCGACGTTGAGCTGCTGGGCCATCATGCCGGTGGCTGCGATGCTGAGGGACTGCATGTTCTAGATCCTCTTTCTCAAAATTCCGCGGCGGCGCTTCAGGCGGCCTGGCCGAGTTTGGATATGGCGTCGCGGCGCATCTGGTCGGCGCTGTCGACGAGTTTCTGGGCACTCGCATAGGAGCGGGTGACATCGATCATGTTCGTCATCTGGAGGATGGCGTTGACGTTGGAGCCTTCCAGCGCGCCCTGCACGACATGCGGCTTTTCGACGGGTACTTCCGGCTGGTCGGTGGTGTAGAGTGTGCCGCCCGCCGCCTTCAGCAGGCGCTCATTGTCGAATTCGACGAGGCCGAGCTTGCCGCGCTGTCCCTGATCGGTCGAAATCGTGCCGTCGCGCGCGATGGAGATGTCCTCTTCGTCGGGGCGGAAGGTGATGACCGAACCATTGTCGTCGAGCACGGGATTGCCGGAGACATCGACAAGCCGGCCCTGCGCATCGAGCGAGAAATGGCCGTTGCGGGTGTAGCGGATGCCTGCATCGGTCTGGACCTTGAAATAGCCCTTGCCGGAAATGGCGGCGTCCATCGGGTTGCCGGTCGGTTCCAGCTTGCCGTCGGCCAGATCGCGGTTGAGGCCGATGTCCTGAACGAAGGAGAGCGACTTGTCGGGGGCGTCCTCGGTCGCGACCGGCATGACGTATTCGTCGAACAGCATGGATTCCGACTTGTAGCCATTGGTGTTCATGTTCGCGAGGTTGTTCGCGATGATGGACATGTTCCGTTGCATGGCCATCTGTCTCGACAATCCGATGAGCAGTGCGTTTTCCATGGTGCAGTCGTCCTAGGGTGGCTGTCCGGTTTTCGCTTCGATCCCGGGCTTCCATGTGCAGGCGCTGTGCCAGACGGATAATTCAATGAAATCAGTGGGTTGGGTTTTTCGCGCCGGCGGCGGGATTTGCTTGAGGAAGGCTTTACCCGGCAATATCTGCCGCTTTTCCGGCGCGCCTATATAAGGATTCGCGCGGGTGCGTACGCGCATCCATGAAGGGAAGCCGGTCTGAAAAACTCTTCGTTAACTAAACTCCACGATGATCGATTTGTCGTGAAGCACATGTCCTGGGCAGGACGCTTCATGACGCGGGCAAAAAAGAGGTGGGGCTATGACCGCGACAGATGTCGATCCGTCCACTGAAGTGGAAGGCGTCTCCGATAAATCTGAAAAGAAATCGGGACCCAACAAGCTTGTGCTTGTCGGGGGGCTCGTTGCGGTGTTGCTCGTCGTCGGGGGCGCAGGAGCCTGGTTCACGGGCATGCTGGGGGGCTCCGGCGCCCCGACGGAAGAGAAGGTGGCGGTCGCACCTGTTTTCTACGACCTTCCCGATTTTCTATCCAATCTGAGCGGTCCGCCGCCGCAGCGCTACCTGAAGATGCGAGTGTCGCTGCAGCTTGAAAACCAGGAAGCAAGCAAGATCGTCGATCAGCAGCTTCCCCGGGTTCTGGACGGTTTTCAGACCTATCTCAGGCAGCTCCGTCCCGAAGACCTCGAGGGCTCGGCGGCGATGATGCGCCTGAAGGAAGAGCTTCTGCGGCGCCTGAATCTGGCGATTCAGCCGCCCGTGGTCAAAGACATCCTGTTCAAGGAAATCATCGTTCAGTAAGCGGACCGAATTCTCATGGCCGACGCCGATCTGCAAGACATGGAAGACAAGACCCTGGACGAGACGCAGGAGGATGCCGATGGCACGTCCGAGCGCGTGCTGAACCAGGACGAAATCGACAACCTTCTCGGCTTCGAAGTCGAGGAAGAGGTGGCCGACGAACGCACGGGCATTCAGGCGATCGTCAATTCGGCGCTTGTCTCCTATGAGCGCCTGCCGATGCTCGAAATCGTTTTCGACCGGCTCGTCCGGCTGATGACGATCTCGCTTCGTAATTTCACCTCCGACAATGTCGAGGTTTCGCTCGATAATGTGTCGTCGATCCGCTTCGGCGATTATCTCAATTCGATCCCGCTGCCGGCGATCCTGAGCGTGTTCCGCGCGAAGGAGTGGGACAATTTCGGCATGTTTACCGTCGATTCCAACCTGATCTATTCGGTGGTCGACGTGCTGCTGGGCGGCCGCCGCGGCACCGCGGCCATGCGGATCGAGGGGCGGCCCTATACGACGATCGAACTCAACCTCGTTCAGCGCATGATCGAGGTCGTGCTGCAGGACGTGCAGGCGGCTTTCGAGCCGCTGTCGCCGATCACGATGGAACTCGACCGGATGGAAACCAATCCGCGTTTCGCTGCGATTGCGCGTCCGGCCAATGCGGCCATTCTGGTCAAGCTGCGCGTGGACATGGAAGATCGCGGCGGGCGCATGGAAATGCTGCTGCCCTATGCGACGCTCGAACCCATCCGCGAACTGCTGTTGCAGATGTATATGGGCGAGAAGTTCGGCCGCGACAGCATCTGGGAAGAACATCTGGCGACCGAACTCTGGTCGACCAAAGTGCAGCTCGACGCCGTGCTCGACGAGCAGCGCATGTCGCTGCGCGATGTCATGAAATTCGAGGTCGGTCAGACTCTCATGCTCAACAATTCGCCCGACGGTTTCGTCGATATGCGTTGCGGCCAGGCGGTGATCGGGCGCGGTCACATGGGCCGTGTCGGCAACCGGATCGCCGTGAATATCGAAAAGGCGATGCGAAAGCATAAGAGGACGGCGGCCCCGGTGCCGGAAACGACCGAGGACGTTCAACAAAACGCCGCGCTCCAGCGGCCCGAGGCGGAGACGAAAGAATGAATAGCGTACCTGCGGGACTGCTGCTTGAAGCTGTCGTCTGCGTGTTTCTTGCCGCGACGATCGGCTATTGCTGGGTGCTGAACAAACGGTTGCAGGCGCTGCGCTCGGGCCAGGACGGGTTGCGCGATCTTATCCGCGACCTGAACAAGGCGACGGGGCAAGCGGCGACTGCGATCAACGACCTCACGGCGGCCAATGCTCAGGCCGGCGCGGCGCTGACCGGACGTCTGAAGGATGCGCGCGAGCTTGCCGACGAACTGGGCCTGATGATCAATTCGGGCAATTCGATTGCCGACAGGCTGGGGCGGAGCATCGACAGGCGTCATGCCGCCGCGCCCGCGCCGAAACCGGCTGCCGGGCCGCGCCAGCAGGCGCAGCAGCCGCAGACGGCCCCGCAGCGCCGCGACGGCGCGCAGGGCGCACCCGCTACACAACGTGTTCTGCGCGAGCCGCATCCGCTTGTCGATGCCGTGCGCCGGACACGCTAGACCGCCTTGCCGTTTTACCGGAACGACGAGGCGACCCGTGTCTTTTGATTTTCCACAGGTCCGGGTGGCGACCCCGGTTGCGCCTTGACCTGGAACTGCCCGTGAGGAACCTGACTCATGCTTGACCGGCTTCGACTTTTGCCAATGGTGATGGTGGCCGCGGCGCTTCTGCTGGGGCTGAAACTCATCGATATCGGCGAGCAGCTGACCGGCGGCCCGGGCGGACAGTTCGCCTATGTATCGCCTGCCATTGCCCAGACACCGGCAAAGGAGCCTGCGAAAGAGGCGCATGCGGGCGAGGCGAAGGGCGAAGACAGCGACGCCGATCATGCAGCCGAGGCGGCCCGGAGCGATGAGACCGCCATGGCCGAAAAGACAGCCGATGCGGCTGACGCGACGGGGATCGACGGCGGCGCCAACGGTCTTTCCAAATCGGAGATCGCGGTTCTCGAAAGCCTGTCGAAGCGGCGCGAGGAACTGCAGCGGCGCGCCAAGGCGCTCGACATGCGCGAGCAGCTTGTCGAGGCGACGGAGAAGCGTCTTCAGGACCGCGTGGCCGAGTTGAAGCAGATCCAGGCCGATATCGACAAGACGATCGAACGGAAGGACAAGCAGTCCGAGGAACGTCTGGCATCGGTCGTGAAAATGTATGAAAGCATGAAGCCGAAGGATGCGGCGCGGATCTTCGAGCGGCTCGATATGGGTGTGCTGCTCGATGTGGTGAAGCGCATGTCGCCGCGGAAGGTGGCAAGCGTGCTCTCGCAGATGGACCCCGTGGCGGCGCAGGAACTGACGGTGGAGCTGGCGACGGGCGACAACATGCCAGATATCAAGGGCGGGGGGATGCCTTCGCGCACGCTGCCCGCCGCGTCGGTTACGCCGCTGAATTCCAACTCCTGAGGTGTTCGGCGTTCTTTCGGCGTTGGGCTTGAAACGGGCATCGCATTTAAAGAGCGCTTAACCGTAAGCGTTTAGCTTTCAAGACTGGGTAATTTCAAACGCTTCGCCTACGGACAAGCAAGGCCGGGGCAGGCAGGGCGACGGAATCGGGTGGGAAGCGCGTGATCGGCATCCGGCATTTCTGGAACGGGTTGAACGGCGCCAGGTGGCACGCTGCGATGGCGGCCGCGCTGGTCGTTGCGCTGTCGTTCGTCTCGAGTGCCGCCCGGGCCGCCGATACGCCGCGCCTTTCGCTCAAGGAAGAAAACGGCTATGGCCGGATGGTCTTCGCCTTTCAGGGTGACGTTCCGGCCTATACGCAAAAGACGGTCGCGGGCGTGCTGGTGCTCTCTTTCGAGCGGCCCGTTAGCGTCGGTCTCAAGACCTTTTCCCGGGAAATGCCGCGCTACGTGGCGCAGGCCCGAGAGGACGCCGCCGGCAAGACGCTGCGCCTGGCGCTGACCACCGATTTCTGGGTCAATACGCGCGTTGCCGAGCATTCCCTTTATGTCGATCTCATTCCGCCGCAATGGGCGGGCCCGGCACCGGACTTGCCGAAGGACGTGCTTGCGCGTCTGGCCGCCGCGAAAAAGGCGAAGCAGGAAGCGGAAGCCGCCAAGGAAGCGGCTGCCAAGGCCGGTATCGATGTGCCCACGGCGCCCGATCCGGTGCTGCGCGTTCGCGCGGTCCATGCCAATGCGATGACGCGGCTGGTGTTCGACTGGAACCAGCCCGTTCTCTATGCCGTGGCGCGACGCGGCAACAAGGTGACGCTGACCTTCGACCGGGATGCGCGGGTGGATCTTGCGCCCTTGCGCGTGAACCGGCCGCCCTATCTGAAAGACATCGAGGCCGCCAAGCATCAAGGCAAGCTGGTGGTGCAATTGACGGTGGCGGACAAGGCGAAGGTGCGCGACTTCCGCGAAGAGCTGAGTATCGTGCTCGATATCGAGGGCGATCATCTTGCTACGCCGGCGGCTGACGCCGATGTCGAAACGAAAGCTCCCGACGCTGCCCTGCCTTCGCATGATGCGGCGGATGGCGCGGCTGCAGAAGGCGATGCGGCCGCGACCGGGCATGAGCACGGGCATAGCCGTGTCGAGCAGGGGAAGGCCGAGCAGGGGAAGGCCGAAAAACACTCGGTTGCGGACGAGCATACCGGCGAAGCGGCTTCTTCCCGTTCCGGCGACGCGTCCCGCCTTGGCGACATGCCGCCGCCGAAAGAGGGCGTGCGGGCCGATGACGGCCGGGTGGCCGTCACGCTCGATGCGGGAGCGGAGACAAGCGATCTCATCTTTTCATGGCCGGAGGAAGTGGGCGCGGCGGTCTTCGAATGGGCGGGCGATCTCTGGGTCGTTTTCGACCGGAAGGCCGAATTCGATCTTTCCTCGCTGCCGGAAGACGGCGCGGCGCGCATCGGGAAATGGCGCAGCGTCGAGCTGCCGCAAGGCATTGCCTTTGCCGCCAAGCTGAACGGACCCATGCTCATCGGCGCCAATGCGGAAGGGCGCGACTGGCGGATCAGCATTGGCGAGACGCTGACCAGCGCCGGCGGCGCCGTTCCGGTTTCGCGAAGCTGGCAGGATGACGGCAGGGGCGTGGTGTCGCTGGGCCTTGCTTCCGCGCATCGCGTGATCCGTATAACCGATCCGCTCACCCAGCAGAAGGCGATCGCCGTCACGGCGGAAGCGCCGGTGCAGGGCGTTCAAACGCCGCGTAGCTTTATCGAGTTTCGAATCCTGCAATCCGTGCAGGGCGTGGGCGTCGTGCCGATTGCCGACGATGTGAATGTGGCCGTCGCGCCGCAATCGGTCGTGGTGTCGCGCAAGGAGGGGCTGACACTGTCGGCGGATATGCCGGTTGACCGCGGCGACCGCATGGCGCTGGCCGACGGCAATGCCGACAGGCAGGCCGGGCGCTCCCTGCCGGGACGAATGGATATCGAGACATGGGCCAAGGCGCCCGCCGAGGCCGGTAAAGGCTTCATGGCGGGCAAGCAGTATTATCAGGACCGCATTGCGCGCGCAGGGTTTAGCGATGTGGGCGAGGCATGGCTCGACTATGCCCGCTATCTGGTTGGAAACGAGCTGGGGCAGGAAGCGCTGGCCGCTCTTGCCTCGGCGGTCAAGGCCGAGCCGTCTTCCATCAATTCGGCCTCCTACAGAGCATTGCGCGGCGCGGCGGGCGTGCTTGCGCGTCATTATTCGGAGGCGCTCGAGGACCTCAACGGGCACGGTCTCGACAGCGATCCTTACGCGGCAGGCTGGCGGGGCGCTGCGCGGGCAGGGCGCGGCGAATGGGAAAGGGCGCGCAGCGCCTTCGCGCTGGCGGGTAACACGGTCGACAATACGGGGCGTGACATGGCCCTCGATTTCCGCATCGACGCGGCGATGGCGGGGCTGGAAACCGGCGACCTCGATTTTGCCAAGCGCATGGTTCGCGCCATGCCCAATCCCGGTCATGACAAGAAGGATCTGGCCCGGACGCTTATCGTTCAGGCGCGGCTTGCCGAGGCGCAGGGGCAGCCCGAGGATGCGAAAATCCTTTACGATCAGGCCGAGGAAACCGGCTATCCGCCGGTGCAGGCCGAAGCGCGTTTCCGGCTCGCCGATCTGAAACATCGCAGCGGCGAGATGGACGACAAGGGTTTTGCCGCCGAGCTTGAAAAACTGCGCATGGCGTGGCGGGGCGGCGAGTTGGAGCTTTCGGTGTTGCGGGCGCTGGCGAATATCCGTCTGCGACAGGGCAATATTCAGGCGGCGCTGGAGCTGATGCGGACGGTGTCGCTCAATTTCCCGCATAGCGATGCGGCGCATGTGCTGGCCGGGCGGATGTCCGATGTGTTTGCGAATTACTTCATCTCGGGCGGCGGCAAGGAGATGCCGCCGGTGAAGGCGCTCGCCTTCTATTACAATTTCCAGCAATTGACGCCGGTGGGGCAGAAGGGCGACGAGATGATCCGCCATCTTGCCGACCGCCTGGTGGAAGTGGATCTGCTGCCGCAGGCGGCGCAGTTGCTCGACTATCAGATCGAAAACCGCCTTCATGGCGGGGTGGCCAAGGCACAGGTCGCCGCGCGGCTGGCGGGCATCTATCTGCTCGACCAGAAGCCCAAGGCCGCGCTCCATGCGCTGCGCGAAACGCGGCAGGTGCAGCTTCCCGCCGCGCTGCAGGAACAGCGCCGTCTTCTGGAGGCGCGCACGCTCGCCGACCTTCATCAATATGACAATGCGCTGGACCTGCTGGCGCAGATGAAAAACCGGAAAGCGGCTCTCCTGCGCTGCGACGTGCTGTGGGATTCGGCGCGCTGGCCCGACGCGGGCGCCGCCCTGGAGGCGGAGCTTGGCGACAGCTGGAAGAACGACGGCGCGCTGGACGCGGAGACGCGCTTCGAGGTGATGCGCGCCGCGATCGCCTATTCCATGGCGCAGGATGAGGACGGGCTCGGCCGCCTTCGCAAGAAGTTCGGCGAGAAGATGCAGCAAAGCCCGGATGCGAGCGCCTTTGCCGCCGTGTCCGATCCCATCGGCGCCGGCAGTGGCGGTGCCTTCCGCGATGCGGTGCGCCGCATTGCCTCGGTCAATACGCTGGACAAGTTCCTCGCCTCGCTTGGCAAGGGCACCCCGACGGATGCGGTGCTGAACTAGAACGGCCTATCCAGACTTTCCTCATTTGACGGTGGGTGGCGGCGCCGGACCGCGGGGTGGGCCTTGCGTTAGAAGTGTAATGTTATAACATTACAAAACTAAGCCGGTTCCATATCGCAAGGTGCCTCAATGCTGGAGCAGAAACTTCCCGTTACCGTCCTCTCCGGGTTTCTGGGAGCGGGGAAGACGACTCTTCTCAACAATATCCTGAACAATCGGGAAGGGCGTCGCATCGCCGTTATCGTGAACGATATGAGCGAGGTGAATATCGACGCCGATCTCGTGCGCGCGGGCGATGCGGCCTTTACGCGGTCGGAAGAACAACTGGTCGAAATGACCAATGGCTGCATCTGCTGCACCTTGCGCGACGACCTTCTGAAAGAGGTGCGCGACCTCGCTGAGGACGGGCGCTTCGATTATCTCGTGATCGAGTCCACCGGGATCTCCGAGCCGCTGCCCGTTGCCGCGACCTTCGATTTTCGCGACGAGGCGGGAGAGAGTCTCGGGGATGTGGCGGAACTCGACACGATGGTCACGGTGGTCGATGCGGCGAACCTGTTGAAAGACTATTCCTCAACCGATTTTCTCGGGGATCGCGGCGAAAGCCTAGGCGAGGGGGATGACCGGTCGCTGGTTGGACTGCTCGTCGAACAGATCGAATTCGCGAATGTGATCATTCTCAACAAGGTGAACGAGACGACGCCGGACGAGCTCGATATTGCCCGCAGCATCATCCGCTCGCTCAATGCGGATGCGAAAATCATCGAGACCGATTTTTCGCGCGTGGCCCTCGATGAGGTGATCGATACGGGGCTCTTCGACTTCGAGGAGGCCCAGCGGCACCCGCTTTGGTACAAGGAACTGCTCGGCTTTGCCGACCATGTGCCGGAGACCGAAGAATATGGCATTCGCAGCTTCGTCTATCGGGCGCGGCGGCCCTTCCACCCGGAAAAGTTCCACGACTTCCTGAACAAGAGCTGGCCGGGCGTTGTGCGCGCCAAGGGGCATTTCTGGCTGGCGACGCGGCCCGAATGGGTGGGCGAGGTCAGTCAGGCGGGGGCGCTCGTGCGCAACGAAGCGATCGGCTTCTGGTGGGACGCGCTGCCGCGCGAACGCTGGCCGGACAATCCCGAATGGCGGACCGAGCTGCGCAAACACTGGCACAAGGTCTGGGGCGACCGCCGGCAGGAGATCGTGTTCATCGGGCGCGATATGGATGAGGCGTGGATCAGGGCGGAACTCGATGCCTGCCTTCTCGGAACCGACAGGAAAGCGCGTTTCGACTGGAAGGGCTGGTCGGAGCTTCGCGATCCGTTTCCTGCCTGGCGGAGCAATATGCTGGCCGAGGAGGCATAAAAAAGCCGGGCATGACGCCCGGCTTTTTCGTTGGGCTCCGGTTTCGCTATGCCGCCTTGGCGTGGCCGTGCTGCTCGCGGATCGTTTCATCGTGATATTGCGACGGGTCGGTCGTGTATTCGGCGTGGCCGTAATCGACGAGGAGCCTGTTCAGCTTGTCGATGAGGCGGCGGTCGGCCCAGTTCTTCAGGCCGGGCGTGCGCAGGGCGAGCGCATAAAGCTTTTCGCGGCCGAAGATGAAGAGCGCCAGTGAGACGAAGAGCGGCAGGTCATAGGGCCTGAGTTCCACGCCCATCAGCTTCGCCTTGCCGGTCTTGTCACCCTTCAGGAACTGGCGGTTGAAATAGACGCGGGAGAAGCTCCTCTCCAGGAAGTTGAAGATGCGGTTCTTCAACGAATGGTCCTTCGGGAAATAGGCGGCCATGGTGGCGCGGACCAGCGCGCCGCAGGTCTCGTCGTCATAGCCGTCGCGCAGCGTGCCGGAATAGATGGTCATGGCGTCGTAAATGCCCTGCGGCGTGGTGGCCAGCAGGTCTTCCGGCAGGCCGAGGAGCCAGCAGCGATAGCGGTTGAACTCCACGAAGGCGCGTTCCGACGGCGTGAACTCGGTGCGGCCCGCGCGCATCATCTGGAAGGCGAGGAGGAAGACGGCGATGGTGCCGGCGGGCATCTGGTCCACCTGCGGCACCGGAATGCCATAGACGTTGACGTCCCATTTTTCCGAGCCGCGCAGCACGTTGAAGCGCACCATGGAGTGCATGAGCCGCACCATGGCCGCCGATTTGAAGCCGGGGCCATGACGCTCTAGTGCGCCGGGGAGCGATGTGGTGGTGAAGAAGCTCGCCGTTTCCTTGATGCGGCGCACGGCGGTTTCATGGGAAAGCGTGCCGGTGAGCGCCATGGGGAGCGCGGAATATTTGTTGAGGAAGGTGGCGACGAAAGCGCCGCGCACAACGAAGGGGGAGAGGGTCGCCATGGGATTGCGGCTGACGCGCGCGCCTTCCTCGATGAGGCTCATGTCGATCCAGTCCGGCGTTGCCTCCATCTCGCGGATGAAGGCGACGAGTTCCTCCGGCGCGTCGGGCACGTTTTCCACGCCCTTGTCGCAGGCCTGCGTCAGCATGCCGATGAGGCCGCGGAAGCCGTATTTCGGCATCAGCGCGGCATAGGCGTCCGACGTATTGTCGCCCAGCATGGTGTAGGCGCGGGCGCGGGCCACCGTTTCCGGGTCGGAGAGGAGGCGGCGTCGCGTGCTGTCGTCGCCGTCATTCAGGCGCATGCTCTGCTCGTCGGGATTGTCGACGAAGCGCTCCGGCTTAATCGAGAAATCCACCTTGCCGTACATTTCCGGCAGGTTTTCGCGTTGCGCGGCGACGCGCGCTTCCAGAGCTTCCAGGCTCTCCATCCCATCCTCCAAAACTTACAATTCATAAGTTACAGATTGTAAGTTATGCTTTCCGGGTCAGCGGAGCAAGTATGCAGCAAACAAAAAATACAAGTCAGGCCACACGCCGCCAGCGCATGAATGTGGAGGACCGGCGCGAGCAAATCCTCGATGCGACGCGGGATATGGTCGATGCCGAAGGCTTTTACGCGGTCACGCTGGACCGGGTGGCGGGGGAATGCGGCATCACGCGGACCGTGATCTACCAGCAATTCGGCAATCTCTCCGACCTGCTGCTTGCCATGGTGGACCGGGAATATGAGCGGGCGGCGCGGAGTTTCGACAGTGCCGCCGAGCGGGCGCCCGCCAAAGGACAATCGCGCTACGGGGCCGGCGTTGCGGGCATGCTGGAGGCGGTGGACGCCTCGCCCGCAACCTGGCGGATGCTGCTCATGCCGAGCCAGGGCGGACCGCCGGAGCTTTATATCCGGCTGGAGCAGGGCCGCGCGCTGGCGCGGGCGCATTTCGCCGATGCGCTGGAGAAAGAGGGGATGAGTTCATCGTCCCGGGCCAATCCGGACTCGGAACTTGCCGTGCATATGCTGCTCGCGGTGTCGGAAGAGCTGGTGCATCTCAGGCTGACGGACCCGGAGGCCTATACGACCGAGCGCCTCATCGCGCAGGCGGAATGGCTCTTCAAGGCGATGTTTCCGGGGTAAAAAGGAGGTGGATGAGGAGGAAAGCCGCTCTCGTTGCCTGTCTGCGGTAGAAAGCGAGTAGAACGGCGCCCGAGGGGATGTTTCCGGGGAGGAGCGAGGAAGTGCAATATTTTCGTGCGAGTAGTCTGCCTGAGGGAGGCAGGAGAGAAACCGAATCCGAAGAGAAAGCACTTACGGAATTCGCCTTCATCAATGATGTCAGTGATCGTGGGATCGAGGAGGATGACTTCCACTGGATCGAAGGCGATGCCGGTAATGGCTGCGCAGTTGCCTTTCTCGTACCCTATATGGCGGGACGGTTGCATACGGTGAAATGCCGGCTGAAGCCCGGGTCGGTGCAGCGATTCCGGTTTGAGGTGCACGGCTTCGTCAGCCGCATGCAAAAAGCGGTGGCCGCGATCTCACGCGAAGGCGAGGTGCTTCATGACGCCGAGGAGATGGTCAGCGTCTCCGTGCAGCAGGTGTCATCCGACGGTTCGTTGGAAGTGACCCTTCAATTCGTTCCGTTTCGCTCTGCGAATGAATGGTTCTACATATTTCCTTTCGCCGATACGTCAGATGGGAAAGGGGAGAGCGATATCTCCTTCGGGTGGAAGGATGTCCGCTTTTCGGTGGATGCCTCCACGACGGAAAGACGGTCCGCAGCTCATCTGCCGATCCAGTTTGTGGAGGGAACGGCGGTTTCGTGCCAGCACATGTATTTCTTCCGGAACAGCCTTCATCTTCAGTTCGAGGTTTATCGTCCGGGGACAGATCTTGTCGCCTTGCGTGTCGAATTTCCCATGGCGATCGATCATTGCCAATGGTGGACGTCAAAGGAAGTACCCGTTCCCCGTGGGGAGGCCGTGGGAGGTCGGTGCATCAAGCTCGAGCCCCAGCTGGCGGCATCGCCCATCGCTTCGCCAGCCCTCATGGATCATTTCGGACCGGGTTTCGCCAATCGCGGACATGAGTTCGTTGCCTTGTTCAAGGACTATCGCGACCTTTCCCGTCTTTCCATGCAGGAGTCGGACGCGGTGCGAGACATCACCATTCACGCAAGATTTTCAGATCGAACCTCGCTTGCCGTGAAGCCGTTCACGCTGTTGCGGGCAAGCGACGAGAGCCTGGTCTGGTGGGAAGATGTCGTCGGGTATCTCGACAAGGCGAGCCCTTGCTGGCCGGGTGAAGACAACATCTTTCTTGAAGTGGGCGCGCGCGGAGAGAGGAGCCGGAGCTTGAAAACACGAGTCCCGGACTCCTGGCGATATATAGGAGTCGATACCGAAAAAGACGGCAATGTCGAACTCGTTGCCGATGCTCACAGCCTGTCTTCCTATCTGCAAGCGCAAAGCGTTGCTGCCATCTACTCGGCGGACGTGATGGAGCATCTGATGTCGCCGGCGTCGTTTGTCATCGAGGCGAACAAGGTGCTTAAAACCGGGGGCCTCTTTATCGCGAAGGCTCCATTCGCCTGGCCCCTTCATGCCGAGCCGCATGATTATTGGCGGTTTTCGTCCCATAGCTGGGTCAGTCTGCTGAACCGGCATACGGGCTTCGAAATCCTGGACGTAAGCGAACTTGGCGAGGCCTCGGTCGTGCCGGCGGCGCCGACAATCGATGGCATGACGCGAGCGCAATACGATCTGGCGCCGATGTGGACCTGCGTTGTCGCGCGCAAGATTTCCGAAAGTTCAGCCGATTGGCGGGGGTGGTCGCCCGATCTTGCTTTCGGGCAATACGATCCTGCCTTACGGGACTAGGCGCTTCGGGCGCGAATTTTTTCTCGAGAGTCTCGTAGCTCTCCGCGGAAAATTTCATTCGCGCTCCACCTAATCGTCCGGTAGGGGAGTGGCGGATTACCGAATTGCAACCAAATGTCACATTGCAAATGAGAGGGGCTTGCATTTAAGTGCCTTCAAAACTGCCCGCAGGCGGCAGGATGAAGGGCAGGCGCCATGACACTCGAGACCGCTGACCAACCCACCGTTCCCCATTGGCCGCTTGGCGAAGGCCGGGTGGGCGATGCCGGGATCGTGACCGATATCGTCACGGCCGACGATCAGCCCGAGCTTGAGCGCCTGTTGCTTGAAATGGGCTTTGTGGAAGGCGCGCGGGTGGAACTCATTCATGAAGGCCCGATGGGCCGCGATCCCATCGCCGTGAAGGTGGACGATATGCGCGTCGCGCTGCGCCGCCGCGAGGCAGGTTGCATCATGGTCGCTTCGGATAGCCGCCCGTCATGACCTCCGCGACGCTGCATCTCGGCCTTGTCGGCAATCCCAATTGCGGAAAGACGGCTCTCTTCAATGCGCTGACCGGCAGCCGGCAGAAGGTTGCGAACTATGCCGGCGTGACGGTGGAGCGCAAGGAGGGCAAGTTCGTTACGCCCGCGGGCCGCGAAGTCGTGCTGCTTGATCTGCCCGGCACCTATTCCCTGCGCGCGCGCAGCCCCGACGAGCAGATCACGCGCGACGCGGTTCTCGGCACGCTTGAAAACGAGTGCACGCTGGACGCCATCGTCTGCGTGGCCGATGCGACCAATCTTCGGCTGATGCTGCGGCTGGTGCTGGAGTTGAAGCAGACGGGACGCAAGCTGATTCTTGCGCTCAACATGTATGACATCGCGAAGCATCGCGGCATCGATATCGATATCGACAAGCTGTCCGGCGAGCTCGGCATTCCGGTGGTGCCTTCGGTGGCGGTGCGTCGCAACGGCACGAACGCGCTGCTGACCCTTCTCGACAAGATGCAGCCGGATGAATCCGATGCGGCGGCGGGCGCTCCCCTAAACACGAGTGCTCCCGTGAATACATGGGCCGCGCCCGATGCGAAGACCGTGCGCGAGATGCATCGCACCGCAGACCTCATTCTCAAGGATTGCGTGACGCGGCCCGAAGACAGCGACGAATGGACGGCGCGTGTGGACCGCGTGCTGCTGCATCCGGTTTACGGCATTACGATCCTGCTTGGCGTTCTCTTCCTGATGTTTCAGGCTGTGTTCAGCTGGGCGACGCCGCTGATGGATATGATCAGCGCGGGCTTCGAGTGGCTGTCGGCCCTGGTGCAGACCACGCTGCCGGACGGGATGCTGCGCAGCCTGATTTCCGATGGCATCATTTCCGGCGTGGGCAGCGTGCTCGTTTTCCTGCCGCAGATCGTGATCCTCTTCCTGTTCATCATCCTGCTTGAGGATGTGGGCTATATGGCGCGCGCGGCCTTCCTGATGGACAAGCTGATGGGCCGGGCGGGGCTTCACGGGCGGGCGTTCATTCCGCTGCTGTCGAGTTTTGCCTGCGCCATTCCCGGGATCATGGGCACGCGCGTCATCAATAGCTGGCGGGACAGGTTAGTGACCATTCTGGTGTCGCCGCTGATGACCTGCTCGGCGCGCATTCCCGTCTATACGCTCATCATCGCCGCCTTCATTCCGCGCGGCGCGGTGTTCGGCGTGGTCGACCGGCAGGGTCTCGTCATGTTCGGTCTTTATGCAGCGGGCATTGTGAGCGCGCTGGGCGTCGCCATGGTGATGCGTCTCTTCTTTCACCGGCATGCGTCCGAGCCCTTCATCATGGAGCTGCCCGACTACAAGCTGCCGAGCGTCAAGAATGTCGCCTGGGGTGTGTTCGAGCGGGCACGCATCTTTCTGCGCCGGGCCGGCACGATCATTCTCACCATGATGATCGTGATCTGGTTCCTGAGCAGTTTTCCCGCCCCGCCGCCCGGCGCCACGGAGCCGGCGATCCATTACAGCCTCGCAGGCATGATCGGCCATGCGGTGGAGCCGATCCTGAAGCCCATCGGGTTCAACTGGCAGATCGCGGTGGCGCTCATCACCGGCATGGCGGCGCGCGAGGTGGCGGTGGCCGCGCTCGGGACCGTCTATGCGGTGGGCGGTGAGAGCGGCGGATCGCTCACCCAGATTCTGTCCACGCACTGGTCGCTTGCCTCGGGGCTCGCCTTTCTGGCGTGGTACGTCTTCGCCCCCCAATGCGCCTCCACGCTTGCCGTGGTGAAGCGGGAGACGAATTCATGGCGCTGGCCCACGGTCATGTTCGTTTACATGCTGGTCATGGCCTATATCGCGGCGATGATCGTCTATCAGGCGACGGTATTTCTCGGCGGGTAGGCCCTGGCCCTATCCATGTCCGAAACTTCGGACGAGGCTGCCCGCGATCAGCGCCCATCCATCCACCAGCACGAAGAAGATGAGCTTGAACGGCAGTGAGATGATCACCGGCGGCAGCATCATCATGCCCATGGACATGAGGACGGAAGCGACCACCATGTCGATGACGATGAAGGGCAGGAAGACGAGGAAGCCGATTTCGAAGGAGCGGCGCAGTTCCGAAATCATGAAGGCGGGGACGAGTACCTGAAGGCCGATATCCTCCGGCTTGTCGGGTTTGCCCGCATCGGAGAGGTCGACGAAGAGCTGCAGGTCCTGATCGCGGACCTGGCTCAGCATGAAGGTCTTGAAGGGCTGGCTCGTCTTCTCGAAGGCTTCGCCGAATTCGATCTGCTGGTTCATCATCGGCTCGATGCCCTCATGATAGGCCGCCTTGAAGGTCGGCGTCATGATGAAGGCGGTGAGGAAGAGCGACAGGCTGATGAGGACCGCATTGGGCGGCGATTGCTGCATGCCGAGCGCGGTGCGCATCAGCGACAGCACCACCACGATACGCACGAAGGACGTCACCATGATGAGGATCGACGGGGCGAGGCTCAGAATGGTGACGAGGGCGACGATCTGGACGATGTGATCGGTCAGGCCGAGATCGCCGCCGAGATTGACGGTGATCGGGTCGGCGGCCATGGCCGGGCCCGCCGCGAAGAGGGCGAAAACAAAGGCGAGGGCGGCACGCCAAAGCGCCTTGCGGTCGACGGTGCTGCTCATGCCCGGCGCTCCTTCAGGCGCTGCACCAGACGGTGCATGTGCTGGGCGGGCACGGGAAGTTGTGCGACGAAGCGCTCGTTTGCGGTTGCCGGTGCGGTTTCCAGTGCTGTTTTGGGGGCCGGCTTTTCATCCGCGCCTGCATCATTGGCGGGCGCCGCAGCGGTTGCTTCGACCTTTCGGTCTTCAACGGGTGCGTCGATGCCGCTCTCTATGACGAGGCTTTGTTCCGCGCCGAGCAGGATCAGATGTTCCTTGCCGTCGCGACGAATGAGGACGATGCGGTTCTTCGTGTCGAGCGGTTTCGTTTCCACGATGGCGAGGCGCTTCACTGCGCCCGGCATGGTGTAGCCGCCGGTGAAGAGGCCGTATTTGCGCGCAGCAAAGCCGCACAGCCCGATCAGACCGATGATGAAAACGAGCGCGCCGACGAAGCGCAAAACTTCGGTGATGTCCATTGAATGCCCAAGCCCCACCCGACGATCCGAAGCTGCCCGCTTCGTGTCATCGTCCTTTCATTGCGGCGGTTCATCCTTGCAGGTGAACCACCGGGTGGCCTTCGCTTGCCCAACGCGCGACGCCACCGCCCATAGGCAGAATTTGCCGTGTCAGACTTAATGACGGGTTAAACGAACGGCGGCTCGCGGGTTTTTTAGGTAAATGCGAAATGAAGCGCCCGGCAGAATTTGCCGCTCGTTAGGGGCTTCTTAAGAACCGGAGGTCAACACTGCCCGTGCCGCCAAGGAATGCGTGGCTCTTTTTTCCGGCAGTAGCGGGCTTCAGAAGGAAGCGCGTGACGAGTTCCCCGGGCAGGGAACGCCGGTTGGTGGGGCAACGCACATGGCTTTGGGCGATCTTCCTCTTTTGTCGATGATGAAGCTGCGGCTGCAATGGCTCGGCGAGCGCCAGCAGGTGCTTGCGCAGAACGTCGCCAATGCGGACACGCCGGGCTACGACGCGAAAGATCTCAAGGAACTCGATTTCGGCGCGCTGGTGAAGCAGCAGAGCGGTATGCTGTCGCCCGTCGCCACAAATTCAGGACATATCGGTACGCCGGTCGTCGGCGCGTCGCTGACGGGCACCGCGGCAGGGCGCGCGGCGATCAGCCATGCGCGCGGCGGCGAAGTGCAGCGCGCACCGGACTTCGAAACCTCGCCGACGGGCAATTCCGTCGTGCTTGAGGAGCAGATGATGAAGGCCGCCCAGACACAGATGGACTATCAGGCGGTCACGGGGCTTTACGCCAAAAGCGTCGGGCTTATCAAAATCGCGCTGGGACGTGGCTAGGACGCCGGGCGCGGCCAGGGGATAAAGGAGAGACGGGCATGAGTGCGATGGATCTCATCAAATCGATGATGGTGGCGGCATCCGGCCTCAAGGCGCAGAGCGGCCGTATGCGCATCATCGCGGAAAATATCGCCAATGCGGACTCGACCGGCAACACGCCGGGCGCGGACCCGTATCGCCGCAAGATCGTGACCTTCGAGGATACGCTCGACCGGCAGATGGGCGTGGACAAGGTGAAGCTCGGCCGGCCGGAAACCGACAAGTCGGACTTCAAGCTCAAATACATGCCGGACCATCCGGCGGCTAATGCCGACGGCTATGTGAAGTTTCCGAATGTGAACGGCATGGTCGAGGCGATGGACATGCGCGAGGCGCAGCGCAGTTACGAAGCGAACCTGAACATCATTCAGGCCTCGCGCCGCATGATTTCGCAGACCATCGATATTCTGCGTGGATAAGGGGTAGGGGACCATGGCAACACCGGCTTCTCTTGCAATGAACGCCTATGCCCGCGCCGCGGGCATGGCGTCGAAGGGACCGCAGACGCAAGGCCCGAATGCCGGGCAGGCGGCGGGCGGTTTCGACAACATGCTGAAAAGCGCGCTCGACGAGGCGGTCGATACCGGCAAGGCGAGCGAGCAGAAGGTGGCGGCAATGACCGGCGCGAGGCAGGGCAACCTCGTGGATGTGGTGACGGCCGTTTCCGAAGCCGAGGCCACGTTGCAGACGGTGGTCACGGTTCGCGACAAGGTCATTTCGGCCTATCAGGAAATCCTGCGCATGCCCATCTGAGGGCGTGCGTTCCAGTTTTTAGTGGGGTGGGGGCATGACCGGACCTGAAGTTCTCGATGTTGGGCGGCAAGCGATCTGGGTGATGCTGGAAGCATCGGCTCCGATGATGATCATTGCGCTGCTGGTGGGCCTCGTCATCGCGCTCTTCCAGGCGCTGACGCAGGTACAGGAAATGACGCTGGTCTTCGTGCCGAAGATTGTCGCCATCTTCGTGACGCTGCTGATCTCGCTTCCCTTCATGGGCAGCGTCATGAGCGGGCTGATGCATCTCGTCGCCCAGAAGATCGTTTCGGGCTGACGATCCCGATGACCGGCGCTCCCGTCCTCACCATCAACCTCCTGCCGGATACGGCTTTCGTGTTCCTGCTCGTCTTTTCGCGGCTGGGGGCGATGGTGATGATGATGCCGGCGATCGGCGAAAACGGCATTCCGGCGCGGGTGCGCCTCATCATGGCGCTGCTGCTGACGATGATCCTCATGCCGCTTGTCGCCGACAGCTACGGCAAGCTGCCGGAAAGCGTGGTCGGCATGGCGACGATCATCGTCTTCGAGATAGCGGTCGGGATTTTCATTGGCATGGCCGCGAAGATCATCATGTCGGCGCTGCATGTGGCGGGCAATATCATTGCGCTTCAGATGAGTCTGGCCTTTGCGCAGAATGTCGATCCCACGCAGGGTCAGCAGGGCGTGCTGATCGCGAATTTTCTTAACCTGCTCGCCGTCGCGCTGATTTTTGCGACGGGTCTCGATCATCTGCTGATCGCGGCGATGCGCGACAGCTACGACCTGTTCAAGCCGGGCCATTACCTGCCGGTCGGCGATTTTTCGCGCATGGCGGTGGAAACCTTTTCCCACGCCTTTCGCCTGGGGTTGCAGCTTTCCGCGCCCTTCCTCGTTTTCGGTCTGGTCTTCTATATGGGCATCGGCGTGCTTTCGCGCCTGATGCCGCAGATCCAGATTTTCTTCATCGCCATGCCGGCGAACATCATGCTGGGGCTGTTGCTCCTCATGGTGCTGCTCGGCGCCATGATGACGTGGTTCCTCGATGCTTTCGAGTCCACGCTCACCCTCTTTCTGCATTAGGGGTGACGCATGGCGGAAGAAAACGATTCAGAAAAAACAGAAGAACCAACACACAAGAAACTCGAAGACGCCGCCAAGAAGGGTGACGTCCCCAAAAGCCAGGAGATCAACGCCTGGTTCGTGATGCTGGGCGGGGCGCTTGCCGTCATGATGCTGGGCAATTCCACGGCCGGGGCGCTCATGGACCAGTTGCGCATCTTCATCGCGCAGCCCGATGCGATCCCGATGGATGCCGAACATTTGCGGCTTGTCTGGCTTGGGCTTGGCAAGACGGTGCTGGGCGCCATCGCCATGCCGCTGCTGATCCTCATCGTCGCGGCGGTCGCGGGCAATGTGGTGCAGCACATGCCGGTGTTCAGCGGCGAGAACATGAAGCCGAGCTTCTCCAAGATTTCGCCGATGAAGGGGCTGGAGCGACTGTTCGGGCCCAAAAGCGTCATGAACCTGGTCAAGGGCATCGTGAAGATGGCCGTGGTCGGGCTCGTCACCTTCCTTATCGCCTGGCCGGAGCGCGACCGGCTCGGCCTGATGATGACATGGGATGTGACGCTGCTGCTGCCCGCGGTGCAGACCATGGCGCTGCGCATGCTGGGGGGTGTCATCGCCGTGATGACGGTGGTCGCCGTACTCGATTACATGTTCGAGCGCATGCAATGGATGAAGAAGCAGCGCATGTCCGTCCAGGAAGTGAAGGACGAGTACAAGCAGATGGAAGGCGACCCGACGGTGAAGGCGAAGCTGCGCCAGATCCGCGTGGAGCGCGGCCGCAAGCGCATGATGGCCGCCGTGCCGGAAGCGACCGTCGTCATCACCAATCCGACCCATTATGCCGTCGCGCTCAAATACGAGCAGGGCATGGGCGCGCCTATCGTGGTGGCCAAGGGTATGGACGCCATCGCCTTCAAGATCCGCGAAATTGCGCAGGCGCACGATATTCCCGTGCTCGAAAACCCGCCGCTCGCCCGTGCGCTGCATGCCAGCGTCGAGGTCGACCAGCCGATCCAGCCCGAGCACTACAAGGCCGTGGCCGAGGTGATTGGCTACGTGATGCGTCTTAAGGGTAAATTCGCTAAAAATTGATCCTATTCGCGATAGACTGCGATTCGGGCAGAGTGGTTCTGGGCGGGAGAATACAGCGCATGGCTGACGCGCCGGCCGACATGGCGAAGGGCGAGGAGACGCCCGGCGAGGGGATCGAGAAGGCCGGGTTTCGCCCCGGGCCTCGCAATTCCCTGCTGACGCCGCGTCTCGTCATCATCATCGCCGCCGTTTCCTTCGGTATCATCGCTACGCTTCTGGACCTTGCAGGCGTGCGCCTGTTCGATATGGGCGGCGCACTGATGGCGATGGGGTTGATCGCCATTGCGCTTGCGGCGTTTTTCGGTTTCGTCTCCGCGGGGGCGAACGATCTTACGCGCTCGCCGCTCGCGGCCGCCGAAGCCTTCAATGCGCTGCCCGATCCCTGTTACGTGACCGACAGGCGCGGCGCGGTGCTGTTTGCCAATGAAGCCTATCGCCATCTGGCGGGCGCCTATGCGCAGGACGAGCGCCCGGCCTCGCTTGAAAGGCTGCTGGCGGGGCGGACGGACGCAGCCGAGACCGCGTTCCGGCTCGCGCAGGCCGCGCGCACCGGTTTTGCGGCGGATGAAGAAGTGCGACTTGCGATTCGGAGCGGCTTTACCCGTATCTACAAGGTGATCGTGCGCCCCATGAGCGGAATGCGGGGCGGGGCGGTCTGGCTTTTCCGCGACCTCACCGTGGAGCGCGAGCGCCTGGAAGTCGCCGAGCGCCGGCTCATGGCCTTTACCTCCTATCTCGACGGGGCGCCGGCGGGGCTTTTCATCGTCGGGCCGACGGGCGAGATCGATTATGCCAATGCCACGCTGGCAGGCTGGCTGGGGCTCGATGCGGGGCATATTTCCGAACAGGGCACGACGCTCGATACGATCGCGGCAAGCGCGTTCTCCGACATTCTCGTCGCGGACGAAAACGGGCCCGGTTTCGTGGGGCCGGTGGATGCCGAACTGAAAAAGGCGGACGGTACGCTGCTGCCGGTTCGCGTGGTGGCGCGGCCGATCCGGCAGGATGGCGCGGAGAGCTGGTGCGTGCTGACGCTCGACCGTGGCATGTCCGGCGCGGGCCAGGACAATGCGCGGGATGCGCAGCTGCGCTTTGCGCGCTTCTTCAACAATGCGCCGATCGGTATTGCGACGGTCGATACGCAGGGCCGGATCGAGAATGCGAACAGCGCCTTCGTCGCCTATGTCGGCGGCGAGGCGGTGCGCGGGCAGGAGCTGGCCGAGCTGCTGGTCGAGGAAGACCGGCCCGGGGTGCTGGACACGCTGTCCGATACGGCTGCCGGGCAATCCGCCGGACCGGCCGTCGATATTCACCTGCAGAGCCATCCCGACCGCGTCGCGCAGCTTTATGCCGCGCGGATCGATACGGGGGAGGATGCGTCGCTCGTCGTTTATCTGATCGATGCGACGGAGCAGAAATCGCTCGAAATGCAGTTCGCCCAGTCGCAGAAGATGCAGGCGGTCGGCCAGCTCGCGGGCGGCGTGGCGCATGATTTCAACAATCTGCTGACCGCGATCATCGGCTTTTGCGACCTCTTGCTGGCGCGCCATCAGGCGGGCGATCCGAGCTTTGCCGATGTGGTGCAGATCAAGCAGAACGCCAATCGCGCGGCGAACCTGACGCGCCAGTTGCTTGCGTTCTCGCGCCGCCAGACGCTGCGCCCCAAGGTGCTGTCGCTGACGGACTCGCTTGCCGAACTGCAGAACCTGCTGGCGCGGCTGCTGACGGAGCAGGTGGAACTGAAGATCGTGCATGGGCGCGATCTCGGCCTTGTGAAGGTCGATCAGAACCAGCTCGAACAGGTCATCATGAACCTCGCGGTGAATGCGCGGGATGCGATGCCCGAGGGTGGGCGGCTTACCATCCGCACCGCCAATGTGAGCGAAGAGGACAGCCGCGCGCTCGACCATGCGCTGATGCCGGTGGGCGAATATGTTCTGATCGAGGTGTCGGATACGGGCGTCGGTATCCCTAAAGAAAATCTCGGCAAGATTTTCGAGCCTTTCTACACGACCAAGGATCCCAGCAAGGGAACGGGGCTCGGCCTTTCCACCGTCTATGGCATCGTCAAGCAGACGGGCGGTTACATCTTCCCGTACTCCACGGTGGGCAAGGGCACGAGTTTCCGCATCTATCTGCCGCGCCATGTGGAGACGGCAGCCGAGAAGGCGGCCAGCGAAGAGGAAGCCGCCGCGGTGCCGCAGGAGGCCGCCGACCTGACCGGCAAGGGAACGATCCTGCTGGTGGAAGATGAGGATGCGGTGCGCACCTTTGCCGCCCGGGCGCTGGAAACGCGCGGCTATGAGGTGTTGCAGGCGGAAAGCGGCGAGGCGGCGCTGGACCTCGTGGCCGGGTTCGACGGGCGGATCGACCTCGTCGTTTCCGACGTGGTGATGCCCAATATGGACGGGCCCACCATGGTGAAGGAACTCAAGGGCAGGATCCCCGATACGAAGATCGTTTTCGTCTCCGGCTATGCGGAGGACGCCTTCGCCAAGAGCCTCGACCCGGACCAGGAGTTCCACTTCCTGCCCAAGCCCTTCTCGCTGAAGCAGCTCGCCTCGATGGTCAAAGACGTGATGAACGGCTGAAACGGCGGCATTTCGTCCCGGTAGCAGCGTGTTTCATCGTCGAGACTGGTTCTTTAGGGGCAGCTGGCCTATTTTACTGGAACAGCCATGTATTCGGCCGGGCGGGCCGTGGATTGGCGGAGGGCTCTTTTGGCAATGACGACACTCGAAGCAGTGGAAGCGGGCAGTTCGCGCCCCGTGGCCGCGGCGTCGGACGCGCATATGGAACATCACCGGGCGGCGCTGACGATCGCGCGGCGCTATATGGGCGATGTCGCATGGGGCACGGTGGCCACCTCGCTGGGCTCGCTCGCCGCGCTGGGGCTTTCGACCTATGCCGCGCTTGCCGGCTGGTGGCCCTATTGGGCGGCGATGCTGGCCAATGGCTATCTGCTGCTGATGCAGTTCATGGCGGTTCACGAAGGGCTTCACCGCGCGATCGGCGGGGACGACCCGCGCTGGAAATGGCTGAGCCCGGCGCTCGCCTGGATTGGCGGTATCGCCACGCTCATTCCCTATCGCGGCTATGACACGATGCATATGGTGCATCACCGCTATACGAATGATTTCGAGCGCGACCCCGATACGTGGTGCTCGGGCCGCAACCCGCTGCTGCTTATCCTGCGCTTCTTCACCCAGACGCCGCATTACATCTATCTGATGACGAAGTTCGGTTTCTGGAAGGACCCCAAGGAGCGGACCGGCTACTGGATCGCGGCGGCGCATCACATCACGGCGTGGTCGCTGGTCGCCGCCGGGTTCTGGTTCGGCTATTGGCGCGAGATCCTGATGCTGTGGATCGTGCCGACCTTTCTCAATGTCGCGTTTATCGGGCTGATCTTCAATTACCTGCCGCACCATCCGCATGTGTCGCGCGAGCGCTATACCGATACCGCCGTCTTCCTGCTGCCCCGGCCCATTCACCGGCTGGTGACGGCGCTGGACATGTTCCAGACCTACCACCTGATCCATCATCTCTTCCCGCGCATTCCGTTTTACCGGATCGGTCGGGCCTTCGACGAGATGCGGCCCATTCTGGAAGCCGAGGGCGCGCCGATCCACGACTGGAGCGACGCCTGGAGCCGGACGCGGAAGCGGGCCCGGGCCTGACGCGGACCGGGCGCGGACCCGACGTGGAATCGGGGTGGCGGACAGGCATGTGCCGCCGGTGCTCCGGACGCGGGGCTGGCGTAGCGGGGCGGGCCTTTCGAGTCCGCAATTATATACTTGACGAAAGTGACATGACGACTCACATCCCCACAGACAGGACAGCGCTAGAAGTAGAGGAAGAGGGCAGGGAAGGTGTGACCGTAACGCCGGAGATGGTGGAGGCTGGCGCAGAGGTTATTTGGCGGGAGCTTGGTGACATCATTCCGTATCGGAATTCTTTTGGCCGAGACTTGGCATTGTGGGTTTTTCAGGCCATGAGCCGGGCCGTCCATCCATGAAGATTGATACCTCTTTCGCATACTCTGAAAGGGTGTCCGCGTAAGCCTCGTACCACTTGAAGTGCCGAACCACGTCCTTGTCTTTTAGTTTCATCGCTCGCGGGTTGCCGTAAAAATAAAATGGAGCGATCTCAAGCCCGTCGTATCCGGCAGCCATAGAGCACGGAGCATGGATGGCGTCGTTCCGTTGATCTGCTAGGGAGTTAGCTTTGTTGATGAGCCAGGTTAGGCCCTCGCCGACATATTCTGGATGTTCCCAATATTCCGACTTTGCATTGACCGCTGCTCGCAGCATTTCGCGTTGAGCGCGATCATTATTGGTTGAGTACCAAATGGCATACGCCACGCTATTGTCCATGCCTGTGACGCAGGCGAATAGAAAAGCCAGCTGCTCTTGCAGGTTGTTCCAAGAATGCGCTACACGCCCGAGAGCATTGACGTATTCGTTGTAAGTCGCCTCAATTTCTTCCTTTAGGAATTGCGGAATTTTGACCATGTGGAGCCTCGTGAGCTGATGGGCAAGGAAGATCAAAAATATTCAGAGGAAGAAGCGGCTAAGCGGCGCGACGATGCATTGCGGCGCGCGCTATCGACTCCCCCCAAACCAAAAAAGACTGACTCGGACGGGAGCAAAAAGAAAGACGGCTCTAAAAAGGAGAAGCCCGCCAAATAGGCGGGCTTTCTGATTCATGGTGCGGGAAAATCCTTATTTGCCGGAAGCTCTTAAGTCTCGCCTCGAAGATGATTGGCGTCGTATTCAAAATATTCCATTGAAAGGACGCTGTTCTTTCCGACGTAAATTGGTGATCCGCGCAAAACGCCTCTGTCTGCTAAGCAAACACAAATTGGATCGTTGCCAAGTATGGCAACGACTGGGCCGCCTGCTCTGAAATAGTCGGGCGCGGGTTGTCCGACTTCAACGTCATAGCGCACACCGTTGTGCTTAAACGAGAGCCGAAAGATGCGCCGTTCTGGCAGTGGCAGGCTGTTGAACTTGGCGATGGCTTCTAGAACAACATCTGCTTCCGCATCCGATTGCGCGGCAGGAATAAAGAATTTCATTTTTTGGCCCTCGGGTTGAAGTGCCGTTTCTTCCGAACGCGGAAGGGAGCCTTCTTCTTAGGCTTAGGCGGATTTGAGACTAGTTTGATGATAGACGAGCCGCTTGCCTTCCGCGCCCTTTAGCGCGAGGTCGGCCCGCTCCCTGTCGCTCACCTTTCGATAGGTGTAGCGGAAGTCAAACTCGCTCAGGTAGCGATGGACGTGCTGTTCTCCGCAGTGCTGGTAAACACCGTTCATGCCCCGTTTGAAGATCGAGAAGAAGCCTTCAACGGTATTTGTGGTGATGAAGCCCTTGGCGTATTCGTTCTTGGCATGGTTCACCGCGTAGTGACCGCGCAGCTTCTTACCGGGCTGGCGGTAGTGTCCCGCCTCGTCGGTCATAAGGAAGCTGTCGGGGTGAACTTGACGATTGATGAGCGCGCCTATGGTGCCGGAGTGAAGGCGATCCACAACGGTAGAGCGGGCCGCGCCATCACGTTCAACGAAGGTCACGATCTTGGATTTGTCGCCAAGGCCACGCTTTTTGCGCCAGCCCTTGTCATTGATGAACTCGTCGCCAGAGTTGCCATAGAAGGTTTCGTCAGCCTCAACGATCTTGCCCTTGCCGCCGATAGGGTCGGGGCTGTCATTGCGCATGGCTTCCCTGATCCGGTGGGCCATGAACCACGCGGATTTATAGGTGATGCCGAGCATCCGATGCAGTTGATGTGCGCTAATGCCCTTCTTGCTGGATGCCATGAGATGAAAGGCGAGAAGCCACTTGTTCAGCGGGATTTTGGAGCGCTCGAAAATGGTCCCGATGGTGACTGTGAACTGCTTCTTGCACCCGTTGCAGTAGTAGAGGCCCGGACGGTGGGACTTACCCCTGACCGGGCTTGTGTTCTCTGTCTCTCCACAGTGGGGGCAAAAGCGGCCTTCGGCCCAGCGGATAGACTCAAGGTGTTCCCGCGCCTTGGCTGAGTCCTGAAAGATGGGGTTAAGAAGGTCGGTCATGTCTGTATTCCTAAGCTGTTGAAACCAACTTAGGAATCACCGCCACTTGCGTCAAGTATATAATTGCGTTTCGAGTCGGCTCCGTTTTCGAGAACGTCACGCGAACTTGTTCTGAAAATTCCTTATAAAACAATGGCTTGAAAATACCATTGTCATTGAGAACAAAATAAGTACATTAACTGAAATTGCGCGGGACAATTCGGTATGAAATAAGGGGTGCAGGTCCATGTCCAAGAATGTTGTAGACCTCGTGGCAAAAGACGATTCAGAGAAGAAGAAGGCGCTCGATGCGGCTCTAAGCCAGATCGAGCGCAATTTCGGCAAGGGTTCCATCATGCGGCTCGGCAAGAACGAGCAGGTGGTGGAGATCGAATCCATTTCCACGGGCTCGCTCGGCCTCGACATTGCGCTCGGGATCGGCGGTCTGCCGCGCGGTCGCGTGATCGAGATCTACGGGCCTGAAAGCTCCGGCAAGACGACCATGGCGCTGCATACGGTGGCCGAAGCCCAGAAGAAGGGCGGCGTCTGCGCCTTCGTCGATGCCGAACATGCGCTGGACCCGGTCTATGCCCGCAAGCTGGGCGTGCATCTCGACGACCTTCTGATTTCGCAGCCCGATACGGGCGAGCAGGCGCTGGAAATCGCCGACACGCTGGTGCGCTCCGGCGCGGTGGACGTGCTGGTGGTGGACTCCGTCGCCGCGCTGACGCCCAAGGCCGAACTCGAAGGCGAAATGGGCGACTCGCTGCCCGGCCTGCAGGCCCGGCTGATGAGCCAGGCGCTCCGAAAGCTCACCGGCTCGATCTCCAAGTCCAACACCATGGTGATCTTCATCAACCAGATCCGCATGAAGATCGGTGTGATGTTCGGCAGCCCGGAGACGACGACCGGCGGCAATGCGTTGAAATTCTACGCCTCCGTCCGTCTCGACATTCGCCGCATCGGCGCGATCAAGGATCGCGACGAGGTGGTGGGCAACCAGACCCGCATCAAGGTGGTCAAGAACAAGGTCGCGCCGCCCTTCAAGCAGGTCGAATTCGACATCATGTATGGCGAGGGCGTGTCCAAGACGGGCGAGCTGATCGATCTTGGCGTGAAGGCCGGGATCGTGGAGAAATCCGGCTCGTGGTTCTCCTATAATTCCCAGCGCATCGGGCAGGGCCGGGAGAATGTGAAGAAATTCCTGAAGGAAAATCCGGATATGGCCGACGAGATCGAAGCGGCGATCCGTCAGAATGCGGGTATCATTGCCGAGAAGATCATGGATGTCGGGCCGGATACGGACGACGATGACGATCTGGACGATGCCGCAGGCCTGGAGGCCAACGGCTAGGCGACGGGCCGTCTTCGGCAAGTCCCATGAACAGAGCGGCGCCGGAGCTTCGGCGCCGCTTTTTTCGTCTATTTCGTTTCTATTTCACCTTTGGGGCCTTTGCTGGACAGCGCTGAGGGCGACAGGTAAAAGCGTGGGCCCTATATTGCCTTTAGAGAGAGGCAGTTAGCCCGTAGCGGGCGCAGCGAAGCGTATAATTTGCGAGACCCATTCCCATGTCCGGCCTAAACGAGATCAGAACCAGGTTTCTCGACTATTTCGCGTCGAAGGAGCACGAGATCGTGCCCTCCGCCTCGCTTGTGCCGAACAACGATCCGACGCTGCTCTTCACCAATGCGGGCATGGTGCCCTTCAAGAACGTCTTCACGGGGCAGGAGACGCGGCCCTATAGCCGCGCCACCAGCTCGCAGAAATGCGTGCGCGCGGGCGGCAAGCATAACGATCTCGACAATGTGGGCTATACGGCGCGCCACCACACCTTCTTCGAGATGCTCGGCAATTTCTCCTTCGGCGACTACTTCAAGGCCGAAGCCATCGAATTCGCCTGGGAGCTGGTGACGAAGGAATTCGGCCTGCCGAAGGACAAGCTCCTCGCGACCGTCTATTCGGAAGACGATGAGGCGTTCGAGCTGTGGAAGAAGATCGCCGGTCTTTCCGACAGCAAGATCATCCGCATTCCGACATCGGACAATTTCTGGCAGATGGGCGATACCGGCCCCTGCGGTCCCTGCTCGGAAATCTTCTACGATCATGGCGACCATATTCCCGGCGGCCCGCCCGGCAGCCCGGATGAGGATGGCGACCGTTTCATCGAGATCTGGAATCTCGTCTTCATGCAGTTCGACCAGCAGGGCGACGGCGAGCGGCTCAACCTGCCGCGGCCGTCCATCGATACCGGCATGGGGCTTGAGCGGATCGCGGCCGTGCTGCAGGGCACGCATGACAATTACGCGACCGACCTGATGCGCGCGTTGATCGAGGCGTCGGCCCATGCAGCCAATTCCGACCCGGAAGGCCCGCATGGGGTGAGTCATCGCGTGATCGCCGACCATCTGCGCTCCTGTTCCTTCTTGATCGCCGATGGCGTGATGCCGTCGAATGAGGGGCGTGGCTATGTGCTTCGCCGCATCATGCGCCGCGCCATGCGCCATGCGCAGATTGTGGGCGTGAGCGAGCCGCTGATGTGGCGTCTCGTGCCGGCGCTGGTGCAGCAGATGGGCGCGGCCTATCCGGAATTGCGCCGTGCGGAAGCGCTCATTACCGAAACGCTGAAGCTGGAGGAAACGCGCTTCCGCGAGACGCTGGCGCGCGGGCTGAAGCTGCTCGACGAGGAAGTGGAGAGCCAGGCGGCGAAGGGCGTGCTGCCCGGCGAGGTGGCCTTCAAGCTCTACGATACATACGGCTTTCCGGTCGACCTCACCCAGGATGCGCTGCGCGCCAAGGGAATGACGGTCGATATGGACGGGTTCGACGCCGCCATGCAGCGCCAGCGCGAAGACGCGCGTAAAGCCTGGGCGGGATCGGGCGAGCAGGCGACGGAGACGCTCTGGTTCGAGCTGCGCGACCGCGTGGGCGCGACCGAGTTTCTCGGCTACGAGACCGATGACGGCGAAGGCAAGATCGTCTCCATCATCATGAACGGGCAGGAGGTGGATGAAATCTCCGCCGGGGCGAGCGCGCAGATCGTTACCAACCAGACGCCTTTCTATGGCGAGTCCGGCGGTCAAGTCGGCGATACAGGCGTCATCTTCACGCCCAAGGGTGCGGAGTTCCCTGTCAGTGATACGCAAAAGAAGCTCGGTGCGCTGCATGTGCATGTGGGCGAGCTGACGCGCGGCACGCTGAAGGTCGGCGATGTGGTGGAAATGAAGGTCGATACGGCGCGGCGCGATGCGACGCGCGCGAACCACTCCGCGACGCATCTGCTGCATGAGGCGCTGCGCCGCGTGCTGGGTGATCACGTGACGCAGAAGGGCTCGCTTGTCATGCCGGACCGGCTGCGCTTCGACTTCAGCCACCCCAAGCCGATGACGCAGGAGGAGATCGGCCAGGTCGAGGAAATCGTGAACCGTATCGTGCGGCAGAACTCCGATGTCAGCACACGGATCATGACGCCGGACAAGGCGATCGAGGCGGGTGCGCTGGCGCTTTTCGGCGAGAAATACGGCGATGAAGTGCGCGTCCTCTCCATGGGGCTCGACGACGAAAAGGCGAACGGGGTCTACTCCGTCGAACTTTGCGGCGGCACCCATGTGCGCCGGCTTGGCGATATTGCGATCTTCAAGATCGTGGGCGAAAGCGCGGTGGCCTCCGGCGTGCGCCGTATCGAGGCGCTGACGGGCGAGGGCGCGCGGCGCTATCTGGCCGATCAGGAACGCATCGCGCGCGAGGCGGCGGGCGCGCTGAAAACGACGGTGGACGACCTGCCGGCGCGGGTGCATTCGCTGGTGGAAGAGCGGCGGCGCCTGGAGCGCGAGCTGGCGGACGCCAAGAAGAAGCTGGCTCTTTCGGGCGGCGGCGCCGGTGGCGGCGAGCGCCCGGCCGTGAAGGAAGTCAATGGCGTGAAACTGCTGGCGCGGCGCCTCGACGGGGTGAACCCGAAGGATCTGCGCGGGCTTGTCGATGAAGGCAAGAACCAGCTTGGCTCTGGCATCATTGCCTATGTGGCCGTGTCGGAAGACGGCAAGGTGGGCATCGCCGTCGGCGTGACGGACGATCTCACCGAGAGATACAATGCGGTCGACCTCGTGAAGACGGGCGCTGCGGCGCTTGGCGGCAAGGGCGGCGGCGGGCGGCCCGACATGGCGCAAGCCGGCGGGCCCGATGCAAGCAAGGCGGATGCGGCGCTCGACGCCGTCAGCGCCGCTGTCGGCGAGTTGGCGGGTGCCGCCTGAGCCGGGGCATACGCCCCCCGGGACCTCCGGCGGGGCGGATGATGGCAGGGAGCCTGCTCCCGGTCTCCTGAAACGATTGCGCAGCCGCCTCTACGTCATTCTGGAGGCGGGTCGTACAAGCGACTGGCCGAGCCAGGTCTTCGACTTTTTCATGGTGTCGCTGATCCTGGCGAATGCCGCGGCCTTCGCGCTGGAGACGGTGGACTCCCTCGCCGCGGCCTATGGCCCGTTCTTCGCGATCTTCAACATCGTTTCGGTTCTGATTTTCACGATCGAATATGCGGCGCGCATATGGGTCTGCGTGGAACATAGCGAGGATGAGGGCATACCCTCGTGGCGCATCCGGCTGCAATTTGCGCGGACCTGGCCGATGCTGATCGATCTCGCGGTCGTTCTGCCGTTTTGGCTGGGGATCTTCGTTCCGCTGGATCTGCGCATCCTGCGTGTTTTCCGGCTGATCCGGTTCCTCAAGCTCGGGCGCTATTCGCCTGCGCTCTCTTCGCTGGCCCGTGTCCTCTACAATGAACGCCACGCCATTACGGGCGCGCTCATCATCATGGGCGGTTTGCTGCTTTTGTCGGCGACGGTGATGTACGAGCTTGAAAAAGACGTGCAGCCGGAGGCCTTCGGCTCCGTGCCGGCGGCCATGTGGTGGGCGCTCGCCACGCTGACGACCGTCGGCTATGGCGATGTCGTGCCGGTGACGGTGCTTGGCAAGATCGCCGGCGGCATGGTGATGATCTTCGGTCTGGGCATGTTCGCGCTGCCCATCGCCATCGTGTCGGCGGGCTTTGCGCAGGAAATTCACCGGCGCGAATTCGTGGTGACCTGGGGCATGGTGGCGCGGGTGCCGCTGTTTTCGAAGTTCGACGCGCTCACCATCGCGCGGCTGGCGGAACATCTGAATGCGCGCGTGGTGGAGGCGGGCACGGTGATCGCGCGGAAGGGGGAGGAGGCGGATGCGATGTATTTCCTGCTCTCCGGCGAGGTGCAGCTCGACTTTCCCGACGGTCCGATAAAGCTGGAGGACGGCGCCTTTTTCGGCGAGATGGCGCTGCTTTATCAGCGGCGCCGGGCGGCGACGATCACGGCGCTCACGCGCTGTTCGCTGCTGACGCTGCAATCGGAAGATTTCGCGCGCTTCATGCGCGGTCACCCGGATGTGCGCAACACGGTGGCGCAGATTGCCGAGCGGCGGCTGACGGAACTCCGGCAACGCAGCGAGGCGGAGGCCGAAAGGCAGGAAGCGGAGCGCGCCCAGGAGGCGCACCCCGCTTCGGAGTAGGTTTACCTGATTTCGCGCCTGAGCCCGAAAGCTTCAATCCCCTCTATCTGTCATTGCCGGGCTAGGCCCGGCAATCCAGCGCATCATGTGCCGCAGGCACAGAACTGGATGCCCGGATCAAGTCCGGGCATGACATTGAGGAAGCGCTTACTTCTTCAGGGCTTTGGCGAGGTTTTCCGCGACCTTGTCGAGGAAACCTTCGGTGGAGAGCCAGGACTGCTCGGAGCCGACCAGCAGGGCCAGGTCCTTGGTCATGTGGCCGCTTTCCACGGTCTGCACGCAGACCTTTTCCAGCGTATGAGCGAACTCTGCCAGCGCCGGGGTGTCGTCCAGCTTGGCGCGATGGGCAAGACCGCGCGTCCAGGCAAAGATGGAGGCGATGGAGTTGGTGGAGGTCGCCTCGCCCTTCTGGTGGTTGCGATAGTGACGCGTCACCGTGCCGTGCGCGGCTTCGGCTTCCAGCGTTTCGCCATCCGGGGTCATCAGCACCGAGGTCATGAGGCCCAGCGAGCCGAAGCCCTGCGCGACCGTGTCGGACTGTACGTCGCCATCGTAGTTCTTGCAGGCCCAGACATAGCCGCCCGACCATTTGAGCGAAGACGCGACCATGTCGTCGATCAGGCGGTGCTCGTAGAGCGCGCCGACCTTTTCGAACTCGGCCTTGAATTCATTCTCATAGACCTCGGCGAAGAGATCCTTGAAGCGGCCGTCATAGGCCTTGAGGATCGTGTTCTTGGTCGAGAGATAGACGGGGTATTTGCGGGGCAGGGCGTATTTGAAGCAGGCGCGGGCGAAATCGCGGATGCTGTCGTCCAGATTGTACATGCCCATGGCGACGCCGGAACCGGGGAAGTCGAAGACTTCTTCCTCGATCGTCTCCGAGCCGTCTTCGGACACCCATTTCATCATCAGCTTGCCCTTGCCGGGCACGCGGAAGTCGGTGGCGCGATACTGGTCGCCATAGGCGTGACGGCCGATCACGATCGGCTCCGTCCAGCCGGGGACGAGGCGCGGAATGTTGCGGCAGATGATCGGCTCACGGAACACGGTGCCGCCCAGGATGTTTCGGATGGTGCCGTTGGGCGAGCGCCACATCTTCTTCAGGCCGAATTCCTCGACGCGCGCCTCATCGGGAGTGATGGTCGCGCATTTCACGCCGACGCCGTAATGCTTGATGGCCTCGGCGGAGTCGACCGTCACCTGGTCGTCCGTCTCGTCGCGGTGCTCGATCCCGAGATCGAAATATTTCAGATCGATGTCGAGATAGGGAAAGATGAGTTTGTCCTTGATCAGCTTCCATATGATCCTGGTCATCTCGTCGCCATCGAGTTCGACGACCGGATTTTTCACTTTGATCTTGGACATGGAGTTACCCTTCGAAACATAACGGACGGGGGGTCGGCGAGGACCTGCGGGGGCGGCCTTGAAACAAGACCGGGCGTGGCTCTCCTATAACACCGCTGGCGGATTGATTAAAGACAGGCGATCCCTTATTGACGCAGGCTTGTTTGATCAAAAACGCATGTCGGAGCAATGGCCGGAACGGATCGTAGAAAGTCGGGTATGACGCTGGGTGAAGAAGGCCCCGCCATTGTGCTGGTTGCGCCCCAACTTGGCGAAAATATCGGCACGGCTGCCCGCGCCATGCTCAATTTCGGGCTCACCGATCTGCGACTCGTCAGCCCCCGGGACGGATGGCCCAACAGCCGCTCGGTCGCGGCCTCGGCGGGCGCCGATATCGTCATCGACAATGTACGCGTTTTCGAGACGACGGCCGACGCGGTGGCCGATCTCGACTATGTGCTCGCCACCACGGCGCGCCCGCGCGACATGGTGAAGCTGGTCTATACGCCGGATCGCGCCGCCGCGCGGCTCAGGGAGGCCTTTGCCGGCGGGGGCAAGGCGGGCGTTCTTTTCGGGCCGGAGCGGACAGGGCTCCATAATGACGATGTGGCGCTGGCCGATGCGGTGCTGACGGTGCCGCTCAATCCGGCCTTTTCCTCGCTCAATCTTGCCCAGGCCGTGCTGCTGATGAGCTATGAGTGGCACAAGGCCGCGGACAGGACGGAGTCCGAAACGCTGGAGATGCGCGAGGGCAGGCTGGCCACCAAGGAAGAACTGCTCATGTTTTATGCGCATCTGGAGCGTGAGCTCGATGCACATGGCTTCTTCCGGACCGACGACAAGCGTCCCGGCATGGTGCGCTCGATCCGCAATCTATTCGGGCGGGCGAGCATGACCGAGCAGGAAGTGCGGACCTTCCGCGGCATCGTTGCCTCGCTGGTGCGCAAGGTGCCGAAGGGCAATGGGCCGGAAGAGGGGTGAACCCCCTGATTCTGCCGGGAAAACGCCTTCCTTAAGGCCGGACATGCCGATTGACACGGGCAGGGGCAGAGGCTAGAAGAACGCCCTTACGGGACTGGCCCAAGGCCGGTCCCCGTTTCATATGAGAATACGCACCCGAGGGCCGGATACGCTTTACGCCGGTTCCTGTCGGTCTCAGCTCCAAACGGGGATGAGGCAGAGGAGGGCGCGTTTCCTTGGTTTTTGAAAGGAAACAGCGATGTCAAAGCGCATTGCCGCCAAGCATAAACTCGACCGCCGTATGGGCGAGAACATCTGGGGTCGCTCCAAGAGCCCGGTGAACCGCCGCGATTATGGCCCCGGCCAGCACGGCCAGCGCCGCAAGGGCAAGCTCTCCGACTTCGGTGTGCAGCTCCGCGCCAAGCAGAAGCTCAAGGGTTTCTACGGCAACATCACCGAAAAGCAGTTCCGCGCCATCTACAAGGAAGCCGAGCGCCTTCGCGGCGATACGGGTGAAATCCTGATCGGCCTGCTGGAACGCCGCCTGGACGCCGTCGTCTACCGCTCCAAGTTCGTGCCGACCGTTTTCGCCGCCCGCCAGTTCGTGACCCATGGTCATGTGAAGGTGAACGGCAAGCGCGTGAACATTCCGAGCTATCGCGTCCGCGAGGGCGACGTGATCGAGGTCAAGGACGCCTCCAAGCAGATGGGTCTCGTGCTCGAAGCCATCCAGAGCCCGGAACGTGACGTGCCGGATTACATCGATGCCGACCATGACAAGCTGACCGCGAAGTTCGTGCGGACGCCGGGCTTCTCCGACGTGCCCTATGCGGTGCAGATGGAACCGAACCTCGTCATCGAATTCTATTCGCGCAGCTGATCCCAGCAGCGCGATACGCCGAATACGAAAAGGCCGCTCTTTCGAGCGGCCTTTTTTGTTTCGTCGTCATGCCCCGCTTCAGGCGGGGCATGACGGTAGGGGGGGGCAAAACAGAAAAAGGCCCCGGATTTCTCCGGGGCCTTTTCGTGTCGATGGCAGTTCGCTTATTGCTGCGCCGCTTCGGTTTCGATGCCCTTGGAGGCGAGATATTCGCGCAGTTCGCCCTGTTCGAACATTTCGCGGACGATGTCGCAGCCGCCGACGAACTCACCCTTCACATAAAGCTGCGGGATAGTCGGCCAGTCGGAGAATTCCTTGATGCCCTGGCGGATGTCCTCGTCGGCGAGCACGTTCACGCCATGGAAGGGGACGCCGAGATAGGTCAGCACCTGCACCACGGCGTTGGAAAAGCCGCATTGCGGAAAGACGGGCGTGCCTTTCATGAAGAGCACCACGTCGCTGTTATCGAGTTCGCCCTTGATGCGGTCGAAGACCGGATTGTCGCTCATCTTTTTGTCCTCTCGTCCCGCGGGCCTTGTGGGCGCCGACGGGCTATGCAGTTCAACTGTGTCGTTCAGTTTTCGGGGGCGCTGGTCTGAAGGGCGAGGGCGTGAAGCTCGTTGCCCATGCCGCCCTTGAGCGCGCCGTAAACCATCTGGTGCTGCTGTACGCGGGTCTTGCCCCTGAATGCCTCGGAGACCACGGTGGCGGCATAATGGTCGCCGTCGCCTGCCAGATCGCGGATTTCCACCACGGCGTCGGGAATGGCGTCCTTGATGAGACGTTCGATGTCAGAGGCGGTCATCGCCATGTTGCGCAGCGCTCCTTCGGCTTGGCCGAACCCTTAGAGTTCGGGGGCGGCGGCCATATAGGTCGGGAGCCAGCCTTCATGAGCGGCCTTCAGCCCCGCGACAGATATGGGTGTCCCGCCATCGAGTGTCAATTCATGGGTCCCGGTGGTGCCGACTCGCTCGGCCGGGATGCCGGCCTTTTGGGCCCGGGCGATGAGGGCGTCGGCTTCCGCCGTCGGGGCGGTCAGCACATAGCGGCCCTGATCCTCGCCAAAGGCCCATGCGTGGAGGGCCAGATCGGTTTTTGCGGTGAGTTCGGCGCCCATATTGCCGGCCATGGCCATTTCGGCGATGGCCACCAGCAGGCCGCCGTCCGACACGTCATGGACAGCAGTGACGCGGCGGGCGCGGATTTCCTCGCGCACGAAATCGCCATGGCGGCGCTCCAGCGCCAGATCGACCGGCGGCGGGGCGCTCGCATCGTCGCGGCCATCGGCCAGATCGCGATGGTAGATCGACTGGCCGAGATGGCCTTTCGTTTCGCCGAGAACGACGATCGCTTCATTGCCCGCCTTGAAGGCGATGGTGGCGCGCGCCGTGACATCGGGCAGCAGGCCGACCGCGCCGATGGCGGGTGTCGGCAGGATGCCCTTGCCGTTGGTTTCGTTGTAGAGCGAGACATTGCCGGAGACGACGGGGAAGTCGAGTTCGCGGCAGGCTTCGCCGATACCTTTAATGCAGCCCACGAACTGGCCCATGATGTCGGGCTTTTCGGGATTGCCGAAATTGAGATTGTCGGTGACGGCGAGCGGTTCCGCGCCGACGGCCGACAGGTTGCGCCAGCATTCGGCGACCGCCTGTTTGCCGCCCTCGAACGGATCGGCGGCGCAATAGCGCGGCGTCACGTCGACGGTGAAGGCGAGGCCTTTCTTTTCGGTGCCATCCACGCGCACCACCGCGGCGTCGCCGCCCGGGCCCACAGAGGTATTGCCTTGAATGAGGTGGTCGTACTGCTCCCAGACCCAGCGGCGCGAGCACATGTCGGGCAGGGCGAGCATCTTTTCGAGCGCCTTGCCGATGTCGTTGGGGGCGGGGAGGGATGACGGGTCGAGTGCCGCGGGCTTCGGGGCCGCTTCCCAGGGGCGATCATATTCCGGGGCTTCGTCGCCCAGCTCCTTGATCGGCAGGTCGGCCATGACATCGCCATGCTGGTGCACGCGGAAGCGCAGATCGTCGGTCGTGGTGCCGACAATGGCAAAGTCCAGGTCCCATTTGAGGAAGATGGCTTTCGCTTCTTCCTCCAGGGCGGGGTCGAGCACCATGAGCATACGCTCCTGGCTTTCCGACAGCATCATCTCATAGGCCGTCATGCCTTCTTCGCGGCAGGGCACGGCATCGAGGTTGAGGTCCACGCCGAGATTGCCCTTGGCGCCCATTTCGACCGCCGAGCAGGTGAGGCCGGCGGCGCCCATGTCCTGAATGGCGATGACGGCGCCCGATGCCATCAGCTCCAGACAGGCTTCCAGCAGCAGCTTTTCGGAGAAGGGGTCGCCGATCTGGACGGTGGGGCGTTTTTCCTCCGTATCCTGATCGAACTCGGCAGACGCCATGGTCGCGCCGTGAATGCCGTCGCGGCCGGTCTTCGAGCCGAGATAGACGATGGGCAGCCCCACGCCCTTGGCTTCGGAATAGAAGATCTTGTCGGCGTCCGCGAGGCCCGCCGCAAAGGCGTTGACCAGGCAGTTGCCGTTATAGGAGGGGTCGAAATTCACTTCGCCGCCCACAGTCGGCACGCCGAAGGAATTGCCGTAGCCGCCGACGCCGGCGACGACGCCCGAGACGACATGGCGGGTGCGGGGATGGTCCGGCTCGCCGAAGCGCAGGGCGTTCAGCGCCGCGATGGGACGCGCGCCCATGGTGAAGACGTCGCGCAGAATGCCGCCCACGCCCGTCGCCGCGCCCTGATGGGGCTCGATATAGGAGGGGTGGTTGTGGCTTTCCATCTTGAAGATGACAGCCTGACCGTCGCCGATGTCGACGACGCCCGCATTTTCGCCCGGGCCGCAAATGACGCGCTCGCCGGTGGTGGGTAGCGTGCGCAGCCATTTCTTGGAGGATTTATAGGAGCAGTGCTCGTTCCACATGGCCGAGAAGATGCCGAGCTCGGTGAGCGTCGGTTCGCGGCCGATGAGGTCCAGAATGCGCTGATACTCGTCCGGTTTCAGACCGTGCTCGGCGATGAGTTCCGGCGTGATTTCGATATCGTTACGGATCACGCCACAGCCTCCAGCACGCTTTCAAACAGGGCCCGGCCATCCATGCAGCCGTTCAGCTCTTCGATCATGTTTTCCGGGTGAGGCATCATGCCGAACACATTGCCGCGTTCGTTGAGGATGCCTGCGATGTCGTTGATGGAGCCGTTGGGATTGTCGCCCTTCGCATAGCGCAGGCCCACGCGGCCTTCGCCTTCGAGGCGCTCGATGGTGGCTTCATCGGCAAAGTAATTGCCCTCGCCATGGGCGACGGGGCAGCGCCAGACCTGGCCTTGCGCATATTTGCGGGTGAAGTCGGTATCCGCATTGGCGGTTTCCAGCATCACTTCGCGGCAGACGAATTTGAGATCGGCATTGCGCATCAGCACGCCGGGCAGGAGCCCCGTCTCGCAGAGGATCTGGAAACCGTTGCACACGCCCAGCACACGGACGCCGCGTTCGGCAGCTTTCGCCACGGCGGGCATGATATGCGCGCGGGCGGCGATGGCGCCGGTACGCAGATAGTCGCCATAGGAAAAGCCGCCGGGGACGACGATCAGATCCACATCGGGCAATTCATTATCGGCGTGCCAGACCGCGGCGGGACGCGTGCCGGAAATCATTTCCAGCGCATTCAGCATGTCGCGTTCGCGGTTGGAGCCGGGGAAGACGATGACGGCCGATTTCATGCTTACTTCTCGTCCAGCTCGATGGCGTAATTTTCGATCACCGTATTGGCGAGCAACTGGCGGCACATCTCGTCGAGCGCGGCCTCGGCCTTCGCCTTGTCGGTTTCGGCGAGTTCGACTTCGATGAACTTGCCCTGACGCACACCCTCCACGCCGTCGAACCCGAGCGCGCCGAGCGCGTGCTGGATGGCTTTCCCTTGCGGATCGAGAACGCCGTTCTTGAGCGTGACTTTGATACGGGCCTTCATGCGGTTTTGATACCTTCCGTTGGTCCGGCATCCGCCAGGAAGCGGAAAACCGTCGATCTGTCTGTTTCGTCATGGCCCGGCTCGTCCGGGCCATCCACGCCTTGACGGCGTGACAGGAAGACGTGGATGACCCGCATAAAGCGGGTCATGACGCGACTAACCAAGCGTCATTTCACCAGCGTCGGGCCGCGGCGCTTGGGCTCGTTCTCGTAGAGAATGCCGAGGCGGCGCGCGACTTCCTGATAGGCTTCGATGAGACCGCCCATGTCGCGGCGGAAGCGGTCCTTGTCGAGCTTGTCGTTCGATTTGATGTCCCAGAGGCGGCAGCTGTCCGGGCTGATTTCGTCGGCGAGCAGAATGCGCATCATGTCGCCTTCATACTGGCGGCCGAACTCGACCTTGAAGTCCACCAGCCGGATGCCGATGCCGAGGAAGAGGCCGGTCAGGAAATCGTTGATGCGCAGTGCGAGCGCCATCATGTCGTCGATTTCCTGCGGCGAGGCCCAGCCGAAAGCGGTGATGTGCTCTTCGGAGACCATCGGGTCGTGCAGTTCGTCCGACTTGTAATAGAATTCGATGATGGAGCGGGGGAGCTGCGTGCCTTCCTCAAGGCCGAGGCGCTTTGCGAGCGAACCCGCCGCCACGTTGCGCACCACCACTTCAATCGGAATGATCTCGACTTCGCGGATCAGCTGCTCGCGCATATTGATCGAGCGAATGAAATGGGTGGGGACGCCGATCTCGTTCAGCCGCGTGAAGACGAACTCCGAGATGCGGTTGTTCAGGACACCCTTGCCCTCGATGACGGCATGTTTCGTCGCGTCGAAGGCGGTGGTGTCGTCCTTGAAATGCTGGACGAGCGTGCCCGGTTCCGGGCCTTCGTAAAGGACTTTGGCCTTGCCTTCGTAAACGCGTCTGCGCCGGCTCATATTGTTGAATCCATTCGGTTGGCGCCCCTCGGGCTCATGGGCCTTGAGGGCGAGATGCGGGGCAGGTCTCTCGATCCGGGCCGCCGGGCCCCGGGAAAAAGGGTCCTTCGGAATCGCCCTTTCGGCAGGCGCAAATTAGCGCAAGGCAGGGGGGGATACAATCGGCGCCTTTCGCGGCTGCGTAAAACCTTGTTCCCGGATAAAAAACCTTTCAGAACAAGATGTTATATCTGGTGGTAGGTGGCCGGGTTCAAGGGGCGGCCCGGCTCGTCTGGTATCGGCGGGCATCCGTGCCTATGTCCAGTAATGCGAGCGGGAAATCTGGCCGGATCGGCCGGTCAGTGGCACCCGAGAGATGGAGCAGCGTCCACATGTCCAATATCGACAAGCGTGGTGAAGCCTATGAGAACAAATTCGCCCATGACGAGGAAACGCGCTTCAAGGCCACGGCCCGGCGCAACAAGCTGCTGGGGCTCTGGGCGGCGGAGCTGATGGGGATCACCGGCCCCGAGGCGGAGGCTTATGCGCAGGAGGTGGTGGCTGCCGATTTCGAGGAAGCGGGCGAGGAAGACGTGTTCCGCAAGGTGCGCCGTGACTTGGACGAGAGGGGCGTCGAGCAATCCGACCACCAGATCCGCCGGACCATGGCGGAACTGATGGAAGAGGCGATCCGCCAGATCACGAGCTGAATTGAAGGTCGCGCATATCGGCCCGGCCTTCGGTCGCGGCCGATATCAGCGTCGAGGCGAAGCTGTGGGCGGCGGTCTCCCGGGCCATTTTCTCGGTGAGGCCTTCAATCGCATTGGCCGGCGTTTCGCGCATGCGGTGCATGGCCGTCCATGACACCGCTTCCAGCGCGATGCGGGCGGCCAGCTTGAGGTCGGGCCCCGGCTTGCCGCGCCGGCCGACGATTTTCAGCGCGACGGCCGCCAGATCGTCGCGGAAGTCGCCGCGCATGGCCGCCGCCTGGAGGGCGTCGATTTCCGGTATTTCCTGGGCGAGGCGGTTCATGAGCCAGACGGCGCGGCGGACTTCATGCAGCAGGTCGTAAAACTCTCCGCCGATCGCTTGCAGGTCCGCGGCGCCGGGCTTTGCGCCCTTGCCGAGGGCGGCGACGAGGGAGGGGAGCCTCACGACTTCAGCCCGCCGGGCGGCGACCAGTTTCACCGTTTCCTGCATGGAGGGCGCGCGTAGCGGCAGGGTGAGGGTATCCAGCGGTCGCTCGCAGACGCGCAGAATGGCGAGGTGGAGCAGGGCTTCCTTGCCGGTCACGTAGAGATAGAGGGTGCCGACGGAAACGCCCGCCGCTTTCGCGATATCGGCCATCTGGGCGCGGCGAAAGCCCAGCTCCGTGAAGCAGTCCACGGCGCCCTCGGCGATCTGTTCCAGACGTTTTTCGCTCTTTTTCCGCATCCCGCTCTCAATCGGAAATCATTGCCTTCCCGTGCAGGGTATAATATATGAATGAATGGTTCATTATAAAAATTGGGAAACGGCCATGCGCGCCTTTCGGATTACCGGTGTCTGCGTCCTGCTCTGCCTGCTGATCGCGCCGGCCTGGGCGGCGGAAGGGGTGGCCGATGTCGCGGTAGACGGGGGGTGGGCCTCCTATGGCGGAGATGCGGGCGGGCAGCGCTATGTCGCGGCGGACCAGATTGCGCCCGACAATGTGTCGAAGCTGACGCTGGCCTGGAAATTCCGGACCGGGGCGCTGGAGGGGAAGCCGAAGAATGTGCTGGCGCGCACGGCTTTCGAGGTCACGCCGATCCTGGCGGCGGGGAGCCTGATTTTCTGCACGCCCTATAATGAGGTGATTGCGCTCGACCCGGCGACCGGCGATGAAAAGTGGCGGTTCGATCCGCATCTGCCGCTGACGCTACGGCCGGCCAACCAATATGTCTGCCGGGGTGTGGCCTATTGGAAGGACAAGTCCGCGCCGGAGGGGCAGGCCTGTTCGGAGCGCATTTTCGTTGCGACCAATCATTCGCGACTGATCGCGCTCGATGCGCATAGCGGCAAGGTGTGCAACGGCTTCGGCTCGCGCATCACGCCCGGTATGGTCGATGCGGGGCCGGACAGGCTTCTGATCTGGCCCGGCGAATTCCAGATCACCTCGCCGCCGGTGACGGTCCATAATGTGGTGATCGTCGGCTCTTCCATTTCGGACAATGCGCGTACCGATGCGCCGTCCGGCGTGGTGCGCGCTTTCGATGCGCGCAGCGGCGAGCCCATCTGGACGTTCGATCCGCTCGATCCGAACAATCAGGAACCGGGGCTTGCCAAGGTGGGCGCGGCCAATGTCTGGGCGCCCATGTCGGTGGACAAGGAACGCGGCCTCGTCTTCCTGCCGACGAGCAGCGCAAGCCCGGATTTCTACGGCGGCGGCCGGCCGGGCAACAATGCGCTTGCCGATTCAGTCGTCGCCGTGGATGTGGAATCCGGGCAGGTGGTCTGGTCTTTCCAGACCGTGCATCACGATGTCTGGGATTACGACCTTCCCGCGCAGCCGACGCTTGCCACCATCATGCATGACGGCAAGCCGGAAGATGTGGTCATTCAGGCGACCAAGACCGGCTTTCTCTTCGTGCTCGACCGCGATACGGGCAAGCCCGTTTTCGGTGTGGAAGAGCGCAAGGTGCCGCAATCCGACGTGCCCGGCGAGAAGCTGTCGCCGACGCAGCCTTTTCCGGTGAAGCCGCCGGCGCTCATTCCGCAGAAGCTCAAGAAAGGCGGGAGCTGGGGTGTGCTCGCCTTCGACCAGCTTTCCTGCAACCGCCTTCTGCAACATTATCGCAGCGAGGGGCTTTTCACGCCGCCTTCGCTTCAGGGCACGATCCTCTATCCCTTCAACGGGGGCGGGGCGAACTGGGGCGGGCTTGCCTTCGACCCGAAGCGCGATATCGCCGTGGTGAACATGAACAGCATGGCGCATGTCGTGACGCTTATTCCGCGCGACAAGGTCAAGGGCGAGAAGGAAACGCATGAGGGCGCGGAGATTTCACCGCAGACCGGCGCGCCCTATGGCATGCGGCGCGATCTCTTCATGTCGCCGCTGGGACTTCCCTGCACGCCGCCGCCCTGGGGCTATCTCATTGGGGTGAACATGAAGACGGGCGAGATCGCCTGGCGCAAACCGTTCGGCACGGTGCGCGACATGACGCCTCTTGCGCTGCCGCTGGAATGGGGCGTACCGAGTTTCGGCGGGCCGCTCGTCACCAAAACCGGGCTCATCTTCATCGGCGCGACGATGGACAATTACCTTCGCGCCTATTCAACGGAGACGGGCGACGAAATCTGGAAGGCGCGGCTTCCCGCGGGCGGGCAGGCGACGCCCATGTCCTATACATGGAAGGGGCGGCAATATGTGGTGATCGCGGCCGGCGGTCATGCGCGGGCGGGGACCAAGCTTGGCGACTACATCATGGCCTATGCGCTACCGGAGAAGGGCAAGGCCGACAAAGATTGATTTCTTGTGTCGGCTTGCCGACGGGCTACATCGCTGCCGAAGGCAACCGGGAGGTCGGCCCTCAGTTCACATCCCATATTGATGAGGCCCGCCAACTGAACTCTCCCACCTTGCCTATCACGACATGTTCTCTTTGATACGCCGTCATCTCGACAAGCCAGGGCAGTCTTTTTTCAATACCGGTGGAGACGGGCGTATCGAGTATCCGGTCGGAGATCTCAACGGTCGCTGAGCGAAGATGAACATCCGGCCCAATGGCCGTCGACAACTCCGAAGGCAGAGCATATCTGCCCGAATCCGGATCGGATGGGTCAGGCAGCCATATGAAAAGCGGGAGAAGGTCTTCCGACACCTCGACAGTTCCGCGTTTTTTGAGAAAAGCACGCATTTCCTCCGGGGTGCGTGGGACACGTCGCCATGCAGGCAAGGTGTCTTTGAACGCAAGAAAAGGAATCTTGCTAACCTTTCCTCCCTTGGGGACAAGCAGAAGCCCGCGTTCTCCGAGATCCACGACGACCGCCTGACCATGGGCTCTCAGGCTGTAAACGAAAACATCCGGCAGCACACGAACCTGCTTTGCCCATGTGATGCGGATAATGCCCGTTCCGGTATGGACTTTACCGTCGGCCTCTACGTTGACTGTCAAACGGTAGCGGAAGGAGTAGGCCGGATAGTTCATCCGGTACCACACTTCAATACCGACAATTCCGACCAGCAAAAAAAGCCCAAGCGATACTGCGGCGATGATTAAAACACGCTTCATTGCGTTGTCCCGAAAAGGAAGGAATTGGCGTATGTCGATCGGGGGTGTGGGGTGACGATTGCGGCAACCATGAGGTATCCATCGGACATGCTTGACGGAGAATAATGGACTCATGTTCATGAAGAAACCGCAACCGGAACGCCTTTAATTATGAGACGATCCTTAAGCTGATGGCGGCGGCCGTCAGGCGGAAGGAGGCATTATGTTCAGCGTTAAACCCTATGAACCCATCGATGCTCTCAAGCCGGTGGCGGAGGATCTCTGGATCGTGGACGGGCCTGTGATCCATATGAGCTATCTGCTGGGCTCCACCATTCCTTTTCCGACGCGCATGACCATTATCCGGCTTTCCGACGGCGGGTTGTGGGTGCATTCGCCAACGGAGCTGACCGATAAGCTCAAAGCGGAGGTCGAGGCGCTGGGGCCGGTGCGTTTTCTGGTGGCGCCCAACAAGATCCATTACTGGTGGGTGGGCGACTGGCAGAAGGCATTTCCCGAGGCGCTCTCCCTTGCCGCGCCGCGCGTGGACGAGAAAGCGGGCCCGCATGGCATCAGTTTCGACCGTGTGCTGACGAATGAGGCCGAGCCGGAATGGACGGGCGAGATCGACCAGCTTCTCGTGCCGGGCGGCTATCTCACCGAGGCGGATTTCTTTCATCGGAAGTCGAAGACGCTGATCCTCACCGACCTCATCGAGAATTTCGAAGAGGAGAAGGTGGGCGGATGGTTCGGGCGGCTCGCCATGAAATGGAGCGGGGTGATGCATCCGCATGGCTCCATGCCGAAGGATCTGCGGATGACTTTTTCCGGGCATAAAGACGAGATCAAAAAGGCCGTCGAAACCATGATTGGCTGGGCGCCGGACCGCATCGTCATTGCGCATGGACGCTGGTACGAAACGAATGCAGTGGCGGAGCTGCGTCGGGCCTTTGCATGGGCGGGTGTGCGCTAAGTTCTTGCGTGCATGGTGCTCCAGACGCCAAACTCTCCTCACAACAAGAAAAGGGAGGAGAGATAATGGGCGACTACAAGAATGTGACGGTGGAACGCGACGGGCCGGTGGCGCTGGTGCGATTCGACCGCAAGGGCAATCGCAACGCTTTCAATCAGGAAACGATTCTCGAGCTGACGGATGTGGCGCGGCGCTTTCAGGACGATCTGGAGGTGCATGCGGTCGTGCTGACGGGCACGCAGGAAGCCTTTTCCGGCGGGATCGACCTCAAGGAGCGCTCCACGCGGGACGAGGATGCGGAGGGCGATCTTGAGCGCCGTCAGGTCTATTACCGTGGCGTGAAGCTCTGCCAGGCCTGGGAGGACATGCCGCAGGTGACGATCGCGGCCATCGAAGGCATGGCGGTGGGCGCGGGCATTGCGCTGCCGCTGGCGCTCGACTGGCGCGTGATGGGGAAGGACGCCTTTCTCTATGTGCCGGAAGTGAAGATCGGCATCAATCTGCAATGGGGCGCGCTGCCGCGTCTCGTGACGCTGGTGGGACCGGCGCGCGCCAAGCGCATCTGCATTCTCTGCGAGCGTATGGGCTCGGCCCATGCGCTGGACTGGGGTGTCGTCGACGAGCTGGCCGAGGACGGCAAGGTGGTGGCGCGCGCGATGGAAATGGCGCGCGAGGCCGCGTCCATGCCGGCGCCCGCCGTGCGCATGGTGAAGGAGGCGGTGAACGCGACCGCCAATGCGCTGCACAAGGCGGTGAGCTATGCCGATGCCGACCAGAGCCAGCTCTCGTCGAGCTTTACCTCGGCGAAGTCGGAGAGCGACAAGTTCGTGAAGAAGACGGGCTGAAGAGCCGTTGCGCTGGATTGCCGGATCTTCGTCCGGCAATGACAAACTTTCAAATTGTCATGCCCGGGCGGAGACCCGGGCATCCAGGCGCGTTGTGCGAAGGGCTGGATTGCTTCGCTTCGCTCGCAATGACGAACTTTTACTTGAAGGGAATAGTCAGTCGGGCAGCGCCTTGGCGCGGAGGCGGGTGGCGATCTGCTCCAGCGAGAGCAGATGGTTGCCTTCCTTCACCACGTCATAAACGGTGACGTTCACGGCGCGGAGTGTCTTGCGGGTGATCTCGCGCGTTTCCGGATGTTCGTCGAAATCGATCACATTGACGCAGCATGTGTTCTGGTCGAGCGCGCAGAAGGTGGAGAGGCCGGTGTCGAGCGCCCAGCCGATGACGAGGCGGTTGATGCCGCCATGGGCGACGAGGGCCAGCGTGTCCCACGCCGGATCTGCGATCACGTCTTCCAGCGCATTGACGACGCGCGCATTCACGTCCTCGAAGCTGTCGCCGCCATTGTAGCGCGCGCCCGGCACATGGGCCTCGCGGAAGGAATAGGCGATGTCGTTGAGGTCGGTGATGGCATTGCGGAATTCGGGATCGCCTTGAAACTCCACGAAACGGTCATGCGGTTCGATGTCGAGGCCGCGGCCCTGAAGGATCAGGCTTGCCGTTTCCTGCGAACGCGGAAAGCTCGACGCCACGGCACGGTCGAAAGGGATGTTGGCCAGCGCCTCGCCGGTGCGGGTGGCCTGTTCGCGGCCCCATTCGGTGAGCTGCACATTGGCCGGGTCCGCCACGCGGTTTCCCTGCTCATCGACATAGGACACGTCGCCATGGCGGAAGAGATAGATGCGGCGGCGGCGCGAGCCGTCGAAGGCGGTGCGCAGGAAGTCGGTCATATCGGGCCTCGTGAGTTGCGGTTGGGCCCGAGTATAGGACCGAATATGACGGCGGGGTGAAGGGCTATCTCAAGGTCAACGATTGGTCGATTGACGCCTCGCCCATACAAATGATGTCACCCCGGGCTTCGTCCCGGGGTCCAAGGCCGCAACCGCCGGATTCGACGCCCCTGGATCCCGGCACAAGGCCGGGATGACAGGCAGGGCTTAGCGCGTTTCCTCTCGTCTTCGCCGTGCGTCATGGACATGACGTCATGCGCCGAAGCCTTCAGATATGGCCGATCAGGGCCTTAGGCGATTTTGCTCATCGCGTCCTTGCCGAAGACGCGGGCGAAGATCGTGTCGACATGCTTGGTGTGGTAGCCGAGGTCGAAACGTTCCTCGATTTCGGCGTCCGTCAGATATTTCTTCACATCCGGATCGGCCTTGAGCAGCTCCAGGAAATTACCTTCGCCGCGCCAGACCGGCATGGCGTTGCGCTGGACGAGGCGATAGGCGTCTTCGCGGCTCGCGCCCTTTTGCGTGAGGGCGAGGAGGACGCGCTGCGAGTGCACGAGGCCGCCGAGCTTGTCCATGTTCTTCTGCATGTTTTCCGGATAGACGAGCAGCTTGTCGATGACGCCGGTAAGGCGCGACAGCGCGAAGTCCATGGTGACGGTCGCATCCGGGCCGATCATGCGCTCGACGGAGGAGTGCGAGATGTCGCGCTCATGCCAGAGGGCGACGTTTTCAAGCGCGGGCGTGACCATGCCGCGCACGATGCGGGCAAGGCCGGTGAGGTTTTCCGTCAGTACAGGGTTCCGCTTGTGCGGCATGGCGGAGGAACCCTTCTGGCCTTCGGAGAAATATTCTTCCGCCTCAAGCACTTCCGTGCGCTGAAGGTGGCGGATCTCGGTGGCGACGCGCTCGACCGAGCTGGCGACGACGCCGAGCGTGGCAAAGAACATGGCGTGGCGGTCGCGCGGGATGACCTGCGTGGAAACGGGTTCCGGTTCCAGCCCCAGCGCCTCGGCGACATGTTCTTCGACGCGCGGGTCGATATTGGCGAAGGTGCCGACCGCGCCGGAGATCGCGCAGGTGGCGACTTCCTTGCGGGCATTCACGAGACGCTCGCGGCAGCGCTCGAACTCGGCATAGGCTTCGGCCATTTTCAGGCCGAAGGTGACGGGCTCGGCATGGATGCCGTGGCTGCGGCCGATGGTGACGGTGTCCTTGTGCTCGAAGGCGCGGCGCTTGATGGCGGCCAGCAGCTCGTCCATGTCCTTCAGCAGGATGTCGGCGGCGCGCACGAGCTGCACATTGAAGCAGGTGTCCAGCACGTCCGACGAGGTCATGCCCTGATGGACGAAACGCGAATCCGGCCCGATGAATTCGGCCAGATGCGTCAGGAAGGCGATGACGTCATGCTTCACCTCGCGCTCGATCTCGTCGATCTTGGCGACATCGAAGACGGCAGCGTCGCCCTTTTCGCGGATGTTCTTCGCGGCTTCCTTCGGGATCACGCCCAGCTCGGCCAGCGCCTCGCAGGCATGCGCCTCGATCTCGAACCAGATGCGGAACTTGGTCTCGGGGGACCAGATGGCGACCATTTCGGGCCGCGAATAGCGCGGAATCATCGGCTGCGTCTCATGATGCGTGAAGGAATGGGCAGGGTGTAGCACCCGGGGGGCTGCCCCTCAAGTAGGCCCCGGCGTGAGCCGGGCTCGCTTCGGGCGCCGCCAGCCGGTAAGCTCGGCTTTCCTTAGGAAAAAGCCAAAAATTGAGGGTGCGTAATGGACGAACTGGCAAAGCTCGATGCGACGGCGCAGGCCGAACTGGTGGCAAAGGGCGAGGCGAGCCCGCTGGAGCTGGTGGAAGCGGCGATTGCCCGCATCGAGAAGGTCAATCCGCAGGTCAATGCGGTCGTCACCACCTTCTATGACAAGGCGCGCGAGGAGGCGAAGGCGGGGCCTGCCAAGGGGCCCTTCACCGGCGTGCCGAACCTCGTCAAAGACCTCGACAACCTGAAAGGCACGAAGGCGACCTCGGGCTGCCGGTTGCTTGCCGAAAACATCTCGCCCGAAACCGATCCCGTGATCGCAGGGTTCGAGGCGGCGGGCTTCGTGATGCTCGGCAAGAGCAATACGCCTGAATTCGGGCTGCTGGGGACGACCGAGTCCGTGCTGCTCGGGCCCTGCAACAACCCATGGAACCTCGAGCATTCGCCGGGCGGGTCTTCGGGCGGCGCGGCGGCGGCGGTCGCGTCCGGCATGGTGCCGCTTGCCCATGCGACGGATGGCGGCGGGTCGATCCGCATTCCGGCGTCCTGCTGCGGCGTGTTCGGGTTGAAGCCGAGCCGGGGGCGCATCGAACTCGGCGAGCGGCAATTGCCGGGCGATATCGGCTTCCAGCATTGCGTGAGCCGCAGCGTGCGCGACAGCGCCACTGCGCTTGCCGTGAGCGAGAAGCAGGGCGCGAATGCCGTGCTGCCGCCGGTCGGCCGGGTGGAAGGGCCGGGCAAGAAGCGGCTGAAGATCGCCTTCAGCACGGCGGATTATACGGCGCGCGAGCCCGATGCCGATGTGAAGGCGGCAACCGAGAGCGTGGCGAAGCTCTGCGAAGAGCTCGGCCATGAGATCGTGCCGGCGACGAGCGAGGTGAATGGCGAGGCATTCAAGGATGCTTTTCTTGCCGCCTGGGCGTCCGGTCCGTCGCAGCTTCTGGCGCTGGTGAAGCAGATGGGGCTCGACCCGGAAGCGGTGCTGGAACCCTGGACGATCGGCCTTGCCAATCTTTTCGACAGCAAGCCCGCCGATACGCTGGAAAAGGCGCTGGCGGAATTTGCGATCGTGACCGCCGAGACGGCCTCTTTCATGGCCGATTACGATGTATGGCTGACGCCGATGCTGTCCGCCGCGCCGCCGAAAACGGGCGAGCAGGGGCCGAGCGTGCCGTTCGATACGCTTTACGAGCGCGTCTTCAACTATGTGACCTATACGCCGGTTCACAATGTGGCGGGGACGCCCGCGATGTCGGTGCCGCTGTCGTGGAACGAGGCGGGGCTTCCCATCGGGGCGCAATTCGCCGCGCCGCTGGGGCAGGAGCGCGTGCTGCTCGAACTGGCTTACGAACTGGAACAGGCGCGTCCGTGGGCGGACAAATATCCTCCTGTCTTTGCCGGGTAAACTATCCGGCCTCTTCCACCAGAATGTCTAGAAACCGCCTGGCCGCCGGGCCGGGCGGGGCCTTGACGCGCCACAGCGCGGCGAAGCGGCTGGTGGAGGGATGAGCGATGTCGGCGCAGGAGATTTCGACGAGGCGGCCGGTTTTCTCTTCCTGCCGGAGTGTCGGGGCCGGAATATAGGCCCAGCCGAGCCCGGCCTTGAGCATGGTGACCGCCATTTCCATATTGTCGGCGATCAGAATATCCGTGCCGTGGAAGCGGTAGTCGAAATCCTGCCGGTCGGTCAGATGTGAGGCGACGACGATCTGGCGGTGATCGTCCAGCGCGCTCAGCGGGATGGGCTCGTTGCGGCAGGCGAGCGGATGACCGGGCGCGGCGGCGATGGCGAGCGAATAGACCGCGACCTCGCGCCCGTCCAGCTCCTTGGCAGGCATGCCGGCATTGAGTTCCACCAATGCGACCTGACATTCGGCCCGCATCACGGCGCCCCAGGCTTCCTTGTCGATGGCGGTGTGGAGGCGGTAGTCGAGATGCGGGATTTCCTCATCCAGCCGGGCCAGCGCGCGGGCGAGCAGGCAGCGGTCGAAATTGGTATCGACCGACAGGGTAAGTTCCACTTCCTGCCCGGTCTTCATGGCGCCGACGCGCGCATTCAGCCGGTCGAGGCGGCGGAAGACGATTTCCGCATCGGTGAGGAGGGCGCGGCCTTCCTCCGTCAGCACGGGGCGGTAGCCGGAGCGGTCGAAGAGCGCCACATCCAGATGCTGCTCCAGATTGGCGATGGCATAGCTCACCGCCGAAACGGCCCGGCCTGCCCGTGTGGCGGCGGCGGAAAAGCTGCCGGTTTCCGCCACGGCGCGGAAGACCTCCAGCTGGCTGATGAGGTTCGGGTGGAGCGTGTTCTGCGTCATGGCAAGATGTTCGGATAAGCTGAACAAGATTGCCAATCTTTTCTCGTTTTTTCACTAGAGATGTGACGCTAGTTTCTCCTCACCCGGTGGCAGACCGGAATCAGGGATTTAAGGGAGGAACATCATGAGCATTCAGCTTTCGCGGCGCGGGTTCCTCGCGTCGGCAGCGGTCAGCGCGCTTGCGGTGGGCATGGCAGGCGTGAAGGTCCGTTCCGCATTCGCCGCGGAGACGGCCGGTCTCGACGCCATTTCGCAGGCCAAGCTCGTTGCCAAGGGCGAGGCGACCTCGCTGGAACTGGTGAACGCGGCCATCGACCGGATCAAGGCGGTGAACCCCAAGGTGAATGCGGTGGTGACCGAGACGTTCGATGCGGCGCGCGAGAAGGCGGCGAAGGGCGTTCTGCCCGAGAGCCCGCTTTCCGGCGTTCCCTATCTCATCAAGGATCTCGACGATGTGAAGGGCGTGCGCACGACGCATGGCTCCCGCCTGATGGCAAAGACCATTGCCAAGGACAATTCGGCGATGACGACTTATGCCGACGAGGCGGGGCTCGTCATTCTGGGCAAGACCAACACGCCGGAATTCGGCCTGCTGGCGACGACGGAATCGCTGCTGCTCGGCCCGGCGCATAATCCTTGGGGCCTCGATCATTCGACGGGCGGGTCGTCCGGCGGGGCGGCGGCGGCGGTTGCCTCGGGCATGCTGCCGGTGGCGCATGCGACGGATGGCGGCGGGTCGATCCGCATTCCGGCGTCATGCTGCGGCGTCTTCGGCCTGAAACCCAGCCGGGGCCGGATGGACCTTGGCGGGCGCCCCATGCCGGGCGATATCGGCGTGCAGAATTGCGTGAGCCGCAGCGTGCGCGACAGCGCCATGGTGTTTTCGCTGTCGGAAGACCGCAGCGACAAGGCCGTGTTCAAGCCGGTGGGTTATGTCTCCGAGCCGGTGAACCGGAAGCTGAAGATCGGGTTCGGTACGGCGAATTATTTCGGCGAAGAACCCGATCCGGAAGTGAAGGCGGCGCTGGAAAGCACGGCCAAGCTTTGCGCCGATCTCGGCCATGAGATCGTGGAGGTGAAGAACCCGCTCAATGGCGAGGAGTTCATCACCAAGTTCCTGACCGTGTGGGCGTCCGGCCCGGCGCAACTCGTCGCCACGGCGAAGGAGAAGGGGCTCGACCCCAATCAGGTGCTGGAGCCCTGGACGGTGGGGCTCGCCGAGTTCTATGCGAAGAAACCGAAAGATGCGATGCAGACCTCGCTTGCCTATTTCAAGCAGGTGGAAGCGCAGATGGACAAGTTCATGTCGGGTTTCGATGTGTGGCTGACGCCGGTGCTTACTTCGCCGCCGCCCAAGCTCGGCCAGCAGGCGCCGACCGTGCCTTTCGACACGCTTTACGAGCGGACCATCCAGTATGTGGCCTATACGCCGGTGCATAATGTGGCGGGAACGCCGGCCATGTCCGTGCCGCTCTCATGGTCGAAGGCGGGGCTTCCCATCGGCAGCCAGTTCGCGGCGCGCAAAGGGCAGGAGGGCCTTCTCTATGCGTTGGCACTTCAGCTCGAACAGGCGCGTCCCTGGGCGGACAAGCATGCGCCGGTGTTTGCGGGGTAAGAGCAATCATTCTCTCATCGTCATTCCGGGCTCGACCCGGAATCCATTCGGCGCTGCCTGCCGAGCGGTGAAGCCGGAGTGGACCCCGGATCAGGTCCGGGGTGACGAGGGAGAAAGGTACTTTAGCAGGTCGCGCGTCATATAATACAATCATTGTATCATTTGGGCGTCCGCGTTATAGATGCCGGGACAAGAGGAGGAGCTTATGTCCCGGACAAGTGCCAAAAACCGCAAATATAATGTGCTGATGATCCTGACCGATCAGGAGCAGAGCCTGGCGAGCTGGCCCGAGGGGCTGCTCGACAAGCTGCCGGGGCATCGCGAGCTTCTGGAGCGCGGGCTGCTGGTGGAGAATTATCACGTGCAGACGACGCCCTGCAGCCCGTCGCGCTCGACGATCTTTACCGGGCAGCACACGCAAACGACGCGCGTCTATCAAAATACCGATACGCCGCCCAATCCCGGTCTTCCCGAGGCGCTGCCGACGCTGGGCACGATGATGCAGGCTGCAGGATATTATTGCAGCTACAAGGGCAAGTGGCACCTGTCGCAGATCAACCGGGAGCGGAACTGGAACCAGGTGCCGGGCGGGCTCTATCCGAATACGCAGAACGCCATGGAGAAATACGGCTTCCACGACTATGGCTTCGACGGGGAGGCCGTGGGGTTCACATGGGACGGGTATCGCTCGGATGCCTTCACGGCGGCGGATGTGGGCCGCGCGCTTTTCGATTATGCGCGGTACGACAAGGCGGGCGGCAAGCCGTGGTTCCAGGTGGCGGGGCTCGTCAATCCGCATGACATCATGTTCTACGATGCGACGGGCAAACAGTCGGAAAGCCGGTTGCATCCCGACCTGCTGGCGCCGCTTCGCCGCGAGCCGGGCGATCCGATCTACGAGACCGATAACGGGTTCGATCTGCCGGAAAGTTTCTACAAGGATGATCTCAGCACCAAGCCGGAAGCGCATAGCGGGATCGTGCGGCAGACCGACGGTTTTTACGGCAAGATCGAGCGGAGCGACCATGCGTCATGGCGCCGTCTGGTGAATTATTACTACAACTGCATCCGGGACGTGGACCGGCGTCTGGAACAGATCCTCTGGGCGCTCGAAGAAAGCGGCCAGATGGAAAATACGATCATCATCTATACGTCCGACCATGGCGAGCGTGCGTCGGCGCATGGCATGCACCAGAAGGCGGGGTCCGTTTACCGGGAAGAGGTGAATGTGCCGATGATCATCGTTCACCCCGATATTCCCGGCGGGCGGCGGACGAAGCGGCTGATGAGCGCCGTCGACATTGCGCCGACGCTGATGGGGCTGGCGGGCATGACGGGTGCGGAACAGGAGGCGAAATTCCCGGGGCTGCCGGGGATCGACCTTTCCGACATGATCGCCGATCCCTCCCAGCCGAGCGAGCGCGATCGGCGCGGACACCTCTTCGACTATGCGGTCGCCTATATGTGGGAGCCGCTGGGCGCTTTCGCAAATTATCCGAAGGGCGTGGACGGGCTCGACAAGATTTTCGATCTCATGAAGCGGCGGCTGCATCGCGGCGTGCATGACGGGCGATGGAAATTCGCGCGCTATTTCGCGCCCGCCCAGCACCACATGCCGGAAGACTGGGAGACGCTCAGCCGTCTGAACGATCTGGAACTCTACGACACCGAAGCCGATCCGAACGAACTCAACAACCTTGCCGCCGATCCCGCGCAGCGCGACAACATCATGCGGCTCAATGCGATGGTGAACGCGCTTGTCGCGCGCGAAGTGGGCGAGGATGACGGGAGCGAATATCCCGGGGACAAGGCGATCTATAACCAGGTCGCTTGAGGAGGGTTGCCTGAAGCCCCGTTACCCGGCTTTCGTTTTCCGCCGGGCTTTCGTTTCCCCTGACGGGGCGGCGGGCGGCAGGTCGATGATGGCCGGCTCGCCCCAGTCCCGCGAAAGGCCTTCATTCAGACTTTTGAATGTGTCGGCGCCGATCCGGCGCTTCAGGAGCTTTTCAAGTTCCGCGACGGCGGTGTGCGCGGCCCCGCGCACATCGTTTGCGCCGTCGGCATATTGCACGATCCGTCCGCGTGCGTCCTTCGGGTCCACCGCCAGCGTGATAAGGCCGCGCTGACTGAGTTCGGCAATGATATGGCTGACCGCCTGCCGGCTGACGCCCAGTTGCGTGGCCAGGCGGGAGGGGCGGTTTTCGCCTGCGGCAAGGCAGAGCAGAAACATGGACTGGGAGCGCGTCGCCGGCTTGTAGCCCGCCCTGGCGAGGCTTTTCTGCAGCGACTCGTCAAACCAGAAGAGCAGGCCGGACAGGCGGATCATCAATGCGGGCTTGGTGGTCATGGGTCACATCTAGCAGCAGTTCGGATGTGCTGACCAGCGCCTTGTCGTTTCGTCAGATGAGGCCCAGCGAGCGGAAGCTGGCGTGCCTTCCCTTGCCGATGACGAGGTGGTCGTGGAGTTCGATGCCGAGCGGTTTTGCGGTTTCGGCGATGCGGCGCGTCATCTCAATGTCCGCGCCGGAGGGCGTGGGGTCGCCGGACGGGTGGTTGTGGACGAGGCAACTTAAACTAAGCATGTTATTGAATTATATGTAGGAACTGCAATTCGGAAGATGCGTTGGTGCCGGTATTCGGGATCGGTATGGAATGCCTGATCGTGAGCATCACGGTTCGTCCTGGTTCGCCACTCCCGAGCTTCGAGGGGCACGGCAAGTCACGAGGTTCTTTCTATCCCATTCCTCGAGCTCTTGAATAGGATAGAGAACTGCCTTGCCGATTTTCACGAACGCTGGGCCAACGCGCATAGCACGCCAATTGCGAAGGGTGCCGACACTGATTTCCTCGCGGTAGCGCTTCGCGACTTCCTCTGCTGTTAAATACTTCTGCTCTTCCATCGTTATCACTCCCGAGCACTGTACCTCATGGGCATAGGATGACAGTCCCGGCAGATCATGGAAGACCTTGATGGACGGAGTAGTGCAAAGACAGGCAATCGGCGGTGAAAGGCGATGGAAGCAGGCCGCCATGTACACGAATGTTTCAGTGTTTATTTGTCTGTGTAGCTATCCGACGCGATTGATCGAGCGTTGCCCTCCGAAGGCAGAGGTCACAGGTTCGAATCCTGTCGGGTGCGCCAAAATTCTACCGACATTGCAACTATTTAGCGCCGCAGTTGGGATTGCGGCCTTTCCGTGTTATAGCGCTTGGGACAATTTTGGGACACTCAGGCGGAGCCAGGGACAATGGCGTCCATCACCAAACGCGATAACGGACAGTGGCAGGTCAAAGTCCGCCGCAAGGGCTGGCCTGCGCAATCGGCAACCTTTCGCACCAAGAAACTTGCCGAGGATTGGGCGCACAAGATCGAAAGCGAAATGGCCTCAGGCCACTTCGTTGATCGCACCGAAGGCCAGCGTACAACGCTCGGCGAGCTGATCGACATTTATCTGCGCGACGTAACGGACAAGCGCCCCGGCGAGCAGTCCCGCATCGCCGAGCGGTTGCGGCTTGAGCGCTTCAAGCGCGAAGAGGCGGAGCTTTGCGCCTATGCTGTCGCCAACCTCACACCATCGCAATTCGAGGAATATCGCGATCGGCGGCTTGCGGTGAAGAACCGCAGCGGTAAGCCTCTCTCCCCAGGAACGGTAAAACGCGAGCTCACGCTCTTGAAGCGCGTGATCGACTACCGCAAGCGCCGCCTTGGCCTGCTCATCAATCCCGTGAACACCGAAGATGTGGCGCGGCCTGCCGTCAATGACGAGCGGGACGTGCGCCTCACCGCCGAAGAGATCGCAAACTTGCTCGATGCATGCGAGCAGGCGCGCAATCCGTGGCTGCGCCCCTTCGTCGAGCTTGGCTTTGAGACGGGCGGGCGGCGCGGTAGCTTACTCGCGCTCGATTGGAAGGACGTTGACCTTGCGGGGCGCAGCCTCACCTTCCGCGCGGTGAAGAACAGCCGCAATCCAGACAAGGTGATTGACCACACCGTGCCGCTCTCACCCCGCGCCATCAAAGTGCTGAAAGCCTTGCCGTATAAGGAAGGCCGCGTCTTCCCGATGTCGCCCAATGCTTTCCGTCAGGCATTCGCGCGGGCGCGGAAGAAGGCAGGGCTTGAGCATTTCCGCTTTCACGACACACGTCACGAGCGCGTTTCCTCGCTCTTTGAAGCGGGCTGGTCTGATACCGCCGTCATGGCGATGTCAGGCCATAAAGACCCAAAGAGCCTCAAGCGCTACGCCAACCTTCGTCCCGATCATCTTGCCGACGAACTCGCCAAGCTTGGCAGAAAGAAGAAGCGGAAGAGCGCCTAGCGCATGCCCGCTTCGCGGTGCGCGTCCACGAACGCCTCCAAATCCTTGACGGCGAAGAAGGTGCGGTTGCCGATCTTGGTCACGATCGGTCCGCGCCCCTTATAGACCAGATCACGGAGCGCACCGCGCGACATCGACAGTGCTTCCGCCGCCGCCGGATAGTCGAGCAGTAGCTTGATGCTGCGCTCCGTATGTGCCTTGCCGTGCATAATGCGGCCATTCTGGCGTCGGGCAAGCATTTTGTATTGGCCACAGGCTGGACACGCTGCGTGCGGCAGGGTGAAGCGACACCGATTAGCTGAAAGCCCCTGTCAGAGCGGGCTTGCGGATTGTGCGCTGCAATATATTTTAAACTATCGTTAAGTATTAAATAGGTACAATACAACTATAAGTATATATTTTACGTAGGTTTGATTTGATGGAAGAGGATTTGGGTGAAGAAGAAAAAGCACCAAAGGCTATAACGATAAGTTACAAGGAATTGGGAACGGTCAGCATTGACGAAATGATTCATGCGCTGATCGAGGACATGAAGGCCTTGCAGGGCATTTACAATGTCCAATACCTGAAAGGATCGACTCTCACGGTACGTCCTACCAACGAGTATGGCGAAGATATCCGCGTCAGAAGGCCTACAGGCGGCCCGATCAGCGACATCGACACCCATCATTATCGCCCCGCCTGCAAAGATTACGAGTTGTGAGGCCAAGATGAAGATGCCGCACTACATCAATCTTGAAGAGGCCAGGGACGAGGTGCTGAATCTGACACCTCATAGGCTCTATTGCAGTCCAGGTTGCCAAGCATGACACTTGGGATCGATCGTTGTCGCACCGGAAGCATTGACCGACGCATAAGGCAGAATGGGCTCAATTGCCTTTTTTGTCGGTCAATCCTTGACGGGGGATGCGCATTCCATGTAAAATGACCTATATGTAAGGCAATTCTTATCGAATTGGCCGACATGCAGGTCAAAACGAGATGGAACGATGGCTGTCCAGAAAAGAACATATGCGCGCTACACGCTCGAAAGCATCATCTTGCTCGGCAAGATGATCCGCCTTGGCCGCAAACAGCGCATGATGACCGAGCATGAGCTTGCCGACAGACTCGGCATAGCCCGCAGCACCTTGCAACGCATGGAAAAGGGCGATCCCAAAGTGGAGATCGGCCTGATGTTCGAGGCCGCCGCTCTCGTCGGCATCAAACTCTTCGAAAGCGATGAAAGGGAAGTGCGGGCGCTGTCCGCGCGCACGGACGACCGCATCGCCGTCCTTCCCAAGCATGTCTATAAGACCGGAAAGAAGGTCGTCGATGAGTTCTAAGCTCCCCAAATACGACGAGGCCTATGTTTGGGTGTGGCTGCCCGATGCCACCGAACCTGTCGTTGCAGGGCGGCTGAGTGCGCGCGATGGATTGGTGCCTTTCAACTACGGTAAAAGCTATTTGGAGCGGAGCGGTGCCATTCCGATCTATCTGCCCGAATTGCCGCTAGAGGCAGGTGAACTCGAAATTCCGGCAGGGCTCACCATGCCGAGCAGTATCCGTGACGCCGCGCCCGATGCCTGGGGACGGCGCGTTATTCTCAATCGCAAATTCGGCGTCAAAGGTGACGAGCTCGATAAGCTTGAACTCTCCGAATTGACGTTCTTGCTTGAATCAGGCTCCGATCGCATCGGGGCGCTGGACTTCCAGTTGTCACCGAGCGTCTACGAGCCGCGCGCACCCGTGAATGCGACCCTGGATGAATTGATCGAGTCAGCGGAGCGCGTCGAAAAAGGCATACCGCTCTCGCCCGAACTCGATCAGGCGCTCCATCACGGCAGCTCGATCGGCGGGGCACGGCCAAAGGCGCTGATCGAAGATCATGACGTGAAACTCGTTGCCAAATTTTCATCGTCCTCGGATGTCTACAGCGTCGTGAAGGCCGAATTCCTCGCCATGCGCCTCGCAAAGCTTTGCGGCATCAATGCCGCGCCCGTTTCGCTTGTCTCTGCGTCCGGCAAGGATGTGTTGCTGGTCGAGCGCTTTGACCGTGAGAGGGTAGAAGCGGGCTGGCAGCGCAAGATCATGGTTTCGGCCCTGACCATGCTCGGGCTTGACGAAATGATGGCGCGCTATGCCAGCTATCCCGATCTGGCCGCGATCATTCGCCACCGTTTCACGGATGCCTCGGCGACCTTGCGCGAGCTATATTCGCGCATTGTCTTCAATATTCTGTGTGGCAACACAGACGACCATGCACGCAATCATGCCGCCTTTTGGGATGGCACAATGCTGAGCCTCACGCCCGCCTATGACATTTGTCCGCAAGGGCGGTCGGGTCAGGAGGCAAGTCAGGCGATGCTCATTGCCGACAATGACAGGCTCAGCCGCATCGCGACATGCCTTAACGCTGCCCATCACTTCCTTCTCTCCGAGCAGGAAGCTATTTCAATCGCGCAAGAGCAGATATCCTGCATTGCAGAAAACTGGCGTGCGGTCTGTGATGAGGCACAGGTAAGCGAAACGGATCGCAACCTGTTTTGGGGGCGGCAGTTTCTCAACCCTTACGCCTTCACGGCACTTGACGGCGCAGCTGCGCGGCTGGAAACACTGGCCGCAGATGCGCGCGTGCAGAATGGCTGATACATATGAATGCCCTGAGAAATCCGCCAGATCGGGTAATATTTGCCCCTCGATCTTGGGACAAATTTGGGGCACTCGGTAGCCGATTCGGGCGACATAGAGCGACACGCAGCGACACTTAAGCCACTGAAATTAAATGAAAACAGTTTCACGCCAACGCCTTATGATCGCCCTCCGAAGGCGAAGGCCACAGGTTCGAATCCTGTCGGGTGCGCCAACTTCAGCTTACCTCCCGTCGGCGCATCGGTCTTGGTCACGAATCGGCCATTTTATGCGCTGACCTGCCACTGAACTGTCATCCAGCGGCGATTAGAGCCTTCTTCCAAGCGGTCGCGCGAGCGGTCACCGCAGTGCCGCCTGCTGAACTGGCCGAAGCAGGCGCGGAATCTCCATGTCTTGAGACTTCCCTTGCTACGATGTTCCGACCGAGCCTGGACGATCGATACGCAGTCGTGGAATATGCCGACAGGTGCAAGTTCCAGGCCCGCGCCGCCGAGAAACTGATATCATTGCCGGATGGCTCGGCCACTGCCGAGATGCTGAGCTACTATGCTGTACTGCGCGACCAGGTCCGCGTGTGTTCTCGCATCTGACTGAATGCCAGTCTTGCCGGCTCAGGCGTCAGACAGCCGAATAGCTGGCATAGACTTCGGTCGAACCGTCCCGTCGGATCAGGAACACTTCATAGGCTTCGCGCTCGCTTTCCGGCCCCATGCCCGGAGAGCCGTAAGGCATCCCAGGCACGGCAAGTCCGACGGCGTCAGGGCGTTCTTCGAGAAGACGACGAATGTCGGCAACAGGCACATGACCCTCGATCATGTAGCCCTCGATCCTGCCAGTATGGCAGGACACCATCTCCTGCGGGATACCGTTGTCGAGCTTGTAGCGGGCAAGCAGCGTCCCCATGCTCGCCTCGACAGGTCGCGGCGCTGCCAGCGCTCATAGTCGGCCTGCCACTCCTCCTTCAGCCGTCCGATCACCGAGGGCGACAGGTTCGGCGCGCCCTTGCCGAGCAGCGCGGCAAGCGCCTCCTGGAAGTCGCCGGTCGAGATGCCGCGCAGGTAAAGGACCGGCAGCAGCGCATCGAGGCTCTTCGTCCGCCGCGCCCATTTCGGCAGGATCGCCGAAGTGAAGGTGATGCGATCCTCGCCGGACACCTCCGCGGCCCGGTCGCGCAGCTTGGCGCGCTTCACCGGCACCGCACCGATACCCGTCTGGATCGTCCTCTCGGGACCATGGCCGTGGCGCACCAGGCGGGCACGCCCATCGGCCAGGCGTTCGTCGGCCATGGCCGCCAGGAACGCCTCTGCTTCCGCCTCGACCGCCTGCGCCAGAAGCCGGCGCGCGCCTTGGCGTAAAACTGATGTCAGGGGATCGTCGAATTCATCGGGATGTGGAAAGGCAAGGATGCTGTTATCTGTCGTCATGGCGTATCGCTCCTTCGGGAGGTTCTGGCAGGCTTCGTCACCCGCCTCGATACGCCGCCTCTTTCAAACCGTCATCACCCATCTTCCGCCATAGCTCCCCGGAACAGGCAGAGGACCGCAAGCGAGATCCAGCCGAACGGCGAGATGATCTCAAGCCTCCCTTTCGGTATTGAAGGCCAACAGACGCAGCGCATTGAGCGTGACGAGAACCGTGGCTCCGGTGTCGGCGAGGATCGCGAGCCAGAGCCCGGTCACGCCCAGCACGGTCGTGACAAGGAACACGCCCTTGAGGCCGAGCGCGATGGCCACGTTCTGACGGATGTTCGCCATGGCCGCGCGGGAAAGCCGGATCGTCCCGGCTATGTCCGTCACCCGGTTGCGCAGCAGCGCCGCGTCGGCAGTTTCGAGCGCCACGTCGGTGCCCGAGCCCATGGCGACCCCGACATGGGCCGAGGCCAGCGCGGGGGCGTCGTTGATCCCGTCGCCCACCATCATCACGCGGGCGCCCGCCGTCATCTCGCGGATGGCGGCGACCTTGTCTTCCGGCATCAACTCGGCGCGGTGATCCATGCCAAGGGCCTGCGAAATCGCAGCGGCGGTGCGCGCGTTGTCGCCGGTCAGCATCACAGCGCCAATGCCGAGCGCCTTCAGCTGGCGTACCGCGTCGCCTGCGTCCGGGCGCGGCTCGTCCCGCAAGGCCAGAAGCCCGACCAGTTGATCCGGCCGGAAGACCGCGACGACGGTCTTGCCCTCGTCCTCAAGCGTCGCAGCGGTCTGGCGCGCGGCATCATCGAACACACCCGCCGCTTCGGCAAAGCGCGGCGAGCCGACCCATGCAAGTCCGTCGCCGACCATCGCTTCGGCGCCCTTGCCGGGCAGTGCGCGGGCGCCGGATGCGGGTAGGGTCGCGACACCGTCGGCTTCGGCGCGGGACAGGATCGCCTGGGCCAGCGGATGGCTGGAGCCCGCCTCGATCCCTGCGGCTAGCGACAGAACCTCCGCCGCGGATCCGCCGATTGGCACAATGTCGGTGATCCGGGGGCGTCCAAGGGTCAGCGTGCCGGTCTTGTCGAAGGCTACCTGCGTGGTTCGGGCCGCGGCTTCGATCACCGCACCGCCCTTCATCAAAAGCCCGCGCCGTGCTCCCGCGGACAATGCCGAGGCGATGGACGCCGGAACCGAGATGACCAGCGCGCAGGGACAGCCGATCAGCAAAAGCGCCAGCGCGCGGTACACCCACGTGTCCCAAGCCTGGACGAATGCCAGCGGCGGCACGATGGCCACCATGAGGGCCAGGCCCACCACCGCGGGCATGTAGATGCGGCTGAACCGGTCGATGAACCGTTCAGTCGGGGCTCGGGCGCTTTCCGCTTCCTCGACCAGACGGATGATGCGGGCAATCGTATTGTCCTCGGCCGCCTTCGTCACGCGCACGCGCAAGGCAGTTTCGATGTTGATCGATCCTGCGAACACCGGTTGGTCAGGTTCCTTCAGGTTGGGCACGCTCTCGCCCGTGACCGGGCTTTCGTCCACACCCGAGACGCCCTCGATCACCTCGCCGTCGGCGGACACCCGGTCGCCCGGCCGCACCAGAACCGTCTGACCGATCTTCAGGTTTTCAGCGGGCACCTCGCGCGTCTTGCCAGAGACCTCCAGAAGGGCCGTTTTGGGAACCAGCCGGGCCAGCGCTCTGATCCCGTCGCGGGCCTTGTCCGCCGCGACCCCTTCCAGCACTTCGCCCACCGCGAACAGGAAGACCACCAGCGCCGCTTCCTCGGCGGCGCCGATGACCATCGCGCCGGTGGCCGCGATGGTCATCAGCATCTCGATTGTGAAGGGCATGCCCGCGCGTGCCGCGTTGATGGCGCGAAGGGCAATCGGTGCGACGCCGATCAGCGTCGCCAGGATGAAGGCCCAGTTCGCGATCCCGCCCGAGGCCAGAAGCTTGACAGCCCAGGCCGCGACCAGCAGGGCGCCGGTGCCGATCACCAGGCGGCCCTTGCCGGTCTGATACCAGGAGGGGTCGCGTGCAGCCGGGCCGTCGGAATGACCCGAAGCGCCTTGCGGAGTTTCGGGTGCAAGGGCGGCATCGCGGGTGGCGCCTGCAGAAAAGGCGCCAACGGGCAGAACGAAGCCCTTGCGCGGGGCGGCACTACCTTTCGGCGCGATGCCGAACCCCAGCTTCTTCACCGCGGTCTCGACGTGATCGCGGGACGTCTGATCCTCGTCCAGCGTAAGGCGAAGCCGCTCGGTCATCAGCGCCACATCGACATCGGCGACCCCTGGCAGGCGCTCGAGCGCGCCCCTGATCTTGCCGGCGCAGGAAGCGCAGTCCATGCCGGTGACCGTCCATTCACAGCTTGTCGCATTGCGCGTCGTCATCGTGCTTTCCCGTCCCGCCAAACGTGGCGATTGTCTCCATCAAGTCGATAACCTAATGTCTCTAGCAACTATAGCTTCAAGAGGTATTCGATGCTGACCATCGGAAAACTGGGCGAAGCGGCGGGCGTCAAGGTTCCGACCATTCGCTATTACGAGCAGATCGGGCTTCTGCCGGAACCCGAGCGCAGCGCCGGGAACCAGCGGCTCTACGGAGCAAAGGTGCTCGACCGACTGGCTTTCATCCGTCACGCGCGCGATCTCGGATTTCCGCTCGAGGCTATCCGCGACCTGCTCAGCCTCTCCGACAAGCCCGACCAGTCCTGCGCCGCTGCGGACATCATCGCGACCGAGCAGCTCGCAGCAGTGAAGGCCCGGATTGCTCGGCTGACAGCTCTGAAGGCCGAACTGGAACGAATGATCACGCAATGCGCCCAAGGCACGATCGCGAATTGCAGGGTGATCGAGGTGCTGAGCGACCATGCGCTTTGCGCCGACGACCATCGTGCCCAGACCGGTTCGGGGGCGGCCACATGACCGCGATCCCGACATTGGCGGTCTACGCCGCAGCGGCGCTTGCCGAGATCGCCGGTTGCTTCGCCGTCTGGGCATGGATGCGGCTCGGGGCCTCGGCGCTGTGGCTACTGCCTGGCCTCGTCTCTCTTGCGGCCTTTGCATGGGCGTTGACGCTCGCCCCGTCTGACTTCGCTGGTCGAGCCTTTGCGGCTTATGGCGGGGTCTATATCGCGGCCTCTCTGGTCTGGCTCTGGGCGGTCGAGGGCCAGCGGCCCGATACCTGGGACCTGACCGGTACGGCCCTTTGTCTACTCGGCGCCGGGATCATCCTGCTTGCGCCGCGTGCCGCCTGAAAGGTTCACCTCATGCTGCGATTGCTCGCCAACCGCGCCTATCGCCACCTGTTCGCGGCGCAGGTCATCGCGCTCCTCGGCACCGGACTTGCGACGGTGGCCCTCGGCCTGCTGGCGTATGATCTGGCTGGGGCGGACGCGGGGGTGGTTCTGGGCACCGCTCTGGCGATCAAGATGGTAGCCTATGTCGGGCTGGCTCCGATCGCAGCAGCCTTTGCCGATCGGCTGCCGCGCCGCAGAATGCTGGTCTCTCTGGATCTGATCCGCGCAGGGGTCGCGCTCGCCTTGCCCTTCGTGACCGAGGTCTGGCAGGTCTATGTGCTGATCTTTCTGTTGCAGGCGGCGTCGGCCGGGTTCACGCCGACGTTCCAGGCCACCATCCCCGACATTCTGCCCGACGAGAAAGACTATACGCGGGCGTTGTCGCTGTCGCGGCTGGCCTATGACCTGGAGAACCTGATCTCGCCAATGCTGGCGGCGGCCTTGCTTACGTTGGTGAGTTTCCCCGCGCTGTTCGGGGGCACGGTCGTTGGCTTCGTTGCCTCGGCGGCGCTGGTCGCCTCGGTAATGCTTCCCAGCCCGAGGCCGGGAGTCCCGCGCGGGATCTGGGACCGCACCACGCGAGGTATCCGTCTCTACCTGGCGACGCCGCGGCTGCGGGGGCTGCTGGCGCTGAATCTTGCCGTTGCCGCGGCCGGTGCCATGGTGATCGTGAATACGGTGGTGATCGTGCAGGCCGGTCTGGGCCTTGGGCAGTCGCAGGTCGCCCTGGCGCTGGCGGCCTTCGGGGGCGGGTCGATGCTGGCGGCGCTGACCCTGCCGCGCCTGCTCGACCGCGTGCCCGACCGTCCAGTGATGCTGGCGGGGGCTGCGGTGCTGGCGGCGGGGCTGATCGCCGGGCCATTTCTCATACCGGCCGGGCTTTCAGCGTTGATGGCGCTGTGGGTCCTTCTGGGCCTCGGCTATTCGGTCGTGCAGACACCCTCAGGGCGCCTCTTGCGGCGCTCAGCCTTGTCCGAAGATCGCCCGGCGGTGTTTGCCGCGCAGTTCGCATTGTCGCATGGATGCTGGCTGATCACCTACCCATTGGCGGGCTGGCTCGGCGCGCGCATGGGCATGGGGCCGACATTCGCCGTGTTGGCACTGATCGCTGCCGCTTCGGTCGCGCTGGCCTTGGCCGTCTGGCCTTCGGCGGAAGAAGAACCGGTCCCGCATCGCCATGAAAATCTGCCGCCCGATCATCCGCATTTGCGCGAGGGGAAGCACGCTCGGGGGCACGCCCATCCCGCCATTGTCGACGATCTGCATCCGCAATGGTCGAAGCTGGCCTGAAGATCCGGCTCTGGCAGGTCGGGCAAAGAGCTGGTCGGATGGATCAGATCTTTCTGAACAGGCCGAAATGGAACCGCTGCACGCTGCCCCAAGGCGTCACGTGATCGTGCATCAAGGACTGGATCAGCCGGTAGCCTGGGCCCAGCCGCTCCGCGAGAAGGGTCGCGTCGTAGCGGGCGACCGGTAGGCCGCTGCATTTTTCCGGGCCATCCGGCGCAAACGTGCCGATGATGGCATGGCCACCCGGGACAAGACTCTGGTCCATGACCCTCAGATAGGCGTCCTGGTCGGGCGCGTCGGTCAGGAAATGGAACGCAGCCCGGTCATGCCAGACATCGAAGTGCACTGACGGTTGCCAGTCGAGGACGTTGGCCATGACCCAATCGACGGGCACATCGTCAGACAGTCGGGCGCGGGCCTTTGCCAGCGCGGTGTCCGACAGGTCGAGCACGGTGATCCTGCGGAAGCCCTGTTCCAGCAGGCAATCCACCAGCCGCGACGCCCCCGCGCCAACATCGACGATGGCGGCATCGATGGTTGCCCCAGTCGCCGCGATCAGGTCGAGCGAGACCTGCGGACGATCCTCGTACCAGCTCGTCTCGGCCTCGTCCTTGCTCTGATAGACGTCTTCCCAGCGGTTCGGTTCTTCAGCCATGGTCGTTCCCTCACAGATCGACCCGACGCAGCCGCAGCGCGTTGGTGATGACCGACACCGACGACAGGCTCATCGCTGCCGCCGCAATCATTGGCGACAGCAGAAGGCCGGTCACGGGGTAGAGCAACCCGGCCGCGATGGGGACGCCAAGAGCGTTGTATGCGAAGGCGAAGAACAGGTTCTGCTTGATGTTGCGCAATGTGGCGCGGGCGAGCTTGCGGGCCCGCACGATGCCCATCAAGTCGCCGCCCAACAGGGTGATGCCTGCGCTTTCCATCGCCACATCGGCCCCGGTGCCCATGGCGATGCCCACATCGGCTGTGGCCAGTGCGGGCGCGTCGTTCACCCCGTCCCCCGCCATGGCGATCTTGTGGCCGTCGCGGCGCAACTGGTCGATCAGGTCCTTCTTGGCCTCGGGCAGGATGCCAGCGCGGACCTCGTCGATGCCAAGCTTGCCCGCCACCGCCTGTGCCGTGCGCTCGTTGTCGCCGGTCGCCATGATGACGCGCAGCCCTTGCGCGTGCAGTTCGCGGATCGCCTGTGCCGTTGAGTCCTTGATCGGGTCGGCCACCGCCACGATGCCCGCCAGCGCGCCATCGACCGCAATGAACATCGCCGTCTTTCCCTCGGTGCGCAGCGTGTCGGCTTTCGCCTCGGCCGCACCCGTGTCCAGGCCCATCTCCTGCATCATCGCTGCATTGCCGAGCGCCACCGCGCGGCCGCCGACACGGCCCCGCACGCCCTTGCCGGTGACGGCGTCGAAGTCCGCAGCCTCCTGACGCGGGGCATCCTGCGCCTCGGCGCCCTCGACGATGGCCTCGGCGAGCGGGTGTTCCGAGCCGCGTTCGAGGGCGGCCGCCAGCGACAGAAGGTCCGCTTCCGTCACATCGCCGAGGACCACAGTGTCAGTCAGCTTCGGCCTGCCCATGGTCAGGGTGCCGGTCTTGTCCACGATCAGCGTATCGACAGCCGCCATACGTTCCAGCGCCTCGGCATCCTTGATCAGCACACCCGCCTGTGCACCGCGTCCCGCCGCCGTGGTGATCGAGATCGGCGTGGCCAGCCCGAGCGCGCAGGGACAGGCGATAATCAGCACCGAGACAGCCGAGGCGATGGCAAAGACCAGCGCAGGTTCTGGCCCAAAGATCATCCACACGACGAAGGCGAAGACCGCCACCGCGACCACCGTCGGCACGAACACCGCCGACACGCGGTCGGCCAGACCCTGGATCGGTGCGCGCGAGCGGCGCGCGTTCGACACCATGGTCACGATCTGTGCCAGCACTGTATCGGCCCCGACCTTGCCCGCCTCCATGACCAAGGAGCCGTTCTTGTTGATGGTGGCCCCGGTCACTGCGTCGCCGGGGCCTTTTTCGACCGGCATCGACTCGCCGGTCAGCATGCTTTCATCGAGAGATGAGCGCCCCTCGATCACCGTGCCGTCGACTGGCACCGCATCACCGGGGCGCACGCGGAGCCGGTCGCCCTCCATGATGTTCTCCAGCGGGGCGTCATATTCCGTGCCATCGGGCAGGATGCGCCGCGCGGTCTTCGGCGCTAGGTCCAGAAGCGCGCGGATCGCGTCGCCCGTGCGTTCGCGTGCGCGCAGTTCCAGCACCTGGCCAACGAAGACCAGCGCCACGATCACAACCGCCGCCTCGAAATAGGTGCCCACGCCATGGCCCATCCGGTACTGTTCCGGAAACACACCCGGCAGGAAGGTGGCGACGATCGAATAGATATAGGCTGCACCCACGCCGAGGCTGATCAGCGTCCACATGTTGGGGCTGCGGTTCACGATGGACTCCCGGCCGCGCTTGAAGAACGGCAGCGCCGCCCAGAGCACGATGGGCGTCGCCAGCAGGAACTCGAGATAGCTCGCGGTCTGGTGCCCGATCCAGTCGCGCACCGGCAGGGCGATCAGCTCGCCCATCGTCAGTATGATGAGCGGCACCGCAGCCGCCGCCGAGATCCACATCCTCCGCGTGAAGTCGGTCAGCTCCTCGCTGGGCTCATCCGAAGGGACCATCGGCTCCAGCGCCATGCCGCAGATGGGGCAGGCCCCGGGCGCGTCACGCACGATCTCGGGGTGCATCGGGCAGGTGTACTGGACGTTGGCTGGAGCAGCCTTCTTCTGCCCGGCGGCGCGACCCGAGGCATAGAACCACGGATCCGCCTTGAACTTGGTCCGGCACTTCTCCGAGCAGAAATGGAAGGTCTCACCTTTGAACTCGGCGTGACGTCCGTCCGGCTTGACCGCGACCGTCATCCCGCAGACCGGGTCCTTCGCCTTCTCGGTTCCCGCCGGAATGTCGGGCGCCGCTTGATGATGATCGTGCTCCATGGGGTGCCAACCTTTCAATTGTTTCTCAGCCTAAGGCTTCCAGTCATTGGAAGCTCAAGCCATTTCTCAATGGTCATCGTGAGCACCCTCCCTGACCGGATTGCGCGCGAGAAAAGCCCGCACGAACAGGAACACCAGCGCCATGCCGACGATGCCGATCACGACAATCAGCGGGTCGGACTGCCATTTCATTGCGGCGAAGGCGGCCAGTACCACGGCATCGAGCGCAATTGCTGTCAGGAGCACCCAGCCACGTGCGCCGATCTCCTCGCGCAGATGCCGGAACACGCCCAGGTGGATGATGATGTCCATCACCAGATAGAAGAAGGCGCCAAGCGAGGCGATCCGGCTGAGGTCGAAGAAGACCGTCAGGAAGCCTGCGATCACGACGGTGTAGACAAGCGTATGGTCTTTGATCGTGCCGGGCATCCCGAAATGGCTGTGAGGGATCATCTTCATGTCCGTCAGCATCGCCAGCATCCGCGAAACCGCGAAAACGCTGGCAATCAGACCCGAGGCAGTGGCCACCAGCGCGAGGGCCACCGTCAGATAGAAACCGGTCTGTCCCAGTGCGGGCTGGGCGGCCTCGGCCAGCGCGTAGTCCTTCGCCGCCACGATGCTGTCGAGCGGCAGGCTGGAGCCGACCGCGAACGCGACAAGCAGGTAGACGACGACACAGATCGAAATGGACAGGACAATGGCCCGGCCCACGTTTCGGTGCGGATTGGTCACCTCGGCGCCGCTGTTGGTGATGGTCGTAAACCCCTTGAAGGCGAGGATGGAAAGCGCAACCGACGCCACGAACCCACTTGCGCTAGAATCTCCGCCCGACGCCTCGAACGAGATGCCGCTGGCCCAAAGTCCGGCCGCCCCGAACAGCGCGATGCCGCCCACCTTGAGAACGGCCATGACGATGGACAACAGCCCGACCGATCGGTTGCCCGAGACGTTCGCGAGATAGGCGAAAACAATCAGCCCGACGCCGAGGACCGGCACGAGAACGCTGTCCGGGTCGCCGCCGAATGCTCGCAGGGTGTAGGTTCCGAAGGTGCGCGCGACGAGACTTTCGTTGATGACCATCGACAGCGCCATCAGGAGGGCTGCACCCGCCGCGACTGTCGTCGGTCCATAGGCATTCTTCAGGATCATCCCAATGCCGCCCGCGGACGGGTATGCGTTCGACATCTTGATGTAGGTGTAGGCGCTGAAGGCGGTCACGATGGCGCCTACGACGAACGAGAGCGGGAAGAGCGGCCCGGCAAGCTCGGCGATCTGGCCGGTCAGCGCAAAGATGCCCGCGCCGATCATCACGCCGGTGCCCATGGCCACCGCGCCCAGCAGGGTGATGCTGTTCTTCTCGTAATCGCTTCTCGTCATGGATTTTCCTTTTCGGGCCTCTTCCGCATGGCCACCCAGAGCAGCGGCAAACCCGTCACGAGCCCGAGGCCGAGCACCGCCCATGTCGTGCGGCTCAGATCTCCGCTGACCGCCTCGCCGCCGAAATGTGCCAGCAGGAAGCTCGCCGGGACGATGCCGGCCAGTGTCGCGAGGGCGAACCGCCAGGCGTGCAGTCGGCTGAATCCTGCGGCGTAGCTGATCATGTCGAAGGACACGAAGGGCATCAGGCGGCTGGCGAAGACCGTCACAGTCAACGCGGACTGCGACCCGAGAAGCCCGGCATCCACGCGGTCGCCGAACACCCGCCGCAAGACGTCATGCCCCAGAATCCGTGCCAAGCCGAAGGCGATCAGCGCCCCGAGCTCGGCGCCGATCACGACCTGCAACGTTCCCCAGAGATGTCCGTAGGCCGCTCCGGCCGCCAGCGCGATCGGTGCGCTCGGGATCGGGCTGGCCACGACCGCGACGGTCATGAGCGTTACAATCAGAACCGGCCCCCAGAGACCCGCGCGCGCCACCAGCACTTCCAGACGCTCGCCGCCCAACAATCCGCGTGCCTCGTTAAACACCGAAGGCGCGAACTGCCAGACACCGAGCAGCCCGATCCCAAGGATCGCCAGACCTGCAACAACGCCGGCGCGCAGGCTCATCTCAGATCGCCTCGACGGCCTTCGCCAGAAGGTCGCGGACATCACCCGCCACTGCGGTCAGTTCGGCGTTATCGATCGCCTGCATCGACGCCACCGGGTCGATGGCGCTTACCTCGACGCCGCCGTCGACTTCGCGCAGGATGACATTGCAGGGCAGCATCGCGCCCACACGCGGCTCGATCCCGATGGCCTGATGCGCCATCTTTGGATTGCAGGCCCCAAGGATGCGATAGGCCGACATCTCGACGTCGAGCTTCTTTTTCATCGTCGCCTTGACGTCGATCTCGGTCAGGACGCCGAAGCCATGGTCCGCCAGCGCTTTCCGTGTGCGGGCATCGATGTCGTCGATACCCGCGTCGGAGAAATTTCGATTGATCGTATAAGTCATTCAGAAGTCCTTTCGTTCATTTCCGAAGATATTTTGCCAGGGCGGCTATGGCCAAAACCACGAGTACAAGAATCAGGATCCATGTGATCCAGCCAAAACCAATTCCAAAGCCCATGCCGTCGCCCATATCATTCCAGTTCATCATCACGCCTCCTTCATTTCTGCTGCATGATGCGCCCTTCGTGCGACCTTTGCGACAACATGGTGCAGGACGGCACGGCACACGGTGGGTGTCTGGACTTCGGGGCGCCCCAAGAGGGCACCCCGTCCCGGGTCAGACCGACGCCGTAACCGCGAACTCGGTCATCATGCCCGAGGCCAGGTGCAGCATGTTATGGCAGTGCAGCATCCACCGCGCGGCCTCGCCCGCATTGAGGGCGACGGTGACCATCGACATCGGCGGGACATCGACCGTGTCGCGCAGCGCATCTGCGACGCGGCGGCCGTTCAGACCGGATGGTGGGTGAGGTGATGCCGCGCGTGTGAGAGACATGGACATCCAGTCCGGCACGAACGAGGCCATGGCCGCGATCGACATAGGCGCGGGCGGGCTTCTTTCCGGTGATACGGGCGACCTGGTCGAGCTGGGCGCCCGTCATACGGATTGCCCCGGCAAGGACAAGGCACCGAGCACGAACTGGCCGCCCCTGCAGCGCTCGTTGGTCGTGGCAAAGGAGGTCTTCACGCCGAACTCGTATCGGGTTGCGGTCCTTTCCCTTGCCGATGCGACGAAGGCGCTTCAGCTTATGGATGGACGCGTGATGTTTATTGCTGATCAAGTTGTGGCAGCGGAGGGGCGTAAGAAGAAACGGAAGAAGCCAAGCCGGCTCACGCCGGTCAGTTCGCGGCCGAAGGTGCGGAATAACATTCCGAAATTATAGCATCGAAACAAGCACATACGAGTTCCCAGTTTCATCCTCTCCGGCGCGCCAACCTGCTAAGGTTGGGGTCGAGGGCCGAATCTCTTCGCCTGCTCAAAACTTCCCAAAAAAATCAAGCGTTTGAGAACGGCCCTGTGGGACCGTCTTTTGCTTAGAGCGCCCAATCCGTCGTCATCTAGGCACCATCTATGCACCAGGGCGAAAGTCGCCGGATACCGTAGCGCGCTTACGGCGGTCCGCTGACTCTGGTGACCCGAGTCGGTTGCACGGTCGGGGCGGTCACAATTCCTTCGCGTCAACGGCATACAATTGAAAAGGTCGCGCATCGGCCGAACACAAAGTCTCCCGGTGACGCCAGGCTGGGCGGGGCCGGAAGCGCCAGGAGGAGTTCCGATCACTGGCAACGGGTATCGAACTGAGACATTTGCGCTATGCGGTCGCCGCTGCTCATTTCCGGAGCTTCCGGCGTGCGGCTGAGGAACTTGGCGTCAAGCAGTCGACGCTGAGCCGCTGCATTCGCCAGATGGAATACCGACTGGGCGTTAAAGTGTTCGAGCGAACCAGCGGCGGTGTGCACCTGACGACCGCAGGCGAAGAAGTATTGCGCACCTCCCGCCATCTAGTTGAGACCGTCGATCACATGGCGGCGACCGCCAGGGACATGGGCAGGGGCGAATCCGGCCAGCTCACCATCGGGTTCTACACGTCGCTCTCGGCCGGAAACCTGCGTGCCAGCCTGATGGAGTATGCGGCCCGCTTCCCGATGGTGGACATCCGAACGGTCGAGGGTGCGCGAAGATGCCTGTTCGCCAGCATGGAGCGCGGCACGCTCGACGTGGCCATCGTCACCGGAGAGCCGAGCACGCGCGACGTGAAGACCATGCCGCTTTGGAGCGAGCGTGTCATGGTCGCGCTGCCCGAAGGCCACCGGCTGGCGAGCAACAACATCGTCTACTGGACCGATCTCAAGGACGAGACGTTCCTTCTTAGCCAGCGCGATCCGGGACCGGAGATCCAGGACATCCTTCTGGCGAAGCTCGCCGCGCCCGGCGAGCGGCCAAAGGTGATCAGCCATGATATCAGCCGCGAGAACATCAAGAGCCTGGTCGGCGCGGGATTCGGCGTCGGCCTGATGTGCGAGGCATGCATTGGCGCCAGCTATGTGGGCGTCGTCTATCGCGAGGCGCGCGACGGCAACGGCCCGAGCCGGATCAGCTATGCCGCCTACTGGCAAGGCGACAACGACAATCCGGCGCTGGCGCATTTCCTCAAGCTGCTCGAGGAGCGCTACCCCTTGCTGTCCAACGGCGAATGAGAGTTCCGCCGCGCCTTGGCGAAGGCGCGATCGGTCGCCATGAAGCGTTCCACCATCGGGGCGATCAGCTTGGCCGGTTCGCCGACAGGCTGGCCCGTCTCCCGGCCCAGGACCTCGGCATAGGCGACGAGGTCGCGATGCACTGCGGCGGGAAGCTCGATGGTGAGTTTGACGGGCCGGTCGTCGGCAATGGGGCCGAGTTTCAGTTTCGCCATGGATCATCCGCCATAGGGTTCGAGGACAAGGTCGCGCGTAACGATCACGCGGACGGGAAAACCGGGCCGGATGGTCAGCGTCGGCGCAATATTGAGCTGGCGCCGAACGATCTGCTGGCCGACATCGTTGATGGTGTCCTGCGCACCGCCGCGAATGGCGCTGATCAGGCGATCGTTCTCGTCGGCGGCCAGTTCCGCCCCGACGCCGAGCAGGGTCGAGAGTGCAGCCGCCTTGGCGATGTCCCACCAGTGATAGTCGACGCCGTCCTCAAGCCCAGCATAGCCTAGCGTGTCGGCTCCAGATTGACGCTCCAGTACAATGGAACGCCCGTTCGGAAAAATCAGCCGGTTCCAGACGAGCAATACCCGACGCTGGCCGAAGCCCACATCATTGCTGTACTCACCGATGATGCGGGTGCCCTGGGGGATCAGGAGCATGCTGCCCGTCGGACTGTCATAGATGTGCTGGGTGACCTGCGCGGTGATCTGTCCGGGCAGATCGGAGCGAATGCCGGTGATGAGCGCGGCCGGAATCACGGACCCGGCCTGTAGCACGTAGGGCGACACCGGCGGCATGACGCGATCGGGCGCAACGGTGCGCCGGTCCACGGGACCGCTGAGGAATGCGACATCGCTGTCTTGAACGGCGGGCGGCTGACCGCCGAGACTGAGACCCACGGTTTCGGGCGCAGGCGTGGCATTCGCCGTGGCCGGGGCGGTTTGGAAGAAGACCCGGCTGGTGCGCGCCGCCTCTTCTTCGGCAAGGCGTCGTTGTACTTCCGGATCGACTGCCGGCGTGTTCATCGTGGGTGGGACGACGGGCCGCCCACGCTCCTGGGCGTCGAGGATCGGCCGGCCGAGATCGCCGGGCAAGGCGGGACCGAGCACCGGGCCGGTATAGTCGCGTGGCAATTCGTTGAGCCCATCCGCGGTGCTGCGGTTCTCGGTCGAATAGAGCTCCTCGCTGCCAACTCCGTCCTTCGGGGTCTGAAGCGCATAGATGAGCGCACCACCGACGCCGAGCGCGGCGACGAGGCCAATGCCGGCCAATACCCGACGAGAGAGACGCGTGACGCGCGGAGGATTGCCGCGCAGCCGCATCGGTTCGGCCGTGTCGGCGGGCGATGCGGTGAGCGGAGCGCTTTCGTCTTTATTGTCATCGATATCGCTCATGACGCAGGCCTCCCGTCGATTCGCACGATCCTGACTGTCTGCTGCCGGTCGCCGCTGCCGAGACGCAGCTCGGCGGCCGCGAAGATTCGGTCCACGATCAGGATGTTGCGATAGATGCGGCTGTTGACGATCTCCGGCTCTCCATCGGAGCCGAGCACGAAGAGCGGCGGCATCTCGCCCTGCACGATTCCGGCGGGGAACACGATGTAGACGCGCCGCCCGTCGTCGAAGACCGACACCGGCCGCCAGGGCGGGCTGTCGCCTTGCAGGCCGTAGCGATAGTGTCGCGCCGAGGTTGCTGGAATGGTCGGGGTGGCCGGCGTCGCGCGCTGCGCGGCGGGCGGCTGCGGATAGGCCCAGGCGACCGCCGGCATGTAAGGTTCCTCTTCGGCGCGCAGTTCGATCATATACGTGCGGCGATCGGTGGTGACGACGAGGTTGGTCGTGATGTCCGGACGCGTCGGCTTGACGAGGATATGGACGCGCCGCGTCGCGCCGGAACCGCTTGTCGTGTCGCCGATGATCCATCGCGCGGTATCGCCGGCGGCGATCGGTCCCGCGCCGGTGAGGGCCTCGCCCGGCTCGAGCGCGATGTTGGTGATCTGGCCTGGCGCCGCATAGACCTGATAGAGCGCGCCTTCGCTCCAGGGATAGATCTGGATCGCGTTGTAATAGCCTTCCCGGCGGGGTTCGATGCGCGCTGCCGCATTGGCGCTCTCGACCTGGCCGGTCGGCGTGGACGCCGCTGAACCACCTCGGGCAGCGGTCCAGGGCGGCGGCGTGTGCAGTGGCCGCGGGCGCTCGTCCGTGGCCGGCGCCTCTACCGTCGGCAGAGGTGGCACGCTGTCGTCGTAGCGGATCTGCGGCGGGCGATAGGTGGCGCATCCGGCGAGCGCCGATGCGGAAATCAGCACAAACGGCAATGCGGTTTTACGGAAAACCGGAAGTACGGGTTTGCGGACGATCGTATTCACTGACCCATCTCCCGCGACCAGTTGATGGCGTTGACGTAGATGCCGAGCGGATTGGCGCGCAGCCTTTCGGCGTCGCGCGGTGGCTGGATGACGATGGTCAGGATCGCCGTCCATCGCTCAGTGGTGGAGAGTTGGCCGTTCTCGAAATGCCGCTCCGTCCAGGCGACGCGGAAGGAGTTCGGCGAGGCCCGGATGACGCTGGAGACCTCGACGGAAACCTGACTCTGTCCGACCCGCGTGAAGGGATCGTTGGCCCGTGCATAGTCATTGAGGGCGAGCGCCCCGCGATCAGTAGTGAACTCGTAGGCGCGCAGCCAGTTCTGGCGCACCACGATCGCATCGGCGGGGATCGAGCGCACCTGCTCGATGAAGCGCGCCAGATGAAACGCGATCTGCGGATCGCTGGGCTGGTAGTCGGCAGTGGCAGGCGCGACGGCCTGCGCTTGGCCGAGATTGTCGACCTGTACCACCCAGGGCACGATTGAGCCGGTGGCAGACTGCCAGACCAATGCTCCAGCGAAGCCGCCGGACAGGATCAGGCAGCCGAATGCCATCAGCCGCCAGTTGCGCGCCTGCACACGGGCCGAGCCGATGCGCTCGTCCCAGACTTGAGCCGCTCGCTGATAGGGCGTTTCAGGCTCGGGAGATTTGCCGTAGTGGGTCGAGGATCGTTTGAAGAAGCTCATGAGCGGTTCCCTTCGGAAAGGTTGACGGAACTGGCGCCGCCATGGCTGTCGCCCGAGCGCACGGCATGGGCAACGGCCTGGACGCCATGGGAGAGCCGCTGAGAGCGCTTCATGCGCTTGGCCCAATCCGGAGGACCGTCGGAGGCGGATGAGGGGGATGGTGCAGCCGCGGCGGTTGCTGCACTGCCCGCATTGCCTACAGTGCCGCCAGTCGTCTCGAAGGCGGCTCGCCCGCCGGCTTGAAAGCTCTGCCTTAGGCTGCCGGAGGCGTTGGCGCCGGCGCGCCGCAATGGAGAGACGGCAGCGCGCGCGCCTGTGCTCGCTACAGCGCCGAGCCCAGAGGCGACGCCTGCGGCGCCCGACTGACCGGCCGAGCCAAGGCTGTAGGCGGTCGCCGCCCCTCCCGCCGCGGTGACGCCGCCGCGAGCAGCGGCCGCCGTTCCGGAGAGCGCCATACCGCCACCACGCGCTGCCAGACCAGCGGCACCCACGCCGGCGAGCGCGGCGCCGCCGACGGCAAGGCCGGTGCCGACTGCGGCCCCAGCACCGAGCTGCGGTCCGCCGGACACGATGCCGTTCGCAATGCCAGGTCCGAAGATCCCAAGGCCGAGCAGCGACAGCGCGGCCAGCACCACGGCCATCGCCTCGTCAATGGTCGGTGTGACCCCACCGAAGCCGGCGGTGAACTGCGAGAACAGCGTGGAGCCGATGCCGATGATGACGGCGAGCACCAGAACCTTGATGCCGGACGAGATCACGTTGCCCAGCACCCGTTCGGCCATGAACGCGGTCTTGCCGAAGAGGCCGAAGGGAATGAGGACGAATCCTGCCAGCGTCGTCAGCTTGAACTCGATCAGGGTGATGAAGAGCTGGATGGCGAGGATGAAGAAGGCGAGAAGAACCAGCGCCCAGGCAAAAAGCAGGCAGGCGATCTGGATGAAGTTCTCGAAGAAGGCGACCCAGCCCATGAGGTCAGAGATGGACTCGAGCAGCGGCCGGGCGGCATCGAGTCCGGTCTGGGCGACACGGCCCGGCCGCATCAGGTCGGCCGCGGTGAAGCTGGTACCGGACGCCATCAGGCCGAGGCCGGCAAAGCTCTCGAAGACGATGCGGGCGAGGTTGTTCCAGTTGCCGATGATGTAGGCGAATACGCCGACAAACAGGGTCTTCTTCACCAGACGGGCGATGATGTCGTCGTCGGCGCCCCATGACCAGAACAGCGCGGCCAGCGTCACATCGATGACGATCAGCGTCGTGGCGATGAAGGCCACCTCGCCGCCGAGGAGGCCGAAGCCGGAGTCGATATAGCTGGTGAAGACTCCGAGGAAACTGTCGATGACGCTCGTGCCGCCCATGGATCGTTAGTCCTCGCTGCTCTGGGGGGTGACGGGGGTCGGCGTGCGACCGAGGAACCGGTCGCGGGTCTCTGCCCAGATGCGCAGACATTCGGGATCGTTCGCGGCGGCCTCTCCCATCTGCTGGCAGCGGCGCTGTTCCGCGCGCAGCGGGTCGGCGGAAGGAGCCAGTGCCGGCGCGGAGGCCGGTCGCACCGGCTCATCCTTGCGCGTCATCTCGATCACCGTCGCCGTGATGGCGAAGGCAACGAAGATGATGGCCGCGATCCGCGTCAGCATCTTGCCCTCCATCGGTTTCCCCTTTCCGGCCGTCTGGCTCGTCAATTGCCGTTGTTGAACATCTGTGCGTTGCCGGGCTGGTAGCCGGTGCCCGGTGTGAGGAAGCGCTCGCGCTGGACACGGCCCTGTTCGGCCGCCGCTGCGCGCTCGGCATCGGTCAGCGCCTGTGCCCGGCCGTTTGCGGCAATGACAGCGGTGAGGTCGGCGAGCTGCTGCGCCTGAAGCGCGAGGAGCTGGTTGCCGGCCTGGGTCGCCTGCAGGGCGCCGGTCGCGCCCTGGCTTTGACCGACCAGCGCCGACATCTGCGCGCGATTGGTCTCGATGTTGCCGACGACGCCGGCCTGGACGCGCATGGCGTCCTGAAGCCCGCCGACTGTGTTCTGCCAGCGCGATCGCGCGTCGGCGACGAGCTGCTGTTCCGACGTGCTCAGATCGATGTTGCGGTAATTCTGCTGGAACGCCTGGTCGATCTGCTGGACGTCGAAGGCGATGTTCTGGGCCTCTTGGAGCAGGGATTGCGTTCGGCCCACCGCCTGCTGGAGCTGCTGGAGGGACGAGTGAGGCAGGCTCGCGAGGTTGCGGGCTTGGTTGATGAGCATCTGCGCTTGGTTCTGCAGCGAGGTGATCTGGTTGTTGATCTGCTCGAGCGCCCGCGCCGCCTGGAGCACGTTCTGCGCATAATTGGTGGGGTCATAGACAATCCACTGTGCCTGCGCCGGCGGCGCCAGCACCATCGGCAACGCCGTGATCGGCGCGGCGATCAGAGCGGCGGCAAAGCGGGCCGCACGTGTGTGAGGTTTACGGGTCTTCATGGCAGGGTTTCCTTCTCGGCTTGGGGGATGAGATTGCTGAGGTCGGGAATGAGGTCGGCGGCCCAGTCGACGCCGCGATGGCGCAGCCAGGCGTCGAGGAATTCGCCGCGACCATGTTCGGCCAGGACGCGGGCGATGGCGGCTTGATCGGTCTTGGCGGAGGTGGCGCAGAGCGCGAGCGCCACTTCGCTGAGCCCCAGCTCGAACAGTCGGTTGCCGCGCCGCGACTGGCAGTAATAGTCGCGCTTGGGCGTCGCTCGCGCGAGGATCTCGATCTGCCGGTCATTGAGGCCGAAGCGCCGGTAGATCGCGGTGATCTGCGGCTCGACCGCCCGTTCGTTGGGCAGGAGCAATCGCGTTTGGCAGCTCTCGATGATGGCGGGCGCAATGGCGGACCCGTCGATATCGCTGAGGCTCTGCGTGGCGAAGACGACGGACGCGTTCTTCTTTCTGAGCGTCTTCAGCCACTCGCGGAGTTGGCCGGCGAAGCCTTCGTCGTCCAGCGCCAGCCAGCCCTCGTCGATGATGATGATGGTAGGCGACCCGTCGAGCCGATCTTCGATGCGGTGGAAGAGGTAGGCGAGCACCGCAGGCGTCGCCCCGGTGCCGATTAGGCCCTCGGTCTCGAAGGCCTGCACAGAAGCCTCGCCGAGATGCTCGGCCTCCGCGTCGAGGAGCCGGCCATAGGCGCCGCCGACGCAATAGGGCCGCAGCGCCTGCTTGAGGTCGTTGGACTGAAGCAGCACGGCAAGGCCGGTGATCGTGCGTTCTTCGACAGGCGCGGAGGCGAGTGAGGTCAACGCCGTCCAGAGGTGTTCCTTCACTTCCGGCGTGATCTCGACGCCCTCACGCATGAGAATCGCCACGACCCAGTCGGCGGCCCATGCGCGCTCGGCCGTCTCCTCGAGGCGGGAGAGCGGTTGCAGCGAGACGCTGTGCTCGTCGCCTTCGGTGAGACCGCCGCCGAGATCGTGCCAGTCGCCGTCCATGGCAAGTGCCGCGGCGCGGATCGAGCCGCCGAAATCGAAGGCGAAGACCTGGGCGCTCGCATAGCGGCGGAACTGCAGCGCCATCAGCGCCAGAAGCACGGACTTGCCCGCGCCGGTCGGACCGACGACGAGCGTGTGCCCGACATCGCCGACATGAAGGGAAAACCGGAACGGGGTAGAGCCTTCGGTCTTGCCGAACAGCAGTGGGGGCGCTGCAAAGTGCTCGTCCCGTTCCGGCCCCGCCCACACGGCACTCAGGGGGATCATGTGGGCGAGATTGAGCGTGGAGATCGGTGGCTGGCGGACATTGGCGTAGACATGTCCGGGCAGCGAGCCGAGCCAGGCATCCGCGGCGTTGATGGTCTCGGGCATCGCGGTGAAGTCGCGGCCCTGGATGACCTTCTCGACGAGACGCAGCTTCTCGTCGGCCACACGGGGGTTGGTATCCCACACCGTCACCGTCGCCGTGACATAGGCGACACCGGCATAGTCCGCGCCCAGTTCCTGAAGCGCGAGATCGGCGTCCGCCGCCTTGTTCGATGCGTCGGTGTCGACCAGCACCGAGGCCTCGTTGGTCATCACCTCTTTCAGGATCGCGGCAATCGACTTGCGCTTGGCGAACCATTGGCGGCGGATGCGTGTCAGCAGCTTCGTCGCATCGGTCTTGTCCATCAGGATGGCGCGGGTTGACCAGCGATAGGGAAAGGCGAGCCGATTGAGCTCGTCGAGCAGGCCAGGCGTGGTGGCCGTCGGAAACCCGGTGATCGTCAGGACGCGCAGATGCTGGTCGCCAAGACGCGGTTCGAGCCCGCCGGCGAGCGGCTGATCGGCGAGCAGCGCGTCCAAATACATCGGCGTTTCCGGCACGCGGACGCGGTGGCGCTGGGTGGAGACGCAGGCGTGCAGATAGGTCAGCATTTCGGCGTCATCGAGCCAGTGGCATTCGGGCATGAAGGCTTCGACTAGGCGTAGAACGCGGTCGGTCCGGTCGGCGAAGCCGGCCAGCACCTCATGCGGGTCGACGCCCTTGGTCTCGCGGCCTTCATAGAGCCAGCCCTCGGCGCGGGCGGCGTCCTCGACCGGCGGCAGGTAGGTGAGGGTGAGGAAATAGCTCGACTCGAAATGCGCGCCAGCCACCTCAAAGCTCGCCTTGCGCTCGGCATCGACCAGCGCCGACGCGGCATCAGGAAAGCGGCCGTCGGGATAGCTGTTCGACGGATGGCGCTGCGCCTCGACGAAGATCGCCCAACCCGAGCCGAGACGGCGGAAGGCGTTGTTGAGGCGTCCTGCGACCGCGACGAGTTCGGCTGGAACCGCTGAATCGAGGTCCGGTCCGCGAAACTGCGCGGTGCGCTGGAAGCTTCCGTCCTTGTTGAGGACGATCCCTTCGCCGACCAGCGCCGCCCAGGGCAGGAAATCGGCGAGCCGGGCGTTGCGATTGCGGTATTCGGCGAGGTTCATCATGGGCGGTTCCTCACGCTCAGACCGACAGATGCGCGGGAATGCGCAAGTGCCGGCGGCCAACCTCGACGAAGAGCGGGTCGCGCTTGGCGGCCCAGACGGCGGCCAGATGACCGATGGCCCAGATCGCGATGCCGGCGAGCCAGAGCCGCAAGCCAAGCCCGATGGCGCCCGCGAGCGTGCCGTTCATGATGGCGATGGCGCGCGGCGCACCGCCGAGCAGGATCGGATCGGTCAATGCCCGGTGGACCGGGACCGAAAAGCCGAGCACCTCGCCGTCCTGTTCGCCAAGGCCCGCCATCAGACGAGCGCTCCGCCGCCGAAGGAGAAGAAGGACAGGAAGAACGAACTTGCCGCGAAGGCGATCGACAGACCGAAGACGATCTGGATGAGGCGCCGGAAGCCGCCCGACGTGTCCCCGAAGGCGAGCGTCAGGCCGGTGATGATAATGATGATGACGGCGAGGATCTTGGCGACCGGCCCCTCGATCGATTCGAGGATGGACTGGAGCGGTGCCTCCCATGGCATGGAGGAACCGGACGCATGAGCGGCAGGCGTGGTCATCAAGGCGATGACCGCGACCGAAGCCGCCGCAGCCAGGCGATGGTAGGCGTTACGCAGGGTCTGGTGCATGTGGACTTTCCTTTGCGGCTGGTGTGAGAAGAGCTGCGCCAGGCGCGACGACGGCTGTCACGACGCGGTAATCGCCATCCGGCCCGAGGCCTTCGACGCGGGCGAGTTCGGAAAGACGGCGGGCCGAGCCACGGCCTGACAGCACCGCCAGGAGATCGATGGTCTCGGCGATCAGCGCGCGCGGAACGGTGACAACGGCTTCCTGGATAAGCTGTTCGAGACGGCGCAGCGCGCCGAGGGCCGAGCCCGCGTGGATCGTGCCGACGCCGCCCGGATGGCCGGTGCCCCAGGCCTTCAGAAGATCAAGCGCCTCACTGCCGCGGACCTCGCCGATGGGAATGCGGTCGGGACGCAGGCGCAACGAAGAGCGGACGAGATCGGAGAGAGAGGCCACGCCATCCTTCGTCCGCATGGCGACGAGGTTGGGTGCGGCACACTGCAGTTCGCGTGTGTCCTCGATGATGACGACGCGGTCGGAGGACTTCGCTACCTCGGCCAGGAGAGCGTTGGTCAGCGTCGTCTTGCCTGTGGAGGTGCCGCCGGCGACGAGGATGTTGGCTCGGGCCGCGACTCCGTCGCGCAACGCGGTGGCCTGTTCGGCCGTCATGATCCCGGTCGTGACGTAGTCGTCGAGGGTGAATACCGCGACGGCGGGCTTGCGGATCGCGAAGGCCGGGGAGGCTACCACCGGCGGCAGGAGTCCTTCGAACCGCTCCCCCGTCCCGGGCAGCTCTGCCGAGACGCGCGGGCTCCCGGTATGGACCTCCGCGCCAACATGATGGGCGACGAGACGGATGATCCGCTCGCCATCCTCCGGCGCCAGGCGTTCGCCGGTATCGGATAGGCCTTCGGAAAGGCGGTCGATCCAGAGCCGTCCGTCCGGGTTCAGCATCACCTCGACGACGCCTGCGTCTTCGAGAAAGCGGCCGATGGCGGGACCGAGCGCGGTGCGTAACATCCGCGCGCCGCGCGCAATACCTTCCGAATTGTGATGCGAAGCCGCCATCTGATCCCCGATTTCGACGGGGACAAACCAGATGGTCCCCATGCGGGGATGATTAAAAGGGCCTGATTTAGGGCCGATTCAACAAGGAATTAGCGTCGTCGTAGTGTGGCGTGCAAAGACAGGAGAACGGCGGCGGTTTCCTTTGCCGAAGAGTGACGGCGGAACACATGGGATTCGAACTACGTCATCGCTCGGCGCTATTGACTGCTTGAACCGCTGACATCCTCGGAAACCTCCTGCCTGAGCTTCGGCCCTTTGGCGAGGCGCCGGCCGAGAGCGGTAATGAACGCCTCATAGCGCTCGCCGGCTTTGGCACGCGCGGCCTGTGCAGCCGGTTCCGGCAAAGCCGGTGTCGTCGCGAGCCAGAACCGGACGAAGATTGCAAGGGTCTCGACGGAAATCCCGATATCGCGCTCCAAGCGGGTCATGCGGCGGTCGAGCTGGTCGAGGCGCTTGGCGATCGCAGCCTCGCGCCTTTCAGCGTCATCCGGCGACAGGAAGGAGGCGATCGCGGCTTCTGCGATCATGGACTGCGATTGCTCGCGACGGGCGGCATAGTCCGCCAGCATCGTCATGATGTCCGGGTCGATATAGACGGAGATCTGCACTTTCTTCTTGCGGCTGGACATGGCCTAGAGCTCCATGCCGTCGTTGGGGTCCAGTGAAACCTGCCGCGCCACACGCTGCATCATGCGGTTCATCCCGCTCGTGCGCGCAGTCTCCTCCTGATCGTCATCGGCGGGATCGATTTCGAACTCGTTTTCAAGTGGGGCCTTCTTCTCGATGGGTGTCGTGCGGCTGAGTTCGGGTTGGCGCCGCCGTTCGGATTCGGTCGTGTCCTCGTCCTGCGCAGCGCTGGCAGTGGTGTTGGCGGTTTCCTCCGGGCTCGCCGGCAATGGCAGCATCGTCCAGTCATCGGCCTTGGCCTGCGTGGATGCGGTCTTCGGTGGCGGCAGGATGCGCTCTTCGAAGCGTCGATCCTCATAGTAGCGGACCTTCTTCGCTCGAATAGGCGATGTCCCGGCGACCATGACGATCTCATCGGCTGGCGGAAGCTGCATCACTTCACCTGGGGTTAGGAGTGGCCGCGCGGTTTCTTGCCGCGACACCATCAGGTGGCCAAGCCAGGGCGAGAGTCTGTGCCCGGCGTAGTTCTTCATCGCCCGCATCTCGGTCGCAGTGCCGAGCGCGTCGGAAACTCGCTTGGCCGTGCGCTCGTCATTGGTCGCGAAGCTCACGCGCACATGGCAGTTGTCGAGGATCGAATTGTTCGGCCCATAGGCCCTTTCGATCTGATTGAGCGACTGGGCGATGAGGAAGCTCTTGAGCCCGTAGCCGGCCATGAAGGCGAGCGCGCTCTCGAAGAAGTCGAGGCGACCGAGCGCCGGAAACTCGTCCAGCATCAGCAACAATCTGTGTCGTCTTGTCTTGGCGTGCAGGTCCTCGGTTAGGCGCCGACCTACCTGGTTAAGGATCAGGCGGATCAGCGGCTTTGTGCGGTTGATGTCGGAGGGAGGCACGACAAGGTAGAGCGTCGTCGGGTGCTTGCCGCTGACAAGATCGGTGATGCGCCAATCGCAGCGACGCGTCACCTTCGCGACGACAGGATCGCGGTAGAGGCCGAGGAAGGACATGGCGGTGGAGAGCACGCCGGAACGTTCGTTGTCCGACTTGTTCAGCAGTTCCCGCGCAGCGCTGGCGATGACAGGGTGCGGACCGGCCTCACCCAGATGCGCGGTCTTCATCATGGCGGCAAGCGTCGACTCGATGGGGCGTCTCGGATCGGAGAGAAAGGCGGCGACACCGGCGAGCGTCTTGTCCTTTTCTGCGTAAAGGACATGGAGGATCGCGCCGACGAGCAGCGCGTGGCTGGTCTTTTCCCAGTGATTGCGCTTTTCGAGGGAGCCTTCCGGATCAACCAGGATGTCGGCGATATTCTGGACGTCGCGCACCTCCCATTCGCCGCGACGTACCTCAAGAAGCGGATTGTATGCCGACGATTTCGGGTTGGTCGGATCGAACAGCAGCACTCGCCCGTGTCGAGCGCGGAAGCCGGCGGTGAGCTGCCAGTTTTCGCCCTTGATGTCATGGACGATGGCGGAGCCCGGCCAGGTTAGCAACGATGGAATGACGAGCCCGACGCCCTTGCCGGAGCGGGTCGGCGCAAAACAAAGGACATGCTCCGGTCCCTCGTGGCGCAGATAGTCGTCCTTGAGCTTGCCGAGAACGACGCCGTCGGGTCCGAGTAGACCGGCAGTCTTGACCTCATCGGACCGCGCCCAGCGCGCCGAGCCATAGGTATCGACACTCTGCGCTTCGCGCGCGCGCCAGACGGACATGAGGATTGACACCGCAATCGCAATGAAGCCGCCCGAGGCTGCGATGATGGCGCCCTCGATGAAGATCGGCGGGGCATAGGCGTCGTAGAAATACCACCACCAGAAAAAGGCCGGCGGATAGTAGATCGGCCAGCCTGCAAACTCGAACCAGGGCGCGCCGAGCTGTGGCTGAAAGCCGAGTTGCCATGCCGTCCACTGCGTCGCTGCCCAGGTCGTGGTGAGCACGATCATGAGAACGGTGAGGATCTGGCCCCAGAGAATTTTCGTCGCTGACACCCATAATTCTCCTTCCGGAGAATAAGTCGGGTGTTGAACCGGATGATTTCAAGGCGGCAATAATGATGATCGCGTCGTGGCGAGCCGGGGCGAAAAAAAACAGGAAATAGCGGAAAATGATGCAATTGTTAGTCGTATCTTCGGAGAAACTCCTGGGGCAAGCAATGACCCAACCGCGACCTATACGCTCTGGCCACTATTGTCGGCCCCTTTGGTCGGCGCGGTCAGCGGGGACAACCGGTATACTCCACTATACGATCTGGGGCTGACGCGCTCTTCGGCTCCGATCGCTTCCGCCTCGCGGTCTCGGCCGACGGCAGCACCTTCTTCGACGGGCTGAGCGTCGACAATGCCACCGGGATCGTCGACCAGCCCCGCGCCGCGCTTCAAGGCCTACACCAACGACGACAACTACGCAGGCGTCGGTACCTGGACAAAGATCGGGATCAACAACACTGACTACAACGATCAAGGCGCGTTCGACGCCGCGAACAATCGCTTCGTGGCCCCTGCCGACGGTACCTAACTCTCGGCCCGCCGCTGCTCTAAAAGGTCAACGCCAGCACGACGGCGCGCATGCGCGGGCGGCTGGTCCTGAACGGTACGACCGAGATCCGCGGCTCCCTCGGCGAAATCTCCGCGACGCATGTCTCGCTCGCGACCGCGATCTGGCTGCAGACCATGGTGCCACTGACCGCGGGAGATACCGTCGAGCTGCAGGGGTATTTCCGGGTCGCGGACGGCTACTTCGCGGCTGACCATACGTCCTTCTGGGGCTGCAAGGTCGGGTAAGGCACGGGGTTGTCCGCGCCCGGCAGAGTGATGCTGTAGTTCTTGCCGGTCCGCCATCAGGTTTCATGCGCCGCTTGCCGATGCCGGCAACAACGAAGATGCTTAAACCGGATATCGAAGGATCGCTGCAAGGTCTCCATTACCGGGCAGGTCGGCTTTTCTCACGCCCAGAACGCGGGCGCCGCTCGCCAGTGCGCGAGCGGCGATCTCATCGTCCACGCCGTAAGTTGTCGCATCGGACTCGTCCGCGAAGGTGATGACGCCGGTCTGCTGGTCCACGATACCAGGAACGACCGCATCGATGTCGACCAGCAGCGTGTCGATCGCCCCATGGGTTGCAGCGCGCGCCGCATCCGAAAGATCGCTGGTGGCACGGCCATCTCCCGCGCGCGCCTCGTACAGATCTTTCAGGTCGGAAATCTCCGCCGCATGCGCGGCATCGAGCACAGGGCGTGCCAAATCGGCGAGGTCCGCGTCGCTGATCCGGTCCGGACTGTCCTCGATCCCGTCCGCAAGCAGCTTCGGATAGCTGTTGACTTCGCGGAACACAGCGGCGAGCCGCCCGGTGGCCGCCAGGATCAACGGGATTTCCCGCCCCGCGAGCACGGGCCGCAGCGCGGCATCCACCTTGCGCGCGAACTGGCGGAACCTGACGTTCTGTCCTTCGGCCCCCTGGATGCGGCCACTGGGCGAGCGGTCGTTCAACGTGGCCTTGCCCAGCGCACTTGCGGCGTCCTTCGGCAGATCCTCGACCTTGACCGTGCCAGCGGGCAGTTCGCCATGAACCTCGATCAGCCGCACCGCATTTTCCGACAGCGCCAGGACGAAGGCCGAAGCCGGAAATGTGATTGCGCGCAGGAGCGGCTTCAGGTGGAAACGGTCCGAGACCGCGACCATTGACGAGAGGCCGTTTGGCAGCCGGAACGTGCGCAGCCTGTCCGGCGTGGCAAGCAGGGCCAGGCTGTTGGCTTGCAAGCGCCAGAAGTCGTCATCCTCCGCCAGATCGTCGAATTGCTCCATCAGGGAGGCAAGCCGGCGCTTGTCGAACCCCGCGGCCTCCAGCTGCTCGCGCGCCTGCCTTGCCAGATTTCCCAGTTCGATGCGGCTGGCGTCCGACGCCTGCGTCAACGGCGTGGTCTTGAGATAGATCGAGACACAGGCATCGGCCCGGACGTCATTCAACGCCCTTATTTCGGGCCGGGTGGGAATATCGACATAGAGCATTCTATCTTCCTTTTACTGCAAGCTGGATCGCGATGACCATGTTGGCGCCATCGGAGATGGTTTCATGGTGTCTCGTCGTGATGTGTCACTGACGGGGTCCCGCGACAAGGACGTCGCAGGACGCTTCCCTGAGCACGCGTTGCGTGACGCTGCCGAGAAGGGTCTGGAGAACGACGCCTCGCCCGTGTGGCCCCAGGGCAAGCAGATCCACGCTTTTGCTTCGTGCAAGGCGGACCAGAGCAGGGCCGGGATCTCCCTCAAGAATTTTCGTGGCGGCATCGTCGATTCCCACCGCATCTCGCGCGAATGTCTTGATTTCGTCGCGAGCCGTGGCAACTCTCGTCAGACGGTATCGCTCCATCTCGGCCTGCGGTGTCCCGACACGAAGCATTGCCTGTTCGAACGTGAGCGGGACGCCGACAACATGGATCAACCGCAGCCTTGCATTAGGGGCCAGATTGCGTGCGTCCTTTGCGGCCGATGCCGATTGGGGTGAAAAATCGATGGCGACGGCGACCTTACGATAGGGCTCGGCCGCCTGGGTCTTGACCACGAGGACCGGCGCGGGCGACGTCCTGATGACCCTGTCCGCGGTCGAGCCCAGAACTTTCGCGCGCAATGACTTGCCGGGGCTTTTGCCCGGACCGAGCACGACAAGGTCGGCTGATCCCTCATCCGCTACCCGGGTGATAACTTCGTGCGGTGATCCGAATTCAACCCGCACATCGGTGCGCCGGGTGCGTCCGAGGTCCAACAAGGAAGCATCGATGCGCGCAGCCGCCTGCCGTCTCAGTTGGTCCCTTAGATCGCTTTCACCTTGTCCCGATACCTTGGCGACCTGCGCCAAGGCTTCCGTTTCGATGACATGAAGCAGCACAAGCCACGCGCCATGCTCGCCGGCCAACTGGACTGCCCGGTCCAGTACCGCGTCGCTTTCTCCCGCCAGATCCAGTGCTGCCAGTATGGTTTTCAACGCCATCTCACTCCCAATCGCCGCTCTCGATTTCATCAATACGCTATTTTCCCGACGATTACTTCCCTTCACGGGTTCTCCAGATTGAACATCTGGGTCTGGTCGTCATAGGCGAAAACCTCGCCGAAGCGTCCCCAACTGATGACGGCGCGCAAGGTCCGTTCTGCCGCGTCCGGCGACATGTGGTCTTCAAGTTCGTCGGAAAACCTGCTCCAGGGCGCGCGATGGTCCGGGCGTTCATCCAGGACGCGGCGGATATGTGCGGCGAGCGCGACATAGCTGAGCAGGTGTCTGGCAAAGAGTTGCTTGCGCGCGTCCAGGTCTGCATGGGCGAACTGCTTTCCCTCCACGCTCAGCCTAATGTCGCCGCCGACCAGTTCCGCGAACCGGAGCATCTGAAGCGTCTCGGCCACGGGAAACAGGTCATCGATCTCCATGTACAGCGCCGCCGCGATAACCGGCAGGTCGGCCTCGCCGTCGTAGGGCGGCGCGGCAACGGCTTCCAGCAGACCCGACAGGAGGTTCGAGGAGATGCGCGGCAGAACCGTCCCGATCCCGGTGCCCGGGAACCGCTCGGCCCGGGTTTCGGGCGGCCTGGCTGCATCGCTGGCCGTCATTGCGACATAGATGCGCTCGACGACTTCACGGAACGCGGGATCAAGACGGCTGCGCGGCTGGGGCAGATCGACAGCGATCTCGGTCAGGATGCGCCCCGGATTGCTGCCGAAGACCAGGATGCGATCGCACATCAGGACCGCTTCCTCGATATTGTGGGTGACGATGAGCACCCCCTTGATCGGTAACTGGCCTTCTGCCCAGAGATCGAGAAAGTCGGTGCGAAGCGTCTCGGCGGTCAGGATGTCGAGCGCCGAAAACGGCTCGTCCATCAGGATGATGTTGGGATGCACGACGAGCGCCCGGGCGAAACCGACGCGCTGGCGCATGCCGCCGGACAATTCCCGCGGATAGGCCGACTCGAAACCGTCGAGCCCGATCATGTCGATCGCCGAGAGCGCGCGGCGGTGGATCTCGTCGCGGGGCAGACCGAGTGCCTCCAGTCCGATTTCGACATTCTCGAGCACGGTCAGCCAGGGAAACAGCGCAAAGCTCTGGAACACCATGGCGATGCCCTCGGGCGGCCCGGCAACGGGCTGGCCAAGATAGGTCACCGATCCGCTCGCGGGGCTCGACAGCCCGGCAATGAGCCGCAGGAGCGTCGACTTTCCCGACCCCGACCGGCCGAGCAGGCCAACGATCTCTCCCTCGTGCAGCGTCAGCTCGATGCCGTCGAGAACAAGCAGTTCGCCCCCGTCCGGTTTGGGGAAGGATTTGCGAACTTCGTGAATGTCCAGCAGTGAGACCTGATCCATGGCGGGCTCCCTTCAGCCGAGGCGGAACTTGCGTTCAGCATAATTGTAAAGCGGCCGCCAGAACGCGCGATTGATGACGACGACGAAGGCGCTCATCACCGCGATGCCGAGCACGATGCGGTGGAAGTCCCCCGCCGCCGTCGCATTGGCGATGTAGGCGCCCAGCCCGCGCGCTTCGAGCCGGTCCGGCCCCCAGCTCACGACTTCGGCCACGATACTGGCGTTCCACGAACCGCCCGACGCGGTGATGGCGCCGGTGACGTAGAACGGAAAGACGGCGGGCAGCGCGATGCGTCGCCACCACAGCCAGCCACGGATGCGCAGGCTGGTGCCGATGTCGCGCAATTCGCTGGGGATGGTGGATGCCCCGGCCACCACATTGAACAGGATGTACCACTGTGTGCCGAGGATCATCAACGGGCTGAGCCAGATGTCGGGATCAAGGCGGAAGGCCACGATGGCCGAGACGGCGACGGGAAAGAACAGGTTGGCCGGGAAGGCCGCCATGAACTGAATGACGGGCTGCGCGATGCGGGCCACGCCGGGGCGCAGCCCGATCCACACGCCGACCGGAATCCAGATGACACTGGCGATGGCAATCAGCACGAACACCCGGATCATCGTGGCGCATCCCAAAAGCACCGCCGTTCCCGCATCCGACAGCGTCACGCCCGCCGACAGGAAGCGGACGATGTGCCACAGGGCAAACAGGGCGATCCCCGCGACGGTCCCGAACCAGATGCGATCGAGCCAGAGGGCGGCACGTTTGGGGCTGACGGGTGCCACGACCTGCCGCGCAGGCTTCGGGACCCCGCGATAGGTCCATCGCCATGCCGCGCCGAACGGCGCTGTCGCCATCGCCACCAGCCGCGAGCGACGAAGCGTCATCAGCACCCAGGACCGTGGCGGTGCGACGCCGGTTTCCTGCTCGAAGCGGAAACGGTCCGCCCATGCGACAAGAGGCCGGAACAGAAGCTGGTCATAGATCAGGATCACCACGAGCATGACGCCGATGGCCCAGCCGACGGCGCCAAGATCGCGCTGCTCGATGGCCAGAGCGATGTAGGATCCGATCCCCGGCAGGGTCACGGTCGTATTGCCGACGCTGATCGCCTCGGAGGCCACCACGAAGAACCAGCCGCCGGACATCGACATCATCATGTTCCAGACCAGCGACGGCATGGCGAACGGCACATCCAGACGCCAGAACCGCATCCAGGGGCCGAGGCGGAACGAGCGCGAGGCCTCGGAAAGTTCCTCCGGGACCGTGCGCAGCGACTGGTAGAAGCTGAAAGCCATGTTCCACGCCTGGCTCGTGAAGATGGCAAAAACGGCCGCGAACTCGGCGCCCAGAACCCGGCCGGGGGCGAGCGACATGAAAAACACGACCGTCACCGAGATGAATCCGAGAATCGGCACCGACTGCAGGATATCGAGCAGCGGGATCAGGATGGCACCGGCGCGACGGCTTTTTGCCGCCCAGGTCGCATAGGTGAAGGTGAACAGCAGCGACAGCCCCATCGCCGCCAACATGCGCAGGGACGTCCGGGCCGCATATCCGGGCAGATTGGCGGGATCGAGCGTGACCGGACGCTGTGCCAGGTCCTGCAGCGGGAGCACCAGTCCGCGACTGGCTTGCGCCAGAACGACGAGTGCGCCGAGGACGAGAAGAACGGCGATCAGGTCCCAAACGCTCAGGAAACGTCGCGTCTTGCCTGACGCAGATGGAGGGAGCGGTCCGGTCATTCTGCCCTCGCATCGGAACTTGCCGCGCATGAGATCGCGCCGAAACGCCGAGCAATCGGCTCGGCGTTGGACGGTTCGGCCAGGGACTTGATGGCAATCAAGATCATGCTCGGTCACATCCTCATGCGCCAGGATGCGCCGGGCGGATGGCCTTGGCCTAGCCTCGAGGTGCTACCTGCTTGCGATCAAGTCGACTGCCGTCATCCATGGTTGGTTTCCGGGGTTCGTCGAGAATTATTTACGCTTTGTAATCTGATTGGGGAACAGCGCCAATGCTTGCGTAGTCACAAGGCTCTGTTTCCGACGTCAATGCCCCTTCAAAGGATTGACTTCGAGGCCGCGCTGGCACGGTCGAACGCTGGCATGTCGGGAACACCACAGGCGCCCACCCGCCACATGTCCACTGTGTACGATTGCTGGGGAGCCCGAGAACGGCACGCAGCCGAGGCCCGAAACCACCGGATGGACAAACTCCATGTCGGCGCTCACGAAGACCGACATCTGGCAGGGTTCAGCCAACGGTGATCACTGGAGAGCAATATTTGCACGCATTTTCGTCTGGCGAGGCCGGTCAGTCGCCGATGCGCGTCATCGCTCAATAGCCAATTGCGCGATGCGCCAGTCAGACAAGCTTTCGAACAGTGCAAGCTTTTGTCTTCCCTCCGGTTCACGGATAACGTCGCCATGAATAGTGCCGGTTGGCATGACGAACTGAAGAAGCGAAAGGACGCAGAGATGATCCGTGGGTACCGCAATGAGGCTGGACGGCTGCGTCCGCAGGAGGGCGCCCAGGAGCCGCTCGATACGCTGGTCTGGCTCGACCTCGTCAACCCCACGGATGCGGAAGAGGCCGACATCGAGAAGCGGTTGGGAATCGACGTTCCAACCCGCGAGGAGATGGAGGAGATCGAAATCTCGTCACGTCTTTACAACGAAGACGGCGCCGCCTTCATGACTGCGACGTTGCCGGCGCAAGCCGATGGCGACGATCCCCAGATGCTGCCCGTCACTTTCGTGCTCGCCGCCAACCGTCTCATCACGGTGCGCTATCACGAACCGCGGGCATTCCAGACATTCCCGCAGCGTGCCGAAAAGTTGGCGATGGGCTGCGAGACCGGCGAAGGTGTTCTTGTGGCCCTGCTGGAAGCGATCGTGGACCGCCTTGCGGATATCCTCGAACGCGCCGGGCGCGAGATCGACATAATTTCGCGCGACATTTTCCGGCACAAGGGTGCCAAGCCAAGCAAAAGCCAGGATTTTCAGAAGGTTCTGGAAACCATCGGTCGCAAGGGCGACCTCATCTCGAATATCCGCGACAGCCTGGTGACGCTCGAACGATTGATCGGATTTCTCGGCCAGGGTGCCATCCAGCGCAAGACCGACAAGGAGACTCGAGAGCGGATCAAGACGCTGTCGCGCGATGTCCGCTCGCTGTCCGACCATGACAGTTTCCTGTCGCAAAAGATCACGTTTCTGCTGGATGCGACCCTTGGCATGGTCAATATCGAACAGAACGCCATCATCAAGATATTCTCAGTGGCCGCCGTCGTCTTTCTTCCGCCCACGCTCATCGCATCCATCTACGGCATGAATTTCGAGCACATGCCCGAGCTCGAATGGTTGTTGGGCTATCCCTTTGCGCTCGGCCTCATGGTTTTGTCTGCGGTCCTGCCCTATCTTTTTTTCAAAAATCGGGGCTGGCTTTGAGTAATAACTGTTGGAACATTGATTGCGCCGGCACGGGGTCGGAAACGTCAGGCGGTCGCGCACGGACTTCTCGTCTGCACACGTCCTTTGCCCTGTTCATGCTTGCGCAAGCTCAGGCCATCATTCCGACCAAAGGCGAGGCGTTCCGACGGCGGCAGGGTGGGCTGCCGGATTTGAAAGGGCTACACACATGAGCAGGCTGTCGCATTCCGAAGTCCATATGGTTCATCGCATCGGCTGGCTGCGGGCGGCCGTTCTCGGAGCCAACGACGGCCTCGTCTCCACTGCCAGCCTCGTGGTCGGGGTTGCAGCCGCGGGATCGGGGCGTCCCGAAATCCTGATCGCCGGACTCGCTGGTCTTGTAGCAGGGGCGATGTCCATGGCGGCGGGCGAATATGTCTCCGTCAGTTCGCAGACCGATGCGGAGCAGGCCGATATCGCACGCGAGACCAGGGAGTTGAAGGAGACACCCGAAGCGGAGCTCCATGAACTGACGCGCATTTATGTCCAGCGTGGGCTCGACGAAGGCCTGGCCCGTCAGGTCGCGGTCCAACTTACCGAGAAGGACGCCCTTGCGGCCCATGCGCGCGACGAACTGGGCATCTCGGAAACGGTGACCGCGCATCCGGTTCAGGCCGCCCTCGTGTCAGCGGCGACTTTCGCTGTTGGGGCCGTCGTGCCGCTGATCATCGCAGTGCTCGCACCTACCGCCCAGATCACGCTGATCGTTGCGATCACGACACTGGCAGCACTTGCGGTGCTCGGCGGCCTCGGGGCATCGGCCGGAGGCGCAGGCATCGTCAAGGGCGCCATTCGAGTTACCTTCTGGGGCGCGCTTGCCATGGCCGCAACCGCAGCGGTGGGGATGCTCTTCGGTGTGACTGTCGGGTAGGCCGGTGGTGCGTAGTGAATGATGGGGGACGGCAGTAAGGGATCAAAGCGCTTCCTGGAAGACGCCTGTTCGGCCAAGGTGACTCAATAATTTCAATGGGTTGTGGTTGGAGAAGGTTGGATATCAGGCCCATCCCCTCCGTCAAATGTCTGTTTCTCTCTGGCAGATTACCCGGCGCTTGACGCTTTCGAATGTCGGCGTTTGGCGCAACGTGCTCGTTTCGATCGGTGATCCATCCAAGACGCCGTGCCTACAACCCGAGCCCCCGCTTTCGGCCGAAGCCCCAGTCGACGCCCCCATCGCTGCGCGCGACGCCGGAGACATGGCGGCCCAGGTGCTTTTCCAGCGAAGGTGTCCAGGGCACGAGTTGGAAGCCGAGGCCATCGTCGATCATCGCGAAGCGACCGGATGAAAGTGTGAAGCGCTGGCGATAGGCGCCGACGACATACTCACCGCTGTCGGCACGCTGGAAAGACTGCCCGTTCTGGATTGCGAGCTTCTCGCCGAGCGCTTCCACTTCGCGCCGGCGGAGCGTGTTGAGGAGATTGCGACTGAAGATGATCCGCCGGCCCTGCCGTTCGGCGAAGCCTTCCTCGATCAGGTGATCTGCACGCCGGTCCAGGGCATCGCGGACTTCGGCGCCGAAGCCGCCTTCCGACAGAGCTACGGGATCACGCGCGATGTTTTGCCGATCGAGCCAGGTCGCGCCCGACGCGGTCACCTGGCGTTCGACGTCGAGATCGGAGCGTATCGCAAGGGCGACACGCCGCTGTCCGCGGGAATCGTCATAGGCGCGCAGCTCGACGATCGAGCCTGGCGTGCTGTCGCCGGCCGCATCTAGATCGGCGAGCTTGATGTGGTGGGTCCGTCCGTCGACGCCGTCGACCACGGCATAGGCCGTGCCCTTCAGTTCGTCGTCGAGTCCACGTTCGACCAGGCGGCCGACGATCGGCGTGTCGAGACTTTCGGCGGCCAGCACGTAATCCGCCGATCCGCGCCCGATGCCGCGCTCGGTCAGCGCCCGGTGCATGCGCTTGATGATGTCACCGCGTTCGCCAAGTTCGCGCAGCGTCGCCTCGGCCTTGTCGTCGATCATCCATTGGCCGGGGCCGATCTGCTCGGCCAGGCCGAGCGTCTCCAGCTTGCGCAGCCGCCCGACCTTCAGCGCGTGAAACTCGTCAGGCTGCCGGTCGGGATCGGGTGCGAGATCGACAACGCCGGTGCGCCGGCTGTCACGAACGAGCTGGCGGTCGAGCTGCGTCCAGCGCTCGGAGGCGATCTGGTTCTCGAGGCTGCGTCGGATGTCGAGGTCGGTGCGCGGACCGAGTTCCTGGGTGATGAGGTCGCGCGCCCGATCGCGCATGCCCTCCTTGATATAGTCGCGCGAGATGACGAGGTCCTGGCCGTCGTCGCGCACACCGCGCACGATCAGATGGACATGCGCGTGTTCCGTGTTCCAGTGATCGACGGCCACCCAATCGATCTCAGTGCCGAGATCCTTCTCCATCTGGCCGACAAGATCGCGGGTGAAGGATTTGAGGTCCGACATTTCGAGCGCGTCGTCGGGCGAGACGATGAAGCGGAAATGGTGGCGGTCGTCCTCGCAGCGCTCGGCGAAGGCGCGGCCACCCGCATCCTCCTCTCCCGGCCCGAACAGCCGCGCCTTCTCGCCATCGCGGGTTACTCCGTCGCGGCGCAAATAATCGAGATGCGTGCCGAGCGGCGCGGTGCGCGCGGAATGCCGGACCACACGCGCCTTGATCACCGCGCCGCGCGAGCGCGCCGTGATGAGCCGGTTGGCCTGGATGCTGGCGCGCTGGCCGTGCCCGAAGCGCGAGCGGTTGCCGGAAACGACGCGGCCGGAGCGCGACACGCCTCCGCCCGCCTTCTTTGCGGCCGCGAGCGCCTGGGCGATGAAGGGGCGCGCGGCCTGTGCACGCGTCGAGCGGATGCGGCCGGGACGGATGCGGAACTCGCGATCATCGGCCATGGGATCGCTCCGCAATGTGCGAAAACCCGTTTAGACACAGGCCCTTGAGCGGTCCGCGCACATTGCGCCAAGGCCCGGAAATGTGCGGAACGCGCCAGAAAATCCAAGCAAAACAACCGACCGACCGGCGCGCAAAGTGCGCCCTTTTATCCTGCCATCGTTCGGTTGTTGAGACTGCCGCCCCCACTTGCGCTCGCCATGATACGCCAGAGCCCGACAGGGTGCGAATGCACATGGCGTCGGTCATGACGAGCCCCCTGTGCTGCCATCGGCGACGAATATCGGTTCCGACTGTGGCTGTTGATTGTGTTCGCGCTGCTCCGGGACGGGGGAGTGGGACGTCTTCGACGGTTCCTCGGAGGCACGGTTGTCGACACTCCGGCGGTTGTTTGAACGCGGCACGAACAGCGGTGCCTCGCGCCAGTCCGGAGGCGATGGCGGTGCGGCCGGAGCGTTCAGCGACGGCGCAGCGACACCAAGCGCGGGTGCAAGCAAATCGACATAGGCGCGCGTTTCGGTAGGCAATGGCCGACCGGTTGCAAGATACTCGTCGTAGCGGGCTGGCCCCGCATTGTAGGCCGCCAGCATGGCCGGAATGGCGCCGTAGCGGTCGTACATCTCGCGCAAATAGGCTGTGCCCGCGAGGATGTTGTCGCGCGGATCGAACGGATCGCGGCCGAGGCGATAGCGGGCGCGCAGGTGATCCCAGGTATCGGGCATGACCTGCATCAGCCCCATCGCGCCCGCGGATGAGACGGCACGCGTAGCGCCGGCGCTCTCGGCGCCCAAGACGGCGACGATCCAGTGTTCGGGAATGCGAAAGTGCTGCGCTGCCTCGGCAATATGAGCGGCGAATGGATGACCGATCTGCTGCTGCCCGGTGGTTGCCGGCTGAGCAAAGACGGCGCCGCTTTCGACCAGGCTGAGGGACAGGCCGGAAAGGAGAAGGAGGGCAATGCGGCCGCAAGGGCCGCACCGCCGCAGTGCTGGGGACAGGCGGACGCAGCGCATCGTTCAGTCCTGGTCGTCGCGCTTTTTCGGGCGGGTCCAGTGCAGGCCCCAGTCGCGTCCGTCCTCATCCGACTGGAACAGCCGGGCGCGGACCGGAAACGGAAAGGCCGGATCGTCCAGGACGACCGAGATAAACGTGCCCGCCCGTTCGCCGGAGTGTTTCCAGCCCGCGCCGACCTCCGGGCCGTCCTCGTCACCGAGATGAACCCGGTAGGCGGGCGCGTTGTCGCTGTCGGCGTTGTCGGCGGTGACAAAGGTGAGTTCGCAGTCGAACCAGAGGGTGCGGAGCCGGCCCGAATATCCTCCGGGCGTGCGTGTGAATTGACCGATCTGGGGCATGGGAATCTCCTTTTGGTTGCGGTGGGATTGCAGGAAGGCGCGCGTCATCACCGCGTCGGCGCGCGCCAGACGAAGCGGCCGTTTCCGTCCTCGTCGGTGTAAAGGGGGACGGCCCGGCCGATGACGGTGGTGGCCGGGAGCGGGCCGAAGTAGCGACCATCGAGACTGTCGGGGACGTCGATGTTCATGAGGAACAGCTCGTCCGGCTGAACGCGGCGGCAGCCGTGCCAGACCGGCAGGGGGCGGTCGTGACTGTCGCGGTCGCGCGCTTCGCCGAGAGGGATGTCATCGACGGTGATGGCGTGGCCGGTGCGACACACCCGCTGCCCGGGACGCCCCATGACGCGCTTCAGGAGCGGCACGTCGCGGCCGATATAGCCGCGCTCGACCATGAAATCTTCGAGCGGCTCGGGCGGCATCACCGCGACCAGGTCGGGAACTTCGAGACGCTCGGCCGGATCGATCCGATAGAGCCCGATCGGCGCGCTGGCCGACACGTTCCAAACGAGCCTGGTCGATGTCGGAATGACCGCTGCTGCGGCAACGCCCATCGCGGTGAAGTAGGTGAGCATGACATAGCCAAAGCGAGTCATAGTTCGATCTCCCGCCGCTTGAGCCATGCCTGATGGCGCTCCTGGGTGTAGGGGCGCGGTGCGTGACCGGCGTTCATCCTGTGCGCCACATGACGCCAATGGTCGGGAGCGACGTCGCAGGGATCGACGCCTGCAGCTTCCACCGCGTCGATGTGCAGGAGCACTTTCTCGACCTTGGGCCAGCCTTCGATCTTGAGAAGGATTTCACCGCCGGGACGCACGAAGGGCAGCGTCTGATAGGCGACGCCGAGTTCGACGGCGCGCACGATGTCGATGCGCGAGATGACCGTGCCGAAATCGTTAGCCGCCCATCGGACGAAGGTGAAGACGGCGCCAGGGCGGAACGACACGACACGCCGACGGCGGTCGATGATCCGCTCACCGGCCTGACGGCCGAAGCGGATCCAGTATTCGATCCGGTTCTCGATCCAGGTCAATTCGACATCGGTGAGCGCATCGGGACTGTTGGCGGACGGCATCGGGCCGCCGCGCGCGCGGGAGGCCGCGGTGCCGGTCATGAGGGGTCTCCTTCGTCTGCGGGGAATTCGCGGGCGAGCAGGTCGCGGAGCATGTCGGCGACGGTCTGTCCGCGCCGGAACGCCGCGATCTTGATCCGGCCGCGCAGTTCGGGCGTGACGTCGATCGTCAGCCGGGCGGTGAAACCGGCGGCGTCCGCGCCGCGCGCCGACGGTGCATCCGACGCCTTGATCCAGCGCTCGGGATTGGCGGGGCGTGACGCGAAACCGCGTTTCGGAGCGCGCCCGCTCATGGCGCAAGCCTCCCCACCTCGGCGCCAAGGGCCGCGACCTCGCACGCGGCCGGGCTGTCCTCGTCGATCTCGAAGACGAGCCGCCCGGATTGCGCCGTATCGGCGAAAGCGACGCGCTGACCGATCCGCGCCGTCAGCACCGGCGGATCGTGATCGGCGAGCGTCTCGGCCGTTTCGCGGGCGATGACGGTACGCGCGCCGCAGCGGTTCAGAACGAAGCGGGCGGCAAGCTGCGGGCGATAGATGCGCGCTTCATGCAGGAGCGACAGCATCTCGGCAGAGGCCCAGCCATCGAAGGGCGACGGCTGCACCGGGATCAGCACCAGATCGGCGGCGAGCAGCGCCGAGCGCATCAGCGAGGCGACACGGGGCGGTCCGTCGATGACAATGTGATCGGCGTCCCGCGCCAGCTCCGGCGCCTCGCGATGCAGCGTGTCACGCGCGAGGCCGACGACGCCGAACAGGCGTGGCAGGCCTTCGCGCGCCCGCTGCTGCGACCAGTCCAGCGCCGAGCCCTGCGGATCGGCGTCGATCAGGGTGACGCGCCTTCCCTGCCGTGCCCATTGTCCCGCGAGATGGAGCGCCAGCGTCGTCTTGCCGACGCCGCCCTTCTGGTTGAGGAACGCGACGATCATCGTGCCCCTCCCGGCTTGCGCCCGAGGGGGAGTCGCGATGGGTGAGCGGCGTCGCTGCCGGTTGGGCGCGCCCCGGATGTCTTTCGGAGGAGACCGTTGATGGCGGCAGCGACGGTGTTTTCCACATCGCTGCGCGCAACATAAGAGTTAGATTCTCTGTTAGATTCTAAGTTAAGACCCGGAATCGTCGTTTCCGGCCAGAGACTTAACTGCGATCTCTGCGTGCGAAGTCCCGATGGTCCCGCGTGCGAAATCCCGATACCGCTTGCGTGCGAAGTCCCGACCGCGTCCACAGCGTCGTCCACAGGTACGGCGGATGGCTTCGCCGGCAGGATGCGCAGCAGCTCGCGCCGGCCTTTGCGCTCGATGTGCAGGCGGTAGCCGGGCAGCGGCTGGCGCGGGACGATGCGCCGGAGCTGGAGCGCGAAGTCGGAGACGCGCATGAGGCTGCCGGACTTTTCGTGGAGATGGGCGAACTCGAAAATCCAACCCCGTGGCTGGCGGCCGGCATGCTTGCGCGCGACACGGTAGAGCCAGCGTTCGATGCCGCCCGTCAGCCGGAAATAGGCCGGGTCGATGGTGAGCACCAGCGAGCGGTCGGTGACGCCGCGATAGAACCAGTCGGGCAGCACGAACTCCATGCCCTCGACGCGGCCGTCGCGCGTGACGCATTCCTCCCATTCGTTGATCCAGGAGAACTGGTGGCGGCGCCAATGTTCGCCCTGGCGGATGGTGGTGCGGATGACGGTCGATTGCAGGCGGGCGAGCGCCCCCTTCATCAGCTTGTAATCACGCTGGCCAGTTTTGCGGCCGATCGATGTCAGGAGCTGATAGGGCGTGAAGCGCAGGAAGCGGGAGGTCTTGAAGCCCAGATTCTCGGCCTCGACGATCTGCGAGGCGGCCCAGATGAGGACATCGGCATCCCAGATGGTTGCCATGCCGTGCTCGGGCACGGCGAAGACCTCGACGCGGACGCCGCCGGCCTCATAAAGGATCGGTCTGATGCGCTTGGCCTTGGCGAGCGAGAAGAACGGCCGCTCCATGAGTTCGCGCTGGTCGCGCGGGCTGGCGTCGCCGGTCGCAACGATGAAGGGATCGAGCTTGGCTCGCTCGGTCGAGGTGATGAGGCGACGCCGCTTCATGATCGGACGTCTCAGCGACGGGTGCGGCCGGCGTGGGCCGCCGGCATCGGTTCATGGCGCTTGGCGGGCAGCACTTGTCCGCGTGGGTCGGAGGTCGAAGTGACGGCGCCCCGATCGGCCCAGGCCTGGAGGTCCTCGATCGCATAGACGACGCGGCCGCCGAGCTTGCGATAGGCCGGGCCGGTTCCATAGGTGCGGTGCTTTTCCAGCGTGCGGCCGGAGAGGCCGAGGAAGCGCGCGGCTTCGGGAGTTCTGAGAAAGCGCGGCGGCAAGCCGGCGAGATTGGGCGACATGATCGGGCCTCCGTGGGTTGGTTGAGGCCGCTGGCAATGAGCGGCGGACGCAGGCCACGGTGGCGAAGGAGAGCCGCGAGGGGGGAGTGCGAACAAGGGAATGCCAAAATCGCACCCCCTCTGCCGACATCGGATCAGGATCGGCGGCGATGGCGCAGGAGAACGCGATAGCCGCCGGCGATCATGGCGAGGGCATCCTTGACAAGGTCCATGGTAGCGTCGCGCAGCGCCGAGGACTTCCAGGGATCGGACGCAACGCGGGACACGCCGTAAATGACGTTTGCGATCTCACGGTAGGTCGCGCCATTCATGCGCCCGTCGACCGCCTGCAGCATGTGGCGGATACGCCGGCGCTGCTGGCTGGTCAGGCGGGTATCGGCCGGTACGGCGCGGCCAAGCAGGGATTTGAGCAGACGCTGAACGGCTTCGAGCCGGTCGAGGCCGTCGAGATCGAGCGGGATCAGCGCGGCAAGGGGTTCGCCGCCGGCAACGCCTGCCAGCCGCAGGAGATGGAGAACCTGCCCATCTCCGGGATCGTGCAGGAAATGGACGCCCTGTTCGTCGGAGCGGGCGGCGGTTTCCTGAACGACGGTGAAGAGATTGCTATCGGCGGGAAGTATGGAAGGCGCGGCCGTCAGCAGCACGGTGCTGGTGTCGTCCTCGGGGCACCAGAAGACGGGGATTTCGGTCGCGTTGAAAGTAGGGCGGACAAGGAAATTGCAGCCCCCAGCGTCTGCGGACCCGGTTCGTCAGTTCGTTGAGATCGCACGCCGGACGCCTGGTCTCGGCATAGTCGCGCTGATAGTCGCCATTGCGCCGCAGCCATTCCCAGCCGAGATCGGGCGATACGAGATCGTCGAGATAGTCGTAGGTCGATGTCGACCGCCACCGGGATATGTCAGGGGTCATGGGCGTCCTCTGCGCGCTGTCTACCGGGAGGCGCACCATTCCCGGTTGCAGAGGTCGCCGGAAGCCCCGAAGGTGGCAACGGGCGATGCCTGACCGGCATCGCTATTCCGGCTAGTGGGGACGGCCCTCGTGCACGAGCAGGCGATAGCCATGCTCGGTCATCCAGCGGGCGCGGGCGAGATGGGTGTCATGGACATGGCGCGCGCGATCCGGCTCGCGAGCCGGATCGAGGCCGAACAGGATCGTGACGGCCTCGCGCCAGTCGGCGCCGTCGGTCGCCGCATCGAGCAGGCGCATGTAGAGCTTCATATGCTCACGGTCATAGGCCGTGAGCGCCGCGCTCTGCGGCGGTTCATCGAGGAATTGTACTTGCGTCACCCCAGCCCCCAGAGCCACACCATATCCGCCCGCGCCCCATTTGTTAACCAGGCGTTCGACGGGCGGCGGGAGAGGACGTTGGCGCATCGCGTGATGCATGGCAGGCATCGCAAAGGTGCCTTGCGGGCGATGTCAGGGTGATTTGCGACTGTCGATCTTCGCACGAACGAACATCACTCCTTCCCCCTGGTCGGAGTTGAGGAAGACGATGCCATTGGCCTCGAACGCCCGGCGCACCTGATCGCGCGTCGTCTCATACACCTTGAGTCCGCTCTCGGACTCAAGGCGCTTCAACGCGGTCAGGGATACCAGGGCCTTTTCAGCGAGCGTCTCCTGCGTCCAACCAAGCAACGCGCGTGCGGCCCGCGTCTGTCGGGCGGTGATCATGCATGATCACCTCCTACGGACACGAACGTGCGCGCCAGAACTACGACTATAATAGTCGTTCTGGAGATGAAGCGCCAGCTGTAATGGGCTGTTTGGGCATTCGTTGGCGGGTTCCCCGGGTGACTGATTCGGTCGCTCCCGAACGGCGAAAGGCCCCGCCCGGATCGTCCGGGCGGGGCGTCGCGGCAGCTCAGTCGCCGTTGCGGCGGCTGGGGCGGGACCAGATGAGGCTGTAGCCTTCGCCGTCCTCGTCGTCGAAGAGGTTGGCGAAGATCGGGGCGGTGAAGCTCGGATCGTCGAGCTTGAGGCCCAGATAGTCGCGGCCCTCGTTGGAGCGCTTGGACCAGGCGGCGCCGATCTCCGCTCTGCCAACGAAGACGCGGTGGCTGGGGGCGTTCTCGCCGGTGGCGCGGGCCTCGGGAACGATGCGGACGTTCCTGGCCTGGACGCCGAGGGTGACGATGTCGCCGGTAAATTCGTTGTTGCCGGTCTTCTTGAAGGTGCCGATGGTCGCCATGGTGGTTCTCCTTGATCTGAGCTTCCGAGCCCGCACCATTGCGGCCTCGATGGCGATCCACAGGCCGGAGGCGATCGACGCCGCACCCGTCAGGGCCGCAGCGTCAGCGGAGGATGGCGCAAGAGCGACTTTGTTGTTCCGCGAGGAATGACGGCGTAGCCGGCAGGGGAAGAAAGTCGATCGGCGCCGTTGCGGCATAGGCGATCGAGGCGAAGCCGTGCTTCGGCCAGATCAGCCCATTGAAGAGGCCGTGTTGGAGCGGTCGACCTGACGAAGAGCGATCAAGGGAGAACGTGGCGACCCAATGCTCCCGCCGGGATCCCGGCACGGATCGCTGCCGGTGATGACGTCCCGCCTGTCCCGGCGATGACCGCGATGGGCTTACCTCGGCCATCGGCTCATGAGACGCCGTCCGCCCCTTCGTCATCGACAGGCTGTGCGGGGCTGCCCACCCATCCAGCGCCACTTCAACGTGGCTTGCGCTGATCGCTGGTCCGCGTTTGTGATCACTGTCTGCCGGCCCGCTCCGTCCATTTCCGACGTCGACGATGGCAGCCATGCCGGCTTGCTGGTCATGCTCCGACGGCCGTGTCGGTGTCAGCCTCGCGCCATGCCCTGTCCAGCCGGTTCGGGCGCGGCCATCGCCGCGATCCGCAGGAATGCCGCAATGCCGACCGCGATCGCGCCGACTACAGAAAAGGCGATCTGCCAGGTCTCCGACGGCATGGCGTGCTTCACGATGCCATGGGTCGCATGATAGCCCGCGATGGCTGCCGGGGCGACGAAAGCGAGCGCGATGGCGATGCGCAGCCAGAGCGGCCGCACGACGGCGAGGAGCAGTTGGCCGACGCCGAAAATCAGCCCGGCCGCGACCAGGCCGATCGCGATGCTGCCCGGCCAGCCGGCGCCGGTGTCATAGGCCCACATGCTGGCGGTGACGCCGGCGAAGGCTGGGAGCGCGTAGATAGCAAGCGTGAACAGCAGCCAGCAGAGAACGCCGATGGCCGCGACACTGAAGATGATGCCAAGGAAGATCATGGTGGTGGTCTCCGTGAGAAAAGGTCTGACGGTCGCGCCTTCCACCACCACCACGGCGCAATGCGAAGCATAGCTGAAGATGAGCGGTCACGGGAGCGGAAATCGGCTAGGAAGTTCCGCTCGCCGGACCGGGCGCTCCCCTCGTCAGGGCTGGAAGGGATCGAATTCATGGATGATGGCGGCGGTGTCGCCGTCGTATTCGTTGGCGGGAACGACCGAAAGGCTGCCGTCGCCGGCCCGGAAGATGATGATGGCGACCATGAGTGTGGTGGCGAGGCTGAAGGCGAAGGCATGAGCGTCGTTGAGGGACATCGTTCCGGCTCCTGTCTGGAGGCGGGGGACCATCCCCCGCGCGACAGGCGCCCGATGTGTCCGGCCGAGGGCCGCAATCACCGCGGAGGCGGAGCCTCGAGGCCGCACGCTTGCGTGGCGGACCCTTCACGGGTTGATGGCGTCAGGCCATCGGCTGGACCAAGGATCAGCGCATTGGAAGCGGGGGTGGAGATCGCTTGCTCAGGAGGCGTTGTCACGAGCCCGGAAGGTCCGCTGTTCCATCTGAATCGGCGCTGGGTAGGGTCGGGCTGATCGTCCCAGAGGATGGGTGTCATGGCGGAATTCAAGGATCGCGATCTGCACCTGGTGAAGAAGACGTTGGCCATCGCAGTGCTGGCGATCGAGCGACAGCCGGAGTCATTGCAATCAGCGTCGGATCAGAGCGACATGAAAGCGCTGCTGGACAGGTTGATCGAGGGTGACGTGGAGCTGGAGCAATATGCGCGTGCGGCCCGCATCGCCGTGACGGGCGATACGGGCTGAAAGCCCGCTTTCAGTGGAAAAGGCGATACGGCTTTACGGAAGTGCGGCGGCGCTCACGCGCCGCCCTTCCGGTGCAAATCATCGGGCTCGCCGCCAAATTGGCGCGCCTTGTCGATGAACCATCAATCGTCTTCAGCAAGCCCTACTTCCCCACCACTGGCTTCAATCGCACCGATCACTATGCGGCGTACCTCGGTAAGGAATTGCTTTGATGGCGGGGGCATGACAGCGTCTGGGATCGGAGCGGCTTCATCGTAAATGCCGCGGATCGTCCGGGCCCGCCGGAAAGTCGATCCCGTCCCGCGGAGGTCATATGCCTCCCGCCATTCAGTGAGGTGCTGTTCCACAACGCGCCGAAGCGCCAACTCGTGCATCGCTGCCGACACGGCTCTGCGGATTCGGGCAATCGAAGCTTGGCGCTGTTGGTCGTCCGTGGGCTCTCGCGTCCAATCGATTGGTTCGTCAAGGAAGCGCGATACCGATTCAGTCATTCTGGCCACAAGGTCGGCGACCGGTCGAAGATTGTCGTATTCATCGTCGAGTTCCCCGGCGATGCGACGGTTGAGAGCCTTCACCCGCGTCCAATGCTCTTTCCCCACGCCGTCATAAGCCGCCAGACCGAGCCGGGCGAGCCAGGGGGCCTGGAAGTTCGACACCGCCTCCCGAACAGCGAAGGAGATACCGGTAGGATCATAAATCGGACTTGCCTCTGGCGGCGGAGGCGGAAGGATCGCCTCCTGACAAAACTGCACTAAGTTTGCGAGCTCGCCCCTCATGTATTCCGCAGCTCGCCCTGGTAACCGCGAGAGATTTTGGTCGACACCACCAAGCATGAAGCATCGGTCCTCAATCCCGTGCTCAATGCTTCTGACGACAGGGGCGCCGAGAACGTCGCGGAGATTGGACAAGGCGTTCAGCACCGACGCCATCACATGGCCGCGCTTGTCGGCCGATGTCCGAAGGTTTGGGCCTTTGATCTGATCGAAGTGGGTGAATGCCACCGCCAGCTTGTCGCTGTGCCCGCTGGCAGCGACGGAGCGGAGAACCGAGAGCGGCGCCGCCTGCATCGGTTGCTGAGCGTTGTCCACGACAAGGATGACGTCCACGCGATCAAAGCGTTTCGTGATGTGCGTCGTTACGCTCGATGAGGAGTCCGGCGTGTGGCCTAGGCCCTGACCGTCGATCAAGGCGAGGCGGGGCGACGTCTCTGCAAACTTAGGAAATAAGGGGCCTTTGACGCGGATGCCCGATACCAGCGGCGTCAGGAGCCGACCAAACTGTGGCCAATAGTTGCTGGAGAACCAGCGGATCTGTTCAATGAATTGCTCTCGATCGCGAGACTCGAACTGCCATCGCTTTGGCCAGCCCGAACGATGCCGCTCCAAGGTTCCTTCGGCGATTAGATCGAAACGCTCCCGGATGCGGTCGAGAACATCCTGAACGAGTTCGTGGAAGGTCTCGTTTTCGGCCAAGTACGCCTCAAAGTTTTCGACGATCAATTGTTCTGCGGCTTCGCGGTCGGCGCCTATGGGTTTGCCGGGTTCGAGGCCGAGATCATCGGACAAGCGCTTCAAAACCTTCGCCGTCAGCTTGCCGATCCGGTCTACAAAGTCTCCAAGCACTTCGCGGTTCTTGGCTCGTTCGGACGTATCAAGACCACCGTCTTCTTGCTCATCAGCGACTGCACCGGGCTCGTCATCGAACGAAAACTCGTCATCGTCTGCTTCCTGATCATCAGCCTTGCGCCACCCGCCAAGGACATAACTGAGCCGGAACTTCTGGTCTCTGTGGTTCAAGAATCGGTCTGCGATCTTGTCAATTGGTGCGCGCTCGGAGACAGCGATACATGCGTCGGTGATGCACTCCTCTACGCTCGCTTGAGTCTGGAACTCCGAGAAGAAAGTAACAACAGCCTCAAAGTCCCCTTCGCTTTGGATAACCTCAATGTCAGCGATGGTCGTCTTCGCGGGAGCCGTTGAAGGAAATCGATCTTTGTCGGGATCAGAACCGATAAGCTGCCTGAGCAGTGAGGTCTTGCCGGCCCCTGTCGTTCCAACGAACAGAACGCGGGAATAGCCATTTTCCGCAGTGGGCAGCGGAATGAGTTCCTCACGGAGAGACTCTGGATCTTCTCGGCCAGCTTGGATTTCGTCATAGAAGGCGTCAACGATCACCTTCGAGAACTTCAGTTCTGCCTCGGCGCGTTTGCTGGCGTTCCACCACGTGCGATCCGCCAAGAGGGTGTTCATTTCCGCGATGAGCAGGTCTGCTTCGGCTTCGTCGGTCGTCCCGAGGCCTCGGCGCATCTTGAGACCGGGCCCGCCCCGAGCATCGCGTCGGAGCGGATGGCGAAAGCTAACGGACCAACCGGGCCGGTTGGACCGTGTCTTGGAGGCCAAGTAGGGCATATCAGGCATAGTGTTGTTCCGCGTTGTTCCCATTCGCAAGCTGTATCAGCGCTCACATAGCCAGTCAATAGTTATGGAACAACGCGGAACAACACCATGCTTGCCGGTTTGGGGGAAAGTGAGATCGTCAAATTCCGCCCATCGTGGCGGCAAAAGCGACACTCACGCGCCGCCGTTGCCGAACTTCCAGACGGGAATGCCCATCTTGCGGGCCTTGTCGGCGAGATTGTCCTGGATGCCGGTGCCCGGGAGCACCATCACGCCGATCGGCAACACCGCCAGCATGGAGTCGTTGCGCTTGAACGGCGCCGCCTTGGCGTGCTTCGTCCAGTCGGGCTTGAAGGCGACCTGCGGTACCTTGCGGGTGTCGGCCCAGCGGGCAGCGATGCGCTCGGCGCCCTTCGGCGATCCGCCGTGCAGCAGTACCATGTCGGGGTGTTTGGCGTGGACCTGATCGAGCTTGGCCCAGATCAGGTGGTGATCGTTAAAATCGAGCCCGCCGGTGAACGCGATCTTCGGTCCTGCCGGCAGCAGCACCTCGGTTTCGGCCCGTCGTTTGGCTGAGAGAAAGTCGCGGCTGTCGATCATGGCCGAGGTCAGGGTGCGGTGGTTGACCATCGATCCGCTACGCGGCCGCCAGGATGAGCCGTTGTGGCGCTCGAAATGCTCGGCGGCCTGGTCGCGCATCAGTTCGAAGGCGTTGCGGCGCTCGATCAGCGTCTGCCCTTCGGCGATGAGGCGCTCCAGTTCGACCGACTTCACCTCCGAGCCGTCCTGTTCGCGCTGGCCGCGGCGCTGCGCCTGCTCGTTGTCGTCGAGCTCGCGCTCGATCCGGCCGGTGGCCCGATGGAAGAGGTTGACGGCCGACCAAAGAAGGTCGTCGAGGTCGGGCTCGAGGCGGGTGTCGTCGAGTGTAGCGATCAGGGCGTCGAAGATATCGGCGATGGCCCCGGCGACCATGTTCCCCTCCGGGAGTGGCCTCGGATCGGGTTCGTCCTGGAAGGGGCGGAAGCCGTAGAGTTGGAGTTCGGTGAGGACGTGGTCGGTGGGGGATGAGGCGTGTTGAGGCTCGAAGCCGTCGTCGTGTTCGCTCGCCATGGGATGCTCCTTCGTCGGATTGACCGCGACCCTCGCGGCCTTCTGGCGACGAAAGCCGTCGGGCGGTCCGGACCTGCACCCGGAGCGCAAGCGCAGGGCCAAGCATCGCGCCGGATGGCGAAGGCCGGCTATTTTGTTTCGCGATGGAAAGCGCTCCCCTGGAGCGCGCCGGAAAATAGCCGGGCGCAGCCATTGCCGGTCCGGGCCGCTTGACGGCCGATCGCCCTCTCGAAGGCCGGGTCGCGGTCCTCTCCGCCGCAACGGGATGCAGCCTGGTGCGATGCGGCGATGGCTGCCGCTGCCCCGCGCTTGCCCCCTCCGGCTATGCCGACAGGACAAGAAAACGGGCGACGTCCTCCGGGGCGAGCTGCTGGCGGACCGCTGCCCGCAGAGCGTCGATGCCGAAGGTGCGGAGGTCCTCGTTGAAGTCCCCGAGCGCCGGCGACAGCACGATCGCCTCGACCCCGGCGGCGTTCGCCCGCTCGATCAGGCTGTCGCGCGCGCCATCGCCGGCCGGATCGTCGTCGCGGACGATGTAGAGTCTGCGCAGTGGCGCCGGGAACAGGATGGCGGCAAGGTGGGCGGCCGAAAGCGCTGCGACCATCGGCATGTGGGGCAGGACACAGTGCAGCGACAGGATCGTCTCGATGCCTTCTCCCGCCGCTATCACGTCGTGCGCCACGCCGAACCGGACCGCATGGCCGAGAAGGTCGCCCATTGCCCGCCTCGGTGTGTCGATCGGCGCCTTGCCGTCGCCATCGGGGGAAAGCCAGGTGCGATGCGCGCCGGTGATCCGGCCGTCGAGGTCGGTGACGGAAGCGATCATCGCCGGCCAGGTCTCGGTCGGCGAATGCTCGTCGGGCCGATAATAGCAGCGCGGGTGGAAGCGGAGTGATCCGGCTCCGTGCAAAACCGTGATGCCGCGCTTCCGCAAGTACGCTTCTGCGACTGTGCCCGTGATCGGCTGCGACATGGCGAAGAGTCGGCGTGCGGCCTCCGGCGATCCGGTTGGCGCGGACGTCGGCCTATGCCTCGGTTGCGGCGCCGGCTCGGAATGCGGCAGACTGAGGAAAGTCCGCGCTTCGTCGGCGACGTCCTTGAAGTCGACCAGCCCGCAGCTCTCTCGAATGACGTCGAGCAGGTCGCCATGCTCGCCGGTAGCGGCGTCGGTAAATTTGCCCGCCGCGCCCTTGCCAGACTCCGGTCCCTTGAGCCGGACGAACATGGAGCGACCTGGCGTGCCCTGCACATCGCCGACCAGCCAGTAGCGGCCCTCGCGATGACCGGCGGACAGATAGTGCCGGCACACCGCCTCGGCCTGGCGAGCAAGGCGCCGCGCCAGTTCGGAAGCGTCGTGGCGAGCCATTTACGCAGCCTCCCGCTCGCCGATCCGCTCGACCGGGTAACGCTCCATGATCCTTGCCAGGATGGCGGGACCGGTCGCGTCCGTCGGCACGAACATGCGCAAGGTCCACGAAATGATCTCGTGGAACAGCCCATAGGCGGCCAAGCGATCGCGCATGGTGTCGGTGAACCCGCTGAGTTCGATGCGATGGGCGCCCATGACGCGGACCCGGCGTAGTTGGAGCCCTTCAGCAAGGTCGAGTATCGTCCGGCCGTCCATCAGGGCCGCGAAGGCATCGTCCGGCGTCAGCGTCGTCGCGCCTGTAGCGGTCGCTCCTCCCACCCATGCCGGCGAAACCCGGCGGCCGACGATGCGCTCGCCGTCATCGGTCTGAAGCCGATAGACTCGCGTCGACTCGTTTGGCAGGCGCTTCCAGATCGGCAATAGCAGCCCGGCGACGACATGGATGGTGCTGTCGGAGAATTCCGGCACGTCAGCCAGTTCGGCGTTCCATGCTTTTGCGAACGTGCCTTCGTCGGCCTCGATCCAGTGCGTCTCGCCCATCATCTTCACCGGGATATTGTGCGCCTCCATCGGCCGGATCAGGCGGATACGCCGTTCGATCTCGCCATCGTCGAGCATGACGCTGCTGGTCGGGATCTGAACGGCGGCCCGGCCCGAACGCTCGTTGACGAGCAGCATGGCGCGACGATCCGAGAGGAGGGCAAGGGCCTGGTCGAGCGCGACAGGCCGGTTGCGTTCGCGCTGGGTGATGGTCAGCAGGCGGGTTTCAGCCCCAGTGCCGAGATGGACATGGATGGTGCGCCGGCCGGTGACGACGAAGCTCTCGGCCTTGAGCGTCTCCAGCCCCATGTCATAGGCTCCGCAAGCGATTGCGCCTTCGATCCTGGCATTCAAAAGCTGCTCGAACGCCGTGAACAGGATGCCCTGCAGGTCGATGGTCAGCGCCAGCAGTCGGTTGAGGAAGGTGGTGATCGGCGGCAACTCGTCCTTGATGCCGTTCGCGTCCATGAGCGACAGGCCGGTGGCCTCTTCAAACATCTGCAGCGAGCAGCCCTCGACCTTGCCGCGCGCCAGGAGATGATAGAGTTGCCGCAGCGCGTCGCGGGCATAGGGACTTTCCAGATTGTCCTCGGGCCGGAACAGGCCCTGGCCGCCGGTCTGGCGTTGGCCGCGCGTGATCGCGCCGAGCGTGTCGAGCCGCCGCGCGATGGTCGACAGGAAGCGTTTCTCCGCCTTCACGTCGGTCGCGATCGGACGGAAGAGCGGGGGCTGCGCCTGGTTGGTGCGGTTGGTCCGCCCCAGTCCCTGGATGGCGGCATCGGCCTTCCAGCCCGGCTCGAGCAGATAATGGACCCGCAGCCGCTGGTTCCGCGCCGACAATTCGGCATGGTAGCTCCGGCCCGTCCCGCCCGCATCGGAGAAGACGAGCACACGCTTCTGATCGTCCATGAAGGCGGCCACATCGGCGAGAGAGGCCGAGGCAGCACGATTCTCGACCATCAAGCGGTCGATCCCGTCCGCGCCGGTCTTGCGCACGATGCGACGCGAGCGGCCGGTGACTTCCGCCACCGTGTCGGTCCCGAAATGCTGAACGACCTGGTCGAGCGCGCCGGGAACGGGCGGCAGGCTCGCGAGCTTCTCGATCAGGCGGTCGCGGCGGGCGGCGGCCTCGCGGCTTTCGACCGGCTGGCCGTCACGGAAAACCGGCCGGGACGAGAGGTTGCCCTCGCTGTCGGTGAAGGGTTCATAGAGCTGCACAGGGAAGCTGTGCTGCAGGTACGACAGAACATATTCGCGCGGCGTGATGTCGACCCGGACGTCGTTCCATTCCTCAGTTGGGATTTCCGCCAACCTGCGCTCCATCAACGCCTCGCCGGTCGAAACGATCTGGATGACCGCGGCGTGACCTTCCTCGAGATCGCGCTCGATCGAGCGGATCAGCGTCGGGGTTTTCATCGAGGTCAGGAGATGACCGAAGAAGCGCTGCTTGGTGGATTCGAAAGCGGAACGCGCCGCCGACTTCGCCTGCCGGTTCAGCGTGCCATGCTCGCCGGTGATGTTGGCGGCCTGCATCGCCGCGTCGAGATTGTTATGGATGATGGCGAAGGCCCCGGCATAGGCGTCGTAGATGCGCGTCTGCTTCTGCGTAAGCTGGTGCTCGACCAGCTCATATTCGACGCCGTCATAGGAGAGCGACCGGGCGGTGTAGAGGCCGAGCGCCTTGAGGTCGCGTGCCAGGACTTCCATCGCCGCGACGCCGCCGGCCTCGATCGCCTCGACGAACTCGGCCCGCGTCACGAAGGGGAAATCCTCGCCGCCCCAGAGGCCGAGCCGCTGCGCATAGGCGAGATTGTGGACGGTGGTCGCGCCCGTGGCGGACACGTAGACGACACGGGCATTGGGCAGTGCGTGCTGGAGGCGGAGGCCAGCGCGTCCCTGCTGCGAGGCGGCCTGCTCGCCGCGGTCACCCTTGCTGCCAGCGGCATTCTGCATGGCGTGGCTTTCGTCGAAAACGATCACTCCGTCGAAGTCGGAGCCCAACCATTCGACGATCTGTTTGACCCGGGAAAGCTTCTCGCCACGCTCGTCGGAGCGCAGCGTGGAATAGGTGGTGAATAGGACGCCTTGCGTGAGCGTGATGGGCTTGCCCTGCGGGAAGCGGGAAAGCGGCGTCACCAGCAACCGCTCCATGCCGAGCGCCGACCAGTCGCGCCGGGCGTCCTCGATGAGATCGGCCCTGGAGATCCAGACCGCCTTGCGACGCCCTTGCATCCAGTTGTCGAGGATGATGCCGGCCGACTGGCGGCCCTTGCCGGCGCCGGTCCCGTCGCCGAGCATGAAGCCGCGCCGGAAACGCACGGCATTCGGCGCATCGTCGCGCGCAGCCGAAACGATGTCGAAGGTCTCGTCCACGGTCCAGGACCCGGCGAGGAATTCGCCATGGGCATCGCCGGCATAGATCACCGTCTCGAGCTGGGCGTCCGACAGCAGGCCATCGGTGACGATGTTGGCCGGCAGGCGCGGCCGATAGCTCGGCTTCGGCGGCGCGACCGAGGCCATGGCCGCCGATTGCACCAGCTTGGTGGGATGAGCTTGCGCGCCGGGAATGCGGATCGACTGAAGAGCGTATTCCTCATAGATCGCGTCCGTCAGCCGGGTGTTCTCAGGCGGCGTCAAATCCACCGTCTCATAGTCGATCTCGACCCCGTCGGGCTCGGTGAGGCTGGCCGGAACGGGAGTGGATGGCCGTGAGGCAAATCCCCGGACGGGGCGCGCAGCGACGGCACACGCGGCGGCGGGAATGGCGGTAACGCCGGCGGAGGCCGCGACCGGCAGTCGCGCCGGAACATGGGCGTCGATCCAGCCAAGCAGCGTGGCGACGTCGGGCGCGACGCCTGGCGGGACCGGGAACACCGCCGGATCATCGGCGGGTAGCTTGTCGATGACGGTCAGCCGCGTATCGATGGTGGTGCCGTGCCTGGCATAGACCGAGCCGTCGATGGTGGCGGTGAACACCACGCGCCCGCGCGCCTGCAAGCGGGTGAATGCCGCCACCCATGCCGGATTGTCGGGAGAAAAGTTCGCGCCGGTGATCGCCACCAGCCGCCCGCCGTCAGCCAGGCGTGTCAGCGCCGAGGCGACATGACGACAGGCGGCGTCGGCCATGCGGCCTGAGACGTTCGCCATTGCCGAGAATGGCGGGTTCATCAACACGACGGACGGCACGATGCAGGCAGCGATATGATCGTCGATCTGCGCCGCGTCGAAGCGGGTGACGGGAATGGTCAGAAAGAGGTGGGTGAGAAGACCGGCGCGGGTCTCGGCCAGTTCGTTCAAGACCAGCGATCCGCCCGCGATCTCGGCCAGGATGGCGAGCAGGCCGGTGCCGGCAGAGGGCTCCAGCACGCGGTCGGCGGCGGTCATCGACGCGGCGGTTATGGCCGCGAGTCCCAACGGGATCGGGGTGGAAAATTGCTGGTAGGTCTCGCTTTCGGCCGAACGGCGCGTGTGGGTGGGAAGAAGGCCGGCGATTTTCGCCAGCATCGGCAGCATGGCAGCCGGAGAACCGGCTTTGCGGGAAAGCGCCTTTCCGTATTTGCGCAGGAACAGCACGGTCGCCGCCTCGCAGGCGTCATAGGCGGTCTTCCAGTCCCAGGCGCCGGTCGCATCGGAGGCGCCGAAGGCCGTCTCCATGGCGGTACGCAGGACGCCTGCGTCGATGCGCTGGCCGCATTCGAGATGGGGAAGGAGAAGCCGCGCCGCCTCGGCGATGCGAGCGGCCGGATCGGCGGCGGGAACGAGCGGGATGGACGTGGCCGCGCGAGCGGCCGCGGAAGCGGAGACAGTGGTCATGGAGGGAACCTCGAGGAGAGCGGGACGGGACGAACCGGCTGGCGCTCTCTCTCGACCGTACCGGCTCAAACCCGTCCCGGCCGTCCTCTTCCTCTAACCGGACCGCGATCGCGATGTTGGAGCCCCGACGCTCAGCCGAAGCGGCGCCCGGAATTGGTAAAGGTGTATGCGTTGGCGATGATCGCCTCGTCGACCACGGCGTCCGACGCCTGATACTCATACTCCCGCTCGAGCTGGCGGTAGAGCCAGCGGGCGAGATCGCGCAGCGCCTCCGTCACGGCTTCCTCCGCATCGGCGGTCATGTCCTGATAGGTCGGGCCGTCGCGCTCGACCGAGATCGCCATGCAATATTCATGGGTATAACGGCCGCGATGGCTGGCATCAGCATGAAGCTGATAGAAGTTCCGCTTCTGGACCGCCTGCAAGGCGTCCGCGATCCGGTGAAGCTCGCCATCTTGCGGCGCGTGCGCCCTGATCTTGTGAGGGGCGCCTTTCGCATGGGAATAGAAGGCCTCGAAGCAGGCGCCATCGCCCTGCGACCAGAAACCGCGGAAATAGACGCACGGCTTCTGCCGCGTACCGCCGCCATGGAGGCGCACGGCGCGGGTCTTGAGCCGCACCCCGAGAATGGCGCAGATCGCCTCGAAATCGTCGTAGACGAATTCGTACCAATCATCGGTGTCCATGCTTTCGCGGAACCAGGCACGCGCCTTCTCATGCGCCTCCACGTACAGCTCGCCGAGCTGATAGACGGTGGTTTCAACGATCCTCGGCATCGTCCGACCCTCCCGTCGTAAGCACATCGGCGAGCCATCCGTGCGTGCCGATCCAGGCGACGGATTGGCCGGCGCCGAGATCGAGCACATGCGCGCCGCCGCCGAAGGCATCGATCCCCGCCTTTGAGCAGGTGTTGGCGTACTGGAAACCCCAGCGGCCGGTGAGGCCGAAGGTCTTCGCGCAGAGCAGCACGAAGTCGATGACGTGCTGCGGATCGCCGGTCACATCATCGCGGATCCAGAGCCGGGTGCCGCCATGCTCGGGCTGGATCGAAAGCAGGAAACCGTCGGACGGCGGGTCTTCCGACGCGCCATCTTCGGACAGCCTGTTGTAGAGGTCGAGCGCGCGGGCGGCATTCTGCGGCGTGCCAACATCGAGCAGGCATGAGAAATGGGTGAAATAGTCGGCCATGCGAGGCTCCTGAAACGAGAGGAGCCCGGCTGTTCCCCCTTGCGAGGGGCCGGGCTCGGATGCGTGGATGGGTGGAGGAATGCGAGGCGGCCGGAGCCGCCCCGCGGGGTTCGGCTATTCCGCAGCGATCATGCGGGCCGGGTCATCCTCGCTCTCGGCGCTGGCGGGAGACTCGTCGTCATCGCCGGCGAGGAAGTCGGGCAGCGCCTCGGTTTCTCCCTCGGCTGTCGCCACGTCAGGAGCCGGCTCGGCGTCGGCAGGGCGCAGGGGTTCGGGCAGCCAGCCGGTGTCGGCGAGCAGCCGCTCGGCTTCCTTCGCCATATCGCCCTTCTTCAGATGATCGATGAGCTGGGCGGCCTGTTCCCCCCGGGCCTCGCGCACGGCTTCCAGGATGCGGGCCTTGGTGACACGGCCGAGATAGTTCTCGACCATCGGCTTCCAGCCGGCCTCCACCATGTCGAGCCCGCAGGCATGGGCCAGCCGGTCAGCCTGGCCGAGGCGGCGTTCGAGCCCATGCTGCGAGAGGCCGGAGCCGCCATAGCGGTCGACCTTCTCGTAGAGGGCGTTTACGCCGTAGCTGACGCAATGGGCGAGCATCGCCATGCGGCTGGCGTCATCGAGCGCGTCGAGCCAGTCCCACAGGGCCTGATCGTCCTGCGGGACGTCGGTTTTCCATGCCTCCTGCCGCTCATTCACCGACTTCGCGGACGGGCTGTCCTTCAGGTCGGCGGACTGGGCGGGGAAGAAGACATGGTGGATGGAGGCCTCCAGGCACCCGCCGGCGCTCGACATGCGCTGGAAGGCATCGGTGACGAGCTTGTGCAGGAGCGCCGTCATGGCGACGCGGGGATTGTTGGCCATGGCGTCGCGCAGCGCCAGCGTGCGGTGCGCGGTCAGCTCCATCACCAGGCGATCGGGCAGCGGCTTGATGACGTCGTCCTCATCCTCCTCCGGCTCGGCGGGCTGGCCGCCGATGGTGATGACGGCGCGCTGGACGGAAGGCGCCGCAGGATCGGTCGCGTTGGCCGGTGCGTCTTCGCCGTCCTCACCCTCGATGGCGACCGGCGCTTCGTCCTCGGGGCGGACATAGCCGCGGTCGACGAGGAGCGAGCCGTCCGCATCGATGCTGACGAAGACGCCCGCGCGGACGATATCGGCCGGATCATATTGGACCGGTCGGTTCTCGAAATTGGCGAGCGCCGTCTCGATCTCGCCGAGCCGCTCGTCCACCTCGTCGGGCAGTTCGTCCGCGCCGTCATATTCGGCCTCCAGCTTCGCATATTCGGCGTTCAGGGCGTCGATCGTCGCCTGCTCATCGGTAGTGAGGTCGATCGGCGTGCCGACGAGCGCGCGCAGACCGCGGGCGTTGTCGTAGGGAAAGCTGACGGCAACCTCGATCCACTTCCAGCCTTCATTGGCGATCTCGTCGGCCATGACCTTCAGCTTCTCAGCGGCCAGCTGATCGAGAAGGCCCGCATCCTGCAGCCAGCCGCCATCGTCGGACTGGAACAGGTCGCGCAGGACGATGCCATCGGCCGCCTCATAGGCGTCGATCCCGACGAACACGGCGCGCTTGTCGGAGGCTCGCACCGTCGATTCCGTCAGCATGCGGCGGATCTGATACGGTTCCTTCGACCAACTATTGTGGATCGCCTCCCAGACCTGTTCCTGTCGGGCATGGTCGGAGGAGACGGTGAAGGCCATCAACTGCTCGAGCGACATGCCGTCCTCGGCATAGGTTTCGAGCAGCGTTGGCGAAACCGAGGCGAGCCGCAGCCGCTGCTTGACGACGTTGACGGGCACGAAGAAGGCGGCGGCGATCTCCTCCTCGGACTGACCCTTCTCGCGAAGGGTCAGGAAGGCGCGAAACTGGTCGAGCGGATGGAGCGGGGCGCGCTGGCAGTTTTCGGCGAGCGAATCGTCCTCGGCGAGGATGCCGGTCGAGGCATCGCGCACGACGCAGGGGACGGGCGCGGTCTTCGCCAGACGCTTCTGCTTGACCAGCCGTTCGAGCGCGCGGTAGCGGCGGCCGCCGGCGGGAATCTCGAACATGCCGGTTTCCTTGCCTTCGGCATCGAGCACGGGGCGGACATTGAGGCCCTGAAGCAGGCCGCGCCGGGCGATGTCTTCGGCCAGCTCCTCGATCGAGACGCCGGCCTTCACGCGCCGGACGTTCGACTGGCTCAGCACCAGCTTGTTGAAGGGGATGTCGCGTGAGGACGACAGGGTGATCTTCTGAACGGCAGTAGCCATCGGGATTTTCTCCGCGACGGGCGGCCGAAAGCCTCTCTCCCGGCCTCCAACCCGTCACGAAAACCCCCTCGGCCCTCTTCCTCTCGCGGCGGCGAAAGCGAAGGCCGAGGGGGCGGAGAAGCGAGGATCGGCGGCCGGCGCGCAGCAGACGCGGGCTTCCGGTCAGCGCCCGGAACGGGGAGGTCCCGTCACTGCGGCCAGGACATCGTCCAGCAATCCTTCGGCTGCCTGCAACGCCCGTTCGGGCGATATCGGCGCCGGGTCGCGCTTCGCCAGCTCGCGGATGCGATGGCAGCGGTAGTAGGGCGACAATATCCGCGTCAGCATCCGCACATCCGGATGATGTGGATGCAATCCGAGCCGTTCCGCTGCGACGAGCGCCTTGACCAGATCGTGCCGAACCTCATGGCGGCACCGGTCATCGTTCCACCCCCGGAAATGCAGATAGGACTTCAGCGACAGCTCGACGGCGCATCCGATGAGATGAAATAGGGCTTCGCGAGAGTGTGGATCGCCCGCCGTCGCGAGGTGGCGCGCCCCGGCGAGGAACTCAACTGCATTGTCGAAGAGATACCTCCCCCGCCAGCGCGTCGATGAGCTGCGCGCCCGTGCGGACGCATGACAGGACTCGGGAGATGACGAGGATTCCTGCCGGAAGCGTCGCCGGCCTGCTGGAGACGGCGCGCGCATCAGGCTGCCTCCCGCTCGCCGGCGTCGGCGGAGACCGGAGCAAGCCGTTCGTCTTCGGGCAGGAAGCCGAGCAGGAAATCGGCAGCCTTGCTGGCTTGCGACGCTGCGCGGACGATGGCGCGATTGTCCTCGCGCAGAACCTCGGCCCAGGATCCGATGTAATCGGCGTGCCGCACGGTCGGCACGATGCCGAGCGCAGCACAGCAGAATGCCGCTGAAATCTCGGCTATCATCTCCTCGAAGGCGTACTTCTTCGTGCCAAAGGAACCGGAGAGGTCGCGATTCAGGCGATCCGGCGCCCCGCTGGCATGGGAGCATTCATGCAGGGCCGTGCGGTGCCAGTTGATGGGCTCGAAGAAAGCCTGGGGCGGCGGGACCATCACATAATCGCGCGCTGGCACGTAGAAGGCACGGTCGCCGCCGATCCGGAAATCGATCCCGCTTGCCTTGATCAGCGCCTCCACCTTCGGCTCGATCAGGCCGGGTTCGGGCGGCGGCGCGACAATCGCGAGGTCGTCGGGTAAGCCCTCGCATTGCGCCAGGTTGAAAACCGTGAAGCGCTTCAGGAACGGGATCGCCTGGGCTTCCTCGCCGGTCTCGCGGGCGCGTCGCTTCTCGTCGTCGGGGACGAAGCGATCGGCATAAACGACCGTCGTTCCGCGCTCGCCTTTACGCACATGCCCGCCGACCACGAGCGCCTGCCTGAAGGTGAGCCAGCTTTGGCCGGGGAAGCCATGCTCGATCACAGCGCCCCAGAGGATCAGCACATTGATGCCGGAATAACCTCGGCCGGTGGCGGCGTTCTTCGGCATGGCGAGCGGCGCTTTCGCCGCCGCTGTGCCCCAAGGCTGAATCCAAGGTAACCGGCCGGCCTCCAGCTCGGCGAGGATCTTTCCGGTGATTTCGTCATAGAGGCTCGTCCGGTCGGAGCCGGAACGGGCGTGAGCGGCATGTCTGGACATCGCGGGTCTCCGCGACGGGCGCCGGGAGCCTCTCTCCCGACCCTCAACCCGTCACGGCAATCCGGTCCGCACTCTCACTCTCGCCTGTCCGAAAACGTAGAGACGCAGAAGCGGATTCGCGGGAATACGGCTGCCCCTACTCTTGCGTCAGGGATGGAAGCCCGGAGGGGGAAGCCCAGCAAGGCAGGGCTTCAGCTTTGCCGAGAGCCCGGCCCGAAGGGCGACGCCCCATTCATTCAGGCAGGACAGTGATCTCCCCGCGACCTCACCTAGCGCAGGTCTCTGGTTTCCTTTTTGTTCTTGCGCCGCTAGGGTATCCTATGGTGCCTGATTCTTCGCTACGTTGAGCGGAGATGCACGGTCGTTCCCTTGTCGTGGCTATTGAGAAAGGAAGCCCTCGAGCTTGTACGGATCCAACGTCAACGATCTCGTCGGCCCTTCTGTCGACCGGGATAGCTCGGTCGAACCCTTGGCAGTTGCCTCAATGATGGATCTGCCCTCATTTTTGCGGCTTTTCCAGTTGAGGGGCTCGCAGATCATGTGGTTCCTGGGCGCGGGTGCTTCGCGTTCGGCTGGCATCAAAACGGCCGGCGACATGATTTGGGACTTCAAGCAGCGACTCTACCGTTCACAGAAAAAGCTGTCGCCATCCGCCATAACCGACATCGGGGAGGTGGTAGTCCAACGAAAGCTGCAAGCGCATTTCGATACGATTGGCACGCTTCCACCGGCGGGGTCGGAGACAGAGTATTCTGCCTATTTCGAGGCGACATATCCGTCCGCAAAGGACCGGCGGGCCTACCTGGACGAGTTGCTCAGTCGTGGTAAGCCTTCATTCGGCCATCTGGCTCTCGTCCTGTTGGTGCGCGAGAAACTCTGCCGCATCATCTGGACGACCAATTTTGATCGAACGGTCGAGGACGCAGCCGTTCAGGTATTGGGGAGTACAGGGTGTCTGGTCACGGCCGATCTCGGTGAGCCCGAGAAATTCCGACGTGCCCATGATGAAGGGCGTTGGCCAGTCTATGGTAAGCTGCATGGCGACTATCATTCCGACGCGCTGAAGAATACCGATGCGGAATTGCGTGCGCAGGACGCGGAGATGCGGCGCAGTCTGATCGATGCGTGTCGTCGCCAAGGGCTCGCCGTGGTGGGTTACAGCGGGCGCGATGCCTCGATCATCGAGGCACTGACCGAGGCCCTGGATGAGGGCCGTGGTTTCCCCGGTGGGCTGTTTTGGTTCAAGCGCAGCCAGGATGAGCCTTATCCTGCGGTTGATGCACTGCTCCAGCGCGCTCGGGCGCTGGGCGTCGAGGCGCATTTCGTCGAGACCGAGTCGTTCGACGAATTTTTCTCCGATCTCGTGCGCTATTTGCCGCAGACAGCGGACAAGGTGCAGGCACTGGCAGGCGCGACACGTCCACGACTTGTGAAATCGACACCGCGCACGAGTACGGGAAGCACGCCTGCCATCCGAACCAACGCGCTTCCACTCGTCTCTCAGCCAGCCCTGTGCCGCCTCGTGGATTGCCAGATCGGCGGCTATAGGGACATTCAGGACGCGATTAGCGCGGCGGGCGTAGATATCGACGCACATAGAATACGTGATGGCGTGCTCGCTTTCGGACGCGACACTGACGTTCGAAAGACCTTCGAACCATTCGCGATCAAGGTGTTCGATACCCACCCGCTGGCTTCCCGGCGTCTCGTCAAGGAAACGGGAGAGCGAGCGATCGTTCGCGACGCCTTGTTTCGCGCGCTCGGCAAGCGTCCGGGACTGACTTTCCGGCGCAGGGGGCGGAAGTCATTTCTCGTCCCAGATGCCCGGCAGGTGCAGCCTTCAATCTTCGGCACCGATCGCGTCAAACCCGTCGACCGGATCGCCGGTACGGTTTCGGGCACACAGGTCGGGTGGACCGAAGCATGTGGATTACGCGTCGACTATCGTTTCGATCGCCTTTGGCTTCTCCTCGAACCTACGATCGTGACCGATATTCCCGAGGATGCGTCGGAAGAACATATCGAACTGGTTCGTGAGTTCATTCGGGAGCGTCGCGCCCGGCGGCACAACCGCCACGCCAACGCCCTGCTTGATGGATGGATCACGTTGATCGTCGGCAAGGGTCAAAGCGTGAGGCTACGAGCCTTCGATATCGGCGACGGTGTAGATGCTGAATTCGAACTTTTGCGGACATCGGGGTTCAGCGGGGTGGGACGTCCATGAACGCCGAGGCCAAGCCCTACCGCCTGCCGGGTCACATCGTTCTGCAGGAACCGCGGCTGCGCTTCGGTTCGCAGGATCAGCGCGATGTCGATATCCATCCCATGGAAGGCTTGTTACGGTTTGGTCCGTACAGCAAAGACAAACTTTCGGCCGTCTCCAACCCTATCCGAATTGGAATGATCGCGCCTGCTGGACGGACCGATCGTCTGGTGGGGCAGATTCGCGAATTGGACCAGGTTCACCAACCCCGGGAACGTAAGGCCTATCTGCCCCAGTACCGCGGCTTCGAGAGTATTTTTGGAGTTCGCCTCACCCGTGGGGGGACAGGTACCAGCGTCGAGTTGCCGGCGGATCTTTCCGATCGCATAGCGGCCTCGCCCACGCCACATATCATTCTTGCCGAGGCGCTGACTCAGGCGCTTTTCGCCCTGCGAAACCTTCGCGACGCTTACGATGTCGTCGTTATCTTGCTCACCGAGGAATGGAAGGCCGGGTTTCGCGGGACGGCCGGGGATGATTTCGATCTGCACGATTATGTGAAGGCCTACGCTGCCTCCGAAGGAATCTGCGTGCAGTTTCTCCGGGATGTAAGTGCGCTCGACTATTTCTGTCGATGCAGTGTCGCCTGGCGGCTGGGAATTGCCCTCTACACGAAGGCCGGTGGTGTGCCTTGGGTGCTCGCAGACGCCGATCCCGGCGCGGCGTTCATCGGCATCGACTACGCTTTGCGAGCTGGCGGCGGAAGGGATACGCGGTTCGCCATTTGCTGCAGCCAGGTATTCGATGCCGAGGGATCGGGACTGGAATTCGTCGCATACGAAGCAGATGGGGTCAGGATGTTCGGGAAGAACCCCTTCCTGCGCCGGGAACAGATGCTGAAGGTGATGACGCGCAGCCTTGCCATCTACCAGCGCAAGCATTCGGGCGATCCGCCGAAACGCATCGTGGTCCACAAGAATACCGAGTTCCGCGATGAGGAAGTCGAAGGTGTATTCGATGCCTTCCCTAACGCCGACAATATCGAGCTGGTTCACGTCCAGCAGAGCTGTGGGTGGCGGGGCATCCTGATCCAGAAGCCACAGCAACCGCATGGCTATCCGTGTCGGCGCGGCACGACCTTCCAGCTCGGCCCGCACGAGGCTTTGCTGTGGACGCAGGGTAACCTTCCCGAAGTCGCGGGTGGCAAGGACTATTACAAGGAGGGGAAGGGAACGCCCGAGCCGTTGATGCTGGTTCGGCACGCCGGTTTGAGTTCGATGGACGATCTCTGCCGGGAAACGCTAGCCCTAACCAAAATGGACTGGAATAATGACGGGCCATACGACCGCCTGCCTGTCACCTTGAATTTCGCCGGTACGCTCGCGACGATCGTCAAACGCATGCCGAAGCTGGAGCCGCACTCTTATCCGGTCCGCCTTTTCATGTAGACGCGGGCGGTCCGAAGTGAAGCGCATCCAGGTGGCGGTGCGCGGCCTTCAGCATCAGGCCGGCCGAATGACTTTCGTTTCGACCAAAGCGTGGAGATGGGCACGCAGGCTGACCGGAATGTGGCCGCCGGTAACGAACACGCCGGCCTCCATATTCTTTTCGAGCGCATGACCCGTCAGATTCGCGCTCGTTAGAAACGCCGCGTCGCTGTCTGCCACGGCGACTTTTGCATGAACGCGCCCGTTCGTGAACGGATGTGGCCGACCGGTCCACGAATATAGCAGGGCCGAAGGAACGCAGCCTCTCATCGTCGCCACCGGGTCGACGAGCAAACTACCGCCTTCAGTCAGGGAAGCCTCTACGAGAATTCGGGTCTCGACGCCCCGGTCGATCGCGGAATTGATTGCGCCGATGACGGACGGCACGTCGTAGGCGACGAAGCTGACGATGAAGAGTTCCGTTTTAGCTCGCTGGATGAGGTCCAATAGCACCTGCTCGGTGCGTCGGGTTGCGACGAACGGAGTCGTTGGGCCGGTCCAGACCAACTCGACGTTGCTCTCGCGTTGAGTCCGTTGTCGTGTGCGAGCGGCGCCCAGCAGCATCCCCGCCACTACGTCTCCTGAGAGTCCAGACTGTGCCCATGTCGTGAGGAGGAGATCCAATGCGGCACGGGCTGCCGGCGTGCCCACGACCTGGCTCAAGCCGCGATCCAGTTCGAGCGACGTCGTTCCCCGGATGTGAGAAGCGATTGCTCCGATCTTGGATGGAGACAGCAGGACCACGAGTTCCGCGACCGCATTTAATAGCGGCTCCATCATGCACTCCGGAAAAACGCGGCATCAGGATTTTCGAGCGTGGGGACAATCAACGCACGATCCAGATGTCGATTGCCCCGTTCGCAAGAGGTCTCTGATACGAAGGAGCAGGCGTGGCACGAAGCGCCATGCAACGATTGATCCTTGCTGGGGTCATGCTCGGAACACAAGGGATCGGACGCGCAGATATGTGCCCGATCAAGGGCCTGGTGGAGAAGTCGCCCAAGGTTTTCGGGTTTGCCCAGTTCGACCAATCCACCGAGTGTTCCATCAGAGTCTGCGGCGGCCGTGTAGATAAGGAACCCGGCCTGATCCTTGTTGTCGTCAATCTCCGCGTAAATTCGCTCTCGAATGCTAGCGGCGTTATACCCGCACTCGAGTGCGAGTTCTCTGATCAACATGTGCGCGAGGGTGTGAAGCATCACATAGCGCGCACCAGGATAGCCTTCGTTCGGATCCAGATTTCGTTTATGGCGCCAACCGCGATGTCCCAGCCGTAAGCGTGCATCAAGCGACTTCACCGCATCCTTGTCCGCCCACGACTTCAGTGCATCTGCGTTGAAGCGGATGAATATGCCCTCGCCATGGACCTGCGTCGCGGGCACCCAATCTGGTGCAGAACGACCGAGGGGAGCTCGTGGGGCTGCGGCGTCTCCTGTCCCTTCATCTGGGGATTCAATCCGAGTGAACCCGAGCAGGGCATTCACTTCGCGTAGCCGCTCCAGAAGCAGCACGCGCGTGATAGTCGGTTCGAATCCCGAAGGGACGCCGACCTTCTTGCTCATGAAATGTGGGTAGTCAGTCGGCGGATTTTCGGCCGTCAGCACATCCCACTCGGGACCTTTGAGATCGTTTTGCTCGATATCCACCGCCCCGTTCCGGTGGGCTTCTATGGCCGCCCATATCTGCTCGTTCGAGAACTGCTCGATGCCAGGAAGCTGCGCGGTCTTTTTGAGCGTCTTGACCACGAAGCCAACTTCGGACGCTGATGCGACATCCTCGAAGAACGTCCAGCCGTCGGCGACGAGTTGAGCCAAGGGGCTACCCGTTTGCGGGATGGCGAGAACGGACAATGTCACTGGGAACCAGCCATTGGTGGCGCCAAGCAGGATGGCACGTGGTTCCTCGGCGCAATCGTCCTCGAAGCGATCGACGTGCGGGTGCCTTCCCCGACACCCCGGGAGATTGTCACGCCCCGCTTGTCCGAAGGCTTGCGCCATGTTCTTGGAGGCGCCGCACCCATCGCACTTGACCCAAAGATTTTCGGTCTGAAGTGAAGCGCCGCTCTCGAAAAATCTGAGCGTGGCTCGGCAAGTGCTTGGTCCACCATGAACGAACCAGTGCCAAGCAAAGTCGTCTAAGTGGCCGGCCCGGCAAGCCATGAGGAAGCGAGCAGGTACTGCATCGGCATCCCTCGCTTTCTGGTTGTTGTTCGACCCTCGGCAGCCTTCATGAACGAAACGCGTCGATTCCGGGCGATATCGATTCTCCTTCAGCTTGAACAGGCCGGTGTCGTAGGGCGACAGCAAGCCGCATTTCACGCAGCGAAGCCACCTCGGGAAGGGCTTCACGGGGACTCCGATCAGCGCGGCAGCAGAAAAGGGATCCACGATGTCCCGCTCGCCGATCGGCGGCATTCGCAGTGAGTCGACTTGGGGGCCGAGGACGCTTCGCACGTTGGCGAGCAACCGCGCCTCCTGGATCGGCTGGCATCTATCCTTCTCCCAGCGATCGATGCCCATGGTGACGACTGACAGGTTCGGGAGGTCGATCAAGGCCCCTGGACCATAGGTCCACAGGAGTTGGCTCGGCCGGACTTCTCCTACGGGTGTCCTGCTCATTCCTGATCCTCCTCGGCCACGGTTACCCGCGGCCGCCATGTCGGATCGGTGGTCGAGCGGCTGTCTTCCATCACGAGCCTCACACCAGGCTCTACTTCGCGCATCGACATCGGGACGGTCCAATCGGTCCAAGGCTTGATGCCCGGTGCATTGAGCAGCGGGTAGGCGGTGGGCCCCGCTCCATACTTCTGGTAGACGAGGGTGCGGCCACCGACGCCGGCTTCGTTTGCCCATTCGTCGGCGCGGCTCTTCATCGCGGCTTCGGTCAAAGCCTTCTTTCCCGAATCCTCGGTGACTTCCCAGGTGCGTGCGGCGACGGCTCGAATAGTCTCCAGCATTTCATTGAGGCTGGGGCTATTCATCGCGCCGGCGCCATTGTTCGGCGCGAACGGGTCGTAGGAGTGGCGCATGATCGAAAGCATCGCGCCGGTGAGCCCTCGGTCTAGCGCCCTCGGTGAGAACGGAGTGACGGACTGGGCTTCGACATGCTGGTAGAAGGTCGCGTGGTAGTGCTCGAACGTCTCGTAGTGCGACAGGTCGCGCGGCCGCGCCCAGGTCAGCACGGTCGCCACGAGTCCCGGCGGCGTGCGGCCCACGCGGCTGGTGGCCTGGATGTATTCCGCCGTTCCCTTGGGCTGACCGTTGACGACCATCACCCCGAGACGATTCACATCGACACCGACGGAAAGCATGTTGGTCGCAAGGACGGCATCGATCGGTCGAGCTTCTCCGGGCTTCCTGTTGGTCACGCATTTGCCTTGTGCCGGATCGAAAACCCCCTCGAACGGAACCTCGAGCTGATCGAGGTATCGAGGAATGTCCTGACTGGAGACGCGCGACGTCAATTCGCTGACTTCCTCGACACGGCGCTGGGAGAGCCCCGGCCGGTCCACCAAGCTCATGTTGACGCGGAACGAACGCGTCTGGACGTCGTCCTCCGCCAATCGCTTCATACCGCCGAGTTCTCGCAGCGAGTTGAAGTAGCCGACGAGCGTCATGTAGGGGTCGGCTACGGGGCCGAACCGATCGAACAGTGCCTGCGCAGCCGTCAGGAACGCCGTGTAGGTCCTGATCAGAACCGCAGGACGCGAGCTGCCCGGCGCGCAGACGCCCATGTAGCGTCGGCCGGGCTTTTCGTTGATGGGCCGCTGAACGGAGAAGAAGTTGTCCTCGACGTCCAGTCCCGAGGGTGGAAACACAGAGATTCGCCGCATGAACACATTGCGCACTTGATCATCGGCGCGCCGCACGGTCGCGGTGGAGGCGACGACCTTGGGGCGGACTTTCGTATGGCCGAGAACCCAACTGCTCAGTTCATCGACGGCCGTCTCGTACAGACCGACCATAGTCCCCAGCGGGCCGCTGATTAGATGGAACTCGTCCTGGATGATCAGGTCTGGCGGCCTGATGGCTCGAACCGGCTTCACACTGGCGGCCGGATGTGAACCCCTCGCTCGGTGCCCGGTGCCACAGTCGTGGCTCGGCCAGAGCAAGCCATGGCGCCCGCACTCCTGATCGACCCGGCCGAACAGGTTCCGCACTTCCGGGCGCCACGCCATCATCGCGAACTTGTCCACGGTCGCGATCATCATCGTGGGGGGACGGTGGTAGATCTCCTCATCGACGACCTTCACCGGGAGGCCCGGGTGAGGCTGGCCACTCGATTTCGCTTTCGAGAAATCGCAACCGCCGAGTTTGTCGCCGCAGTGGATCAGTGTTCTTCCCGCGATCCTGTCCACCTCGATGTCGCGGCCGCCAGAGATCTCCGAACCGCACCAAGGGCAGCTGGTCAGCTGTGCGGGCGAAGCGATGCCTGCCTTGTTGCGGTCGTTATTTCGAATGGCCTCGATGGCCTGATGAGATGCTTCGGTCGTGCCCGGTGTCACACGGTTGCCGACCCAGAGTCCCAGCGAGAACGGCTCCTTGCCCCAAGTCTTGTCGTCCGCGCGGCGGATCACCTCCATCGCGCAGAGCAAGGTCGTCGCCCGCTGGAATTGCTGCAGGGTCAGAAGGCGCAGCGTGTAGCGCATGATGACGGCGAGGCCGCGCGTCGCGTCCAAACCACCAAGATCATTCTTCAGGCGCCGCATGGCCATGGCGAAGCCGGCCACGCCCAGATAGGCCTCGGTCTTGCCGCCGCCGGTTGGGAACCACAGGAGATCGGCGAATGCCTCTACCGGCTTCGTTCGGTCCGGATGCGCAGGATCGGCAAGCGAAGGGATTGAGAGCAACAGGAATGCCAGCTGGAACGGACGCCACGACCTGTTTTTCGGAAGGTCCAACGCCGCGACGTCGACGTCCTCGTTCCGTCTGCGCTTGAGCGCATAGATGCTTCGCACACGCTGCATCGCCATTGACCGGTTGGCGAAGCGAAATGCCTCCAGCGCCTTGGCATCGGTGAAGAGCGTATTCATTCCCTCGCGAAGGCGGCGCAGTATCTCTTCACAGCGCGCAACAACGTCGTTGCCCGGATCGTCGAAGCCGGTGATCTCGGTTCCCAATCGCTTCTTCTGCTCGTCGATCCAGACGGCGTAATCGTCGATGAGGCATGATAGCGCCTCGCGCAGCGGGTCAGGGTCCATGTCGGCCAGCCGCGTCATGTCGAGCCAGCCTTCATCGACCATGCGCCGCATGGCGGGGCGATCCCTCGGGTCGAGGCCCGGAGTTTCCGTCACAGCGACTTCGTAGCGGGGGATGATCTCGGTTCGGACGAGATGCGCCTTTGTCGGGTCGTCGAGTGTCGTCTCGGCATGGACAGACACCCCATGTCCGACTGCGAATTCCAGGCGGCTGCGATAGATGAGTGCGAGCCGGTCGCGTTCCGGGTCGTCGACCACGACGTCGTTGGTCGGACGGCGCCTGAACACCGATTTGTCGCCTCGGCCTTCCGGGGCTTCGACGGTGATCTCCGGCTGGAACAGCCAGGTGCGGTCCTTGTTGTCATCGGGTTCGAGCTGACCGTTCACGAGGAACACCGTGACTAGCCGTTCTCCCTTGTTGTTCGTCCGCACGGTGCCTTGCAGGCGGACGTCCGGCTGGTCGCGATCGGGTGTCGATGGTTTGATCTGGCCGTCGACGAGTGGCAGCGTGACCACGCCACCACACGGGATTCGTTGCCAGACCTTGACCTTCACCTCTTCTTCGTGACCGGTTGCGCGGTTCTTGCGAGTCTTGACGATCTCGTGCTCATCGTTGGGGACACGCTCGTAACGCCCCCATCGTGCATCGACGACCAATGTCGCGACGTCGGGCGCCACGCAAAACGTGAGACCCATGCTGGACGGGACCAAGGACTGGTTGTTGGTCGTGTCGATCTCGTCGAGTGCGTCGTCCTCCGGCTCAACGCGGCCCGATGCGCTCGCGAACTCGGCACCGGGCTCGTGGAGCGGCGCCGTCCGTTCATCCTCGAGGTCGCCACTCTCGTCTGCAGCCGAGGCAGGCTCGACCCGGGGCGTCTGATCATCATCGGGCCGCCGCGGCGCCAGCTTCCCGACGAGATAGCGGTCACGGACGCTCATGTCCTTGATCAGCTCGTGCGGTCCACCTGCGGGGCCGAGCAGATCGTCCCGCACAGCCAACTCCAGAAGGTCGCGCACATAGACGACGTCTTCGATCAGCGGCACCGCATCCGGGCTTGCGACACCGAGTAGCGACAAAACGCGAAGGTATTCGTCCCATGGCAGCCGCGCAGCCGGTCCGGTCGGCGCCGTCAGGCCGAGGTCTGCGAGCGGCACCGCCGGATCGACGGGATGCCAATGGTCGAAATGAATCGTTGCGCCGGCGAGGTCCGAGCGGATGCGGACGATACGGCCGATCCCGGAGGCATGGCCATCATCGTGCAGGACGACGATCCAGTGGCCTTCCTCAATCGCGCTCCGGGCGGGCGGTCCGCCGTCGATACGCACGGAATGGTGAGGCGAGCCGGATGCACTTTTTACGATCCAGGCGCTGGCGGGCGGCTCGGTGGTCGTGGTCGGATCAGCCATGGTCAATCGCCCCCCTCAATGGTCGTAGGAAGAACATCTTCGAGGTCGAGAGTCAGTTCGGACGCGGAAACGGCGCGCGATCGACGCGCACGCCCTTTGCTTAGGCCAGACGTCGCGCCGTGCAGACCTTGATCAACTTCTTCCTGGTAACGCTGTCGGTTCAACTCCGCCAAGCGACGTAGAACTTCGATGCGAGCCTCTTCCGAAACAGTAAAGCGAGTACGGTCGTTTTCAGGTAGGTAAGTCGCCTCGTGGAAGGCATGATCTAGATCAAAATCAGCCCACCCATAACTACGGCATACAGCCACGTCCATTTGTTGGTGGAGATCGCGGAGCCGAACTATCGCGTCATCGCTGCACCGAGGATCGTGAAAACGATTGTAAAGAGCAGTCAGTCCAACAGACATCTCGCGATTGATGGATGCTCTTAACTCGGTGTATTGCCTGCCGATTTCATCAAGCGCACCATCGCGTTGCGCTGGGAGGGGCATCTTTTCAAAGCAATCCGTTGGCGTGTACCGCAGACGAGTTTCTTGCGTGGAAGCTTGTTTTCTTGTCCAGATCTCATGAATATTTGACTGCAACAGGCAGAAATCATCAAATCCGTTAATGGCAAAGATAATCACATCGAGTGTAAATATCTGATTGTTCGGCAAGAATGCGACGTTCAAGAACTTGGAAACTCGTGTGATCCCCAAAACACGTTCTAAGGTTCTCTCATCGTGGGTCCAACCGTCTGGGTGAGACTCGAACTGCTGCCCACGTCCTAAAGCATGATAAAGTGCAGGGCGCTTTTCCGCGTATTGCCACCACCTTTGAGGCAAAGGCTTTCTCAGCTGAAAATTTCCATCTTTCTTTAGGCGCTGGCGCTCTGGCTTTACACGCTCTTCGATCCATTCGTAGGGTTCCGAATAGTTCCTCGCCTTGTCCTCTGGCCAATCCCAAAAATTAATGACCCATCGGCTAGCATTCTGCTCGGGATCAGAATTGAGATCCATGCCATTTATATAGGGGAATAGAACTTCAGCGTTGGATGGGTTTAGTTCGATCATTCTCCTTGCCTCATTCTCGTCTAGCGTGAAGCCAAGGCCGAGAATGTATGTTGCGATAAAGGAGATGCCTTTATTGGCGGCAAGCTCTTTGGGGGACCATTCATCTTGGTCCGAGAGAAAGGGCGACACAAGGTCAACCACCCGCCCTGAAAGGACCCGTTGCCCACTCCAAGCCCCTTTATGGATATGGACGCGGCTTGTGGAAACCGCAGCATCTCCTGGCCACGGTTCATTCGGATAAGCTGCACGGATGACAGCGCAGCTACGGACCATGGTCTCCAATCCAACCTGTCTCGTGTCTCCTTCCGAGATTGTATTGACTGCAAGCAGGCCGAACCCCCCGCCGCCCCGCAGCAACGAAAATGCGCGTAGGAAGAAGTAAGCCACGAGATCGGCCGATCCACGCCGTCCTTCTGCAATTTGACCCACGAGCCAGTTGCGGAAAGCCGTGCCCATAGCTCCGGTGATCCTCTGACCGCCTAGGAAGGGCGGGTTTCCAACGAAGGCATCAAAGCCACCGTTCTCACGGAGAAACACTTCGGGGAACTCCAGCGGCCAATGATACGGTCGTCGCGCCGCGCCGTCGGGTGCATCTTTGGCCAGGTCAACCGATGCGTCGCGCAAGAGCCTGTCCTTCACCGGAGTGTCGCCGCTCGCGGCAGCGTCGGCGAATGCAGCCAGCGTCTCGATCCGAGCAGTCCGATCCCCCGCACGTTCTTCGGCCAAGACGATGCCGACGAACGCGTCGGCGATGCGTCTCGGCAGTGCCAGCTCGCCGCGCGACTGTGCATCCAAAGCGGCCATGGCCTCGACGTCGTGAATGTCGCGAATGGGGATCGCACGCAGCCGCGCGCGAAGCTCAAGCGCCTTGTCGACGGCTGACTGAATGGTCCGGCCGAACAGCCTAAGCTGAGCTTTGCCCTTCGGGTTCATGTCGAGCTCGACGAGCTGGCCGAGATCATGGATGCCGAAGAGGCTGTCGCCACTGCGCAGGTTGTGGTCGAGAAAGCCGAATGGGCGCCCCTTAGACATCGTGGTCAGCCAGAGCGACAGCTTCGCGAGTTCAACGGCCAGCGGGTTCCGATCCACGCCATAGAGGCACCGCTCAGCGATGAGGCGCCGTGCGAGGATCGCGCGCTCTTCGGCGTCCTGGGACAGAGGCTCGAACCCTTCCGTATCGCCTTCGTCGAGGATGCGACCTTCGACATCCATCTTCTTGCCGCTCGCTTCGGTGACCGACCAGGCCTCGACCAGTCGATCGGAGAACCAGCGACAGGCCTGGACCAGGAAGGCTCCGGATCCCATTGCGGGGTCACATATCTTAAGATCGAGCAATTCCTCCGCGTCCCTCAGCTCCCATTCCTCGGGCGCCTTGCCCTCGGCTGGGCCGCGATAGACGACCGGCGTGAGGGTCTCCTCGACGATCTTCTCAGTCAGGCTCTTCGGCGTGTAGTGCGTCCCACTCTCGCGCCGGTCCGCGCCGAGCACGACCACGAAGGCGCCGGAATGATGGACGAGCGGATAGCCCCATGGGTCGGTCCGCAGGAGGGGTGCGAAGGGTAGGATGCGATCGCGCAGGCCAATGTCACCCCGGCAGACGGTGAGCAGTCGCGCGGCCAGGCGGTCATCGGACGGTCGCTCAAGGGAATTGCGAATGGCGGACTCCGAGCGCTCGCTCCGTTCCTTCAGAAGTTCGGCGACCCTCGCCGTGCCGTCTAGGCGCGCCGACTCCATCTCGCCGAGCGTCACACGCGGGCTCTTGGCCTTCGCACCGCTCTCGAGTTCCAGCGTCACGTCGTCGACGCGCTTCACCGTGCGGTCGAGGAGACCCTCGTACACGTGGCCGATCTGCTCCACGTCCAGCGCGCGATAGGACAGCGTGCGGCCTTCGAAGGTCTGGATCGCTTCCAGCAGGAGCAGAACGGTGCGGTCGTCGATCGGCAACGGTTCCGCCGGATCGCATCGCCAACTCGTCCCCTTCTTGCGCCCTTCGAGAAAGGGATAGCGATCGGGATCGAACAGCGAACCACCGAGTGCCGGGAGGCGCAGCGTCGGATGGTCGATGCCGCCATAGACGCCACGAAACAATGCGAGCAGACGAGACCATGCAGATCGGCGACGCTCAAGGATCTCTTCGGAATCCGCGCGCAGCTGCATCCGCAGGCTGGAGATCGCATAGAAAGAATCGTAGCGGGGATCGCCGAGCAGCAGCAGTCCGCGCTCTTCGGCAGCCAGCAGGAAGACGAGCCGCATCATGACCGTCAGGCCGGCCTCATAGAGCTCTCGTGGGTCGACGTCGCGCAGGAGGTCGCGATTGCGGTCCTGATCAGCGCGATCAAGAGCCTGGACGAGCACTTCGACAGCGCGCCGGACCTGCTCCCCCAGCGCTTCGGTCACATCGTCTTGGTGCTTGAGAGACCGCTCGAACAGGGCTGGCAGCTTCCCAACATCAGGCCCGAAGAAGCGGCGGACGCCCAGTAGGCTGACGAAGGCGCGCAGCGTTTCGGGCTCCTGACCCCAAAGCCGCGCATACCAGCTCGCGAAGCCTGCCACGACGCCGACGGGCGCATGGACGAGCATCCAGCGCTCGCCATTGGTCACGATGCCAGTGGGGCATTCCGTCGCCCGGAGCAAAGCAACCATCCGATCAGCCGGTGAGATCGCGAGGCCATCGAAACGGCGGGTCGCGTCGAGATCGGTATCAGGCTCGTAGACGTGGATGAGTAGGAGAGGTTCGTCGCTATTCGTCGGATTCACGACTGCCAGATCGGGCATGACCGTGACACCGTGTTCGGGCATCGAGACCGTCAGGCGCTCGGGCAGAGTCGTGTTGCGGCGCAACACCTCGCCATCCATCTCCAGCGCGCTGACCAGCACTTCATCGACCCATGCCGCATGCAAGGCTGGCAAGTCGAGGTCGTCCATGTCGACCGCGTCGCGCCATTCCTCATATGTTCGACGCAGCCGCTGGGGCCGGCCGGAAGTCAGAGCTTCGAGGCCCTGAGGAAAGACATCCCTCAGTACGGGGACCGCTAGGAAGGGCCCGGAAACTTCGATGAGGTTCAGCCATTCGTGATCGTTGCTCATCCGCGCTTCTCCGTCGCGAGGGAGTTCGGCACCAACAGCACAACGGCCACAGGGAAGGTGTGCTCGATGGCGTTGGAGTGCCGTTCCTCGATCGCGCGCAATTCTTGTTCTCGTTCCTTCGGGATTCGGGCCAGGCGTGCTTCGAGGGCCGCCCGATCGCGCTTGAGCTGAGTGCGCTCGTCCTCGGAGAATAGGGAGAGCTGCACGGGTTGCTGTTCCGCGGCGATCTCGGTCTTAAGCGCCCGCTCGAGGTCGTCCAGAACTTGGCGAATGTCATCGGCCTCCCTGCGCTTCCGCGTCTCGATCGTGTTCACGAGGAAGCGCAACCGATCCTTCGATCGCGCCTCGACGGCGGCCAGAACGGCATCACGCTGCTTGTCGAACCGGGTCCGTAGGGCGTCGAACGTCGAATCCGACAGGGCGGTGGGGTGCGATTCCTCCAGCCAGCGGCGAACTTCCGTAACCCGGTCCTCCCGCCGGAAACCGGCATCGCGCAGATAACCCCCGGCCTCGGTGAGTTCCTCGTGCAGGCGGTGATGGTTCCCGCCAGTCACGACGAGCCGCGACATCACGACCGCGGCTGGTCCATCGATCCGCCCGTCCGGAAGCGATCGAACGGTGACACGGTGCAGCTTCTTCACGTCGTCGCGCGCCCAGATCTCCGCACGCAGGAGACGGAGGCTCATTTGAACCAGACGGTGATTCAGGTGGACGAGAACCACGTCGTCACGCCCCTTAGCGACATCGTGGTCGAAGGTGATGGGGCGGATCTTCTGAGTGTAGGGATGTTCGAGCCCCTCCAGGCATCGAGACCACGACCCTGACAAGGGCGGCATGCGAAAGACGGTCCCGTCCGGTGCTCCCGATAGCGAGACCGGTTCCAGATCGGGTTTGTCCGCGAGATGCAATGCGGTGCGTACGGCCCGTTCGATGTGATCGGGCACCAAGCTCTGCTCGCGCCGGGTCTCGTTCAGCCGCTCGTGGAGTTTGGCGACACGGTCGCGAAGATCGCGCTCGGCCTTCACGAAGCGGCGAGACTTTTCCATCCGGGCCTCGGCTTGTCGCGTGTCGAGATCGCGGCGGCGGCCTTCGAGGAGATCGGGCAGTTGAGGTGCGATGACCGGGTTGACGCTGCCCATGTCGGCACGCATCGCATCCAGCTTCCGGAGCGCACGCAGGATGTCGTCTCCGTGGCCACCCTCAGCGTCCACCGGGTGCCAGATGACAACCTCGCTGGCGCGTTGACCGTGGCGATCGATACGGCCGTTCCGCTGCTCCATCACGTTCGGGTTGTAGGGAATTTCTAGGTGGATCATCAGGTGGCAATGGTTCTGGAGATCGATGCCCTCCGACGCAGCGTCGGTCGCCAACAGGATTCTCACAGGGGATTCCGAGGGGTTGGCCTGGAACGCGGCCTTCACGGCCTCGCGTTCCTTCGGATCCATGCCGCCATAGATCAGCGCCAATCGCTCAGCCCCGAAACCTTGGGCCGCGAGGATCTCGTGCATCCACTGCTGTGTGGCTCGATACTCGGTGAACAGGATCACCCGTTCGTTCGTCCACCGGTCACCGTTCTTCAGGTGTTTAGCCAGCCAGTCCAGCAAGGCACTGGCCTTGGCATCCGTTCGACGTGCTGCCTGCTGTGCCCACGAACGCAACCAGTCCAGCATCCGGCGTTCTTCGTCGCTTGGTGGTCGGACGTGCTTCCCGGCTTCCTCGATAGCTTCTGCTTCGGCGGCCTCCCGCTGGGCGTCGTCTGCGTAGTCCTCCTCGGTTTTCGCTATCGCCCGCCGGAGGATACGATCATCGAATTTCTTCTGGCTGCGTTCGCTCGACGCCCGGCCTTCGATCGTCGCGATATGCCGTTCCAGCGTGGCTGCGAATGCCGCAGGAGACGAAGAGAGGCGCTTGCGCAGCAATTGGTGCACGAAGTGATCGACGGCACGCCCGCCATCAGCCCCGCTTTCGCGACTCTTGATGTATGCTTCGAGCTGCCGCCGAGCATCCTTCTCTTCATCCGCATACTCGATCCGCAGCGCTTCCAGTCGCCTCTCGGGGTAGATGGGCTTGCCATTCGCATCGACGAGATCGCTCTTCAGTCGCCGAACCATGACCCGGGCGAGTTGCGGGTCGCTTGGGAGGACGTTTCTTGCAAACCGCTGATCATCTAGCAGCTCGAGCAGCGCAGTGAAGGATTCCGTGTAACCGTCGTGCGGCGTGGCGGTGAGAAACAGCTTGTGCTGGAAGTGTGGCGCGGCCAGCCGGACCAGCCGTGTCCTGAGGCTTTCGACAGCATAGCGGCCGACGGTCGGGGCGACGTTGTGAGCCTCGTCGATGATCAGCAGGTCGAACTTTCGAGGATGGCTCACGTGCGGAGGCAATGCATCGCGCAGGAGACGCAGGCCTTCGCCTTGCTTGGCCCAGTCCATCGAAGTGATCAGACGGGGAAAAGACGTCCATGGATTGGCGTGCAGGCCTCGTTCCCGGCGCAGACGCTTGACGTAATCCGTGTCGACGATCTGGAACTCGAGCCCGAACTTCTCCTGCATCTCGACGCGCCACTTTTCTTGCAAAGAGGCCGGGCAGAGCACGAGGACGGTGCGGGCGCGGTGGCGCAGGAGCATCTCTTGAACGACGAGCCCTGCCTCGATGGTCTTCCCGAGGCCGACGTCATCGGCGATCAGCAGACTGGTGCGCGCCATGTCGATCGCGCGCACGAGTGGATCCAGCTGAAAGTCTTCGATGCTGACGCCGCTGCGGAATGGCGCCTGCAGATAGCCGCGGTCCGCGTTCGTCGCGGCGCCCCAAAGGACTGCATCGAGGAACGCCTGAAGTGTCGAGGGATCGTCCAGGCCGGTCATTCGTGGCAGTCCGGCCCGTTCGATCACATGCGCGCCGGGCTCGAGTTCCCAGAGCACCTCGATCTCTTCGCCGAGCGCATCTTCGTCTATGGAGGCAAGCCGGACCAGATGCCGCTTGGGAAGTCCTGGCGCAACCGAACCGCCATCGACCTCGGAGACGATCCATTGACGGCGGCGAGCTTCGACCAGCTGGCCCGGCTCGGGGGCGGTGTTGTGGGCGACCTTGGCTGCGATTTCATCTGCGGTCATCGACATAGGTCGGTCCCATTCTTCTTGCGTGCGTCGACGAGCTCGGCGATGCGGTTCGCGGCATCGCTGGCGTCTTCGTGTTCCCAGATCCGGACGATCTTCCAACCAAGGGCGTTCAGCCGCTGATCGGTGTCGGAATCCCTGGAGCGATTGGTTTCGATCTTTTCCCGCCAGAAAACGGCATTGCTCTTCGGCCACGAGGCATGCTCGGGACAGCCATGCCAGAAGCAACCGTCGACGAAGACGGCGATACGAACGCTGGGAAATACGATATCTGCCACGCGCCTGGGCTTCGTCAGCAACGGCACGTGGAGGCGATAGCGCAGGCCTCTAGCATGCAGAATCCTGCGAAGGTTTAGCTCCGCTTGCGTGCCCTTCTGCCGCACGCGGGCCATCCGACGGCTGGCCTCATGCGACGAGGGACTTACGCGCGACATCCGCGACGCCTCCCTTCCTCTTTCCTTTCGTCCTCTCGGCCTGGACCCCTAGGTGTGACGCTATGCTTTGGCCGATCACCTCTCCGAGAGTGACCGGCACCGCGTTTCCGATCATCCGGCCCAAGGCCTTGAAATGAACGGGGGCTCCCTCCGGGATGAAGGAATAGGACTTGGGGAATCCTTGAAGGATCGCCCCTTCTCGCAGCGAGATAGCGCGATCCTGTTCAGGGTGTCCGAACCGGCCATTCCCGAAGCCGTAGAACTGGGTCGTCAGGGTCGGAGCGGGTTCGTCCCAATGCATCCGGCCATAGACGCCCGGATAGGTTTGGCCCGTCTCGCGACGGTGGCAGTCGGCGACGAGATGCTTCGGCCAGTCCCGCCACGTGCCACCGGGGCGAGACGCGCGAATTCGTTCGAGGTTCAGTTCGGAGAGCTTGGATGCCGCGTGCAGCGGGTCCTTGGGTTGGGCCCCGCCTTGGGTGATCGGGGCGAGCTTGCCTATCGCTCCACGAACGGTCGTTGGTCGATCATGTGTTGGGGCGACCAGTTCGATTGGGCCGAGGCGGGAGGCGAGCAACACCATGCGTCGCCGATTTTGCGGCAGCCCGTAGAGGGAGCAATCAACCACATCCTGGTGAACGTGGTACCCCATTTTCCGAAGCGTCTCGACGAAGTCGTCGAACACCGCGTGCTTGGCCACCGACGGAACGTTCTCCATCGTGACCAGATCGGGGCGCGTCCCTTTGATCAGTCGGCCGAACTGGTAGAGCAGCCCCCATCGGGGACTTCCGACGACGTCGTAACGCTGGGCATATGTCGAGAACGGCTGGCAGGGGGCGCACCCGGCGAGCACCCGGATTTCGGCATCGCCGAACAACTCGTTGATACGTTTTGGAGAGATACGCCCCACGTCCTCATTGATGAAGCGCGCTGCGTTGTTGGCTTCGAACGGGTGACGGCATGCTTCGTCGACGTCTATGCCAGCGACAACCTCGATGCCTTCTGATATCAGACCGTGCGTGAGCCCCCCGGCCCCACAGAAAAGGTCGACGCATGCAACATCATCCATCCTCTTTTTCTCCCCCCGCATGCTTCCCCTTCCGTGAAATCAGCCCAGCCGCTTCATTTTCCTTGTAATCGTCCGATGCTTTTCCGGTCCTGACCCAGTCATCAATTTCATCGGTCTTGAACTTCCAAAGCCTCCCGACCTTGTGGGCTGGCATGTCCTTCTTGGCGATCCAGCCGTAGACCGTGTCTTTGCTGACACCGAGATATTCAGCGATCTCCTCTACGGAGACCCAGCGGTCGGACATGGTGCGGCCTTTCAGCAGCCAGCTCGATTCAGAGCGCGAGTATTTCACCCGGCCGAGCGAGAGTAAACCGAAATAAAGCCGGTTTGGTTGGATTTGGTCGTATCTAGTGGGGTTTGCGCGGGCCTTTGCGGCAATGCTGTTGCTGGCCGAGTGCCTACGGCGATCAGGGATGAGGTGACCGCGCCATGAGGACGTCAGCAGGTCGTTGAAAAGGATAAGCGAGGGTCGCCGATCACTACTGCGACTCTATATCTCTGATGCGCTTCAGGATGGCGCCCAGGAACACATCGCGGGGATGCTCGCTTTCGGCACCGCTTGGCACCATCATCGCAGCCATATCGTCCACCAGATCGGTGCCGCTGGTGACGGGGAATTGAAGCCGCACGCCATTCGCGCGAAGATCGCTGTCGGCGATGCGCTCAATCGACGCCGTATCCAGCGGTTCAATCTCACGGCTCAGAATGCGCAGCTTTTCGGCCACTGGGAAATCGCCCACGTCCGTGTAACCAGGCGGCAGACCAATTGCAGCTTCGACATCCTGCCAGCCGTATCCCAGCGCCGCCATGCCTTCTTGAGTGAAGGCGCGGCCAGGACAGGAATGAAAGGGGAAGGCGCGAGAGCACTCGAGAAGCAGGCTTGCCAGCTTAACCAGATGTGCCGCGCAACATGCGGCGATGTCCCGGCCCGTCAGTTCCTCTGGCACTGCACGCGGCTGGCCCACGAAGCGATAGGTCCAACCACCGCCCGGAAAGGAGCCGCCTACGAAAGAAACCGGTCCTTGCTTCTGCGAAATGTTCCGCAGCTCCAGGAAAAAGCGCATCGCGGCATCGACCTTCATGCGCGCCTGCTGCTTCTCGTACCAAACGGCAAAGCCGGGCACATCCGCCAAGGTCTTCTGAAGAACGAAGGTCACGCTGCGACTGGCGGATAGGAAGGCATTCAGTTCGAACTGAAATTCCAGCCCATCCGATTGGTTCAGGCGCGCGAGAAAATGCTCGGCCTCGAGGAGTTTTTCGACAGGATGGCGAAGCGTGGTGAAAGTATGGGGCACGGGTTCCGTCAAATCGGCTATGGCGTCTGGGCGAACCTAGTTCATTTTCCTTGGTCTAGTCAGGCGTCTGATGTCCCGAATTTGTGATCCGTTCGATTTCTTCGGCCGAAGCCAGAATCGCCGGAAAATCCGGAGCCGCGCCAAAGATCATGGCAGTGGTGTTGGCATAATCACGACCAAGCGCATCAATCATCTCACCGACCGGTACGATGGCAAACGAGCCTGGGGCGGCGGAGACCAGATCATAGTCTGGGCGGTCGAAGAACATGCGCGCATGGCGCACGCAGTCAGCGCCGAGGCTGGGGTCCGCAAGCGCCGCTTTCCCGACCTCCGAGCCGAGCAGGCAATGTAGGTCGTAATAGTGCCGCGATACGCGCTGGCCTTCCTGCCGGAGAACACCGCGCCGCTCGTACCAGCGCCGCAAACCGTGGGCGATCACGACCTTGTCCCAGAAGGTGCGGGTGGCTTCGATCGTCGTGACATTGGTGACCGTCAGGTCCAGTCCCGCGGCTTCCTCGGCGATATAGGGTTTGATCGGGACTGGGCGGTTCGGATCCAGCGCCGATTTTGCGCCGGACTCGATACGCACGACCGGTCGAACATAGGCGCCGTCGCGTGGCTCGACCTCGGGATACCAGACGAGCAACGTCTGACCATCGGGATCGGCTTCGTCGATCTCGACCCGCCCGGCGCCATTGGTGACGTCACTGAGCTTCGCGCTGAGGATTTCGTGGAGCGGGCCTGTGATGTAGGTCCGGCACGCGTCCCGGATTGCATCGAGCCTGGCCCGGCGCTTCTTGTTCGACAGCGCCTCCAGTTCCTCGACCGAAGCGGGCTCGTCGAGGTCGTCGCGGAAGACGGTGACGTCGATGTCCTCGGAGAAGCGCTCGATCAGGCCATAAGCTTTCGACAACGAGGTGCCGCCCTTGAACAGCAGGCGTGGTCCGCCGACGGGCCGTTCATGATAGAGCGCATTCAGCGTCCAGCAGACCCAGAAATCCTTTTCGACATTGCCGATCGGTGTGCCGAGCCGATTGGCGGTGGTGAGAAACAGATCGAGCCGGTCACCCGGCGGCGCGGCGATGACCTGCCTGTATGCGGCATTGGTCATGACTGGCGCTCGTCTGCATCGGTTGCGCCAAGCAGGTCTCGCAGGAACTCCTGCATCCAGATCGGAAGCGCGGAGAGGCCGGCGCGAAGATCGTCACGGATCGCCTGCCCGTGCTGCGGGTCGGCGAAAAGGCGGCGCAGCGCGGCCCGGACGCGGGCGCGCTCATCGTCCTGCGCAAGCATGTCCTGCATCCAGTGCAGCGCCTGGACGACGCGCATCGCCGGCCGGCCGGCCCAATAGAGGCGGCTGGGCGCGGCGAGCTTGAAGTGGATCTCTTGGCTACCGAGCTTGATCGGCTTCAGACGCGCGTCGACCAGCACCTCGATGCGCGCCGGGACGGCGGTGGTGAGGCCGAGATCGTTGGCGGCGGTCATACCGTCCACCACGGCGCGCGCCTGGTCGCGGCGGGTGACGGCGCGGATGACGGCGCGATAATCGGGCACGGTGGGGCGGCCGGTCAGCTCATTCTTGCGGGGCTGATCGTAGAGACCGCGGTCGATACGGCGCAGATCGCCTGCAGTGGCGAGGCGCTGCAGGGTCTTGTCGATTGCTGCGCGGCCGCCAAGATCGGCGAAATCGCCGGGTGTCCAGACCTCGTTCGGGCTGGACGCGATCCGGGCGAGGAGCCGGGAGCGAAGGTCACTATCGTGTGCTGAGGTCGCCATGTCCGAAATATGATACATTTTTCGGACAAAGGCAAGTGGCGTCCGAAGGGTGCTACAATCTTCGGACAGGTTAGTGCTGTCGGCAGCGCCATGACCGGGGCTTTGAGCCTTTGGCCAGTCACCGACGATAGTCCACCCTCGGTCGGTCGTCGTCAGTTCCCACCCTCGTCAACACCAGCCCGACGGAGCAGGTCTCCGATACTTGTGGAGCCGATCCGGCAAACAGCGATCACGCGGTCGAAGGAAATGACGCGGCCACTGCGACCTCGTTCGGTCGTACAAACGACAGGCTGGCTAAGGGCCAGTCTAGCGAGCGCAGCCTTGGCCGCTTCACCACCCAGCCTATGAAGTTCCGGGGCGTCGAAGTCGGCGATCCGAACCTCGATCCATTCTTCCGGGTTGGCTGTTTGGCCCACACAGAGGCTGTCGCCATCGCCGACATATCGAACTGTGCCAGAGAACTCGACGCCGGGACGACCCGGCAGGCGGCCTTCGCAAGGATCGGCCTTCGCGGGGGTCGCCAAAACGAGGAGGGCAAGTGGGGCAGCGCCAAGCACAATTCTCCAGCTCACGCCGCTTCCTTCATGGCATTCCGGCGGCTCTTCTTCGCCAGGAGGGCGCGCACGAAAGTGTTCCACTTCTTCATCGCCGCTCGCTTCTCGGGCATGTAGTTCCAGCGATCGTAGCTCTTGGAGCTAACGTCCTGCAGCGTGTGATTTTGCAAACGATCGCGGATTTCTTTCGAAAGGCCGGCCTTCCCGGCGAGGGTCTTCCAGGTTCGTCGCAGGTCACGGTTTGTCACGACAGGGATTACTTCACGCTCCCGCTGACGCCACATGAACGAGTATAGCGTCCCGTGGCTCACGGGTTTGGATGGGTCCGTCGCTGAAGGGAAGAACCAGCCATGCGCGTTGGGTTTGATAGACTCAATGAGTTCCGCGGCGATCTCCGGCACCGGTATAGCGTGGGGCTTTCCGTTCTTGGTCTTCGACCAGTCAATGATGCGTTCTTTGGCGTCCCATTGATCCACATGTAGCCGAGCAATTTCCTGGACGCGCTGGCCGGTTAGCATGAGAATCCTGACGGCGCGCGTATAGGGTGGATGGACCGGCGTGTCGGGGCACTCGAGCCAGCGATAGAGCCGAACGAATTCTTCCTCATCAAGCCAGCGAGTGCCGACGCTCTTCGGCTCTGTCGGGATGCCAGCGGCCGGATTGTAGACAAGGCGAAAGCGACGCGACGAGGCCGTGCGATAATCATGTTCGGATTTCATGCCCCAACTGTAGGCGGACCGGATGTAGCTTCGCACATGGTCTGCCATTGACCGCTTTCCGCGCTCGTAGATCGGGCGGATCAGTTCGATGATCTCTGCAGGTTCGATTTCGCGAGCAGGGCGATTGCGCCCGAGAGTGTCAGCGATCTTGTTAAGGCCTTTTTCCGCCTCTTTCCACGATGGCTTACCTGCTCCCTTCAGGTACGTGACATAGGCCTCGAAAAGATCGGCCACCGTACCAGGGCGAGTGTCGCCGGCAATCTTGATGCTGCGGCCTTTCTGGATCAGGTCGGCAAAGTCGCGCTTGAACACCTCTCGCGCCTTGCTCAGCGTCATTGCGGGATAGGACCCGAGCTTCTTCTTGGTCCGCCTTTTGTCGCGCCATTGCTGCGCCATCCAATCCGCGGTGACGCGGGTCGGCATCGGCTTCATGACGAGGACGAGGCGGCCGGTGCCGTGCCCGTCTCCATCGACGAGGCTTAGCTGTTTCCCGGTTTGCTCAACCTGTTTGAGGGCGCGGCGTATCTCTCCATCTGTAAGGCTTGGCACTAGGATCTCCCATCGGCTTGCAAGTGGGGTCGCCGAACGGGTTTGTGGGGTCGGCGACTGGGGTCAAAAGGGTATCCGATCCCCTTGAAACCGACCCCAATATGCCATGCTATCCGGCAGTACGACAAGTCGAAAACATCAATTGATTCAATGGGTATATGCGTGACTCACCGGGATCGAAAAAGAGCGAGTGGGATGATTGTGGACGAGGATGAGGGCGGAGGCGTTGAGTTCCAGCGCGCGTTTCACCACCTCGCGCGGATAAACGGGCGTGTGGTCGACGGTTCCCTTCTGCTGCACTTCATCTGCAATCAGCACGTTCTTGCGGTCGAGAAAGAGGATGCGGAACTGCTCGGTCGGATTGTGCGCCATGGAGGCGGAGCAATAGTCGAGCAGCTCCTGCCAGGAGGAGATGACTTCCTTCTCGATCACCGTGGCGCGCGACAGGCGCAGGCCTGCTTCGCGCGCGATACGCAATTCGGTGACGATGGCATCCTTGACGCCGTTCACTTCGCGTAACCGGTCCGGCTCGGCGGAGAGCACTTCGGAGAAGCCGCCGAAACGGGCGATGAGTTCCTTGGCCAGCGGTTTCACGTCGCGGCGGGGAACGGCGCGGAAGAGGATGAGTTCCAGCAGCTCATAATCGGGGAGGGCGTCGGGGGCGGTCAGGAAGCGCTCACGCAAGCGCTCTCGGTGGCCGGCGTAATGCGGCTTCTCGTCGTGCTTCCCGCTGGTCCCCCCGGACAATGCCGCCCTATTTGCGATAGGGCGGGCAGTCGAACCCGGCAGGCGATTTGGTGAAAATCTCGTAGCCGGTCTCCGTCACGCCGATGGAATGCTCGAACTGGGCGGAAAGCGAGCGGTCGCGCGTGACCGCGGTCCAGCCGTCCGACAGGATCTTCACGCCGGGCTTGCCGGCATTGATCATCGGTTCGATGGTGAAGAACATGCCCTGCTTCAGCGCCGCGCCCTGACCGGGGCGGCCATAGTGAAGCACGTTGGGCAGATCGTGGAAGACGCGGCCCAAACCGTGGCCGCAGAACTCGCGCACCACGGAGAAGCGTTCGCCTTCGGCATACTCCTGAATGGCCGCGCCGATATCGCCCAGCGTGGCGCCGGGCTTCACCACCTCGATGCCGCGCATCATCGCCTCATAGGTGATCTGCGTCAGGCGCTCGGCCTTGCGGGAGACCTCGCCCGCGAAATACATGCGGTTCGTATCGCCGTGCCAGCCGTCGAGGATGTAGGTGATGTCGATATTCAGAATGTCGCCGTCGCGCAGCGCGCGGTCGCCCGGAATGCCGTGGCAGACGACATGGTTGAGCGAGGTGCAGCTGGAATGGCGGAAGCCGCGATAGCCGAGCGTCGCCGGAATGGCGCCGTGGTCCATGCCGTAGTCATAGACGAGCTTGTCCAAATAGGCGGTGGTGACGCCGGGTTTCACCTCATCCGCCAGCATGTCGAGCGCGGAGGCGGAAAGCTGCCCGGCCTTCCGCATGCCCTCGAAATCCTCGGGCCCGTGGATGGGAATGCCCTTGTGCTGGACAGGGCTCTCTGTGTCTTCGGCGTAGCTCATTATGACCGGATATGTGCGGTGACAAGGATCGGCAGCCGCAAACCGGCGCCTTTTCCCTAACATAGTGGTTCGAAGCGTCCGGGCCTACCCCCCATTCGTCGGCTCCATTCGCCCTCCGTTTGTGCAGGCGGGATTTGTGTGGACGGTCCGGCGGGCTTATCTTGCGGCGCAGAGCAAACGGACAGGTGCGAGAATGAGCGGGACCGGCGAAGGGCAGGGCAAAAAGACAGTCACTGCCTGCGTATTGCTGATCGGAGACGAAATCCTTTCAGGGCGGACGAAGGATTCGAACCTCTCCCATATCGCGCATCAGCTGAACCAGATCGGCATCCAGGTCCGCGAGGCGCGCGTCATCCCCGATATCGAGGCGGAAATCGTCGCCACGGTGAACGAGGTGCGCGCGAAATACGATTATGTGCTGACCACGGGCGGCATCGGCCCGACGCATGACGACATTACGGCCGATGCGGTGGCCAAGGCCTTCGACGTTCCCATCGGGCCCGATCCGGACGCGATGGCGCTGTTGCAGGCGCATTACGCGGAAACGGGAGGCGATTTTACGCCGGCGCGCCAGCGCATGGCCCGGCTGCCGCAGGGCGCCAGCATGATCGCCAATCCGCTCAGCAAGGCGCCGGGCTTCCAGATCGGCAATGTGTTCGTGATGGCCGGGGTGCCCATGGTCATGCATGTCATGCTGGACAGCCTGCTTCCGCGGCTAGAAGGCGGCGCCAGCATGTTGAGCCGCTCGCTCACCGCCTCGATCGGGGAAGGGACGATTGCGGAGAAGCTGGGCGAGATCCAGTCCCGGCATGCGGATGTCTCCATCGGGAGCTATCCCTACTATCGCGGTCGGGAATTCGGCACGAGCATCGTCATGCGGTCGGTCGATTCGTCGGCGCTGGAGCGGGCGGCGACGGATGTTGCGCAGATGTTCGCGCAGCTCGGCGTGAGCGCCGTGGAGGGCGAAAAGACCTGACTTTGTTCGTTATATTTCAGGGGCTTGCGGGAAAATCTTGTTGCAGATATGCGACATGGGGCGGGCACATTACGAAACTTTCAGGGTTTTTCGCCAAGTGCCGCGATACAATCCGGCTGGAAACATTTATTGTTCCGGTCATTAAAAGCTCCTTGTTCGCCCACCGGGGCGGGAATGAGAGTGGGGGAAAGCTCCTCTTTCCAGGCATTTTCTGGGAGTGGATTGAGAACCGGAAAGCAAGGCCGCCAATGGTGGCCAAAGTGGACAATAAGGGTCGTGTTGGCCCGGAGGGAGAAACGAATATGAAGAAGACCATTGCCATTCTGGGTATGGCTGCCGGTATCGCGATGATCGGTGCGACGCCGAGCTTTGCGCTTGATTCCAGCTTCGACGCGCTGTCGAAGTCGGGCACGCACAAGTTCTATGTGTGGTGCACGGGCAAGGCCGACAGCGAACAGTCGGAACAGGGCGCCAATGCCAAGGAAGCACAGGCCGCTCTCGCCGCGAAGGTGGGCGACACCTGCTGGCCGGTCTGGCAGGGCCTGGAGAAGTAATTTCTCCGACAGCCCGAACGGGTTTCAAGCGGCGGTCATCCGAAAGGGTGGCCGCCGTTTTTCTTTTGGGGGTTTGCGTGAGCGGCGGGACACGGGCATATCATGTCCTTCCGGCCCTTCCGGGGGATTCGGACCACCCGGCTCCCGGCCGGATCAGCGGACGTGGTGGAACTGGTAGACACAAGGGACTTAAAATCCCTCTCGGGCAACCGAATGCGGGTTCGAGTCCCGCCGTCCGCACCAACTCCCAAACGATCACCCAGTGCGGCTGTGTCCCGTAAACCAGAATGGCTACCGCTCCGGCAGCTTATTGGTTTACGGAAGGGCAACCCCAAGCACAGGTCGTCGAACAGGTCCGCTCGCTGGCACAGGTAATGGCCGGCCAAGCTGCGCGGGGGCGGTGCCCCGGCGCAGACAAGACGCAGGCGTGCGCTAAGCGGGCACACTCACAATTTGTAGTTCAGCGTCACCATCACGTTGCGCGGCGCGCCGTAACTCACGGTGTCGAAGTCGCCCTTCTGTAGCGCGTACTTCTTGTCGAGCAAGTTGTCGACATTGACTGTCACGTCGGTCGTCTCCGTGATGGCGTAACGTCCCATCAGTGACACCAGGCCATAAGGACTCTGCTCCCCGCCCCGCGTACTGGTGCCGGTGTTGGCGGACTGGTAGAAGCGGCTTTGCCATTTGACGCCGCCACCCAGCGTCAATTTTCTCCACTCTCCCGGCAATTGGTAGGTGGTGAATAGCTGGGCCGTGGTGCGCGGTATTTGCGAATTCAAGCGGACGTCGTCGCCATCTTCCGCCGTGAAGTGGGCGACACCTGCGTAGACGTTCCAGCCACGCGCCAACTCGCCCTGCAGGTCCAGCTCGACCCCGCGCGACTTCGTGCCATCGACGGCTTTGTAGGCCTGGGCACCGCCCGGCGTATAGCTTCCGGCGACGATCTGTGCCGCGTTGTCCAGGTCGGTCTCGAACAAGGCGACCGATGCATTCAGACGTCCGTCGAGATACTCGCCCTTCAGGCCGATTTCCCTGGTTTTCCCCTTGGACGGCGTGAGCACATTGCCGTTGCTGTCCCGATAGGCGGTCTGCGGGTTGAAGATGCCGGTGTAGCTGACATAGGCCGAGTAGGTCTCGTCGATGTCGTAGATCAAACCGGCATACGGGGTGAATTCGCTTTTCTTCTTGTAGTGGAAATGCGTTCCGCCGACGGTCTCGTCGATTTCGTAGTTGCTCAAGCGGCCGCCGACGATGAGCGTCAGAGGATCGGCCAGCGAAAACCGGGCTGCGCTGTAGACGCCGTTCTGCTTGATCCTGGTGTGCGTCGGGACCGACGCCATGGCATTGAAGTCGGGCCGGGGATAGGGCGTGCTCAGGTCATAGACATTGACCGGCATAAAGCCCGGATAGAACGGCGCGATATCTTCCTTGCTGGCGGTGCTGCGCGAACTCATCGCCCCGACCACCAGATCATGCTGACGGCCCAGCAACTCGAAGGGGCCGCTGGCCATCACATCGAAGGTGTTTTGACGGCTGTTCCCTCGGGCCGCCAGTGCTACCGGATAGGCTCCATTGGGAAAGGTGCCCAGTCCCGTGCTGCGATCGGGGGTGCCGACCAGGCCGAGCAACTCCGTATCGTATTTGGTGCGGTACTGTTTGGCCACGGCGCGGACGTTCCAGCCATTGGCGAAACGATGCTCGATTTCGGCAAACGCCGTCTTGAGCGTGTTGTTCCAACGGCTCCAGTCCTGCGCGTAGCTCTCGGAGCGGGAATACTCCGCCTGCGTGCCATCGCTGAACCATAACGGCAAGCCGCCCCAGGTCGCGCCTTTCGGCGTGATGTCCTGGTAGTCGTAGCCCAGGCTCACCGTCGTGTCCTCGGTCAGATCCGCCTCGACGATGCCGTAGAACCCTTTCCTCTCCGGCTTGTAGCGGTCGATGTAGGAGTGTCCGTCCCGATAGGTTCCCACCATGCGCGCGCGGATGCTGCCGTTCCCGGTCAGCGGCGTGGAGATGTCGGCCATGCCCCGGTAGGTGTGCCAGCTCCCTGCACCGAGCGAGGCGGACGCCGAGAAATCACGGGTCGGCCGTTTGCGCACCAGATTGATCGCGGCAGAGGGATTGCCGGTGCCGGTCAGCAAGCCGGAGGCGCCACGCACGACTTCGACACGATCATAGAACGCGGTATCGAGAGAACTGATGCCGCTTCCGTTGACGATGTCGCCGACGGCAGCGGGTATGCCGTCGTACTGAATGTTGTTGATCAGGAAACCGCGCGAATAGAAGCTCGTCCGTTCGCTATCGGACTGGTAGGACGTGATGCCGGCGGTATTGTCCAGTACGTCCTGCACCGAGTTCAGTTTCTGGTCGTCCATGCGCTGACGCGTGACGACCGTCACCGACTGCGGTGTTTCCCGCAGCGACAGCGGCAGGCCGGTCGCCGCTGCCGTCTCGCCGGTGGTGTAGGACCCCGTACCCTCGGTCGTCGCCGCATCCACGCGGTCTGCCGTGATGGAGATGGCCGGCGAGATTATCGCCTCCTGAGACGTTTCTTCCCCATCCTTGTTTTGGGTCTGCGTTGGTTCGGCGGCGAATGCGCCCTGCGCGCTCATGAAAATTGCCGCCGCAACTGCCGAGCCAAGCACAGTGCGGGGCGCGCTCCTCATGACGCCCTTGTACGGCCTGTCCGGATGAGGATGGGCGGCGGGCATTGCGCGCATATCGATTTTCCACCGGAGCTTTCCGGCCGTCGCGAGATCATTCATATAATAATACTCATTTGCATCTGGGTGCTGCATTTAACACCGGAGCTGCATGGGCGTGATGGTGAAAGTGGGCCAGATTGTTATTCAGTCAGGCCAAACACACTCGCCAATTCTTGGCCGTATTGCGAAATAAATTGACTTGATTTCGCAATGTAGAAGCGCGTTCACGCGGGTAGGGTGCATTTCATCGTGGTCTGCCATGCCTCGACGCAACGCGCCTGGCCGGCCGAACGAGTACCCCGTTCTTCCCGAGGAAATTCCCCTATGCACTCATTTTGCCTTGGTGGATCGGCCCCGCACGGACGATCACGCGCCACCTCAATCCCCGTTATCGCCGGGAGGAACGCATGAGCACCGCCGTGATCTCCCGTGCCAAACCCATTGCCATAAGCGTTGTCGGCCTCATCGTGGTCTTCGGTCTGCTTTATGCCTGGCGCACCGCCCGCAGCGGCGGCGCTGAACACCACGCCATGCCGCCGGTGCCCGTCTCGACGATCCGCGTAGAACCCCGCAGCGTGGGCGAGGCGTTGCAGGCCGTTGGCAGTTTGCAGGCTGTGCGCGAAGTGCAACTGGCCCCCGATACGTCAGGGCGCGTGACCGCCATCAATTTCGACGCGGGCCAGTTCGTGAAGAAGGGGACCGTGCTGGTTCAGCTCTACGACGCCCCCGAACAGGCGGACCGTGCAGCCGCGGTGGCCAAAGCCGATTTCGCGCAGTTGCAACTCCGGCGCTCGCGGAAGCTGGCCCGCACTGGTGCGGGACCGCGTGAACGGCTCGAACAACGCAAGGCGGAGCTCGCTCAGGCGGTGGCGGCAGTCCAACAACTGGACGCGCGGATCCAGCAGAAGGCCATCCGTGCACCGTTCTCCGGCCAGCTCGGCATCCGGCGCATCAATCCCGGCCAGTATCTCAATGCCGGCGATGAGATTGCGACGTTGACCCAGCTCGATCCGCTCTACGTCGATTTCACGCTGCCTCAGCAGGATTTGTCCAAGCTGACTTTAGGCGCGTCGGTGCAGGTGACGGCAGATGCAGCGCCGGGCCGGGTATTCAACGCCAAGGTCAGCACCATTGAGCCGCGTGTCGACAGCGAGACCCGCAATGTGGCCGTGCAGGCGCTGTTGCCCAATGCCGACCGGCTATTGAGGTCCGGCATGTATGTGACAGCGCGGCTGATGTTGCCCGCCACCAGCGACGCGATCGTGTTGCCGCTGACGGCAATCCAGACCTCGGCCTCCGGCGACAGTGTGGTGCTGGTGCAAGGTGTCGATGCACACGGGATCGGCAGGGCGGTCGCGGTGCCGGTCGTTACCGGTCGCCGGCTCGGCGACGACGTTCTGGTGACGCAGGGTGTCAAACCCGGCGACGTCGTTGTGACGGCGGGGCAGAACAGGCTGCCGCCCGGTGCGGCGGTGAAGGTCAATGTGCCCGCGCCTGCCGTCGCGGCACCGCATGTCGCCCCGGCGGTCGCCCCCGCCGCCGGGGCAGAGTAGAGGACGGCGCCATGCATTTCACCGACATCTTCATCCGCCGACCCATCCTGGCGCTGGTCGTCAGCCTGTTGATCCTGCTGATGGGCGCCACTGCCATATTCCTGCTGCCCGTGCGGCAATACCCTTATCTGGAAAACGCCACCATCACGGTCAGCACCAGTTTTCCGGGGGCGACCCAGGACGTGATGGAGGGCTTCGTCACCGCGCCGATCGCGCAGTCCATCGCCACGGCCAGCGGTATCGAATATCTCAGCTCGACCACCACGCAGGGCAAGAGCGAGATCAAGGCGCGGCTGGTGCTCAACGCCAAAGCCGACCGCACGATGACCGAAATTCTCGCCAAGGTGCAACAGGTCAAGTACCGGTTGCCGGCGGGCGTCACCGATCCGGTCATCAGCATGTCCACCGAGGGCGGCACCGCTGTGCAGTACATCGCCTTCTACAGCAAGACCCTGTCGATCCCGCAGGTGACGGATTTCGTGTCCCGGGTGGCGCAGCCTCTGTTCACCAGCATTCCGGGGGTGGCTTCGGCCGACGTCTATGGGGGTCAGCCGCTGGCCATGCGCATCTGGATCGACCCGGTACGGTTGGCTGCTCACGGGCTGTCGGCCGGTGATATCTCGGCCGCGCTGAGCGCCAACAACGTGCAGGCTGCGCCGGGCCAACTCAAGAGCGCGCTGACCGTCACCAACATCAGCGCCGCGACCGATCTGCGCAGCGTCGACGACTTCCGTCATATGGTCATCAAGTCCAGCCCTGGTGGCGGTGTGGTGCGGTTGTCGGATGTCGCCACGGTGGAGATTGGCGGCCAGAACTACAACAACCTCTCATTCGCTACCGGCATACCTGCGATCTTCGTCGCCATCCAACCCACACCCGACGGAAACCCGCTGAAAATCGTCAGGCAGGCCAACCAATTGCTGCCGAAGATTCGCGCCATGGCGCCGCCAGGGCTAACGGTGGCGCCCAATTACGACGTTGCACGTTTCGTCAACGCCTCCATCAAGGAGGTGAAGCACACGCTGATCGAAGCGGTCGTGATCGTCATCGTGGTGATCTTCCTGTTCCTCGGCACGTTCCGCGCGGTCATCATTCCGGTCGTTACCATCCCGCTGTCGCTGATCGGCACCGCGGCACTGATGCTGGCCTGCGGCTTCTCGATCAACCTGTTGACGTTGCTGGCGATGGTGCTGGCGATCGGCCTGGTCGTGGACGACGCCATCGTGGTGGTGGAGAACATCCATCGTCACATCGAGGAAGGGCTGACGCCCGTGCGGGCGGCATTGCTTGGCGCGCGCGAGATCGTCGCGCCGGTGATCGCCATGACCATCACGCTGGCGGCGGTCTATGCGCCCATCGGCATGATGGGCGGGCTGACCGGCGCATTGTTCAAGGAGTTTGCCTTCACGCTGGCCGGTTCGGTCATCGTCTCGGGCGTTATCGCGCTGACACTCTCGCCGGTGATGAGTTCGATGTTGCTCAGTTCCAGGCAGGGCGAGGGACGGCTGGCGAAGCTGGTCGAACACTATATGGAAGGGTTGACGGCCTTCTATGGACGTTTGCTGGCCCACACGCTGGCGGCTCGCGGCGCGGTATTGCTGGTTGGCGTGGTCGTGCTGGCCGCCATCGTGGTGTTGTTCATCGGCATCCGCCGCGAACTCGCACCAACGGAGGATCAGGGCGTCGTCATGGTCATCGCCAAAGCGCCGCAATACGCAGGCGTCGGCTATAGCGCTCGCTATGCCCAGCAGATCGAAAAGATGTTCGAGTCGATCCCGGAGTTCGATAGCAGCTTCATGAATATCGGCGACTCCGCCGGTGGCCAGAACATGATGATCGGCGGCGCAATCCTCAAGAACTGGTCGGAACGCAAGCGGTCGGCCACCGAGATCCAGGGCCAGATCCAGGCGGCCGGTGGCGCCATAGACGGCGAGACCTTGACCGCGGTGCAGTTGCCCCCGCTGCCTGGTTCCAGCGGTGGCCTGCCGGTGCAGATGGTGCTGCGCTCGCCCGACGACTTCAAGACGCTCTATGAGACCGGAGAGAAGATCAAGGCGGCGGCCTATGCCAGCGGCCTGTTCCTGTACGTGCAGAACGACCTCTCCTACGACAGCCAGCAGGCGCATATCACCATCGACAATGCGAAGGCCCGCGAGATGGGCGTTACCATGCAGTCCATCGCCGATACGCTGGCGGTGCTGGTCGGCGACAACTATGTCAATCGCTTCAACTTCCACGGCCGCTCCTACGACGTGATTCCGCAGGTGCGCGGCGGCGAGCGCATGACGCCGGAAGACCTCGGACGCTTCTACGTCAAGACGACCTCCGGCGCGCTGGTGCCGCTGTCGACCGTGACCCATGTCGAGATGCGTCCGCAGGCCAACCAGCTTACCCAGTTCAACCAGATGAACTCAGCCACGCTGGAAATGCTGCCCGCGCCGGGCGTGAGCATGGGCGAGGCCGTGAACTTCCTGCAATCGCAGCCGCTGCCTCCGGGCACCAGCGTGGACTGGCTCAGCGACAGCCGCCAGTTCGTGCAGGAAGGCAACCGCCTGCTGGTGTCCTTCGGCTTCGCGCTGGTGGTGATCTTCCTGGTGCTGGCGGCGCAGTTCGAGAGCCTGCGCGATCCGCTGGTGATCCAGGTGACAGTGCCGCTGGCGGTCTTCGGCGCGCTGGTGCCGCTGTGGCTGGGCTACGCGACGCTCAACATCTACACCCAGATCGGACTGGTCACGCTGATTGGCCTGATCTCCAAGCACGGCATCCTGATGGTCACCTTTGCCAATCATATTCAGCATCACGAAAACCTCAGCCGCATCGAGGCCATCGAGAAGGCCGCGTCGGTGCGTATGCGGCCTGTGCTGATGACAACCGCGGCGATGGTCGCCGGTCTGGTGCCGCTGCTGTTTGCCGATGGCGCGGGCTCGGCCAGCCGCTTTTCCATCGGTATCGTGGTGGTGATGGGCATGCTGGTCGGCACTTTCTTCACGCTGTTCGTGCTGCCGACCATCTACAGCTTCGTCGCCAAGGATCACCGGGCGGCAGCGGAGAGCCCTCGCGCCCGCGAACTTGCCACTGCGGAGGCCCCCGATGTCGCGCTCTAAACCGGCCATGCGCCGGTGCGGTGGCGGCCCCACCAGAGCGCACATGTTTGAGACTATCCATTAGCCACGCCGCTCCGCGTTGTCGCAAACAACAGGCGGGCCGGCATAGCCAGGGAGCAGGGATATGGAATCGCGCGATGACCCACCTCGGATCATTGACCTGATTACATCATTCGGTAGCAAGAACCTGCCGTCAGGCAAACACATGAGCAAGCACAGCACAGCAGCCAGTCCCGAAACCGGATCGCCGATGTCTTCTCAGGAACGACGATTGGCGGCGAGCCGACTGCGACCGACGATCACTCGGACCAGCGTCCTGAACGCGCTGGAGGAGGCGGCGCCGAGCTGTCTCGATGCCCGCCAGATGTATCGTATCCTCAGCACGCAACTCGACAGCGTCACACTTGCCTCGATCTATCGGGCGCTGAAGGATTTATGGGTTGCCGGCTTGCTGGTTCGCACGGAAGGCGCACATGGGCGCGGGTTCTATACCATCAAACCGGACGGGACAGACGCTCACTACGACACGCTGCGATGTCACTGTGGTGCGCGACTGGTTTTCATTGAAGACGAGGTGTTGCGTGAACACCTGCGGTCGTTGGCGTATGAGGAAGGCTTCGCTCCCGACAAGGAGTCGGCCTATACCATCACCATGACGTGTACGGAATGTCGGCAACCCCGCAAGGGAGAACAGTAGCCGGTCTCAAACCAGGACCGTCTGATCGGAAAGCACGATTCCCGGCACGGTCGTGGGCTCTCCGTCGGTCATTCGTTCCGAGAGATATCGCGCTGGAGGCTTGCCCACCGCCTTGCGGAACATGGTGACGAAGCCGCTGGCATTTTCGTAACCCAGTTCCAACGCCACGGTCTGCACGCTTTCGCCCCTCGTCAGGCGTTGAAGCGCAAGGATCACATGCAATTGCCGGCGCCAGCGTCCGAAGCTCATGCCGATTTCCTGCAGCAAAAGCCGGCTCATGCTGCGCTCGCTCATACCGATGCGGGTCGCCCAATCGCCCTTCGAGGTTTTGTCTGCGGGGTCGGCCAACAGCATTTCCGCAAGGCGGCGCAATCGTGGATCATGCGGCATCGGCAAATGCAGGTCTTCCACCGGAGCCGCCGCCAACTCATCCAGCAAGGCGGCAATCAGCCGATCTTCCCGGCTCCCCGGCGCATATAGCTTGGGAAACCCCGCCACTTTCAGAAGCAACTCGCGCAGCAGTGGCGATACCGAAATCGTGCAGCAGGTTTTCGGGAGATCCGGTGCGGCATCAGGCTCCACGAACAGGCAATAACATTCCGTGTTACCCGATCCCCGGGCCGAGTGGGGCAGGTCTCCCGGTATCCATACAGCGCATTGCGGCGGCACGATCCACACGCCATCTTCGATTTCGCAATTGATGATGCCGCGGACGGAGTAAAGCAGTTGCGCCTTGTGGTGCTGATGCCTCGCATGTTCCCAGTCACTTGTTACCGATGTGGCACTCAGGGCAACAACGGGCCGGGGGACGTTGTCGACGTCCCCGGTGACAGTGAGATCGGTAATGGCAACGCTCGACATGGTACGTGCTGAACCTCGGATCGAAGATGAGGCGTTTTGGCCTGATTGCAAAATATTATGTCCAAGTTGTGCAATGTCGTCCAGCCATTCCATCGGTACTCTGAGGCTAAATGCTGGCCGTTCTGCTCGCTCGGAGCATGGCTCCTCCCGACCGGGATAGGTCCTTTTTCCGACGGGGCACGGCAGCCGGCGATTTTTCCTTATGGTCCGAAGGAGTGTCGGCATGTTGATTGACGCCTCGCAGTTCCCTCTCGTGTGGATACGATTCAACGCGCCGGGCGCCGATCCCGAAGCTTCGCCTTTTGCCGAGTTCGAGGCGTTGCTCGCCCGCAAGGAAGTCTTTGTTCTGCTCAATGACGAGGGACTTGATAAAGGCGATCACGAACATTCGCCGGAAGAAAAGAAGCAAACGGTGCTTTGGATGAAACGCCACAAGAGCGAATTGAGAGCCTTCATCAAAGCGGGGGTCTACGTCGAGCCGAGTGCCGCCAAGCGGCTGGCGACCAAAGCGTTCGCCTCGGTGTATGAGAAATTCTGGGGCTATCCCATGCTCATGGTTGCCACCAGGGACCAGGCGCTGGCCCTGGCGCAGACATTGTTGCGAAGCGAGCAAGCGGAGACACGGGCACTTTAGGTCCGGCCAACTCCCGCGTGCGGCAATCTGCGCAGGGGTTGCGTCACGTCCCCCTCCCATAATTTGAGCGGCATCAAGGCTTTCGCCCATCCGGCGCGGGATAGTTTTCTCACGGTTATTACCGGTATTACCGGAGGAGGAAACGGCCCGTGCCCTGCCGGACGACGCAAGAACACAGACAAGCCTGTTGGACCAGACAGACAGCCATGCCGCGGGCCGACCGTCCGCATGGGGCGGCCGGTATCTGTCCGGTCGGGGCGTGATGCCGATGGGCAAGATCGTTCCTGCCAGAGAGGTCGACGTCGGGTCGCAAAAGCTGAAGGGCATACTCAATGTGCCCATGGACGCGAAGGGCCTCGTCATCTTCGCGCATGGCAGCGGCAGTAGCCGGCTGAGCCCGCGCAATATGCGTGTCGCCGAAGAATTGCAAAGCCGCGGGCTGGCGACGTTGCTGCTGGATCTTCTGACGCCGCGCGAAGCGGCGGATCGGCGGAACGTGTTCGATGTGGTGCTGCTGGCCGGACGGCTGGTCGGTGCTACGAGCTGGGCCGAAGCGCAGCCGGAGCTCCAGGGGCTTGCCATCGGCTATTTTGGCGCCAGTACCGGTGCGGCGGCGGCGCTGGTTGCGGCGGCGAAACCGGGAAACCATGTCGCTGCGGTGGTATCGCGCGGCGGACGGCCCGATGTCGCAGAGCCGATGCTCATGCATGTGCGCTCGCCGGTGCTTCTCTTGGCTGGCGCTCGCGACGGGGAGGTGGTTGACCTCAATCGGCGCGCCTTGAAGGCTCTGCGCGGGACCAAAGAAATCGTGATCGTACCGGGGGCAGGGCACCTGTTCGAGGAGCCGGGCGCGATGGAGCAGGTGATGCAGCATGCGCTGCGCTGGTTTCTGACCTATCTGCCGCGCGACTAGCCGGTTTCCTCCCCCGGTTACCGCGCATCAGGGCCGGATCAGGCGAATTCGCTGTCCGGGACGAGGGCATCGGCCGGTTCGGACCGGTCGGCTCCCAGCGTCTCGTCGAATTTGTAGAGGGTCGAGCAATAGGGGCAGATGATTTCCGTCTCGCGGCCCATATCCAGATAGACATGGGGGTGGTCATGCGGCGGGCGTGCCCCCATGCATTCGAATTCCTTCACGCCGATGCGGATTTCCCGCAAGCCTGCGTCGTTCGCGAATTTTGGGGCGCCTGTGGAAGCCATGAGCCGCTCTTCCGTTTTGCTCGTTACCGGGTGCTTGCCGCCGGAGACCGCCCGGCAGCGGGGCTAAACTAATGGCTGCCGCCGCAAAATAATAGCCCCTCGCCAAGGCTTTGTTCCGCAACGAAAAACTTCGCAAAGCTGGTTCCTGTTCTGCTTGGCGCGAGGCGGCCTCTCCCTCATAATCTCCGCGCTCAAGACGGGGCATGGAGACACCGCCAAGGCGGGAGGAGATTTGCGAATGCCGCATGAAGCGGGAACGAAGCGGACAGCGTCCGGCGAGACGTCACTTTCCAAATGGCAGCTTCTGGCCTTTGCCATACCGGCGATCCCGATTTCGGCGATGGGACTGCCGCTGGTGGTCTATCTGCCGCCCTTTTATGCCGAACTGGGCCTCGGTACGGGGGTCGTGGGCTCGCTTTTCATGTTCGCCCGCTTCTGGGACGTTTTCACCGATCCGGTGCTTGGCATTCTTTCCGACCGTTTCGAGACGCGGTGGGGCCGGCGGCGCCACTGGATCGTGCTGTCGGTGCCGATCATGATGGTGTCGGTGGTGATGATCTTCATGCCGCCCGCGGGCGTGTCGGCCACCTATCTCATCACCTGGCTCTTCATCATGTATGTGGGCTGGACGTTGCTCACCATCTCGCACATGTCCTGGGGCGCGGAGCTGCATGGCGACTATCACGAGCGTTCCCGCGTGCAGGGCGCGCGAGAGGTAGCTCTTGTGGGCGGTATGGTGCTGGTTCTCGCCATGCCGATCTTCATCGAGCAGATGGCCGATGTCGACGAGGGGGTGCGCAATGCGATGCGGGTGGAGGCGATGGGCTGGTTCGTGCTCATCCTGCTGCCCATCACCGTGCTGATTGCCGTTCTTTCCCTGCCCGAACGCAAGACGCCGCCGCCCAAGCATGTGCCCTTCCGCGAGGCGGTTCAGGTCGTCCTTCGAAACATGCCGCTGCGCACGGTGCTGTTTGCCGATCTCATTTCCGGTATCTCGGGCGGCATCGTGGCGAGCCTTTTCATCTTTCTGGCGCGCGACGTGCTGCAACTCGGCTCCTTCACCAGCGCGCTGCTGCTTTGCTATTTCATTTCCGGTCTCTGCTTCGTGCCCGCCGTGCTGTGGCTCAGCCGGAAAGTGGGCAAACATCGCGCGGCGGCGATCTCCTCGCTCTTCAACACGGTGACGGTGCCGGCCATTCTGTTCATTCCGCCCGGACAGCCTCTGATCGCGCTCGCGACATGGGTGCTGCTGGGCGTCAATATGGCGGCGGGGGCGTTCCTCTTCCGTGCGATCATGGCGGATGTGGCCGATCATGACGAAGTGCAGACCCATCAGCAGCGCACCGGGCTTTTCTATTCGCTGCTGACCAGCACCAACAAGGTGGGCGCCGCCATTGCCATCGGCGTTTCCTACTGGGCGCTCGACCTGATCGGCTTCGTGCCGTTGGGCGACAACAGCCAATGGACGCTCGATGCGCTGCGGGCCATCTATGTCTGGCCGGTGGTTTTCATCACTGCGGTCGTGGCCTGGCTGCTCTGGCGCTTTCCGCTGGATGAAAAGGTTCAGCGCGAAAACCGGCGGATCATTGAAATCCGGGCTATCGATGTCGCTGCGGCGGGCTTGTCCTCGCGGACATTGCAGCCGTCCGATCCGCAATCGAGCAATGTGTCCGCAGACTGATCCGGGGGGAAGCTCATGCCGGTCGTGAATGTCGAGGGCGTCGACATTGCCTATGAGGTCGAAGGCGAGGGGATCCCCATGATCCTCCTGCACGGCTTTGCCTCCACCGCGGCGGACAATTGGGGCCGCACGGGCTGGGTGCAGGCATTGACGCGCACCGGGCGGCAGGTCGTCGCGATCGATTTGCGCGGACATGGCAAGAGCGGGCATCCGCATGAGGAAGCTGCTTATGCGGGCGGGAAGCTCGTTGAAGACGTCGTCGCCGTGATGGACGAACTCGGCATTCAGAAGGCCGATCTCATGGGGTTTTCCATGGGGGCGGGGCTTGCGATGCGGCTGGCGTCGCAATATGGCGACCGCTTCGACAAGGTGGTGCTGGCGGGCGTGGGCGGCAAGATGCTGGCGCCGCGCGGGTCCGGCTGGAGCGAGAAAGTGGTCGAGGCGCTGACGACGGACGATCCGGAGAGCATTGACGATCCGACGGCGAAGGGATTTCGTCTTTATGCCGAACATCTGGAGCAGGACAGGCTGGCGCTTGCCGCCTGCATGAAGGCGTCGGGAAGCGGGCAAGAGGTCGATTTTGCCTCCATCGCGAACGACGTGCTGGTGATCGCCGGCGCGCGGGACGATCTGGCGGGCGATCCGGCGGAGCTTGCCGCCGTCATGCCGCGCGCGAAGGCGGAGATCGTACCCGGGACCGATCACATGTTCCTGCTCGCCAATCCGATGTGCAAGGGCATGGTGATCGACTTCCTGACCGGCTGGGAGTGAGCGCCTGGATTTCCGGCAGGGCGTATCGCCGACTGGGCGATGCAAAGGCGCAAATTGCATCAATGCCGGATTTTCCCAATAGCTGAAACCGTTCTGCTCCGGGGCGTACCTGCAAGCGGCAAGTATTCGAACAGTGTTCGAACATTCGACGCCGCCGCAGCGGACATGCTGCTTCCCCGCGAAGGGATGCTTAGGCATACTCTGCCGCAAAACAAGCAGGGAGGAAGACGGTTCCTATGTCTGAAAAGAGTGCACCTTCGGGCCGATTGTCATGGGCAAGGCTGCTGGCATTTTCCGGACCTGCCATTCCCATCGCGGCGGTCGGTCTGCCGATCAGCGTCTACCTTCCGCATTTCTATGCCGAGGAAATGGGGTTGGGACTTGCCGCGGTCGGCACGGTGTTCTTCTTTGCGCGGATGTGGGATGTCGTCACCGACCCGTTGATGGGCGTGCTGTCCGACAGGTTTCCCTCGCGCTGGGGCCGGCGCCGTCACTGGCTGGTGCTCTGCGTCCCGCTGATGATGCTGTCGGCCTATATGGTGTTCATTCCCTCTGCGCCGGTCTCGTCCTTCTATCTCGTCTTCTGGATGTTCTTTCTCTATATCGGCTACACCATGCTGACGATTTCGCATCTGGCATGGGCGGCGGAACTTTCAGACGACTACAATGAACGCTCGCGCATTCAGGGCTACCGCGAGGCTTTCGCGCTGGTCGGCGTGCCGCTGGTGCTGGCGATCCCGGTCGTGATCGAAAGGTTCAGCGCGGCGAATATGGAATCCGCCCGCGTCAACTCGATGGGCTGGTTCATCATCCTGCTGCTGCCGCTCGCGGTGCTGCTCAATGTCTGGCTGGTGCATGAGCGACCTGCGCGCAAGAGCGTCAAGTCGATTCCGGTGCGCGAAGCGCTGCGCGCGCTGACGCGGAATGTGCCGTTGCGCCGCCTGCTCGCGGCCGACCTGCTGAGCGGTTTTGCCGGGGCGGGGCTCGGCTCGCTCTATCTCTATGAGTCCGATCTCGTCTGGGGTGTGAAGGACGCGCAGAGCCTGCTTCTGCTGCTCTATTTTTTCGGCGGTCTGCTGTTCATTCCCGTGGTGCTGGCTTTCAGCTATCGCATCGGCAAGCATCGTACCGTGGTGGGGGCGGCGCTCTTCAACACCTTCTTCCCCGCGGTGATCTTCCTCATTCCTCATGGCAATGTTGTCGTGGCCGCTATCGTTCTCCTGTTCCTCGGCCTCAATGTGGGGACGACGGCGACGCTTTACCGGTCGATCATGGCGGATGTCTCCGACCTCGACGAGTTGGAAACGGGGCATCGCCGCTCCGGTCTGTTCTATTCGCTGCTGACGCTGACGCAGAAGGTGGGCGGTGCGATTGCCGTGGGTGTCGTCTTCTGGACGCTTGCCGCGCTGGGCTTCAATCCAGACGGGGCGGGCACTTCGGGCGAGGGCGTCGAGGCGCTGTCCTATGTCTTCGTCGCGATCCCGGTCATTTGCAACGCGCTTGTGGTGCTGGTGATGTGGCGTTTCCCCATCGGGCTCGAGGAGCAGCGGGCATTGCGCGCGAAGCTCGACGAGCGCGTGGTCGAGGAAATGGAATCGGAACAGCACCCGCCCTTCGAATAGGAAGGGGGGCGCGCCGGTTCAGCAGCAGCCGCACCCGCCGAGATTGGCCTCGCCCTCGGGGTTGTAGGCGGCGGCGACGGAGCGGGCGGAGCTGTCCCTGGAGCGGGCAAACTCTTCGGCTGCGCTTGTCCGCATCTTCTCGTCCGTCAGATAGTCGATGGCCGTCATGGCGAGCGCCTTGGCGCCGTCGATACAGGCTTTGTCGCCGAGATCGGAGGCGGCCCAGACCGCGAATTCCGGATTGTGGATCACCACATGCATCGGCGCGGAGCAGATCATGGGATGGATCGACGGCACGCGGTGGCTGACATTGCCCATATCCGTGCTGCCGGAGGAACCCGACGGCATCTTTTCGAGCGGGAAGAACTCCCGGCCCAGCGAGGTCATGTTCTCTTCATAGGATTTTGCAAGCGGCATGGAAGTCTTGAGGTCGAGATAGTCGGCCTTCGCCCATTTGATGTCCGCGGTGCAGCCCGAGGCCATGGCGCCGGCCTGGAAGCAGGCTTCCACGCGCTTTTTCAGCGGGGCGAGGTCTTCGGCATTCGCCGCGCGGACATAGAAAAGCGCTTCGGTGTGGTCCGGTACGATGTTGGGTGCATCGCCGCCCTTTCTGATGACGCCGTGAATGCGCTCGGTCGGATTGATGTGCTGACGAAGCTGCGCGATTGTCTGGTAGGAGGTGATGAGCGCGTCGAGCGCGTTCAGGCCCGCATGCGGCATGGCGGAGGCATGGGCGGAGCGGCCGTGGAAGGTGACAGCCACTTCAGAGATGCAGATGCAGGGCATGGTGATGAGGTCGACGCCCGCGGGGTGGACCATCATGGCGGCATCGACGCCTTCGAAGGCGCCTTCGCGCGCCATCAGTTCCTTGCCGCCGCCCATTTCTTCCGCCGGGGTGCCGAGATAGCGCACGCGGCCCGGCAGTTCGCCATTGAGCCTGGAAAGCGCCATGGAGGCGCCGAGGCCCGTCGTGGCGATGATGTTGTGGCCGCAGGCATGGCCGATGCCGGGGAGCGCATCATATTCCGACAGGATCGCGACTTCCGGTTTGCCCTCGGGGCCGAACTCGCTCGCAAAGGCGGTTTCGAGCCCATAGGCCGCGCGCGCCACCGGCATATCCGCTTCTTCGAGCTTCGCCGTCAGGATGCGCGCCGCCTCATGCTCGTGAAAGGCAAGCTCGGGCTTAGCGTGGATCGCGTGGCTCACCTCGATCAGTTCGGGCGCCATGGCGTCGATCATGTCGCAGAGTTTGGCTTTCAGCTTGGCGGCGTCGGTCATTTTTTCCTCCGAAATTTCATCAAAGGGTAGCGCCAGCCGGGAGACATTCAAAGCGCTGACTGGCTAGACTGCAGCCTCGTTTCGCGTAAGGGAATTCGGTCATGGAGAAATTCGTCTCGGACGGGCTGAAACTGGCCTATCGGGTGGAGGGGCAGGGCCATCCGGTGCTGCTGATCCACGGTTTCGGCTCCACCCATGCGGTGAACTGGGTGGATACAGGCTGGGTGAAAGCGCTCGTCCGGGCGGGATACCGCGTCATCATGTATGACGGGCGGGGCCATGGGCGGAGCGACAAGCCGCATGACGAGGATGCCTATTCGCTCTCCCTGATGGCGGAGGACGCCGTGGCGCTGCTCGACCATCTGGGCGAGCCGGGGGCCGATGTCGTCGGCTATTCCATGGGCGCGATGGTGGCGCTCGTCATGGCGATGAACCATCCCGAGCGCGTGGACCATGTGGCGGCGGCCGGCGTGGGCAGCAATCTGCTGATTGCGGAACGCGAGGCCGACAGCGTGGCCGATGCGTTGCTCGCCGACAGCCTCAAATCCGTGACGACGCGGATGGGGCGTATGTTCCGCGCCTTTGCCGATCAGAACGGGCAGGACCGCGAGGCGCTGGCGGCCTGCTGGCGCGCGGTGCGGCAGCCCTTTCCGGTGAACGGACTGAAGAATATCGCACGGCCCGTGCTCGTCGTGGCGGGCGGGGACGACGATCAGGCCGGCGCGCCGGAGCCGTTGGCCGAGCGCATACCGGGGGCGGTGTCTGCCATCGTGCCGGACCGCGACCATATGAAGGCGGTGGGCGACAAGAGCACGAAGGACGCGGTGCTGGGGTTCCTGGCCGGGTAGAGCCCGGCAATGACAGGGAATTCGGTCCTTCGGGCCTTTTTTGCCGTGCCGTTATTTAGCGCGCCGCAAGCGGGGCGAAGCCGAGGTGCATGCCTGCGTCGGTGATGAGCGTTTCGCCGGTGATGTGCTCGCCGCCTTCGTCGCAGAAGAAGACCACCGAGGTGGCGATGTCTTCCGCCATGCCTGCGCGCTGGAGCGGCATGGTTTCTTCCTGCTGCTTCACGATGCGGTCGAAGGTTTCCTGGCCGAAGCGTTCGGAGAACCAGCGCGTGCCGATGAAGCCGGGGCAGACGGCGTTGACGCGGATTTCCGGCGCCAGCGACCGGGCGAGGGACAGCGTCATGGTGTTGAGCGCGCCTTTCGAGGCGGCATAGGCGATGGAGGAGCCGACGCCGGTCACGCCGGCGATGGAAGAAATGTTCACCACCTTGCCCTTGCCGATTTCCTTCATGTGCGGCTCGGCGGCGCGGATCATCATGTAGGCGCCGACGACATTCACCTTGTAGATCCAGAGGAAGTCTTCCTCGTTGAGCGCTTCGAGCTTGGCATGGTCGGCGAATTTCGTGCCGCCCGCATTGTTCACCAGCACATCGACGCGGCCCCATTTGGCGACCGTCTCGGCGACGATGCGGCGGCAATCCTCGTCCTTGCTGACATCGCCCTGGGCCAGCAGCGTTTCGACGCCGAGCTTTTCGCACTGGCTTTGCGTCTCTTTCGCCTCGGTTTCGCTCTTGGTGTAGTTGATGACGACCTTGCTGCCGCGCTCGGCAAGTTTCAGCGCTACGGCCGCGCCGAGGCCCGTGGCCGATCCGGTGACGATGGATACCTTGCCGTCCATTGATTTCGACATGCTGGCGTCTCCCCTGATGATGCGTTTTGCGGGAGTTTAGAGGCCGAGCGGCGCTCAGGTAAGAGGCGGGTTGTTGAAAGCGGCCAGAATGAGCCGGTCGACCACGCGGTCGCGCTTTTCAGGCGGCATGTCCAGTGCGACGACGGCGTGGCCGTCTGCCGTGTGGCGGGCGGTAAACCCTCGAGCGAAGCCCACGCCGGGGACATCCAGCGCCATCCGGGCGCCGAGGGCGGGGAGCGGGGTCACCTCCACAATGGCACCGCTGGCCGACATTTCATGGATCAAACATTCCGAATCGACGCCCGCGAAGACGATCCGGCCCTCCAGCCGCGTCGCGATACGGCGATGCAACCGGCGGTTCACCGCCTCCTCAGGCCCGGAAATGTGATCGGTGGGTAATGCTTCAGCCATGTTTTCCTTCCAAAGATCAAGGCTAAAGCAGGGGCGGTTGAGGAAGTGTTGCGGTCTGCGGTGTTGCGGTGGGCGCGCTTCGCATTTAAACCTTTGGGCAAAATCGCCAGAACGTTGATTTGCCGCATTTTCGACCCGCGAAACTGGCTCCATTTTCGCCGAAAATGCCCTAAGGAGGCTCTTTATGGGACAACTGGTTTCCGGCGCCACGCGCGACTCGGGTTACGAAAGCAATCCCGATTATCTCATTCGGCTTGCGCCCGCGGGGCTCAAGGTCGAAGTGCGCTTTAACGGCCATGTGATTGCGAAGACGGAGAAGGCGCTGGAGCTTTTCGAGAGCAACCACGCCCCGGTTCTCTACATTCCGCGCGGCGATGTCGTGTCGGAATATGTCCAGCGCACCGACCACTCTTCCTGGTGCCCCTATAAGGGCCGGGCGAGCTACTATGCCGTCCGCACGCCGGAAGGCGAGGTGGAGGATGCCGCCTGGAGCTATGAGGACCCGTTCGTCCAGATGGCCGACATCCAGGAGATGGTGGCCTTCTATGCGGACAAGGTCGAGATCGTCACCGAGTCGCTCTAGGTCGTTTTCACAGGGAAAACGACCTAGTCTTTCGAGTGGCGAGCAGATTTTCCCGATCATCCTGAATTGCGTCGCAATTCAAGCTGCCCGGGATCCGCTCGCTGTCAGACGGACAGTTTTGAACCAGCCCCTTGGCAGAGGTGAGACCTCAGCTCTGGGGCTGTTTCATGTCTTCCGGCAGGGTGGAGAGGAATTCGTTGATTGTTTCCTCGAAGTCGATCCGCTTGCCGAGCGAATTCATCGGTCCGGCGGTGAGGCCGCCATCGACGGCGATGGCCTGACCGGTCACGAAGGTCGAGGCGTCGGAGGCCAGGAAGAGCGCCGTTTCGGCAATGTCGTTCGGCAAGCCGGCGCGCGCGATGGGCTGGATCTTCGCCAGACGCGGCTTCATGAATTCCCCGAACTGATCGGCCACCTGCGTGCCGAGGCCAAGACCCGATCCGAAGATCGAGGTGGCGATGCCCCCCGGGCAGATCGCGTTGGAGCGGATGTTGAGGGGGGAGAGTTCCAGCACGGCAGAGCGCGCCAGATGCAGTACCGCCGCCTTGCAGGCCGAATAGACATGCGGCCCGAAGCCCGCCTGAAGGCCCGCCACGGAGGCGGTGGAGATGATGCTGCCGCCGCCGTTTTTCTTCATTTCCGGCACGGCATATTTGTAGCCGAGGAAAACGCCCTTCAGCAGCACGCCGACCGTTTCGTCGAAGGCATCGCCCATGTCGATTTCATGGAGTTCGCCGCCGACGCCGCCGAAACCGGCATTGTTGAAGATCACGTCGAGCTTGCCGTAGCGCTTCACGGCATGCTCGACGAGCGCCTTCACTTCGGCTTCATGGGCGACATTGGTGCGGCAATAGGAGAAATTGTCTCCAAGCTCGCGCACCATTTCCTCGCCCTTGTGGTCCTGCAGGTCACCGCAAACGACTTTCGCGCCTTCCTTCAGGAACAGATCCACCGTGCCGCGGCCAATGCCGCTCGTGCCGCCCGTGATGATGGCGACCTTGCCGTCGAGCCTTCCCATGTTTCCTCCAGATTTTCTTGTTTGTGTCCCCGGACTTTACCGTCCTTTGAACTGGGGCTTTCTTTTTTGCATGAAGGCCGCGCGGCCCTCCGCGTAATCTTCGCTCGAAAAACATTCCGCGGCGAGGGCTTCGCATTTCGCGCGGTCGAAATTGCCCGGCTCCTTCACCAGTTCGTCGATGATGCGTTTTTCCGCCGTCACGGTGAGCGGAGCGTTCTCGGCGATCTGCGCGCACATGGCGTGGGTGGTCTGTTCGAGGTTTTTCGCTTCCACGCTGCGATTGATGAGGCCCATCTGCAGGGCTTCTTCCGCGCTGAACTGGCGGGCGGTGTAGAAGATTTCCTTGGCGAAGGAGGGGCCGACGATTTCGACCAGACGGTGCGTGCCTTCCAGCGGATAGGCAAGGCCGAGCTTTGCGGCCGGAATGGCGAAGGTGGAGTGATCGGCCGCGATGCGGATATCGCAGGAGAGCGCGATGCCGAGGCCGCCGCCGATGCAATAGCCATGGATCATGGCGATGGTGGGCAGTTTCGTTTCCGCGATGGCGGCAAAGGCGCGGCCCGAAATCTCGTCATAGGAATTGACGGCATCGGCGGAGGAGCGGTTCTCCTCGAATTGCGAAATGTCGGCGCCCGCCACGAAGGCCCGGTCGCCCGCGCCGGTCAGCACCATGACGCGGATATCGGGATCGGCCTCGAAATCGGCGACGATCTCCGGGATCGCCTTCCACATATCCAGCGTGACCGCGTTCATTCGCAAGGGATTGTTGAAGGTCATCCACCCGATATGGGCTTCCTTCTTCACGATCATTTCGGGTGTGGCGGACGACATGGGAGACCTCGCTCAATTTTCCGGCCCAAAGGGCATAGCCGCCGCGGGGGCCGGTGGCAACCGGGGAGGGCCGGGTGTCGCGCACTCTCAGCCTGTCATGCCCGGGCTCGACCCGGGCATCCAGAGCGGCGTTGCCGCGCATTTACGCGCTGGATTGCCGGGTCGAGCCCGGCAATGACAGCGTCAGTTGTTGGTCTACACCGGCGCCACGAATTCCAGCTTGTCCTCGCGGACGGGCGGCATGTGGTCTTTCAGATCCGCCAGCAGGTCCGATTTCAGCGCGGCATAGGCCGGGTCGTCCCAGAGGTTGCGCCATTGGCGCGGGTCTTCCTTCAGGTCGTAAAGCTCGCCTTCGGTGCCGTCATAGATGGTGCCGGGCAGGTAGGCGGTGATGGTGTAGCCGTCGCGATGGATGGTCCTGAGGTTTACCGTGGTGCCGTCCACATGTTTGCAGTCCCATTCGGTGAAGACGCGCTCACGGCCCTGTTTGTCGGCCTGCGTGTCGGTGAGCGGGAGCGGCTGGCCCTGCATCCAGTCCGGCACGTCGAGGCCGGCGATCTCGCAGAATGTGGGAGCCAGATCCACCTGACCGACGGGCTTCGACACCGCGCCGGGCGCGACGCCCGCCGACTTCGCAGGGCGCCAGATGAAGGGCAGGCGCATCAGCGCGTCGACGTGATAGGGACCCTTGAAGAGGAGGCCGTATTCGCCCTGAAACTCGCCATGGTCGGTGGTGAAGATCACATCCACATCGTCGCCCCAGCCGCGCGCCTCGATATGCGCCATGACCTTTGCGACGGCCTCGTCGATCAATTCGTTTTCGACATGGGTGAAGGCGTTGATCTCCTGTACCTGATCGGCGGTCATGTCGCAGGGACGGAATTCCGGCGGCGCCTCGAAATTCGTCACGCGCTCGCCGGTGTAATATTCCATCCAGTGGCGCGGCTTGCCTTTGAGGATGTCCTCGATCTTGTCCTTCGAGCCCGGATAGAAATCGGGCAGGGGCGTTTCCTTCCAGGGATGGCGGTTGAGTTCCGATTGCGGCGGATCCCAGGGATGGTGCGGGTCGGGGAAGGACATCCAGCAGAACCAGTCATCATCCGCCTGCAGACTATCGAGCCAGGCGACGGTGCGGTCGGCCACCCAGTCGGTGTGATAATGCTCGCGACTGATCGGGTTATAGTGAAGCTGGCAGCCGCCCGTTTCACCGCCGCCTGCCGCATTCACCTGAAACTTGTCGTTGAGGTTCCGGTAGAAGCCCTTCAGCCCTTCCGGGTCGTGCTTCTTCATCCATTCATTGTAGTGAAGGATGAGCGGGGAGTGGCTCGCCAGTTCCATATGGTCAAAGCCGCGATGGGGGCCATATTCGCCGACGCGGGCCATGCGGTTTTCATAGAATTTCAGTTCCGGATCGAGGAAGGGTTCGAAATGCGCCTTGCCGATGAGCGAGGTCTTGTATCCCTTCCTGTCATGCAGTTCCGCCGCGACGCTGGGGGCGTCGGCGGGCAGCGGCACGCCGTTCATCCAGACGCCATGGGTCGAGACATATTGCCCCGTAATCATGGTGGAGCGAGCGGGCATGCAGACGACGTTCTGGTTATGCGCGCGGGAATAGTTGATGCCTTCCGCCGCGAGTTTGTCGATCGCGGGCGTGCGGGCCACCTTGTTGCCGTTCGCGCCGATGGCGTCGAAGCGCATCTGGTCCGTCGTGATGAAAAGTATCTTGCGGCCCATAGCGTCCTCCTCGCGTGCCAGCCTTATTTTGAGGGGTAATGTATGGCATTAATGGAAGGGCAACAAGCAAGGCCCGGGGCGAGGGAGTATTTTTCGGCAGCTATTTCAAATGGTTATAGGGACTATTCTACGCGCTGATATCCACCCGCCGGCCTGCCGCTCAGATCACGCCGCCCGTCAGGAACGAGATCATGTCCGCGAAGGCCTGTTTGTCCTGCAGCATGAAGAGGTGGCCGCCTTCGTAGAATTTGAGCTCGGCATGGGGGATGCGGGAGACCATTTTCTCCTGGGTCTCGGGCTTTGCGATGCCGTCATATCTGCCGGCGCAGATGAGGGTGGGGGAGCGGATGTCGCTCAAGCGGTCCCAGGTGTCGTGCTGCGCGCGGGCCTCGAGCTGGCGGCGCTGACCCATTGCGTGACCCGGCTCGTCGGCGAAAGGATCGGCGGCGGCCATGGCGACGAGCTGTTCATAGGTGTCGGGATTGGCCTTCGCCCAGGCTTCGTCATGCCGGGTGTCCGAAATCGGGATCATGTGGCGGGCGCGCTCCTCGCGCGTCATTTCCTGCAATTCATGCAGCGGGTAGGAGGCGCCGCCCTCACCGCCGGGCGAGGTGCAGGCGAGCACCATCGCCTCGACCGCATGCGGGTGCGCGATCGCCAGTTCCTGCGCCACCATGCCGCCGAAGGAGACGCCGATCACCATGGCCGACTGCCAGCCGATGGCGTTCATCAGGTTCACCGCATCCTCGGCATATTGGGCCATGGAATAGGGCTCATCCGGTTTCGCAGTCTGGCCGAGGCCGCGCTGGTCATAGGCCAGCGTGTCGAAATGCTTCGGGAGGGGCCCGTCCATGACATTGGGCTTGTTGCGCAGATCGCCGCCCGTCCCGGAGATGAAGAGGAGGCGGGGGCCCTCTCCGGCGCGCTCATAGTGGATTTCGATATCTCCGACCTTCGCGATGGGCATGTCTTTTCCTCAAATTCACGTCGCGGCGGGGCAGGGGTCAGTTCTTCTATTGAACTCGTTTCCCTGCCCCCTATGTGTTAATCTCACAGCAATCTGCGCCATGCTTCGGTGAGGCGCAAAGCGGCATTTCGCGCCCCGAACCTGTCATGGACAAGACGTTCAGGGGAATGGCCAGAGGGAAGGGTCGAGCCATGTCTAAGCCGGCTGAAAGGGAAAACGCCAAGCAGAACCTTGCCGTGTGCGACCCGGTATGGGAGCGCGTGCGCGAGGAAGCCTCGGAGATGGCGTCGGGCGAACCGATTCTCGCCAGTTTCCTTTACGCGACCATTCTCAATCACCGTACCTTCAACGATGCGCTCTCCTATCACCTCGCGCAGAAGCTGGGGAATGACGAAGTGCATTCCATGCAGCTTCGCGAGCTGTTCGACGAAGCGCTGAAGGCGGATGCCTCGATCGGCGAAAGCACGCGGGCCGATGTCGTCGCCTATTACGAGCGCGACCCGGCCTGCAGCACCTATATCCAGCCCATCCTCTACTTCAAGGGCTTCCACGCGCTCCAGTCCTACCGCGTGGCGCATTGGCTCTGGGGGCAGGGGCGCAAGGCCATCGCGCTCTTCCTGCAGAACCGGATTTCAGACCTCTTCGCGGTGGACATTCATCCGGCGGCGCGACTCGGGCGCGGCATTTTCATCGACCATGCTACCGGCATTGTGATCGGCGAGACGGCTGTGGTGGGCGACGACGTGTCCATGCTGCATCACGTGACGCTGGGCGGTACCGGCAAGGAGCAGGGCGACCGTCACCCCAAGGTCGGGCGCGGCGTGCTCATCAGCGTGGGCGCCAAGGTGCTCGGCAATATCCAGATCGGCGAGTTCAGCCGCATCGGCGCGGGCAGCGTTGTGCTGCATGACGTGCCGGAAGGCTGCACGGCGGTGGGCGTGCCTGCGAAGATCGTGGGTTGCGCGGGCTGCGACAAGCCGAGCCATGCCATGGACCATGTCATCCCGGAAGCGGATGAAGGGTCGGGGCAGTAGGCGGTTACGGCCAGTCCTGAAATCAATTTCTTGTTGTCACCCCGGGCTTGTCCCGGGGGCCAGGGCCTCTTGCTCTGCGCCTGTCGCCCCTGGGTCCCGGCATAAAGCCGGGATGACAGTAAAGAGAATGCCGCTAGCCCGGCAGACGGTCCTTCATCGCATACCAGAGCATGCCGGCCACAAGGCCCGGATAGCGCAGTAGCGTGCCGCCCGGGAATTTCGGCGTTTTGAGATCGGCCATCCAGTCGAAGCGTTCGGCCTGTCCGGCGACGGCTTCGGCGACCAGCTTGCCGCCCAGCGTCGCCATGTTGATGCCCTGTCCCGAATAGCCATGCGCATAGATGAGGTTCGGCGCGAGCCGGCCGAAATGCGGCATGCGCTTCAGCGTGATGGCGAGCGTGCCGCCCCAGGCATAGTCGATGCGGATATCCTTGAACTGCGGGAAGGCGAGCGACATCGGCTTCCTGACGAAGCCCGCAATGTCCTTCGGGAAGTTGGGCGAGTAGTTTTCGCCGCCGCCGAAGAGCAAGCGGTTGTCGGCGGAAAGACGGTAATAGTCGATGACGAATTTCGTGTCCTGAACGCAGACGTCGTCTCGAATGAGCTTGCGCGCATCGGCGTCGCTCAAGGGTTCGGTCGCGATGATGAAATTATTGATGGGCATGATCATGCCTGCGACGCGCGGTTCCAGCTTGCCCAGATAGCCGTTGCAGGCCAGTACGACATGCGGCGCCGTGACCGAGCCCTTGTCCGTCTTCACGACGGCGGGATCGGTGTGGCTGATGTCCACCACGCGGGATTGCTCGTGGATCGTCACGCCCAGCGAGCGTGCGGCGCGGGCGAGACCCAGCGCGTAATTGAGCGGGTGGAGATGCGCGCCGCCCATATCGAGATTGCCGCCCCAATAGCGGTCGGTGTCGACCATGCCGCGGATCTCGTCGCGCGGGACGTAGCGAACCTGATCGTAGCCGTATTTGTCCTGCATATGAGCGGCTTCGTCTTTCAGCCACTCCGCATCGCCTTTCTTCCAGGCGGCATGCAGCACGCCGGGTTTCAGGTCGCACTGGATGTCATGCTGCTCGATGAGGCCCTTGACGGTCGCGACGCTGTCTTTCGCCAGCTCCCAGAGGCGGGCGGCCCATTCGTCGCCCAGTTCCTTTTCCAGCGTTTCCTGATCGTGGCGCTGACCGGTGCCGAGCTGGCCGCCATTGCGGCCCGAGGCGCCGAAGCCGACGCGCTCGGCCTCCAGAAGGGTGACGGCATAGCCGCGCTCGGCCAGGTGGATCGCTGCCGACAGGCCGGTATAGCCCGCGCCGACGATGCAGACATCGGCCTTTTCATCGCCCATGAGAGGGCTTACGGGCTCGATACCGTTTGCCGTGGCGACGTAATAGGAGTTGGCGGGGTAGCCGGCAGCGTCTGTCATGGGATCAACGAGATTTGTGAATGGGTGAAGCCATTATAGCTCCACAATCTCGTCTTTTCGGTCATCGGCGTAAATGTCGCAGAGGTCGAGGCTGGCTTCCCAGGGGGCGCTGTCCGTCACCTCGTCCATTGCCTCCTTGTCGGCCCATTCCGTGCGATAGACGACCTTGCCGTCTTCTTCCTTCAATTCGACGCTTATGAAGCCATCCGGCGCGTTGCGGTCCAGTTCACGCTCCTTATAGGCGCGGAGCTGGGTCAGGATGCTGTCCGGCTGGTCGGTTTCGAAGGTGATGATGAGTGCGACGGCCATGGGTCCTCTGTCTCTGCTCTTTCATGGAAAGCTCTTTTCGAGCGCTTTCGGGCTCTATAGCACGGCTTGGCGTCGTTTTCTCGATTGGAAGCGGCGCGTGCGCGGGCCACAATGAGGGAAAGCTCAATAAGAGAAAAATCCTCGGAACATAAGAAGGAGACAGGGATGGGACGGCTTCAAGGCAAGGTGGCGCTGGTAACGGGCGCGGCAAAGGGCATCGGCGCGGCAACGGCAAAGCGGCTCGCGGAAGAAGGCGCCAGCATCGTCTGCACGGATGTGGACGCCGATGCGGGGCAGGCGATTGCCGATGAGATTGCCAATGCGGGCGGGGCGGCGGCTTTTATCGCCCATGACGTGACCGACGAGGCGCAGTGGGAAGCCGCGGTAACGCTCGCGGAGGAGAAATTCGGCGCGCTTCATATCGTGGTGAACAATGCGGGCATTGCGCCCGATTCCACCTCCATCGAGGAAAAGACTCTGGAAAGCTGGCGCCATGTGATCGCCATCGATCTCGACAGCGTGTTCCTCGGCTGCAAATGGGGCATCCGCACCATCAAGAAATATTCAGGCGCGGGCGGTGGCGGCGCCATCATCAATATCTCGTCTATTCTGGGCCTGGTCGGGCAGCCGAATGCGTCGGACTATAATGCGGCGAAGGGCGGCGTCAGGCTGCTCACCAAGTCGGCGGCGCTCGAATGTGCGGAAGCGGGATACGACATTCGCGTCAATTCCGTGCATCCCGGCTATATCGACACGCCGCTGGTGCAGGATGTGATGGCGAAAGGCGAGATGGGCGGCCAGCAGGTCGGCGCGAACGAGATGCGTGAGCTTCTCACCATGCTGCATCCCATCGGGCGGCTCGGCATTGCCAAGGAAATCGCCAATGCGGTGCTGTTCCTCGCCAGCGACGAGGCGAGCTTCATGACCGGCTCGGAAATGGTGGTGGATGGCGGCTATACCAGCCGCTGATCCATCCGGCCCTCGGCCAGTGTCACCATGGGATCGGTGACGCTGGCGGTGGGGTAATCCGGCGCCCTTGCCCCGCGTATGGCCTGTTCTGGCGCGATGGCGAAGGACAAGGCAGCGGCCGCCGTCAGCAGGACTGCGAATACGATCAGCATTCTTTGCGTGCGGCGCTTCATCGGGACTGGCCTTCGCCTCGTTCGGGACGAACAACCATCTCACGGGGCAGCAGGGGAAAGCCATCGGGCGAAGCGCCGCACCGGGGGCCCCGCGGCGTGGCGAATTGCCGCTTTTCGGGCCCCGCGCGTTTGCACGGGGCGGTTCAGTTGGTTAAAACCCGGGATCGCCGGAATCAGCCCGTTCGGGGCTTTTCAGGACTTTTGGACCGATTACTCATTGGGGGATCCCTTGGATCGCAAAGAAATTACCCGTCTCGAAGCTTATCTGCGGACGAAGTTCGAGCTGCCCTCCATCGAGGTCCGTCAGCGCCCGCAGAGGGACGATTCCGGCGAGGTCTATATCGGCGATGAATTCATCGGCGTGATCTTCCGCGACGAGGACGAGGGCGAGATTTCCTACGCCTTCAATATGGCGATCCTCGATTTCGACCTTCCCGAGTAGTCCGGCCCGGACAAGGCTCTTCAGTCGGTGAAAGAGCCTTGCAGGCCGTCGACCTTCCGGGTCGTGTCGAAGGATGCCGCCAGGGCGCGGATCCTCCGGTCGATTTCGGCCCAATCCTTCAGATGCGTCCGCTTGTAGCGGTAGGTCAGCTCCAGATTCGGGGCGATGAGAAGCGTGCGGCTGCAATTGGGGCTTTCCACCAGCGGCATGTCGCGATCGCAGGTGAGCAGCAGCGTGTGCTGGTCCGCATCCTGTCCCACCAGCATGAACTGGTCGCCGTACCCTGAGTCCTCCCGGAAGGCGAAGCGTTCGAGGCCGGTTGCGTCCTTTTCCGGTTTGGGCGAGGCAAGATATTTCGAATAGATGTTCTTCAGCCGCTTGTCGGTCGAGAGCGGCGTTTCGGTTTCCTTGAACGAAAAGAAGATCACGTCCGAGTCGGGACCGTTATTGGCGAAATCCTGCTCATGCTCGGCGGAGTAGGGCGCCATGTCGGGCCAGAGGGCGTGCATGTCTATCTCGCGCCGGGCGCCGCCGCTGCGCTGGGCCGGGTAGCGCGTATAGTTTTCGGGGATCAGGAAGCGCCGGTCCGCGACGATGGCTTCCACGGGCGTGCCGTCGATGCTGGCGCGCGGGTCGAGGCCGAGCAACTCCTTCGTGGTCGGGCCGAAATAGTAATAGAGGAAGAAGCCGGAAAGGATCAGCACACCCGCGGCGACGGCGGCCGGGATGATCCAGGCCGGGCGCTCATGCACCAGTTCCTCGTTCGACCGCCTTCCATATGACAAGGACCTGTCCTCCCTCTTCGTTTTCCCGGGCGTATTACGGGGCGTTTGTCGCGGGCCATCCTGTACCGTGCTGGCACAGAGATTCAATCCTGCACGGCACAAAGCGGAACGTCCGGGCGCACGGCTTTGCCGCCCGCTTTCCCTTATCTCTTTAACTCACTGAAATTAAAAGATCATTTCCGGCATCCCGTGCTTGGGTTCATGGCGGTGAGAACTGGCACCACCCTTGCGGATAAGGGCGCATGAGTGGAGCACTTACAAAACTGATCCTGGCCGCGGGAATGACCGTCGCATTCGGTGCCTATATCGGCCCTGTGCGGGGGGCCGTGGACCGGGCCGCGGGGCCGGACGGTCTTGCCTGGCTCGACCAGATGGCCTTTGCCTGCGCACCGGATTTCCGGGCCTGCAGGGTGGGGGGCATGGTGTTCGATCTGGGGCCTGACGATCAGGTATCGGAAGGCGCCGTACAGTCAGAGACGGTGCCGGCAGAGACGGTGCTGGGCGATATCGGCGAGACGGCAAGGCGGGGCGCGGCGAAAGCGTTTGTCGCGGCGGTCAGCCGGCCGGATGTAGTGCAACTGCTCGACCGGCAGGTCGTGCCGGATGCAGTCGTGGGTCGGGTCCGTAGCGAGGTGCAGCGCTTCGCGGTCGATCTTCTCAACAACAAGACTTCCATCGACAATAAGACAATTCGTGATGACAGGGCGGCACGGCAGCGTGTGGCGCGGCTCGACTCAGGCGAATAACGGGTGGCTGGGGGCGATAAGTGGCAATGAGTTCGATAATGGTGTTTCTCTTCTGTGTGGCGACGGGATATGTGTCGGGTGGGCTGACGGGCAGCTTCTACAGGCTTGTGACGAACAAGCCAGCGAGCTTCCACCTCATTTCCGAGAATGCGAGAATGCAGATCCTCGGCATTCTGACGCTGGTTTTCGCAGGCCCGGTGGTCATCATGCGGAATGCGATGATGGCGCAAGTCTATGAAAACCGCCCGCCTTACTGGCTGCTTCTTTCCGGCTGCATCGCGTCGGGCTGGAGCTTCCTGTCAGGGATGCTGGTGCTCGATATCGTGCTCACCACCATTGCCTAGGTGAAGATGCGCCGCTGGCGGCGGCGCTTGCGCACGGAGCGCACCACGCCACCGAACAACATGGCGCCGATGGCCGCGCCGATTTCCCAGATCCAATGAAGAGCCAGCAGGACGAGGTTGGCGACCGACTTGAAGGCCCTGAGGCTCGTCTTGCCGGTGATCTCGATAATGCCACGGGTTTTGGTGCCGAGCTTGCCGCTCATTTTGGAGAGGCGGGCGAGGTCGTCCGTATTGTCCACATATTTCAGTAGACGGACGGTTTCGGCGGGACCGGCGGTCCTGTTCAGGGCAGCTACATCGTCCAGCAGGGGCGTTACCTTCGCAAAGGAGACCGTGTCGGCATATTCGCTCACCGCGCGGCGCGTGGCGGAGGTGTTGGCGAGGTCCGTCGAGCGCAATACATCACGAAGCCTGTCGAAATTGACCGCCTCGCGCAGGAGCCGCGCAACGTTCTTCGCGAAGGCTTCGGTGATGCGGCCTGCTTTTTTCGCGACTTTCAGAATGGAGACCCCGATCCGGGCGGGCAGGCCGCCGCCGCCCGTCGCCACTGTGGCGGTCGTTGCGGCAAGGCCGACCACGGACAGGCCGAGGATGAACTGAGAATAGTCCTCGCCCTGGATCATCTTGCCGCCTTCCGACCCGATGTCGCGCACATCGCCGACCACGGTGAGGTCGGAGGTGATGGCGCCGGCCATGGAGGCGGTGTCGTCGCCCTCGCCGGTGACGAAGCCGGAAAAGAACCCGCCGGTAGACCGCAGCAGGGTGGCGGGCAGACCTTCTTCCTGTTTCAGGCGGGCCTCGGTGTCGGGATCGAGCGGCATGTTCATGTAGCTTGCAATGTCGCGATACATCACCGCATCGTCGAACCGGTCCTCATCGAGCGCGCTGTCGATACGGCGGCTCAGATCCGCGCCATTGGTGTCATTGGCAAGTTCGGCCCGGATGAAGGGTTCGGCCGGAATGTCATCAGGATTGACATAGCCTTCAAGCCAGCCCTTCTGCAGAGCGAAAATGAATATGAAAGGTGCCGCCACCAGAAGAAGGATGATCGTCAGTACGCCACGCATGGACTGCCCCCACCTCATCGCTTGCCGCGCGATGGTTTTGCCGCGTCATTCCGTGCCCCATGTGCCAGCTTGGGCCATCGGGCTGCCTGACGCAACCTTGAGGCTCCCGGGGCCGCTCAGGTCGCGATTTCGCCGCCATCCTCGCGCGTGATGGCAACGATGGAGGGGCGGGGCGGCATGTCGTCCCTGAAATCCGGCCAGCGCGTGGCCGGATCTTCGAATGTGGACTTGCGTTCGAAGCCCTTGAAAGATCCGGTTCCGTCGGTGCCGGGATGCTGGACGGCCACGAAGAGGGTGGCGCTGTCCGGCGTAAAGCAGGGGCCGCACATTTCGGCGCCAACGGGCACGCGGAAGAACATGCGGCCCGTGCCGCGATACTCGCCCTCCGTCTCCAGCGCAAAGATACCGTCCGCCGAGCCCGTTACCTCCGGCCATGCGCGGCCCTGGTCGGTGGCGACCCAGAGACGGCCGGCCTTGTCCACGGCGAGATTATCGGGACAGGCGAACCAGCCGTTTTCCGAGGTTTCGTCGTTCCAGCTTGCGCCTGTCGCTTCGTCGGCGGGATTGCCGCACAGCACGACCATGTTCCAGCCGAACACCTCCTCGGCGTGGTCCTGCGCGAAGGGTTCGATTTCGACGATCTGGCCCCATTCGTTTTTCGCACGCGGGTTCATCTTGTCGGTCTGGTCTTGCTTGCGCTTGTTGTTGTTGGTCAGCGAGACATAAACGCGGTTGGTGACCGGATTGGGCTGCACGTCTTCGGGGCGGTCCATGGGAGTGGCCTTCATGAGGTCGGCGGCCAGGCGCGCATCGATGACGACATCGGCCTGCGACCGGAAGCCGTTTTCCTCCGTCAGCGGGCCCCAGCCGTAAACCAGAGGAAGCCATTTGCCGGTGCCGTCCTCGTTGAAGCGCGCCACATAGAGCGTGCCGTAATCCAGCAGGTCGGCATTGGCCTCGCGGTTGACCAGATCCACCGGGTCCCGGCTGACGAATTTATAGAGATATTCGAAGCGCTGATCGTCGCCCATATAGACGACGAGGCGTCCATCCTGCGCGACGATGCTTTCGCAACCTTCATGTTTGAAGCGGCCGAGCGCCGTGCGCTTTTTGGGCTGTGCGGTCGGGTTCAGCGGATCGACTTCCACCACCCAGCCGAAGCGGTTCGGCTCATTGGGCTCCTGAGAAATGTCGAAGCGTTTGTGGAAACGGCCCCAGCCATACATGGTCGTGGGAATGCCCATGCGCTTCAGCTTGTCGGCTTCCGGGTGCCCTTCGGGGTCGCCCATGAAGTACATGTTCACATTCTCTTCGGCCATGAGGTAGGTGCCCCAGGGCGTGATGCCGCCGGCGCAATTGTTGAACGTGCCGATGACGGTGCCGCCGACCGGGTCTTCGCCGGTGCGCATGCGCGGATGATGCGCGGCGGGGCCGGCGATCTCGATCTGCGTATCGAGAGCCGTGATGCGGCGGTTGAAATCGCTGTCCGGTACGGGTTTCCAGTTTCCGTTTTCGTCGCGGCGGATCTCGACGATGGACCCGCCATGGGCGGCCATGGTCACGTCCACCTGCTCGCGCGTCAGCACTTCGCGCGGGTCCTTGCCGGCGATGCCGGGCAGCATGACGGGATCGGAGGTGAACTCATGATTGACGCAGAGAAGGCCCCGGTCGCTTGCATCGGTGCCATAGGGAAGCGGCACGAAGCCTACATAGTCGTTGTTGTAGCCGAATTGCCGGCGCTGGGCGGCGGCGGTCTGTTCCATCGGATCGAATTCCGGGGCGTCCTTCAGGATCGGGTCGCCCCAGCGCAGGATGGGCTCGGCGCGATAGCCGCGCGCGACATGATGGGTTTCATCCACGCCATGCTCGATTTCAGTGAATTTGAAGCGGGTGGGGTTCGGCTTTTCCGGTTCGGCGGCCTTCTGCGGTTCGCCGGTATCGTCGCAGGCGGCGAGCGCCAGAGGCGCGGAGGCCACACCGGCCAGCAGGGCGGCATTGCGCATTCCTTTCAGGAGGCCGCGACGGCCGATGCGCCGGTCCCAGATTTCGTTCAGCGAGGGCGCCGTTTCCCTTGCGGCCGGTTCGTCGTCAGCCGTTTCCAGTTGCCGGTCGAAAGAATCGCCATCCGCCATCATGCTCTCCTGATTTCAAAGCAGGCCGAAAAGCTATGGTTGGCCCATGACGATTGAATGACAAGCGGATGACCGCGCTATTGGCGCGCAGCGCATGAGCGGGCATAGTCGCGGGCAAAGAGAACCGAGAACAGGGAGTAAAAGACATGGCCATCTATGCGCTGGGCGACACGCAGCCGATTCTACCGGGCGAGGGCGACTATTGGGTCGCGCCGGATGCGCAGGTCATGGGCAATGTGAAGCTGGAGAAGAATGCCAGCGTCTGGTTCAACGCGGTTCTGCGCGGGGACAATGAGCTCATCACCATCGGCGAAAACTCCAATGTGCAGGACGGCTCCGTGCTGCATACCGATATGGGATCGCCGCTCACCATCGAGAAGGACGTGACCATCGGTCATATGGTGATGCTGCATGGCTGTACGATCGGCGAGGGAAGTCTGGTGGGTATCGGCAGCATCATTCTCAACAACACCAAGATCGGGAAAGGCTGCCTGATCGGCGCCAATACGCTGATCGCGGAGAACAAGGAAATCCCTGACTATTCCATGGTACTGGGCGCGCCGGGCAAGGTGGTCAGGACGCTGGAGAAAGAACAGTATGAAGCGCTGCGCCTTTCCGCCGAGCACTATGTGCAGAACTGGAAGCGCTATGCGGGCGGCCTGAAGAAAATCGGCTGATGCGCCGGCTGGTCCTTCTCGCCGCGCTGCTCTCGGTTTCGCTGCCGTCTTGCGCGATGGCGGCGGAAGCTCAGGCGGGTTCGGAGGGGCTTCGCCCGCTCGCTATCGCCGGGCAGGGCGGCAGGCATGATTTCCAGGTTGAAATCGCCGACGATAATGCCGAAAGGCTGCGCGGGCTTCAGGGGCGCGAGACGCTGCCGCGGGGGCAGGGAATGCTCTTTATCTATGAGGGCTGCCGGCGGGTCAGCTTCTGGATGAAGGATACGCCGGTTTCCCTCGACATCGCGTTTCTGGATCGCAATGGCGATATTCTGGATATCGCGGCCGGGACCGAGCCCTATTCGCTCGCGGGGATCGGTCCGGACAGGGATGTCTTCGCCGTGCTGGAGGTCGGCGCGGGAGAACTGGCTGCGCGAGACATTTCCGCAGGCGACCGGGTGCTCTACCCGGCGCTTGAGGGCCCGGCCTGCGAGTGAGGGATCGGCGTTAGACGGGGCGCTATCGGCTGATAGACTGTCCCGACCGTCATTAATGAAACGGCTTTGAAACAACAGATCAGGGAGTTGAGACCATGAGCGTTGCCGAGGACAGCACCGCGGCACCACAGGAGGTGCTTTACGAGGTTGCGGATCATATCGCGACCATCACGCTCAATGCGCCGGAGCGGATGAATACGATTTCCGCGTCCATGCTCAATCAGCTTACGGATTGTCTGCTGGAAGCGGATGGCGATCCGGATGTGCGCGTCGTCGTGCTGACGGGGGCGGGACGCGCCTTTTGCGCCGGGCTCGACCTGAGGCCCGGGCAGGGCGGCGGTATTCTGACCGGCGCGTCGCAGCCGACCTCGCTCGATCTGAAGTACACGCCGCCGACGGTGCTTCAGGCGATGGAGAAGCCGACCATCTGTGCGCTGAATGGCGGCGCGGCGGGCTATGGCATGGATACGGCGATGGGCTGCGATATTCGTATCATGGCGAAGTCGGCGAAACTTGCCGCGGCCTTCACCAAGCGCGGGCTGGTGCCGGAATCGGGCGGCACCTGGATCCTGCCGCGTCTGCTGGGCTGGTCCAAGGCGGCGGAACTCATTTTCACCGGCCGCACGCTCAGCGCCGAGGAATCGGTCGAATGGGGACTTGCCTCGGAAGTGGTCGACAATGAAAAGCTGATGGAGCGCGCCATGGAAATGGCCGGGGAGATCGCCGCCAATGCGCCGCTCGCCGTGCAGGCGTCGAAGCGCATGATGCGGATGGGGCTGAACGAGCCGTTCCCGGAGCATGTCCATCACGTCTATCTCCAGCTTCTGCCGCTGATGAAGACGGAAGATCTGCGCGAGGGCATGACGGCCTTCATCGAAAAGCGCAAGCCCGAGTTCAAGGGCAAGTAAGCCGAAGGAGAGCGGATGCGGGGCGGGGCGGATCAGGCTGGAGAGTGGTTTTCGTACGGTCGCGTCCCGCCGTTCCTGCAAGGGGTGTTGCTGGCGATTCTTCTGCTGGCGGCATCCGCCTTGCCACTCAGCGCCGCCGGGCTGTCGGGACGTTATGAGGGGATCGGTGCCGGGGCGGGCATGTCGCTCGTGCTCAACGAAACGGGGGAGCGCATCGAAGGTGCGTTCCGGCCGCGCGAGGGGCTCGAATACCGCCTGTCGGGCGAGCGTTCGGCGAAGGGCGCGGAAGGCTCTCTGATTATTGGCGGCAAGGCATCCGCCGCCTTCTTTCATCTTGAGAAGCGGCCCCTCGGTGTTCAATTCCTTTTCATTCCGTCCAATGCGAAGGGCCTGCCCGATATTGCTTCGGCGCGGGAATATTCCTTCCTGAACGAAGACGCCCGCAAAGCGTCATCGCCCGATTATCGCCCCGCGCCACAAGCGCCGGTCGATGTCGTGCGTTTCGTCGATCGTTATACGGAATGGTCGCCACGCGATGTGGCGCGCCAATATGCGGCGCTGCCGGACGATATGCGGGCGCTTATTCTGCTTTACGATTATGCCAGCGTGGATGTCATCTGGCGTATCTGCCGAAGCGGACCGCCCAACGATGTTTTCCCGCAAGCGGCCTTGGACGAACTGCTTGATCGCCAGACCGCCGATTGCCGAGAAATTCTCCGGCTCGTGAAGGACGTGCAGGACAAGAAGCATTTCGGCGAATTCCTGCGCCGCGCCAAGTTCGAGATGCAGCTTGTGCGCTCGACCGTGCAATGCGCGCGGGGGCGGATGCCGCAGGCGCGCTGCGCGGATGTAAGCGCCATTGGCGGGCCGCTCATATTGCGCTGGCAGGATGCGACGGTCTTGCTGGGGGGTGCGGCAAAGGGGGAGGCGGCCGTCACTGCGCCGCCTGCCGATTTGCCGCCGGATATGTCCGACGATGCATCGGCCGGGACGGAAGAGGTTCGCGGGCAGGTGCTTGTGCCGCTCTCGCGTCCGTCCTTGTCCGAGGTTGAGTCTTCGGGGAGCGTGCCCCCGGCCGACCGACCGGATGGTGCCGGGGCGGCTGGCCGTGAGGTGGAAACGCCGGGTGCGGATATGCGGACTACTCTCTCCGCTCCGCTGCCGCTTGCGCGGCCCCGGCGTTAAAAAGCGATGCGAGCGCGGTCCTAGTCGACCGAGACGAGTTCGATCTCGAAGGTCAGGTCCTTGCCGGCCAGCGGATGATTGGCGTCCAGGCGAACGGCTTCGTCCGACATTTCCGTCACCACAAGCGGGATCTCGCGGCCGTCCTGCGCGGTCGCGGTCAAGCGCATGCCGAGCTGGATTTCCATTTCCGCGGGAAGTTCGGTACGGGGCACTTCCTGCACGAGGCGGGGATCATGCTCGCCATAGGCCTGCTCGCTGGGAATGGTGAAGGTCTTGCTCTCACCGGGCTCCATGCCGACCACTTCCTGCTCGAAGCCGGGAATGACCGTCTGGCTTCCGACCGCGAATGCAATCGGCTCGCCATTCGCGCTGCTGTCGAACACAGTGCCGTCGCTGAGCTTGCCCGTATAGTGGACGCGGACCGTATCGCCATTTGCTGCTGCCACAATTTACCTTTCCGCATGCCCGCAGCCTCGCGGCGAACATGCAATATCCGGATAACAAAACGGGCCTTCAGCCATGTGCTGAAAGCCCTTATCGGCGGCAAGCCTAACATCCGCCAAGGCGCAATGTCACCCGCGCGCGGGCCGATAAAGGCCCGCTGTCGTCAAATCGTGACGTTCGGCAGCCGGGTTTCAGATGGGACGGCGCCAGACCTTGCGGATTTTGGCGTCCACTTCCGGTCCGCGCGAGTTCCACGCGGCGCGGTCCCGCGTCGCGTCGACCACGAAGATCGTATCGGTCGATCCGATATGCTGGCTCAGATCGTTGAGAAGGGCCGGGGCCGTCAAATCCGGCGCGGCGTTCACGCACCAGACATTCGGCGCCAGCTTGTAGGCGGGGCCGAGCGACATGATCGACTGTTCGAGCGGGCCCGCATAGCGCGACTTCACATCGAGCACGATCATGAAGTTGCTGCTTTCGGGCCGTTTGCGGCGGTCCTGCTGCCCCTTGCCCGGGCCGTATTTCGGACGGGCTTCCGTGCCGTCGATGACGGGGCGGTTGGTTTGGGTGACCGGGTATTCGGCCTCCTGCTGTTCGCCTTCATGCCGGTGGGCTTCACCCCCGAGGTCCTTGCCCCCCAGAGCAAAGAAATTCGTGAAATGGGGAACTTCGTCGGCGCGGCGCCAGTCGGCAGCGGCGAGCGGCGTGCCTTCGGGCGCGATCAGGCTATGGCCTGCGATACGCCCCTCGGCGATATATGTCTGCATCGCCTGAAACGAGTAGGGGCCGTAAATCCTGTCGCCATATTTGAGCGTCCAGCGGGTTTCCGCCTCGGGGCTCTCACCGGCCGACATGTCTTGTCCTGTGGGATTTGCCGCGCTCATGACTGTGCAGAATCAACCTGGAAAACGGGTGTGGCCGCGATCCCCCCGCATTGGCCGCGAAGGGGGTGATAATGAAGCCTAGAACCACTTGGTTAACGCGAGGTCAATTGCCGGAAACTTGCTCCATACGGAGAGCAGGGGCAGGATCGGCGGCCAAACGGGCAGAAAAGTCCCGTTTCAACAGCTATTTGCGGCGCCCCGGCGGGGCGACCGCCGACAGGGATGGATCTAAAAATGGGTACAGAATTCTGCACCGCGGAGCGCGAGGGAAATGTTCTCGTCGTAACGATCAACCGGCCCGAGCGCATGAATGCGCTGCATCCGCCGGCGAATTTCGAGCTGGAGGAAATCTTCAACGATTTCGAAGCCGATGACGATCTCTGGGTGGCCATCATCACCGGCGCGGGCGAAAGAGCGTTCAGCGCCGGCAACGATCTGCGCTTTCAGGCAGAAGGCGGCAAGATGGAAGTGCCGGCGACGGGCTTTGCCGGTCTTACGGCGCGCTACAACATCACCAAGCCGGTTATCGCGGCGGTGAACGGCGTTGCCATGGGCGGCGGTTTCGAGATTGCGCTGGCCTGCGATCTCATCATTGCATCGGACAATGCGAAATTCGCGCTGCCTGAGCCGAAAGTCGGCCTTGCCGCGCTGGCCGGCGGCCTGCACCGTCTGCCACGCCAGATCCCGGTGAAACAGGCCATGGGCATGATCCTCACCGGCCGTCAGGTCTCCGCCGAAGAAGGCAAGGAACTCGGTTTCGTGAACGAGGTCGTGCCGCAGGCGGAATTGCTCGATGCGGCGAAGCGGTGGGCGGGGCTCATTGCGGAATGTTCGCCGATGTCGATCCGGGCTTCCAAGGAATCCGTCTATCGCGGTCTGGACGAGGCCGATCTCAAGAAGGCGGTCGAAGGCAAATATCCCTCCGTTGCCGCGCTTTTCAAATCGGAAGACCTCATCGAAGGTCCGCGGGCCTTTGCCGAGAAGCGCAAGCCGCAGTGGAAAGGCAAGTGAGAAGGGGCAGGTAAGTCCCGTCAGGGCGTCGCGGCGGCGCGCGTTTCCGCCAGCGAGGCCGTCATCTGCTTGAAGCGCCGGGCCGCCGCCATGAAAGGCGGCTCGGTGCCGGGCGGCGGCAGGTTCGCGAGAACCGCCGGCCCGTCCTCGCCATCCGGATCCAGCGCGACCCAGATATAGGGCCGGCGATGCGACTGACGCATCAGCCATTCATAGGGCGCCTGTCGCCAGGGCAGGATTTTCCAGGTCATATTGTCGAGCACGAGATCGCCGCGATCGGTGGCGACCAGCAGAACGGCATGTCCTTCGCCGTTCCATTGGCGGACCACGGCGACGGAAAGCGCCGTGAGCGGCCAGCCGCGCTCCGTGAGCAGGCGTTGTTTCAGAAGCGCAAGGTCTTCGCAGTCGCCGCCCCGGTCGGGATCGGCATAGGCCCAGTATTCCCGCATTCCATAGAGCGAGAGATCGTCCCGCTCGGGAATGGACCTGTTCACAAAGTCGTTGATGTCGTTGAGTTCCCGCCACCGCTCCGACGACAGATGCATGGGGGCGGGGTGGTCGCTGCCGCCCGTGCACCCGGCCGGATTTCTCAGGCAGAAGCCGATATAGCCCGCAGGCGGCATGACCTGACGGCCAACGGGCAGCAATGCGCCGCTTTCGACGGACCGCTCTCCTGGTGCGGGGGCTGTGGCATCGCGTGGTATTTGCGAGGCCGTGCCGGTGACAAGGCCCGGCGGCGTGGCGGGCTGAAGCGCCAGGCCGAGCAGGACCAGAATAGAGCCGAGCCGTGCCGCGCGGGCATAAGGCCGGTTTGTCCGTTGCACCATCTCTCTTGTCTCGTCCGGTGGTTGCTGCGATTGCGACCGATACGTGTGTAGATCGATGGATGTATACTAAAGGGTGTGTCTTAAGTTTGTGTCAATGCGGCACAGCCAGGCCGGACCGGATGCGTTTACGAGTGCGTTTGCAGATGAGGCCGAAAAACAGCCGGCCCCGCCGGGGGGAACGGCGGGGCCAGCCTCTTTCGGCCGGACGATGTTGGGCGCATCGGCCCGGCCTGGGGTCAGTTGAGGGACAGGGTTGCCGTCGGCAGGTCGCCCTTGGCGCGGGCTCCGGCGCCGGATTCGTCGTCCGTCATCGTGGAACGCAGCCCGGCGCTCTCTTCCCTTTTCTGCATGCGCGCTTCCTTGCTTGCCGTGGTCACACGGCGCGCGGCCGTCAGGAAGGGCGGTTCGGCGCCCAAGGGCGGCAGCGAGGCATCGGCAAGGCGGGCCGGTTTCGCCGGATCGAGGCTTACCCAGACATAGGGCCGCTTGCGGGACTGCTTCTTCACCCAGGTGTAGGGCGTGTCCTTCCAGGGTTCGATTTTCCAGGTCTTGTTGTCGAGCACGACATCGCCCCTGTCGGTGGCGACGACGAGCACGGCATGGCCGGCGCCATTCCACTCCCGGACGACGGCGATGCTCAGCGCCTCTGCGGGCCAGCCGCGTTTTTCAAGCATCTTCTGCTTGAGGAGCGCGAGGTCTTCGCAATCACCGCCGATCTTCGGGTCTGCGACGGTCCACCATTCGGAGCGTCCGAAAAGCTGGCGGTCCTCATATTCCGGCACGTTCTGGTTCACCCAATCGTTGACCTTGTTGAGTTCGGCCCATTTCTGCGCATTCATCGCAATGTCGCGAGGCGCATCGGTGCCGCCTTCGCATGCCTTCGGGTCGCGCAGGCAAAAGCCGATATATCCATAGGGCGGCATCACCTGCCGTCCGGACGGCATCCTGGCCGAGGCCAGCTGAATGCCGGATGTGCTATTGCCTGTATCGAAGGCCTTTCCCGTTGCAAATGAATCTTCCGGTGCCTGACAACCACCCAGCGTCAGGCACACTCCCGCCATCGCGGCGAGATATTTCCACCACACCATTTTCTATGCCCAATCTCTTGCCCGCCTTAGCGGGCGGTAAGGAGCCCCTTCTGGGCTCCCCTTGATGGGCATATTGCGTATGAGAGGTTTGACGGCGTTTAACCGGTACGAGCCGGTTTAAGGCAAATGAAAAGCGTGTTTGAAGAACAGTCGATTCAAATTTTATCTAGTCGATTTTTAATCGAATTTCTCGTTTTGGCAGGAGGCAAAGATCCCGAAATTACGGTGACTTAGCTTGTAGCGGACCGCCTATTTTGTGGGTAAACAAGGCCCTAAATCCACATTTCGTTAGGAAATACCGCCATCGAAAAAATTTTCGGGGACCCTCGATTTTTGGCCCGAGGCCTCCGGTATGGGCGGGGTTGGCGCTTCTTCAGGGGTGGGGACAGACGAAACCCCGCCTTGAAGGGCGGGGCTCGAAGCCGGTCTGGAATAGGCGAGGGGCGTGTCGAGAGGTCAGCCGAACGGCTTGGACAGCGCCGATGCGTGTTCCGGCACGTCGATGAACTGGATGCCGATACCTTCTTCGGTATGACGGACGATGCGGCCCTTCATCCGGCCGAGCATGACCGGCGTGCCGATGGGCGGCCGGTCCTGGATCTCGACCTGGGCACCGCCAAGGGACATATCGATGATCCGGCATTCGATGGGCTGTGCGCCGTCGATCTGGAGCATCGACCTCGTGTCGACGCCGGCTTCGCCGGCGGCATAGCGCTGGAAGGTCCGGCGGCTGGTCGCGGCATCGCCTTCGCCACGCGCGTAGGAGGCGAGACGTTCCTGAATGCGTTCGCGGCGCGGGCCGTTGATGACGGTTTCGATGGCGAAGCCGCCTTCGAATGTCCGCACGATATTGCCCTCGAAGCGGCCGAAATTATCGAGATAGATGATGACCCGGTCTCCCGGCTGCGCTTCGTAGTCGGAGGAGATGCCAAGTCCGCCGAGCGACATATCGCGCAGCGTACATTGGTGCTCGGTTCCGTCCGGCGCGAGAAAACGGCCTTTCGCCTCGATGGCGACGCGCTCGTAGCGGCGGCGTTCTTCGTGTGCTTCAGTGGCCATGTCCAAACCGAATTTTCCGGAATCGAGGGGTTTGCTCAGGTTCAATAATAGAGGGGTCAGCGTTAACAAAGCCCTACATATGAAGTGTTCAGAACTGGTAATCCGTCCGATGCGGAGGCACAATTTGTATTGCCGAAAGACGTAGGGGCTTTCGGCAAACTGCCCACATGAGACGGGAATTTCCAAATTGACGCTTGCGTCAGCTTGGGCGATTCCGGAATATCGGGCCAAGCCCGCCCCGGACCGGCCGTCTGGGACGGGGTTTTCAACTACGCGAATGCCGCGGACACCGGAACAACCGGGCCTGCCGCGCGGACGGCAGGTATCCACGAAGGGCCCTTAGATGGCCTCCCCCCGGCGACAACAGGGACAGGAAACGATGAGTAAGTACGATTACATCATTATCGGCGCCGGCAGCGCAGGCTGTGTGCTGGCTGCAAGGCTGACCGAAAATCCGAACAACAAGGTTCTGCTGCTGGAGGCCGGAGGCAAGGACAAGAACATGATGATCCACATGCCCGCCGGTGTGGGATCGTTGATCGGTGGCGAAAAAGAGAACTGGTACTACTACACCGAAGAGCAGAAGCACCTGAACAACCGCAAGCTGTTCTGGCCGCGCGGCAAGGTGCTGGGCGGTTCGTCCTCCATCAACGGCATGATCTATATCCGCGGCCATGGGCGCGATTACGATATGTGGCGCCAGATGGGGCTCGAAGGCTGGGGGTTTGCCGATGTGCTTCCCTATTTCCGCCGCTCCGAAGGCAATGAAAACGGCAATAGCGCCTTTCATGGCGGAGAGGGGCCGCTCGGCGTTTCCAATTCGCGCAAGACCAATGTGCTGTTCGATGCCTTCGTGGAAGCCGGCAAGCAGGCCGGTTATCCCTATACGGATGACTTCAACGGTCCGCAGCAGGAAGGCGTGGGGCCTTATCAGCACACCATCAAGAACGGCCAGCGGTGCAGCGCCGCCAAGGGATATCTCGTACCGGCACTCGACCGGCCGAACCTGACGGTGGAAACCGAAGCGCTGACCAATCGCATCCTGTTCGAGGGCAAGCGCGCCATCGGCGTCGAATACACGCAGAAGGGGCAGGTGAAGACCGCGCATGCGGAGGCGGAAGTGCTGCTGTCGGGCGGCGCCGTCAATTCGCCCCAGGTGCTGATGCTGTCGGGCGTGGGCAAGAGCGACTATCTGTCGAAGTTCGGCATCGAGACGGTCGCCGACCTGCCGGGCGTCGGTCAGAACATGCAGGACCATCTGGACTGCACGATCATCTATGAATGCACGCAGCCCATTACGCTGCATTCCATGTCGAACCCGCTGCGCATGCTGATGGCGGGTATGCAGTACACCTTCTTCAAGTCGGGTGTCGCGACGTCGAACGGGCTTGAATCCGGCGCCTTCCTGAAGACGCGTCCGGAACTGGAAATCCCCGATGTGCAGATCCATTTCGTGGCAGCCATGATGCGCGACCATGCGCGTCAGCAGTCCGACCGGCATGGCTTTACCGTCCATGTCTGCCAGCTCCGTCCGGAAAGCCGCGGCTATATCGGCCTCCAATCGGCCAATCCGGCCGATCATGCGCTGATCCAGCCCAACTATCTGGAATCGGAAAACGACCTGCGCGTGATGCGCGACGGGACGCGCATGGTGCGCAACATCCTGGAGCAGCCCGCCATGGACGCCTATCGCGGTCCGGAATTCTGGCCGGGCGCCGACAAGCAGTCCGATGCCGAAATCGATGGCTGGATCCGGGACACGGCCGAGACCATCTATCATCCCGTCGGCACGGCCAAGATGGGCCATGACGAGATGGCGGTGGTGGATGAACGCTGCCGCGTGCACGGGCTGGAAGGCCTGCGCGTGATCGACGCCTCGGTCATGCCGACGCTGGTGGGCGGCAATACCAATGCCCCGACCATCATGATCGCGGAGAAGATTTCCGACGATATCCTCGGCAAGAAGCCGCTGCCGCCGGAAGATGTGACGATCGCGGAAGACCGCGTGGGCTCGGCTGCCTGAGCAGGCCGGGATCGTTGAAATGACGAAGGGCCGGTGCGATGCACCGGCCCTTTTCGTTTGCGCGAACGGAAGTGCCGTCAGGCGCTTTCCTGACCGCCCTTCACCAGGCGGAGATAGCTGCGTTCGGCGCGAAGCGGCGGGCGCTGGGCCATCTGGTTGCCGAAAGGCACGGTGCGTGCCGGGGGACGCTGGCGCAGAATGCGGCGCGCGGCAACCTGGGCCGGGCGTTCGCTCTTCGGCATCAATTCGGGATCCTTGAGCTGGACCCTGTCGATCCACTGGCGCGACAGAAGCCGGTCGCCGATCCAGGATACGTCGTCCAGCGGCACGATCGCGCCGAGGACACGGGTGATGGCGCCGTTTTCATGGGCGAGCGGCATCAGGATCATTTCGAAAGTGACTTCGGCACCGTCAGCGGTGGTCGCGGTATATTCGACCATGGCGATGCTGGCATTGCGGGTGACCTCGTTCAGCGTATTGCGCATCGTCTCGGCGCAATCGTCGGACCAGGTGGCGAGCATGTCGTGCCCGCGGAATTCCATGCCGTAGATATTGCAGAGGCCCGTGCCGGCAAGGCGGAAGGGATAGCTGTCTTCCGCGCGGCGCTCGAGGATGAACACATAGGGAAGAAGGCGCCGGATGTCGCCCGGGTCGATCTCGCTGCGGCGCGGGGCCGGGCGGCCGGCCCGGATCGCGTTCCAGTAATCGAACAGCGTCTGCGTGATCTTGTGTTTCATTATCGTGCCCCCGGCGATCCGATTGCCCTGGTTTCGAATGCCACCCGTGCCGTTTCTGAACGGGACCGGCGCATTCGCCTGACTTGCCCCGTTAAGAGCAGAAAGCGTGCCAGACATTAATGGCACCCCGACGACGACCGGCGAATTTTGGGAGGTGTTTTTATTTTTCATTTCAAATCAATTGGTTAGGAAATATCCGAAGCCCGACAGGCTGAGGCAAAGTTCTTAATGGCGCGGCGGGCGGGATGCGGCTGAGGCTTGAAAAAGTTAATGTTTTTGTTGGATTTGCGTATTTCTGCGGCGGCTGGACGGCTTTCCGGCATGGAAAACGCCGCGCGGCATGGCATCTGCATTTAGTTGGGCACGGTGTCCCGAAGGGGCTCCAAGCGACCCGAAACGGGTCGGCTCAAGGTGCAGGAGTAGCGATATGAAACAGACGACGAAGTATCTCTCGGCAAGCGCGATCGCGCTGGCTGCCGGTACGTTCTTTTATGCGATGGGCGGTGTGACCGCGGCTCAGGCCTGTGGCAGCGGTTGCGAACCGCCTCCGCCGCCTCCGGTGGACGATTGCGGCTGCGACGATGGCGGTGGTGGCCATGGGGGCGGTCACGGCCATGGTGGCGGTGGCAACTGGAACCACAACTCAAACTGGAATCAGAACAATAACCAGAACAACAACTGGAACCAGAACAACAATCAAAACAACAACCAGAACACGAACAACAATACGAACAACAACAATGTCGATGTGAACAATCAGAATACCGTCAACAACAACGTGAATGTGAATGTCGACCTGTCGAACCAGTTCTCGGGCTCGGCGACGGCTTCGGCCAGCGCGTCTTCGGCCGCGAGCACCTTTGCCAACGCGCAGGCGGCCTCCAAGGCGACCTCCGCGGGCATTCGCTCGGCGGTATTCGGCGATGAAAAGCGCGGCGCGGGCGGCTCGGTCATCCATGCGCCCAAGCCGATCACGACGATGGGGCCGATCCCCGTCTTCGTGGCGCAGAAGTTCACGCGCAAGCCCGTGCGGGGCATCTGCACCGACGCCAAGGGCATGGAAGAAGCTGCGAAGCTTCTCGTGCCGGGACCGGATGTCGATGTGACGAAGGGCCGTGGCGAGCTGATGTCCTGCCTTTCCGGCGAGACGCTGGTCGTGACCATCGGGTCGCTGGTGGAAGGCGAAGGGCATGACCAGGCCGACTATACGGGCGGTTATGTGATTACCTGCGGCGAAGGCGAAACGCTTCACTATGGCGATGGCGGGCGGCTTGCCTGCGGCGCCTCGACCGGTCATCTCGCGGGCGGCAAATATGCAACGTCGTTCCGGGGCAAGGCGCATTTCGCCCAGCTCTGGCTGACCCGTGGCGGCCATGGCCGCTATGAGGCAATGGAAACGACTTATGCCGGGCCGGTGAGCTATTCCGGCGGCGTCGGCTACTAAGCTAACGCGCGACTGCACCTCGTGCGTGGGGAGAGCTTCGGCTCTCCCCTTTTTTGTGTCTAGAGTGGGGGCGCTTGCCGGAGAGAGGAGGCCGCCCCATGAAGGTCAAACGCATCGTCGCCAATATCGCGGCGGAAGATGTCGCCGCCGCGCAGCGCTTTTATGGCGAGGCGCTGGGGCTCGACACGCTGATGGATATGGGCTGGATCGCTACCTATGGCTCGGACGCGCGCATGACCGTGCAGCTCTCCGTCATGTCGGAAGGTGGGTCGGGGACGCCGGTGCCGGATATCTCCGTCGAGGTGGACGATCTGGAGGAAGCACAGGCGCGGCTCTCCCGCGCGGGCTTCGAGCCGGAATACGGTCCGGTGGACGAGCCCTGGGGCGTCAGGCGCTTCTATGTCCGCGATCCGTTCGGTCGGCTCGTCAATGTGCTGGTGCATTTGCCGCGTTAGGTAGCGTTGTCTGGATGCTTTGCATCACACCAAACCTGCGCTGTCATCCCGGCGAAAGCCGGGATCCATCTGGTTTTGCCTCTGTTCACAGACGCTTCATGGACCCAGGATCAAGTCCGGGGTAACGCGGTGTATTGGCAGGAGCCGTGGAGGGATCGATCCACCAACCGAGTGCCGAGTGGAGAGGCCAATGGGTCCCGGCTTTCGCCGGGATGACACCTGGTTTTTCGATATTGCTGCGGCTACCGGGCAAGACGCACGGGGCAGGACGAAGCCCCGGACAAAAAAGAAGGGGGACCGAAGTCCCCCTTAAGTCGCTCTCAACGAACTCAGTTGAAGCCACCTCCGCCATCCGGTGTTCTCGCATCGAAGGCGGAGGATCTTGGTCTACGGGATCAGTTGTAGGTCCCGCGCAGCGTGCCGGTGTAAACGGGCTCGCTGTAATAGGTGTAGGGATCTTCCGGTTCCGGCGCCTTCATCGGCGTGGGCGCAGGCTTGGCCTGCGTGTCGGCCTGGGCGACCTGGCGGCCATCCTTGTTGGGATGGGGAACGGGCGCGTTGTAGTGGATCTCGCCCAGCGGGTCGCCGTTCTTGCCGAAATTGGCGCAAGTCTTCGGATTGACGTGATAGAGCGGCACGACCATCGACAGTACGGCGCGTTCGATCACCGAGCGCACGGCGAGCTGGATCGGCTCTTCGGCCTTGTCGCCTACACCGATGTCGATCGTGTTGATGCCGAAGAAGGAGAAGACGCCCGCCGTGATTTCACGGCCGATGATCTGCTTCTGGTAGGAAACGACATCCACGACTTCCAGCGTGCGGCTGTCCACGAGGCGCAGGTCCAGGCCGACATTCAGCACATACTGGCGCGCGGTGAGCGAACCGGCGACGCCTTCCGGATTGAGGTTGGAATAACCGCCATCGATACCGCCTTCGCGGATATCGGCGTTGAGCTCCGTGATGCCGCCGACGATGTAATAGTCGCTGCCCGCGATGGAGCCGGCCATGATGCGGCGATAGCCGCCGTCGGAGGCGTTGTTGCCCTGATCGCCGATCAGCTTGCTGCTGGCATATTTCAGCTCAAGCTCGGTGACCGAGGTGTCGTAGCGCTCCACCTGGCGGACGCCGGCCTTGGCGAGCGCCGAGATCGCCATGAGGGAGCCGCCCTGCGTAAGCTTGGCGCCGCCATCCTTGTCGATCTTGCCGGTGTAGTCGCGGATATTGCCGACCGCGATGCGCGGCGCATTATGTTCGCGGCGGACAATGCCACCCACGCAGCGCAGCGCATTGGAATAAGGGGTTTCGTTGTTGATCACCGGGGCGGTACCGATGGGATCCGCATAGCGGCCATCGCTGCCCGCCTGCGGGCTGATGCAACCGGCCAGCGACATGGTGAGGCCGACAAGCGCGACAACGCGCTTCGGGCCTTTCGCCGCTTCCAGAATGGTTGTTACCGTCGAGAACACTTTTTCTACTCCTGAGTTCAGAGTTATGAACGGCGGCCAGTTTGTTTGGTGCCCTTTTGGCCCGGTTCCGCCTCCATGCCACGGAGGTAGCAACCGCTATGCCATGAGTAAGGAGCCGTTAACTTTTGGCGCTCAGGAGCTTAAAAGTGGCGGGAAACAAAGGTTTTTCGTGTTAGGACTTTGAGAGGATTTCGGGGGCGTTCCAGGCGAGTCCCGGTGTGACGCGGAGGTTGGCCCGCGCGGAGTGTCCCGCTTGTGGACACCGGGTCCTGAAACAAGGGAGCCCCGGCGGGGGCGAAGGGAGAAACGAGATGAGCCGGCTGGAATTCTTTTTCGACTGTTCGAGCCCCTGGACCTATCTGGCCTTCTCCCGTGTGGAAGAGGTCGCGGCGCGCGCCGGCGCGACGATCGACTGGCGTCCCATTCTGGTCGGCGGCATTTTCAACAAGGTCAATCGGGACGTTTACGATGCGCGTGCCAATCCGCATCCGGTGAAGGGGCGCTATTACGTCAAGGATTTGCAGGACTGGGCGCGCTATTGCGGGATCGAGATCGGCAAGCCGCCGGTTTTCCCGGTCCGCGCGGTGGATGCGATGCGCGGCGCGATCGTCGCGCAGGACGAAGGCAAGCTGGTTCCCTATGCGCGGGCGGTCTTCGAGGCCTATTGGGGCCAGCTCAAGGATATCAGCCAGCCGGATGTGCTGCGCGACATCTGCAAGAGTGTCGATCTCGATCCGGGCATGGTAAGCCGTCGCATCAAGGATCAGGATGTGAAGGACCGCCTCCTGGAGAATACCGAAGAGGTGATCCGGCGCGGGGGCTTCGGGTCGCCCACCATGTTCGTGAATGGAGACGATATGTATTTCGGCAATGACAGGCTGCCGCTGGTGGAAGCGGCATTGAAGGCGGGCGCGCATGGCTGATCCGTTCCCCCGGGGCGAAGAGGACTACAAGGAACCGCCTGCCTTCAACGTGCCTTCGCCGGTGCTCTGGCTCATCATGACCATGGTCGCCGCCTTCGCCGTTTTCGCCTATGTCCTGTCGAGCGATATGCAGGATGAGGCGATCGTCACATTCGCGCTTTTTCCGGTGCGCTATTTCGGACCGGAAGGGGGCGGGGCGTTCTTTACCTTTCCCGGCGGGGCGGCAGGCGCGTTGTGGACGCTCGTTACCTACACCTTCATGCATGGAAGCTGGGTGCATCTGGGCGCCAATGCGGTGTGGCTGCTTGCCTTCGGCTCGCCGGTTGCGCGGCGGCTGGGGACGACACGCTTTCTCGTCTTTTATTTCGTCTGCGGCATTTTCGGCGCGCTGACACATATTCTTTTATATCCGCATTCCATCGTGCCGGTGATCGGCGCCTCGGCGGCGATTTCCGGGATCATGGGCGGCGCGGCGCGGTTCGTGTTTCTCTCAGGCGGGCCGCTCGGCGCGCTGGGCGGCGGGGCGCAGGTGCCCAGCGGCAAGGCAAGCATCGGCGCGGCGCTGACCAACAAGAACACGCTGATCTTCGTGGGGGCGTGGGTCGGGATCAATCTGCTGTTCGGTCCCACGGGTTTCACCTCTGCGCTCGGTTCGTCCGCGCCGGTGGCGTGGGAGGCGCATATCGGCGGGTTTCTCGCCGGGCTGCTCTTGTTCGGCTTTTTCGATCCGGTGCCCATGTCGCCGTCGGGCGGGCCGGGTAATGTGGGGTACGGACAATGGCTCGGCGGCGGGCGCTGAACGCCCGTCTGGGGCTGTGCGGCGGGCGTTGACCCGTCCGCCCGGCTGTTTCCGCGGGCCGCACGGGCGAATAGTTGCCAGTCCGATTATTGAAACCCCGGCCGATCTCCCCACATCTGTTAGGCATATTCGTTCCCCAACCCCCCAGGCTTTGGGGACCCATGCCTTTCAGGAGGAGATAAGCGATGAGCGACCCTTCCGCTTCGACCACCGGCAGCAGCGACGGCGCAGGCTCCGGCGGCACGACCGAAACGAAAGCCGACCGCTCGGAACTCTTTGGGCGGCTGCTCTGGATGATTGCTTTCGGTTTTCTCGGCTATGTGGCCTTCTGGGCCTCGATTTTTCTCGGTCTCGTGCAGTTGATCGTGGTCGCCGTGACCGGCTCGAAGAATGAGGAGCTGCGCGGCTTCACCCGCAATCTTGCTCAATATGTATGGGAATGCGTCGCCTTCTTCGTCTTTGCGCGCGACGACAAGCCGTTTCCCATCGGGCGTTTTCCGAATGTGAATCCCGGCGTCGACGACGCTTGACGCGACAGGCCGCCCGGCACGATCGGGAAGGGGTCAGCGCCTCTCCAGGCGCGTTCGCCCCTTCTCCGAGACAAGGCCGCGCATGATCGTTTCCGCCGACAGGTCGAAGCGTTCCTGCGCGGCTTTTTCGTTGGTGTAGTAGCCCGCAAGTTCCATGCTGCAGAGCCCGTGTACATGAGCCCAGAGCATGTCTGCGACATCGCCGGCGTCGAGCTCTTTGCGGAAGAACCCGGCCTCGATGCAAGCCTCCACCGCCTGCCGGAGATGGCTGTAGGCAGGGTGGTGGGAGATGCTGCGCGCGGGCGGGTCGTCTTGCTGTCCCTCCAGCACATGATCCGTCAGCGGCATGGTGACGGAGATCATCAGCGCATAATAGGCGGGGTTTGCCAGCGCAAAGGCGCGGTAGGCGGCGCCCAGGCTGGCGAGCCAGATCAGCGGGTCCGGGTCTCGCGGCGCGGCGGCCTGCATGTCGGACAGCCTGTCGAAGGCTTCCTCGAAAAGGGCCTCGATGAGGCCGTCCTTGCCGCCGAAAGCGGTATAGACCGCCATTGTGGAAGCACCGGCCTTCTTGGCGAGCTTGCGCAAGGACAGCGCGCCCGGGCCTTCATGCGCGAGCATTTCACTGGCCGCATCCAGCAGAGCCTGGCGCTGGGCGTCCTTCTTCACTTCCATGCGTGAGCGGTTGTCCGCCCGATCATCGTCGATGGCCATGCTTTCGTATCTGGCAGAGATGCGAGTGTTTGTCATCCGTTGACATGGTCGCGGAGCAGGATTATAACAGTGTTATATATTGGCGAAAAGCGCCGGACCCGGCCAGCGGAGGAGCAAGGCCCATGTCGAAACCATTCCCCCAGACCACCTATCTCCAGCACAATTACGCGCCCGTGATGGCGGAGTGCGATGCGCCCGACCTCGTGATCGCGGAAGGCGAACTGCCGGAGGCGCTTCACGGCACGCTCTACCGCAATGGGCCGAACCCGATGTTCCCGCCGCTCGGGAGCAAGCATCACTGGTTTCTGGGCGAGGGCATGATCCACGCCATCCATGTGGAAGGAGGCAAGGCGAGCTATCGCAATCGCTGGGTCAGAACCGAGCAGTACAACCGGCAGCGCGAAGAGGGACGCAGGCTGGTGGGGCTCGCATTCGGGGAACCGCCCGCACCGGGCGGAGAGGAGCTTTCCCACAACGTCGCCAATACGAATATCGTCCATCATGCGGGGCGCCTGCTGGCGCTCGACGAGGGGAGCCTGCCGGTTTCCATGGACGCCAAAACTCTGTCTACGGATGGATCGTGGAATTTCGCCGGAGCCTATGAGGGCCCGATGACGGCGCATCCGAAATTCGATCCGGAAACGGGCGAAATGCTGTTCTTCGGCTATATGGCGGGCGGTCCCGGCTCGCCGGAGATGTCCTATGTGGTGGTGAACCGCGAGGGGCAGGTGACGCGCAGCGACATCTTCACGGCGCCCTATGCGGCGATGGTGCATGATTTCATCACCACGGACGAGCATGTGATTTTCCCGATCTTCCCTGCGACCATCGATGTGGATCGCATCATGAATGGCGGGCCCGTGATTGCCTGGGATCCGGATGCGGGCAGCCATATCGGCATCATGGCGCGCAATGCGGGCATCGAGACCATTCGCTGGTTCAAGGGCGATCCCTGCTATGTCTATCATCCGATGAACGCCTTCACCTCGCATGAGGGCCGGCGTACGCGCGTCATCGCCGACATGATGAAATATTCCCGCGTGCCGCTCTTTCCCGATGCGAACGGACAGCGCCCGCCCGCCGATCTCGGCGACGAGCAGGGCCAGCTCGTGCGCTGGACATTCGATCTCGACAGCAATTCGGACAGCTATACGGAAGAAGCGCTTACCGATCTGGGTGGCGAGTTTCCGCGGCTCGACGAGCGGTTCGCCGGACTTAACTATCGTCACGGCTATTATGGCGCGCAGAAACGGGGAGACGAGCCGGGGGCGTCGTTCGACACGCTGGTGCATATCGATCTCAAAACCGGCAAGCGGCAGGAATGGGAACCGGGCGCGGGCAAATTCGTGCATGAACCGGTCTTCGTGCCGCGCGCGGCCGATGCGTCGGAGGGCGAAGGCTTCATCACCTCGCTCGTTTATGACGGGGAACGCAATCTCAGCGATTTCGTAGTGCTGGACGCAGAGAACATGTCTTCCGGCCCGCTCGCGCGCGTCGAGCTGCCGACGCGCGTGCCCTTCGGGTTCCACGGGAACTGGCTGGACGGATAAGGCGGTCGGCACAACAGGTCGGACCGTCGGTTCGGTGCAGATCGTTCCGGCGTTCATGCTGAGGGCGCGCCGTCATGATCGGCTCGCATTCCGTCAAAGGTGCTTTTTTCTCCGGCGAGGCTGCATATCTACATTGCAGGGCGTTTGACAGCTTGTCTTACGCTTGGCGCCGGAGGAGAAAGCGAAGTGACAAATGTTCTTGTTCTCGGGGCGACGGGTTTCATCGGCTCGGCCGTCACGCGTGAGCTGATCGCGCATGGCCATCGGGTGACGGCGCTCAGCCGTTCCTCTGCGTCCGATGAGAAGCTGAAGGCGCTTGGCGCGGCGCCCCTCAGAGGCGATCTGCGCAATCCCGAGATGTGGTGCACCGTTATCGGTGAGTGCGATGCCGTCGTGCAGGCCGCCGCAACATTTTCCGACGACATGGGCGATGTCGATGAAGGGGTGTTGTCGGCAATCGAAGCTACGCTCGACGGCCGGCGAGAGCGGCTCAGGGTGGTCTATACCGGAGGCTGCTGGCTCTACGGCAAGACCGGCGACGAAGTTGCAGATGAGAACAGTCGCTTCAACCCCATTCGGTCTTTTGCCTGGATGGTGGGGAATGCCCGCAGGCTTGTCGAAAGCGAACGAATTTCCGCTGCGATCATCCATCCGGGAATGGTCTATGACGCCGATGGTGGTGTGTTCGAAGACTATATCGAAGCTGCCAAAAACGGGCGTCCGGTCGAGGTCTGGGGGGCTTTCGATACAAGATGGCCACTGGTCCATCGGGACGATCTCGCTCGCGCCTACAGGCTTCTCGTCGAAGCGCCCGAGGCGGAAGGGCATTTCAATGCGTCGGCGGAAACCGGCGTCAGGACCGGCGAGATCGCTGCCGATATTGCCCGTCATTTCGGTCGGGGAAGCGAGGTCGAGATCGTTTCCGTCGATGAGGTCGTCGGCAGATATGGCGATTGGGCAGAGGGCCCAACACTGGATCAGCAGATGTCTTCAAACAGGCTGCGCGACGAACTGAACTGGCGGCCGAAGCATGGGAGCTACAAAGGGTCGGATGTGTTCCGATAGAGCTGCCGTCCGCATCGGTGTATGGACGATCGGTTGTCTTGCGCCGTGCCTGGTCAGAACAGCGGTTCGTTGTAGATCGTCTTGCCGTCCATGCTGAGGGATTTAATGGCGGCTTCGCCGTTATCGGCCAGGGCGACATCGACAGTGAGTTCCGCGCGGTTGCGGGCCTTTTCGATGTCGCGACCCGATCCCTCCGGCACGAAATAGCTTTCGATGCCATATTTGATTTGCGCCGTGCCGCAGAGCGGGCAGGGGACCTCACGCGGTTTCCTGCGCTCGGGCGTCAGTCGCGGGCTGCGCTTGTCGATGCGGGTGATCCGTCCACGTATGATGTGGTTGCCCTCGGCGGGCTCCATCATCCTGGTGTCGAGGGCGACGGGGCGCCATTTCCCGGCCGTGTTTTTACTCAGTTCCACATAGACCGTGTCGCCTTTGGCCAGATCGCTCGTACCTTTGTAGGTGGTGAGGGCAATGTTGGAGATGGCGTAGCGCAGCACCACATAGTCGCCGCGAAAGATGTCGCGCGGGTCTACCGGCTCGGTTTCCAGCGTCACCACATTGCCGGAGCTGAGCAGGCTGACGCGGTCGGCAATCATCCAGCCCAGAAAGGCGAGCTGGCCTGCGAGCAGCACACCGAGCCCGATGGCGAAGCGTCTGCTGCCCGTCATGGCGCGGCTCCTTCCTCGTTGCCGACCGCTTTCACCATGCGGCGGCGCAGCCTTTCGAAGAAGAGGCTGCCCGCGATCAGCAGCAGGCCCCCGATGAGGAAGAAGGCGGCTGTGTCGAGCATGGTGCCCAGCGTGGCGAAATAGAGGTAGAGGACTTCGGCTGCGAAAGCCGCGAAGCCGCCATTGATGAGGAAGCGGCTGTGCCGGGCCGTTCCGTAGGAGACGAGCCAGACGGAAAGGGCGAGAAAGATCGCCGAATAGAGCCATTCGATGGCCGGGCCCATCGCGTGCATCAGCAGCGGATAAGCGAGCGCGGCAATCGACATGCCGCCGATGGCGAAGGCGTGGCGTGCTTCCAGCCGGCGCTGGGTCAGCGCGGAAATGCCGATGGCCAAAACGGCAAGCGCCATGACAATCGCGGCACCGATCCAGAGAGTGTTTATCGGACCGGCGTCATTGGCGGGGATCACATGCAGGATCCAGAAAACGGTGAAGGCGACGACGATGCCGTAATCTTCCGCGACATCGGCGAAGCGGGGAAGGCGGGCCTGGAGGGCGAGCGCGGCGAGCCAGAGGCCGATGGCATCCGCCACCACGAGCGCGGCAATGGCTCCCGGGCCGACGCCCATCCAGTTGCCGATGGCATAGGCGTTGAAAGCGAGCCATGCATAGCCGGTAACGATCCAGAGGTGGAAACCGGTGACCCAGGAAAAGCGGAGGATCAGTGCCAGCGCGAAAATCCACGGCAGGAAGAAGCCGATATGGGGAACCTCCTGATGGAGCGAGAGTGCGAAGCCCGACCAGACGATGGCAAGCAGCATGCCCAGCGCCAGCGCGGGGCGCGAGGGCAGGATGGCGGCGGCGGCCAGCGCGGCAACGCACCAGGCGAGGACGCCGCCGGGATCGTCCGTCTGGATATGATAGATCTGGGCGATCAGCATGATGGCCGCGCCGAAGAGGCACAGCCCCGTCAGAAGGGCGGCCTGGGCGAAGGCGGGGTGCCCGCGCCGGTCCGTCTGCCAGGCGATGCCATAGGCGGCGACAAGTCCCGCTCCGATCAAGGCGAGCCTGGTCAGCTTGGAAAGCTCCGCCCAGTTCGCGGCCACGAAGCTCATGGCGGCAAAACCGATCAGCACGGCGCCGAGGATGGCGAGGATGGCAGGGGTGCGCCGCGTGTCAGGCGTACGGGAAGCGTCCTCCAGGATTGCTTCGGCGTTGGCGGGCGTCACCCATCCGCGTTCGATCCAGAGATCGATATCGCGTTTGAGCCTTTGCAGGTAAGAGCGCTGCCACATCTGGAATTGGGCCTCTGAGGGTTGCCCGAACCGAACGGGATGATGTTGAGGGGATTATTCGGGCCGCCCCCCGGCAGTGTCAAAACAACCTTTCGAAAGGTTGGGTAGAACGGGAATCTTACCATTCTGTAATATACATCTTGCCTGGTGCGGCGCGATGCCGCATCATGATTTGGAGGGATGCTGTCTGCGGTATCCGGTGTTTTGGGAGGAATGCCGGATACAGCCCGCTACGGGGCAGTAACACGGGCCGGGATCAAAGGTCTCAAGCCCGCGAGGACGGAGGAGTTGCCATGAATGTTGCCTCAATCCTGAAGGAAAAAGGCTCCGAAGTGTCGACGGTCGGGCCGGACAAGCCCGTCGCCGAGGTTGCACGCGAACTCACCGAGCGCCGCATCGGCGCCGTGCTGGTGACAGAGGGAGAGCGTGTGCTCGGCATTCTTTCCGAGCGCGATATCGTCAAGGCGGTTGCGCGGGAAGGCAAGGAGGCGCTGGAGCGCCCGGCCCGCGATGTGATGACCTCACGGGTCATCACCTGCAGCCTGTCGGATACGGCAGAGCAGCTGATGGACGCCATGACGATGGGCCGTTTCCGCCATCTGCCGGTTATCGAGGATGAACGGCTGGTCGGCATCATCTCCATCGGCGATGTGGTGAAGCATCGCATTGCCGAGACGGTGATGGAGAAGGAAGCGCTGCAGCTTTACATCGCCAACGGCTAGGTTTTCCTACCGGGCCATTTCGATCGATTCGCGGATCAGGGGAAGAGCCTCTTCGGCGGCTTGCTCGCCGCGCGCGATCAGCTCGTCCGCATGGTCGAAATCCAGCAGGCTCAGATGCGCCACGCGCGGCGCGATCATGATGTCGGGCGGATCGCTTGCCATGCGCATGCGGCCCACGCGGTCCGTCACGATATTGAGCGAGGCGAGCATGACGGAGGCGATGCCGGGCTCGCGCGGGCTTTCGCGGCCGACCACCTTTTTCATCAGCTCCATCTCTTCATTGTTCTTGCGGCTCCAGCCGAACAGCATGTCGTAAATGCGTTCCGACATGCTGTCGGGTTCGCCGTCGCCGTTGCGGCGCAGGCCCTTGGCGCGTTCTTCTTCCTCCAGCTCCTCTTCCAGTTCCTCCAGGAGCTGGTCGTCGGACCGCGCTTCCTCCGGCGAGCGGTAATAGGGCTCGGGCTGGCGGCCCACATGGCGCGCGCGGCCGGAAGGGTCGAAGGGATCGTTATTGAGGTTCACCGCGATCACCACATGAGCGCCGAGCGCGCGGGCGACCGAGACGGGCACGGGGTTCACCAGCGCGCCGTCGATGAGCCAGCGGCCGTCCACCGAGACGGGCGAAAAGACGCCGGGGAGCGCGTAGGAGGCGCGGATCGAATCGATAAGCCCGCCTTCATGCAGCCATAGCTCGTGGCCGGTGGTGAGCTCGGTTGCCACGCCCACGAAGCGGCGTTCCATATCCTCGATGTTCAGGTCGGCGAGATGGGTGTGCATGATTTCGCGCAGCTTTGCATCGCCGATGAGGCCGGATGAGCGGAAGCGGAAATCGAGCAGGCTCAGCATGCGCCGCCTTGTGAGCGAGCGGGCGAACTCCTCCAGCACGTCGAGCTTGCCCGCCGCCTCGCAGCCGCCGACCAGCGCGCCGATGGAGGTGCCGGAAATGATGTCGGGCTCGATGCCGGCCTTGCGCAGCGTGCGCAGGACGCCGATATGCGTCCAGCCGCGCGCGACACCGGCGCCCAGTGCTATGCCGACTACAGGGCGGCGTTTGGGGGGAAGGGGGACCTGTTTCATCGGGGGGCGCTCACTCGGGGACAATACTCATAATCCTCCCTATGTGTGCATTGCGGCAAAAAATAGCCACCATCTGGAAGCTTACGCGGATTTAAAGTTTCTCAGCGCCGGTAGGTTCGAGCGCCAGCGGCTTGCCCGCCGCGCCCTTCAGCGGCACCCGGCGGTAGAAACAGGAGCGGTAGCCGACATGGCAGCAGCCACCATCGCCGCCGACATTCACCTTGAGCTGGAGCGTGTCCTGGTCGCAATCGGTGAGCATTTCGACGACCGTCTGGATCTGGCCGCTCGTGTCGCCCTTGTGCCATAGCTCGCCGCGCGAGCGGCTCCAGTACCAGGCCTCGCCGGTTTCGATGGTTTTGCTCAGGGCTTCCTCGTTCATATAGGCGACCATGAGGATGTCGCCCGTTTCCGCGTCGGTGGTGACGACGGTGATGAGGCCGGCCGCGTCGAATTTCGGCGAAAAGCCCGAGCCTTCTTCCAGCTCGGCCTTGTCCCCTCGCGGACTGAAATAGGTATCGCTCATTTCGTGCTCCGAAAATGAAAGGCCCCGCCATTCAATGAAGGGCGGGGCCTGATGTCAAAGCGGGGACTTACCGTCCCGGATCAGTATCCGCGGATCATCTGCATGAAGCGTGCTTCCATGCGGGGGTCTTCGCGGAAGACGCCGGTGAATTGCGAGGTGATGGTCGCAACTTCGGGCTTCTTCACGCCGCGCGTGGTCATGCATTGATGCTTCGCCTCGATCAGGATGGCGACGCCCTGCGGCTCCAGCGCCTGATTGATGCAATCGGCGACCTGCGCCGTCATGGTTTCCTGCGTCTGGAGGCGCTTGCCGAAAATCTCGATCACGCGGGCGAGCTTGGAAATGCCCACCACTTTGCGCGTCGGGACATAGGCGACATGGGCGCGGCCCAGGATCGGCACCATGTGGTGTTCGCAATGGGATTCGATGTCGATATCCCGGAGCATCACCATGTCATGGTAGCCCTCGACCTCCTCGAAGGTGCGGCCCAGTTCCTTGTAAGGGTCTTCCTGATAGCCGGCGAAAAACTCTTCATAGGCGCGGGTCACGCGACCGGGCGTGTCCAGCAGGCCCTCGCGGTCGGGGTTGTCGCCCGCCCATGCGATGAGGGTTCGTACAGCGGCTTCGGCTTCTTCGCGGCTCGGCTTCTGGATCACCTTGTTACGCTCTTCTTCTTTGTGGGCCCGAAGCCCATCAACCGGATTCATGTCCATTTCGACCAATCTCTTTTAGGGGTTTCCCGACCGATGCCCGCCGCTTTTGCGCCGGGCGCCTGCCGGTTCAAGTCATAGGCAGCTCCGGCTAATCCATTGCCGTATCTACCTATTTTGCCCATCAAGCACGGGTCTTATGCCATGCCGTAGTTGATGTGACACCGTCTAAAGGATGCATATAGCTTTGCGAAAACTGGCTATCAAGTTTTGCAGGTTTCTTACTGGGCGCAAAGTGGCGGCCTGACGGAGGGCCGGCCCGCTTCTTTAGACGCAGGAAACCGCCGTTTGGATCGCCGGTATCGCGGCCTTGCGGGGGGAAAACCCTTCCTTTAACAACGGCACAGAAGGGCGGAGCAAGATGAGGCCTCCCGCCCGGTGGAGCACTTCATGAATTCTGACAAAAGCGGCTATACGCTCACCCTGCACAACTCGCTGACCCGCAAGAAGGAGGTCTTCGAGCCGCTCGATCCGCAGCGGGTGACGATGTATGTCTGCGGCCCCACCGTCTACAACTACGCCCATATCGGCAATGCGCGGCCCGCCGTGGTGTTCGACGTGCTGGCGCGGCTGCTGCGCCGCCTCTACCCGCATCTCGTCTATGCTCGCAACATCACCGATATCGAGGACAAGATCATCAAGGCGGCGGCGGAGCAGGGCGTGCCCATTTCCACCGTGACGCAGAAATATGCCGATATCTACCGGAACGATATGGGGACGCTCGGCGTGTTGTCGCCCGATATCGAGCCGCTGGCGACCGAGACCATCGACGGCATGATCTCGATGATCGCCCGCCTCATCGAAAGCGGGAACGCCTATGAGGCGGAGGGCCATGTGCTCTTCAACGTGCCGAGCGATGCCGAGTATGGCGCGCTGTCGGGCCGCGACCGCGACGACATGGTGGCGGGCGCCCGCGTGGAGGTCGCACCCTACAAGAAGGATCCGGCGGACTTCGTACTCTGGAAGCCGTCAACGGACGATCAGCCCGGCTGGGACAGCCCCTGGGGCCGGGGGCGGCCTGGCTGGCATATCGAATGCTCGGCCATGATCGAGAAGCATCTGGGCGAAACCATCGACATTCATGGCGGCGGTATCGACCTTCAGTTCCCCCATCACGAGAACGAGCTGGCGCAAAGCACATGCGCGCATGGCGGCAAGACCTTTGCGCGCTTCTGGCTCCACAATGGTTTCGTGAACATCGAGAAGGAGAAGATGTCGAAATCGATCGGCAATGTTCTTCTCGTGCACGACCTCATCAAGGAAGCGCCGGGCGAGGCCATTCGTCTTGCGCTGCTGAACGGCCATTACCGTCAGCCACTGGACTGGACCGCCGAGGGCCTTGCCCAGGCGCGCCGCATGCTGGACCGGCTTTACGGGGCGCTGCGCGGGCTTGCCGATGTGAAGGCGGAGCGGGGCGCGAATGACGGCGTGCCGCCGGCCTTCATGGAAGCGCTGTGCGACGATCTCAACACGCCGAAGGCGCTGGCCGTGCTTTTCGATCTGGCGTCGCGGGCCAATAGCGAGACGGACCCCGGTACGCGGGCGCAGCTCAAAAGCGAGCTGATCGGCGCGGGCGCCGTGATCGGGCTTCTGCAGATGGACCCTGAAGAATGGTTTGCAGGGGCGGGCCTCGGACCCAATATAGAGGCTGAGGAAATCGAGAAGCTGATCGCCGCGCGCAATGCGGCGCGCAAGGAGAAGAATTTCGCCGAGGCCGACCGCATTCGCGACGAGCTGGCGGAAAACGGGATCCAGATCGAGGACGGACCGCAGGGCACGAGCTGGCGGGTCGCCGGCTGAGGTTTTAGACGCATGCTGAACGACATCTACAACAAGCGCATTCTGGAGCTTGCGGCGGATATTCCGTTCTGCGAGCGCCTCGACGCGCCGGATGCGTCCTCGACGCAGGTGTCGAAGCTGTGCGGTTCCAAGGTGACGGTGGATGTGAAGATGGAGGGCGACAAGGTGGTCGCCTATGGCGCCGACGTAAAGGCCTGCGCGCTGGGCCAGGCCTCATCCTCCATCATGGCGCGGCATGTGATCGGCTCCACCGCGCAGGAACTGCATGAAGTCGGCGCCGCCATGCGCGCCATGCTGAAGCAAGGCGGCGAGCCGCCGCGCGAGATTTATGGCGGCAAGTGGAAGGACCTCGAAGTGCTCGAGCCCGTCCGCGACTACAAGGCCCGCCACGCCTCCACGCTGCTGGTCTTCGACGCGGTGGAAGACGCCGTGGACAAGGCGATGGCCGCGGCGGAGAAGGTTTGAGGGGTTCTTCTGGAGTTAGGCCTTCACTTGAGCAATCGTGATTGCTCCCAGACGCAGCTGTAGATGTTTGGCCGTTCTAAGAAGCTCTGCCGCCTCAGCTGGAGCAAAGACCAATCCGACCCGCCGTGTTTCGCCCACTTGAATCGGTTTTCCCTCGAAAATCAGTCTGCAAATAGCGACTGAATTGCTGCTGCTGTCGTCAAGATAGCAGGACGCCTGAAAACCGCTTGCCAACTCTGCGTGGGGAGTTGCTTCGCTTCCGACGAAGGAGACGTCTGCAAATAGTTGCGGTTCCTGCAAGTAGGGCATGTCTTGGTTGCGAGTTGGGAGGGGCTGAGAACGAGTGTAACAATAAGCGACCGCGCTATTCACTCTTCGGATTGAAAAGGTCTGGGGCCGTATTTTCGACCTTTTCAGAATGCGAAAAATCCAGCCAGAAAAACGATAGCTAAAATCGGAACCAGTAGGATTGCGGCTGCTAGTGCGACTACCGCGGAAAAGGCAATGGCAGGCCGGTAGGGGGGCGTTTTGTGAAGGCGGTCCCTCAGCTCGTCGAGGGAGAGGCTCCAGATTTCCGGATCGAGCGGACGATTGTGGAGGCTGGTAGCGCTCTTCCCTCGCCGGAACGCTTGCCAGGTTTCGCGCGGAGCCATAAAGCAACCCAGGAACACCAGCGGCAGGCAGAAAACGAGCGTGGCCGGATGACGAAACGGCTCCGCGCCAAATTCCCAGCTCGCGATGAGGCATTCACCTTTGATCGAACAGGGATAGTTTGTCACGAGGTGGTGGATGTCATGCGCGACGATGGCTTTTCTGCGCCAATGGAAATTGGGCAACCTGAGAGACAGGGGGCCGAGTCTGACCGCCCAGCTCTGCGCCTCCGCGTAGTTCTCCGGCAGTTGCTGGGATTGCCGGAATGTCGCAAGGGCGGTGGCAACGGTTTCAGTTCCGTCGGTGCGCCGGGTCGTCATGGCGTATTCCCAATATTTGCCTGCTGTTTGGACGCTATCGACAGGGCTCTGTTGCTGACCGGGCTGATGCCTCGACGGGGCGGTAGGTTCGCTGGAAGTTTAATGTCCCACGCCAAGCCTAAATATTCGAGCAGCCGGATGAAATGCCACCCAAGGTCGATCTGGCCCGGATAGAGACCGTGCCGCGCGGAGCGAGGAAATGCGTGGTGATTGTTGTGCCAGCTTTCTCCCATGGTCGGGATGGCCATGAGCGGCACGTTGTGCGCCTGTATCACTGCACCGTCGACAATCCAGTCCTGCGGGCCCTGAGTGTGGGCGAAGTAGGAGATGAACCAGTGCATGGTGGTACAGGCGGCGACGCGTACGAAAACGCCCCAAACGAGCCACGGCATGCCACCAATCAGGTAGAAGAGCAAAGCGATCGGGATCTGTTGAAGCATCCATGTCCGGTCGATGAAACGATAGAACCAGTCATCTGCGATGCCGGGGCCAGGATTGAATCCGGGCGGCTTTTCCAGCTGCAGTCTGCCGTGCAGATAAAGAAGGCCGTCAGCAAGGAGGCCTTTCTCATGACGAAGAAACGGGTGGCAGTCGGGCTGGCGTTGCGCCCAGTCGCGGAAGTCGTGCAGCTTGATGGTCCAGAGTGGACCTCCCATCCCGACGGCGGTGCCCATCCAGACCAGTATGCGTTCGAGCCATTTCGGGCATTCGAAGCTTCTGTGTATGAGGCGACGATGGAAGCCGACGGAGTGGCCAGTACAAAGGGTCAGAGCGGAAAAGGCCAGAAAGAGTAGGAACGCATCCCAAGTGAAATAGATAGGTCCTAGGATCACGGCTGCGGCAAGCATCATGGCGTTCCAGATGGAGCGGGCAGGGTCCCAAACGACTTTTCCGCCCGAGGGGCTCGCCCGGTCGAGATCGGTCAGGGAATTGACCTTGAAGGCATCGTTTTCCACGGGTGTCGTTTTCCTTCTCAATCTGGGGGCTGCCGGCGTCGGGCGGCCGGCCCCCTTCCGAACATTCGCGCGGCTGTCCTGCCGACCCCCACGAGCCGTTTCAGTGCATGCGGAGACAGCCTCTGCGCCTGGAAATCGAGGGCGGCGATGTCTTTGGCCATTTCGTAAAGCTTGCGGAGCTGCCTTTCTGTGGTGCTGTCCACCGCGCCGTCATCCCTCGCTTCGCGCCAGCAGCTTTCGAGCGTCTCGAGGGCTTCCGGGAGGTCCCGCTCGCTTCTCTTTGCGAGACCGGCCAGAAGCATCTCCCAAGGATCTTTCGCGGTTTCCCAGCCACGCTCGTGGCTTCCGAAAACCAGACCGAAGCTTTTGAGAAATTCGACTGCTTCCCCGGCCTCGGTCGTGGAAAGGTCCAGACTGCCGGAAATTGCGGAAAGCGGCACCGGTCTGGGACTCGCATACAGCAGGGCATGGAGACGGCACGGCGTTTCTGGCAGGCCCCAGCGCGGTCCCAGCTCGCCGAAATAGTCGACGAATTTCTCGATCGGTGCGGAAACGGTCAAGCTCTTCACCAGCCCCCCTTCTGGAGTTGCTTTGACATTTGGAAGTGTTACATAGAATTAAGCGGAATGTGTTGTCCTGATTTCTGGTCAAGGCGGGACGCCGCCGCTTTGTTTGAGACGAGGATGATCGCGTGTTCGATGAAAGCGCCATATTTTCCGACCTGAGGAGTGGGACTGGCTCGCAGCCCGATACCCTCACTAGCACCGGCCCGGCGGACTGACCCCGGGCCCGGCCGCTCCTGCGCGCCTGATCTCCGTCCGGGCGGCCTCATTTTCCTGATTTTTCGTCGTTTTCCCAAGATTTCACAGGGTTTCCGGCCTCACTCCGTCCGTGCGGAGCGCCGGTTGTGCCCCCCGGAAATTAGGGCTAACAAGGTCCCGTTCCGCCCGGTTTTTGCGGGCGAATCGGGATTGGATGCCAAAGCACGCAAGAGTGGCGCATGACAGCCGACCGCCCGGTTGGAAAAGCTGTTTCCTTCGCGATGCGGGGCATGATCCGGGCCTACAGCCTGATCGTGTCGCCGCTTCTGGGGTCGAATTGCCGGCATTTGCCGACCTGTTCGGCCTATACCGCGGAGGCGATCGACCGCTTCGGGCCCTGGCGCGGCTTCTGGCTGGGCTTGTCGCGCATCCTGCGCTGCAGGCCCGGCGGCAGCCATGGTTTCGATCCGGTGCCGCTGACGCTGGAGCCGGAGCCTTTCTGGGCCCCCTGGCGCTATGGCATCTGGACGGAGCGCGCGATGAAGAAAAAGGCCGCCGAGACCATGAAGGCGCATGAGGCGGAAAAAGACGCTGCACGGACTGTTTGAGAAACGACCCGCATGACGGGCATGAGAGACGATAATGATTGCACTGAAAATGCCGGACGGCTCGGTCCGTGAAATCGAAAAACCGGTGGATGGCTTCGCCTTTGCCGAAAGCATCTCCAAGTCGCTCGCCAAAAAGGCGGTTGCGCTGAAGATCGACGGCGAGATGAAAGATCTCTCCACAACAATCGATCATGATTGCGCCATCGAAGTGGTGGTGCGCGAGAGCGACGACGGCGTGGACCTGCTGCGCCATGACGCCTCGCATGTGATGGCGGAGGCCGTGCAGGAGCTGTTTCCCGGCACGCAGGTCACCATCGGCCCGGTGATCGAGAACGGCTTTTATTACGACTTTGCGCGCGAAGAACCCTTCCGCATGGAAGACCTCGAAAAGATCGAGGAGCGGATGCGCGAGATCGTGGATCGCGACGAGAAGATCCAGCGCGAGGTCTGGAACCGCAATGAGGCCATCGAGCACTTCAAGGAAATCGGCGAAGTCTACAAGGCGGAGATCATTTCCGACCTGCCCGAGAGCGAGGAAATCTCGGTCTACCGGCAGGGCAACTGGAAGGACCTTTGCCGGGGCCCGCATCTGCCCTCCACGGGCATGCTCGGCAAGGCCTTCAAGCTCACGAAACTCGCCGGCGCCTATTGGCGCGGCGACAGCCGCAACGAGATGCTTCAGCGCATCTATGGCACGGCATGGGCGAATGAGAAGGACCTCAAAGCCTATCTGACCATGCTCGAGGAAGCGGAGAAGCGCGACCACCGCAAGCTCGGCCAGGAGATGGATCTGTTTCATTTCCAGCCGGAGGCGCAAGGGTCGGTCTTCTGGCACCCCAAGGGCTTTCTCATCTGGCGTCAGCTCGAAGCCTATATCCGCCGGCAGCTCGATGCGGACGGCTATAATGAGGTGAAGACGCCGCAGCTTATCGACAACAAGCTGTGGGAGCAGTCTGGCCATTGGGGCAAGTTTCGCGAAAACATGTTCGTCGTACCGGATGAAATTCCGTCCACGGATGATGACTCGCCTGTCATTACGGGCGAGGCGAACCTGCTTGCGCTGAAGCCGATGAACTGTCCGGCTCATGTGCAGATTTTCAAGCAAGGCACGAAGTCCTATCGCGACCTGCCGCTGCGCATGGCCGAATTCGGCTGTTGCCACCGCAACGAGCCGCATGGCGCGCTGCACGGGCTGATGCGCGTGCGCCAGATGACGCAGGACGATGCGCATATCTTCTGCCGGGACGATCAGGTGACGGACGAGACGCGCCGTTTCCTCGATCTCTTCTCCCGCGTCTATAACGATATGGGACTGACCAAGATCGCCTATAAGCTTGCCACGCGGCCGGACGTGCGCGCGGGCGACGATGCGACATGGGATCGCGCGGAAAAAGCGCTTGCCGACGCGCTGACCTCCGCCGGGCTCGATTTCGACTATGCGGAAGGCGAGGGCGCGTTCTACGGGCCGAAGCTCGAATTCCATCTGACGGATGCCATCGGCCGGACCTGGCAGGCGGGCACGCTGCAGCTCGACTATGTGCTGCCGGAACGCCTCGATGCGAGTTATGTGGGCGAGGACGGCAATCGCCATCGCCCGGTCATGCTGCATCGCGCGGTGTTCGGCACGTTCGAGCGCTTCATGGGCCTTCTGATCGAGCATTATGCGGGCCGCTTCCCGCTCTGGCTTGCGCCGGTACAGGTGGTGGTGGCGACGATCACGTCAGAGGCCGACGCGTATGCGGAAGAGGCCGTGCGCCAGCTTCGCGCGGCGGGCATTCGCGTCGAGGCCGATCTTCGCAACGAGAAGATCAACTACAAGGTGCGCGAGCATTCTGTGGCGAAGGTGCCGGTCATCTTCGTGGCGGGCAAGCGCGAGGCGGAGGAACAGACCGTCTCCATCCGCCGCCTCGGTAGCAAGGAGCAGTCCTCGATGACGCTGGAAGAGGCGCTCCGCCATATGGTGGACGAGGCGACGCCGCCCGATCTTGTGCCTGCCAAGGCAAAGGCTTCTCAGGCTGCCGACTAAGGTTTGAAAAGGGGAAGCGAAGGCTTCCCCTTCTTCGTTTGTTTCAGGGTCCCGGACAATGCCATTTCCCAATCCCGTCGAAGCTGTGATTTTCGATATGGATGGATTGCTGCTCGATACGGAGCGTATCTACAAGGTCGTGCTCCAGCGGGCCTGCACCGCGCTCCGGTATGAGATGAGCGATGAGCTGTTCCATTCGCTGATCGGCGTGCCGGGGCAGGAGGGGTACCGAATGCTGCAAGCGCATTTCGGTCCGGATTTTCCACTCGATGCCTATAAGTCGGAAATCGGCGTCATCGCGGGAGAGTTGCTTGCCGATGGCGTGCCGCTCAAAGCGGGGGCGGCGGATATTCTCCTGGCGCTGGATAGCTGGGGCGTGCCCATTGCTCTTGCCACCTCGTCCAACCGGTCCGTTGCGGAAGGGCATCTGACGAAGGCGGGCATTCGCCAGCATTTCGAGCTCATCTTCACGGGCGACGAAGTGTCGAAGGGCAAGCCGCATCCGGAAATCTTCGAGAAGGCCGTGGCGGCTCTGGGGCTCGCGGCGGCGCATTGCGTGGTGCTGGAAGACTCCCATAACGGTATCCGTGCCGCCCATGCGGCCCGCACCATGCCGGTCATGGTGCCCGATATCGTCCTGCCGACCGATGAGATCCGTGCCAAATGCGTTGCCGTTGCGAGCGACCTCCATGAGGTGCGTTCTCTGCTTGCGGATCGCCTGGCGCCATAAGCTTCGCCTACTCGACGGGAAGGGCCGGCCGGATTATGGTTAGCTCACGCGACGGGGTACTTCGCGAGAGGGAAGGGGCTTCTTATGAAGCTGCTGACGGTGTTCTGCGCCGGATTGGTCTTGATGCTGGCCGGTGCGGCGGTTGCGCGTGCGGAATCCATGGCGCCTGTGGGCACGGCGCTGGACGGACCGGACTATGCGGCGGGCCGCGCGCCTGTCGACGCGCAGGCGCCGCGCGATTTCCAGTGGCGGATTACCAAAACGGCATGGACCGAAAGCGACGAGCGCGCCTTTGCTGCGTTCGTGACCGCGATCGGGGAGAGCGGCTGCCGGACCTTCGATGAATGCCTAAAGGGGCCGTGGAACATCTATCGGGCTTCCGATCCCAAAGGCCTCTTCTTCTATGCCGATTGCGCAGACCTGCCTTACATGCTGCGGGGCTATTTCGCCTGGAAGAACGGGCTGCCCTTTTCCTATGCCAATGGCGTGGCGGCGGTAGGGCGCTCACGGGACCTGCGTTATTCGCGGCACGGCAATTACGTTTACAGCCGTCGCGATTTCGTCTCGTCGGTCTCGGGGAATTATCCGAACGGCTATCAGGCCATGCGCGAGATGGCGAACACGATTTCGACCGCCATGTACCGCTTCGAACCCGGTATCGCGCGCGGACAGCCTTTCGACTTTTACCCGGTGAAGATTTCCCGAAGCTCGATCCGTCCGGGCACCGTTATCTACGATCCGAACGGGCATGTCGCCGTCGTCTACAAGGTAACGCCGGACGGGCGTATCCGCTTCATCGACAGCCACCCGGACAATTCGCTGACACGGGGAAGCTATGGCCAGCGTTTCGTGCGCGCCTCGCCTGGCATGGGGGCCGGGTTCAAGAATTTCCGTCCACTGACTCTGGTCGGGGCATCGCCGGACGAGAACGGCTCGCTTGTCGGCGGGCACATCGTGCCTGCATCGAATGCCACACTCAAAGACTGGTCGGACGAGCAGTTCTACGGCAATGCCGACAGGCGCAACCGCAACTGGCACGCGGCGCGCTTCCTCTTCAAGGGGCAGGCCATGGGGTATTACGATTATGTGCGTCAGGCGGTTGCCGCGCATAATGTCGTCTACGATCCCATTCGCGAAACGCGCCTGATGATGCGCGAGGTCTGCGACGATCTTCATTACCGCGTGCAGGCAGTCGATACCGCCTTGCGTGCCGGTATTCAGGAGCGTGCGCAGCCATCGCATCTGCCGAACAACATCTACGGCACGTCGGGCGACTGGGAGACTTATTCCACGCCGTCACGCGATGCGCGACTTAAATCCTCATTTGTCGAATTGAAGCAGCAGGTGGCCCGTTTCCTGAAGATGGCGGAGGAGGGCAGTGCGAAGCTCGATTATGCGGGCGGCAATCTCGCCATCGATCTTGCCGCGCTTTATGGAAGTGAGGCTCAGCTGTGCCGCATCGTCTATGTGGCAAGCGATCAATCGCGCCGCGGCTTGAGCTTTGAGGATGTGCGCAAGCGGCTCTTTCGCCTGTCCTTCGATCCCTATCATTGCGTCGAGCGCCGCTGGGGCGCGCGGGGCGCGGAGCTGGACAGCTGCCGCGACGGGGGCACGAAACAGGCCTGGTATCGAGCCGAGCAGCGGCTGCGCAACCAGACCGAGCGGAGCTATGAGACGCAGATGGGGTTCACGCTCGCCGAGCTTCGCCGTGCCGTGCCGGGCTCGGGCGTGGATGCGCCGCCCGACACGGATGTCCTTTCCATGCTGCGGATCGCGGCGGGCAAGACAGACGCGCCGGTGGTCGACGTTGTTTCCGGTGGCGATGTGCCGATCAGAAGCGGTGCCACACTCCCAGAGTGACTCCGCTTTCCTCCAGCGCATTGCGGCCGAACACGGTATGGAGCGCGCCCACTTCCAGCGACCAATCCTTCGCTACTTCATAAACGAGAGAGACGGCGAGTTTCGATTCCTGCGTGCCTTGGCGGCGCAGATCGCCGAGATTGGCGGCGTTGCGGCTTTCGAAGAGCAGCATCACGTTGCGCCATGGCTTCAGTCCCAGCGTGACGTCGGCCCGGAGCTTGTCCGGGCGGCCGCCGCTGGAGAAGCTATAGCCGATTTCCTGGACGCTGAAGATATCCATGCCCAGTAATGTGTCGCTGCTGGCGAGTGTGCCGCCCGCCTCGATATCCGTGTCGCCGGGACCGGGCATGGAGGGGTCGTCGCCGGATCTCATCAGATGGATGGTTGCGATGGGCTGGAGGGAAAACTCCGTACCCTGCCATTCTCCCAGCGCGTAGCGGATGCCGAGCTTCGCCCGAGAAAACCCCTGACTGGTGAAGCGGGCGCCCGCGTGCCAGTTCTTTCGGTCCTGTTTCCAGGCCAATTCCCCGAGAAGGGTCAGGTCTTTGAAAAGCCCGTGCTCGCCATAGGCCGTGATTTCGCGTTTCCGGTAGGGGAGGAGGTCGTATCGCCTGCCATTATGGTCGAATTTGGTGTCGGCACTGGATTGCGTCGCGCGAATGATTATCTGTGATTTGCCGGGTGGTACAGGCCAGCCGCCAGCGTGCGCGTCCGGCGCACATGCCAATATAGCGGTGCAAGCCAATACGGCCGCACGTGAAATATGCGGTCCCACCAGCCGCTCTCCCGCCCAAATCGTGGTTCAAGTTTCCGGCAGGGGCTTGCACCTGTAAAGCGGCAATGCATATTTGCCTGATGCAAGCGCAGAATGCCGAATGAGCGAAAGGAAGCATCCTTGTCAGAGTCCGCCTCTTCCAAAAATGTGGATGTCGCCAGTGAATGGCCTCGTTCGCCCGAAACGATCGAGCTGCTGCTGAAGCGCCGGTCCGCCAAGGCGCTCACCATGAGCGAGCCGGGGCCGAGCGAAACGGAGATCGAGACGATCCTGCGCGCGGGCGCCCGCGTGCCCGATCACGGCAAGCTTGCGCCTTGGCGGTTCATCCTTTTCGAGGGCGAGGCGAGGCGCGAATTCGGCACGCATCTGGCGGATGCCTATTCGAAGAACGAGCCGCGCGCGGGCGAGGACCAGCTTGAGGTGGAGGCGAACCGCTTCATGCGCGCGCCGCTGGTCATTTGTGTGGTTTCGCGCGTCGACCCCCAGCATCCGAAGATCCCGGCTTGGGAACAGACGCTCTCCGTCGGCGCGGTGTGTCAGAACATGCTGATTGCGGCGACGGCGCTCGGCTATGCCTCGCAATGGCTGACGGAGTGGTATTCGTTCGATAAGGATATCGCAAAGGCGCTCGGCCTTGGTGAGAAAGAGCGCGTGGCGGGATTTCTGTATTTCGGGACGCCAACCCAGCCCAAGGACGAACGTCCGCGCCCGGAGCTTTCCGATATCGTCACTCGCTGGACGGCGGAGAAGGGCTAAACGGTTTGTCAGCCCGTATGGCCGGGTGTTCCGCCCCGGACTTCGCCGGACTGGAGCCGCGACATGGCATGGACATGGCTGACGGCTGCGCGCTGCGCTTCCTTGCTTGCCTTTTTCGCTTTGACCTCTCCGCCGAACAATCCCTGCCGGTTGTCATAGACGAAGGCGACGAAGCACAGCGCGGCCAGCGTGCCGACGGAGATGCCCGCGCCCCGGTTCTGCAAGAGGATCAGTATGGTCAGGGCTGCGCCGCCAATGGCGAGAACGCCTGCCGTGAACATTCGCAACATACGCATGGTGCTACCTCCCATTTCGTCCTGCCGCATGGCGCCTGGACGCCCGATTGAGGCATTATAACCGCTCATATGGCGATATAGCGACGAGATTGATAGCGAGCGAGGCGAGATGTTCTACGATGTGGAAAAGAACGAACACGGGCTGAAGCACGACCCGTTCAAGGCGCTGGTGGTGCCGCGGCCGATCGGCTGGATTTCGACGCTGGACAAGGAGGGTGTCGCCAATCTCGCGCCCTACAGCTTCTTCAACGGCGTGGCGACCGATCCGCATATCGTGATGTTCGCCAGCGGCCTCCGCAAGGACAGCCAGCGCAACGCAGAGGAGACGGGCGAATTCGTCTGCAATTTTTCCGGCTGGGCGCAGCGCGAGGCGATGAACGCCTCATCCGCCTCGGTGGCGCCGGAGGTCGATGAGTTCGAGCTGGCCGGGCTCGAAAAACTGCCTTCGCAACTGGTGAAGCCGCCCCGCGTGAAAGGCGCTCCCGCGCATTTCGAATGCGTCTATCTCGACACGATCCGGCTGAAGGACCGGCATGGGGAAAAGCACCCGCTCTTCGAAGTAGTGCTGGGACAGGTGATCGGCATTCATATCGACGACCGTTTCATCGCTGACGGCATGGTCGATTCAGCCGCCATGAAACCGCTGTCGCGCCTCGGCTATATGGACTATGCGGTGGTGGAGGAGGTCTTCCGGATGGATCGGCCGAAATAGGTGGGGGCGATGGGGAAGACGGTGGAGATCAAGGGGCTGCTGTTCGACAAGGACGGCACGTTGTTCGATTTTCATCGAAGCTGGATATCGGTCTTCGGCGACGCCGCGAACCGGCTTGCCCATGGCGACAAGGTCCTTGCGCTGCATCTGATGGTGGCGGGAGGATATGACGTCCCCTCAGGCCGGATTGCCGCGGGCAGTATTTTCGCCGCGGGCGATACGCGGGATCTCGCCGAGGCCTGGCGTTCTCATTTGACCGCCTGGGAGAACGACGATCTCGTTTCCTGGCTCGATGCGCTCTTTGCAGAGATGGGACCGGATGCATCGGTGCCCGTTACCGACCTGGCCGTTTTCTTTGCCGGGCTGAAGGCGAGGGGGCTCGTTCTTGGTGTCGCGACGAATGACAGCTATGCGTCTGCCATGGGGGCGGTGGAGCGTTTCGGCTTCGGGCCGCATCTTTCCTTTTGCTGCGGATATGACAGCGGACACGGATCGAAGCCCGGGCCGGGGATGGTGAAGGCCTTTTGCCGGGAAACCGGGTTGGAGGCGTTATCCGTCGCCGTTATCGGCGACAACACGCATGACCTTGAAATGGCGCGCGCGGCGGGCGCCGGGCTTGCCATCGGCGTGCTGACAGGCACAAGCGGGCACGACGACCTCATGCCGTTTGCCGACATGGTGATCGACAGCATCGCGCTCTTGCCGGAAATACTCGACCGTGGCGTCTAGCGCCGCCAGCTCATCGGCTTGATGTCGAAGGCGAGGCTGATGCGCTGCGTGTCACCCTTGAAGGGCAGCGTGCGGTGGAAGAGGTAGGACGGGAAGAAGAAGGCATTACCCGCCTGCGGCTCGAAGGTCACCGTTTCCAAGTCGAAAGCCGGCGTAAAGTCCGGCGGCGGCGCGCCGAACTCGATCCAGCCTTCCTTCGTTTCCTTGTTGGCGTCGTCGTTTACGACAGGCGGCAGCGCCACGTAATAGACACCGCTCATCCAGCCGCCGACATGAATATGAGAGTGCTGGTGGCCGCTTTCCGACAGAAGCGTGCCCCACATGTCGATCTGGTAGCTTTCAGGCACCTGGCCGAAAAAAGGGTGTCCCGTCTCGCGGCGGATCGACGCGAAATGCGCATCGACGGCCTTGCGCAGCATCTTTTCGAAAGCGACGAAAGGTTCGCGAGGATGGTCCAGTAGCAGACCGGTCTGGCCGCCGCCGCGTGTGGCTTTGCCGGCGGGCTCCCAAACGGTGGTCGGGTCTTCGCGCAGGGCCTCTGCAAGTGCTGCGTTGAAATCCTCCATCGAGGCGTAGCCTTGCGGCACGTCCAGTGCGGCGCGAGAGACCACGCGGCCGATCTCGGCACGATAGCCTGCGGGAAGCTGGCCCAGCTCCTGTGCGCGGACAAAGGGCAGCCATGCGGCGGCGCGTCGTTCCGGCCCGTAGCTTCCAAGCGCTTCCTCGAAGATGTCCGCGGCTTCCTTCCAGCGGCCGAGTTTCATCAGCGCCATGCCCCGGCTCACAAGCGGTAGTACATCTTTCGGGCTCAGCTCGTGGCAACGCTTGTAGGCTTCTTCCGCCGCCTCGTAGTTCTCACGCTTCTGCTCGGCATTACCGAGATTGCCATAAGCGGCGGCATTCTTCGGATCCTGTTCGACGGCGGCCTGAAAATGCGGGATCGCTTCATCGACCCGTCCCTGCCGCAGTACCACCATGCCCAGCATGTTGTGGAGCTGTGCGGAAGGATCGAGTTGCAGCGCTGCGCTGAAGGCCGCTTCCGCTTCGGCGAATTTTCCGGCTCGCTGCAGGAGCTGGCCGAAGGTCACGATGACCCGTGCTTCGCCGGGAAAGCTGCGCACCGCATTGGCGTAATGCGTCAGCGCATCGCCCCAGCGGTTCGTCTGTTGCAGGAAGCGCCCGTAATTGAGCCAGGGCGTTACCTCATGAGGCCTCAGCTCGATGCATTTGCGCAATTCCTTCTCGGCGATGTCGAATTTGCCCATGGGCAGCAACGCGCTGGCGCGCAGGGCGTGAAGGTCCGGATCGTCAGGGTTCGAGGCGATACGCGCCCGTGCCTTTTCATCGGCCTCCGCGAATTTGCGGGCCTGAAGCAGTTCCTGGATTTCCTGGGTCGGGGACGGGCCAAAGGGATTCGACAAGGGGTGTTCCGTTCTAGGTGAATGATTGCGAAGCGCGCTCGACGAGGCGGCGTGCCTGTTTCAGATGGGGCATGTCGAGCATCACGCCGTCAAGCGAGACGACGCCGACATCGCCTGCGTCCTCGAATGCCTTTATGACGGCATGGGCATGGGCGAGGTCTTCCTCGCTCGGCGTGAAGACGCGGTTGATGATGGGCACTTGCGCCGGGTGGATCGCCATCTTGCCGGTAAAACCGTCCCGCGCGGCGGCGCGGGCATCGGTTTCAAGGCCAGCTTCGTCGCGGAAGTCGGCATAGATGCTGTCCACGGGATCGACGCCTGCGGCGACCGCGCCGAGCAGCGTCAGTGTGCGGGCCAGGCGATAGGGGCCGGTATAGAGGCCGTCATCGTCCTTGTTGGAGCGGGCGCCGAGATCGGCGGCGAGGTCTTCCGCCCCCCAGGTCATCATAGAGAGGCGGGGCGATGCGCCCTGATAGGTACCGAGGGTGAAAAGCGAGGCGGCGGTTTCCGTCGCCACACAACAGAGCTTGGTCGATCCGGCAGCGATACCGGCTTCCTGCTCATGCTCGGTAAGGGCGAAGGCGACCGTCTTGATACAGTCGCCGGATTTCGTCTTCGGGACCATGATGCCGTCGGGTTTGGCTTTCACCACGGCGGCGAGGTCGTCTTCCCAGAAGGGCGTATCGAGCGCGTTCATGCGCACGAAGAGTTTCGGGCCGGTGCGGTCGGCGCCGGCGAGATAATCGGCGGTGATGCCGCGCGCGGCTTCCTTGTTGGAGAGCGCGACAGAATCCTCCATGTCGAGGATCAGCACATCCGCGCCGCTCAGATGCGCTTTTGCGAGTTTCTTCTCGCTGTCGCCGGGGACGAAAAGCCAGGACCGCATCGCTTACTCGCTTTCCGTCTTCGCATGCATGAAGGCTTGGCGGGTGCAGGAGGCGACTTCCTCGCCATGCTGGTTATAGGCCTTGTGCTCGAAGGTCACGATGCCTGCCTTCGGCCGCGATTTGGAGCGGCGCTTGCCCATCACTTTCGTTTCGATGCGCAGCGTATCGCCGTGGAAAACCGGCTTGGGGAAGACCACGTCGGTCATCCCCAGATTGGCGATGGTCGTCATATGGGTCGTCTCATGCACCGAAATGCCGATCATCATGCCCAGCGTCAGCAGGCTGTTCACCAGCGGCTTGCCGAACTCCGTCTCGCGGGCGGCATAATCATGGTCGATATGGAGCGCGGCCGGGTTCATGGTCATGGTCGAGAAGAAGGTATTGTCCGCCTCCGTCACCGTGCGGGTGATGGCGTGCTTGAAGAGCTGGCCTTCCTCGAATTCCTCGAAATAGAGTCCCGGCATTTCGTCCTCGGTTGTGTTGTCTTATGTGGCTACCTTATAGCCTCCAAGAGGGACACGAAAAAAGGGATGGCCCGGAAGAAGGCCGAAAGGGAGGAAGCCCATGGATTTCACCTTCTCACCCGAACAGGAGGCGATTCGCGACGCCGTAGGGCGGATTTGCGCGCGTTACGACGATGCCTATTGGCTGGCGCATGATCGAGATGGCGGCTTTCCGGAGGATTTCGTGACCGAAATCGCAGCCGGCGGCTGGCTCGGCATTGCCATGCCGGAGCATCTGGGTGGCGCGGGGCAGGGCGTGACCGAGGCCGCCATCATCGCCCAGACCATTGCCGAATCCGGCGCCTGCCTGTCGGGAGCGTCGGCCATCCACATCAATCTTTTCGGGCCCATGCCGCTCGTCGTCTTCGGGACCGACGAGCAGAAGGAGCGCAATCTGCCGCCGCTCATCCGGGGCGAGGACCGCTGCTGCTTCGGCGTGACGGAGCCCGATGCCGGGCTCAATACGACTTCCATCAGCACCAAGGCCGAGCGCGACGGCGATCATTATGTGGTGCATGGGCGGAAGATGTGGACCTCGACGGCGCAGACCGCGAACAAGATTTTGCTGCTGGCGCGCACCACGCCCAAGGAGCAATGCGCCAAACCGACTGCCGGACTGTCGCTCTTCTATACCGATCTCGACCGGGGCGGGGCGACGGAGGTGCGCGAGATCGAGAAGATGGGCCGCAAGGCGGTCGATTCCAACGCCGTCTTCTTTGATGGGCTTCGCGTGCCGGCGAGCGATCTGATCGGCGAGGAGGGGAAGGGGTTTCAATATCTGCTTCACGGGCTCAATCCGGAGCGCGTTCTGATCGGCGCGGAAGCTGTGGGCGTGGGGCGCGCCGCGCTTCGCAAGGCCACGGACTATGCGCGCGACCGGGTAGTTTTCGGTCGGCCCATCGGCCAGAATCAGGCGATCCAGCATCCGTTGGCCGCCTGCTGGGCGGAGCTGGAGGCGGCGAATCTCATGGTCTTCAAGGCGGCCTCGCTCTACGATTCCGGCGCCTCCTGCGGCGCGGAGGCCAATGCGGGGAAATATCTGGCGGCGGAAGCGGGCTTCAAGGCCTGCGAAACCGCAATCATGACCCATGGCGGCATGGGCTATGCCAAGGAATTCCATGTCGAGCGCTATATGCGCGAGGTGATGATCGCCCGCATCGCGCCGGTGAGCCGGGAGTTGATACTCAGCCATATCGCGGAGAGAGTGCTGGATCTCCCCAAGAGCTATTGAGGCCAATCATGCCCTTTACCCTCCATGAACGCCTCGCCGCCGACACGTTGCCGGTGGTCGATCTCGACCTTTGTCGTGTGTTGCTGATGAAGGACCGGCGTTATCCATGGCTCATTCTCGTGCCGCGGCGGGAAGGGCTCCGGGATTTCGATGAGGTGCGGCCTGAGGACAAGCACGCCTTCTATGAGGAAATCGAAAGGGTGAGCGAAATTCTCCGGGAGGAGGCGGCGGCGGAGAAAATGAACGTGGCCGCGCTGGGCAATATGGTGCCGCAGCTTCACGTTCATATCATCGCCCGCTTTGCGGCTGACGCCGCCTGGCCGGGGCCGGTCTGGGGCGTGGGGGAGGCGGAACCTTATTGGGCGAATGAGGAAGGGGTTCTAATCAAGCGGCTTCGGGAGAGGCTGGAAAAGTAGATACTCACAGGCTGTCATCCGGCTTTATGCCGGGATCCAGGAGCCAAGAGCCCGGCGTGTGCGGCCCCTGGACCCCGGGACAAGCCCGGGGTGACAGGTAAGGGGGACAGGCATCCGGAACGGGGTCTTGCCCTTCGAGATGCGGCTTGGCGCTCATGGTTAACCTTTGATTTATTTCTTCGGGCGAGGGTTGTTCGAAAGCGGGACAGGTGAGTCGTCCTGCATGAGCCGGATAGACCAACGCCATGCTTACAGCCCAGATCACAGGCCCGACCGGAGCCACCAAGCTGGGGATCGCCTCGATCCTCACGCGGCTTCGTATCGAGCTCGTACCCGCCTCCATGCAGGCACGGCTTTATCTCGTAGCCGATGAGCCGGACGAGCAGGCGGCGGTGATCCGTCAGCTGCGCTCGTCGCCTGCGAGCCGCCATGCGCTGGTGCTTGCCGTTGCCGACAATGCCTCGCCCGCCCATGTGCGCGAGGCGCTGGCTGCCGGGGCGGACGATTATCTCGTCTGGCCCTTCGATCCGGAGCTTCTGCTCTTCAAGCTGGAGCAGGCCAGCGCCCGGGGGCGCCTCAAAGCCGGTTGAGAAAACGAGTCCGCTCCGCGCTCCAACTCATTGAAACCAGACTCTATTTCTCGTGTTCCTTACTCCATGCCTCAAGATAGTCGAGGCTCTTGAGATAAGGCTTCAGCGCGAGGAAGCCGGCCGTCGTGGCAAGCGTCAGGATGACGGCGGGCGCCCAGACCAGCGAATAGCGCAGCATCATCTCGTCGCCGAAGACGAAGTCCGTCACCACTGCGATGGAAGTGGGACCGAGGCCGAGGCCGATGAGGTTCACGACGAAGATCAGGGCCGCCGAGGCGAACCCGCGCAGCTGGTTCGGCATCAGCTCCTGCAGGGCGGAGGGCCCGGCGCCGGTGGAGAAGGTGGCAAAAAAGGTCGAGGGGCAGAGCAGGACGAGCGCCCAATGGGGGTCGTTCATCAGCGGATAGCCGAGTGTGAAGGGCATGGCGGCAAGGCCGGTGGCCGCACAGACCAGCATCCGGCCGTTGCGTATGCCTTTTGCCGTCAGCTTGTCGGCGAGCCAGCCCCCCGCCACGACGCCCGAGGTGCCGAAGATGACGATGATCCAGCCATACCACCGACCGGCGTCGACATAGCTCCAGTCATAGGTGCGGACGAAGAAGCTGGGGATCCATGCGGCCACGCCATAAGCCATCATGGCGCATAGCGCGTAGCACAGGCTGAGGGGCAAAAGGGTCTTCCAGTTGTCCTTGAAATATCCCAGAACCTCGCCGAGCGGCACATCGACCTGCTTTTCCACGCCGTCCGCGCCGATCTCCTTGCGCATATGGCCGCGCCGCACTGGCTCTTTCAGGCTGAGCGTCCAGAGCGCAATCAGGATGCCGGGCAGGCCCACCACGAGGAAGACGACCTGCCAGGCGAAGACGTCGCCGACGAGGGGAAGGGTGAGATTGCCGCCATTGGAGACGAGGCCGATTACCTCCGCGCCGATGACGAGCGCCAGCCCTGCGCCGATATAGACGCCCATGCCGTAGACGCCGAGCGCGAAGCCCAGCCGCTTGGGCGGGAAATAGTCGGCGATCATGGAATAGGCCGATGGCGTCAGCGCCGCTTCGCCCACGCCAACGCCCATGCGGAATATGAAGAGTTGCCAGTAAGCCTTTGCCAGACCACAAAAAGCGGTCATCAGGCTCCACACAAAAACACCGGCGGAAATGATGCGGACACGGTGGCTGCGGTCGACCATGCGGCCGATGGGTAGCCCCATCAGCGTGTAGAAAATGGCGAAGGCCAGGCCCTGCAACAGGCTCATCTGGGTGTCGGAGATGGCCAGATCGCGCTTCATCGGGCCCACCAGCAGGCTCAATATCTGCCGGTCGATGAAGGAGAAGGTATAGGCGAGCACCAGCACGCCGACCACGTACCAGGCGTAAAGCCGGTTGGGATAAGGCAGCCCGATCCGGTCCTTATGGGGATGATGAAGCTCTTCTTCGACCTCGGCGGCGATTTCTGTCTCAGCCATTCCCCAATTCCTCCCTCTTGCAGAATGTCTGCACGATTCCTCCGTGCTTGGCGGGCAGCTTATCCGATCTCCGTATAACCGTTCTCAAAAACCATCATTTTCCGCAAGATGGAATGGCATGGGGCTTGCTCCTGTCTTTTCAGAATTGGAAAGGAAGTCCCATGTCGCTCGTAGCCGCGCTCACCGCGCGTCCCGACATATCCGCCGCCCTGCAGCAGGCAAGCCGGAAGACCGGCGCAGATTTCGACTATCTGCTGCAGACGGCCATGCGCGAGTCGAGCCTCGATTGTTCCGCGAAATCAGGGACTTCGAGCGCGACGGGGCTTTTTCAGTTTACCGAGCAGAGCTGGCTTTCGACGCTCAAGAATTACGGCGGAGAGCTTGGGCTGGGCAATGAGGCGGCCAAGATCACACAGGGTGCGGACGGCAAATACTGCGTGGCAAATGCTGCCGACCGGTCGGAAATTCTTTCCCTGCGCAAGGACCCGGAAGTGTCCGCGCTGATGGCCGGAGCCTATACGCAGGAAAGTGCGAACATTCTGCAGTCGCGTCTGGGGCGCGAGCCGTCGGGCGGAGAACTCTATATCGCGCATTTCCTCGGGGCGGGCGGGGCGTCGAAGCTGATCTCGACTGCCGAGGACGATCCGGCGATGCCCGCGGACATGCTCTTCCCGGCGGCGGCGAAGGCGAACAAGTCGATTTTCTACGAGGCTTCCGGCCGTGCGCGCACGGCGAACGAAGTCTATCAGAAGCTCATCAGCAAACATGCGGATGCCGGCACGGGTGGCGGTGCGGCAAGCATGGCGGCGGCCATTCCTTTCGACGTAAAGGGTGGTACGGGAATGGCCGCCAGCCATGCGGATAGAGAGGCTTCGCCGGGGAGGCGGTACGTACCGTCTTCCGGGCAAGCCCGTCTCTTCAGGCCCGACAACATGCCGGGGAGCGGGGCGCTGAAGCTCAGCCCCGCCGTGGTGCAGATCCTCGCCTCGCTGGATCCGTTGCCGGAAGGCGACAAGGTGACGAAGGGCAAGGACGAGCCGCGGGCGCAGCACGGCGCCATCGGTACCTGGCAGGACCTTGCCCGGCCATCTTACGAGGCGTTCAAAGCCACCGCCTGAGCGGCCTAGCCGATCGCCCCGGCCTTTGTCGGTCGGGTCAGCTTTGCTCGACGATGGCGCGGACCGCTTTCACGATGTCCTTGTCGAGTTCGCGCCGCGATACGGCGATCCGGCCTTCGACGCCTCTGAAAAGCGACAAGCCCTCGAGCAGGCTCATCAGGATGACGGCGCAGCGCTTAAGCTGTGCCGGTTTCGCCTGGGGGTATTCCGAGGCGACGATGCTCTCCACATAGGATTGGTAACGCGCGTAATAGCGGGCAAGGACAGCGTTGGCCTTGTCGTCGCGCGCGGCGAGTGCCCAGAGTTCGAAGAACATCCGGCAGTTGCTTGCGGAAAGCTGATCTTCGAGCACGAAGGCGACCATGGCTTCGATCCCTTCGCGTTTCGGGCGGGTTTCGAAAACCTCGATCGAGCGTGTGAGCGAGCGGTCGAAAATCGCTTCCAACAGAGCGTCGGGCCCGTCGAAATAGTACTGAACATGCGAGAGGCGCAAGCCGAGCCGGTCGGCAACACCGCGCATGGACAGGCCTCCATACCCCACCTCGACCAGAATTTCCTCGGCTGCATCGAGAATTTCTTCGATGCGTTGCTGGCCCTTGGCGCCTGTCCTTCTCGCCATCTTCCCTCGCTGTCTCCGGTCATTCGCGGATATGCCGCCCTTTTATCCCAAAAATGGTCTCTTGACCAAAAAATATAAAAATGGTCACATGACCAAAAATGAGGATGGCAAATGCAGCGACATAGAAGTCTTTCAAGGCGGGGTTTTCTGAAAGCCGGGGGCGCAACTGCGGCAGGCGTGGCGGTGCTGGGGCTTGCCGGCGTAGCGGTGCCCGGCGGTGAGCACTATGGCGAGATCGTGGGCGACGAGCGGCCGGGCGTTTTGACGGAAAAGGAGTTCGCCGTTCTCATCCTTGCGGTGGACAGCCTGATCGGCCAGGCGGGGGATCTGCCTTCGACACGCGAGACCCGGACCGCCGCGCGGATCGATAGAGAGCTCTCTCTGGTCGGCGGACAACTTCTCGAGGATATGAAGGCGTCGCTCCTTTATCTCGAATACCGGCCGCTTCTGGGCGGTGGCCTCACGCGGTTCACGAAGATGGCGCCGGGCGAGCGGCTTGGTCTTCTGACGGAGTTGCAGCATTCCGGGGATGTTCTCGAGCGGAGCATCTATGCGGGCATCCGTTTTATGGCTGTCTTCTTCTTCTACACCGATCCTCGGGCATGGGCGCATATGGGCTATGGCGGCCCTCTTGTCTCGCCGAAGTTTTTCCCGGGCGGCAACCGGATCGAAAATCTTGGAGCGCCGGCATGATCGTAGAGGGACGGGACGCAAAGGGGGCACTCCGCGAGACGGTGGATGTCGTCATCATCGGATCGGGCTGTGGCGGCGCCACCGCGGCGAAACATCTCGCGGAGGCGGGACTTTCGGTCGTCATACTGGAGCAGGGCGGCTATTTCACGGCTGGTCGCGGCGATCTCGATCAGCTGTCCGACAATATGCTGGCCCGCATTGACGGGGGCCGTGGCCTCGGGACGAGCGTGAACGGCGAAATTGCCTTGATGTATGGCAACTGCGTCGGCGGCGCGAGCGTGCATTACTGGGCCGATAGCTGGCGATTGCCGGAAGACCGCAATGCGCTCTACCAGTCGCGTGGCATCAGTGGGCATGAAGTCGAGGTGCTGGCACCGATCTTCGAGGAGATCGAACGCGACCACAATGTGCATAATGCCGCTCCGCACTATCGCAACCGGATGAACGAGCTTTTCATCGAGGGGGCAACGAAGCTCGGCTGGCATGTGGAGGACGTGCCGCAGGCGCGGCGGGGGTGCGTTGCAAGCGGACACTGCTATCAGGGCTGTTCTTACGACGCAAAACAGAGCCAGCTCGTCACCTATGTCCCCGCGGCGCTGAAAGCCGGGGCGCGGCTTTATGCCGATTGCCGTGTCATCGCGATCGAGCGCGATATGAAGACGGGTCGGGCGAGCGGCGCGCGGGCCGTTTTTGTCGACAGCGCGAGTGGACAGCCGACGGACGCGACACTGGAGGTGAAGGCCCGGGCGGTGGTGCTTGCGGCAGGCGGTTACGGATCGCCCGCCGTCTGGCTCCAGACGGGGCTTCCCAATGGTTCAGGGCAGGCGGGAAAAAACCTCTTCACCAATCCCAATCCCTATCTCTATGCGCTTTACGACGAGTCGGTCTATATGTGGCAGAATATTCCCGCCGCTGTCGGCACGTCCGATTTCCGCCTTGCCCGCTATGAGGATGGCGTTTATCGCGAAGGCGGTTATCTGCTGCATCCCAATCAACTCCAGCCGGAATTCCTGGCGGCAACATTGCCCGGGTTCGGCAATTCACATGCGTCGCTTATGGCCGAACTGCCGCAGATAGGCGGCGCGGTGAGCTGGATCGACGATGAGCATGGCGGCGAAGTGCGTCTGAACGCCGACGGCTTGCCGGAATATCACTACAAGCTTCGCGGCGACGACATTCTGAAGCTGCGCGATGCGATGAAGAAGCAGGCGATGCTGCTTTTTGCCTCCGGCGCGCGGGAGGTTCTGGTGCCCGATATTCGCGGGACCAGGCTCAGCGGCACAGACGAGATCGGGCTGCTCGACGAAATCGATGTGGAGAACGGTGCGATCCTGTTCGGGGCGCCGCACCCCGCCGGTGCGCTGCGTATGGGAGACGATCCTGCGACCTCGGTTGTTGCGAGTACGCATGAGGCACATGAAGTGCCGGGGCTGTATGTGGCCGATCCGAGCGTCTTTCCGCTACCGCCCAGCGTGGACCCGTCGCTGACCATCATGGCGTTCTCCGTTGTCGCCGCGCGCCATATCCAGAACGCGTTGCTCTAGGGGGTTTCCATGATCCTTGTTCCTTTTCTTCTCTGGCGTTTCTTCTTTCTTGTTCTTGCCGTGAATTACGGCATGACGGTGCAGACCATTCTGGCAGGCGAGTTCGATCACACGGGCCTGCCCGCAGCGATGACGACCATGGAAGCCGTGGCCAATGGCGTCGAGGCTTTCGGCTGGTTGCTTGTATTCGTGCTTTCGTGGACCGGCAGACGGCAGGGCGCGGCGCGGATTGCGGTGTTCCTGGCGGGACTTCTCTTCTTCGACGTCATCACGACATTCGTCCTGCCGATGCCTTTGCCGCCCTATTTCCTTGCCTGGGGGACGGCGCTTGTCGGTGTCGAGCTACTGGGCGCACGGGCGCTTTACCGGGAGGTGCAGCATGAACCGGTCGCATAACTCCGAATGGGGACTGCCTCTGTTCTTCACACTGATCGGTTTCATCTTCTGGGCAAATGTACCGGGTCTCCATGCCGGTCTCTTTGCGCGAACCGGATTGCCTGACGCTGTCATCCCTCTGCACATGATTGCCAATGGGGCCCAGGGGACGGGTTGGTTTCTCGTGGCCTGGCTGAGCTGGACATGCCGCTGGCGTATGGCGGCGTGGCTTGCCTATTTCCTCGCCGGTATGTGGTGCTGGGACATGATGACTACGGCCTATCTGCCGCATATGCCCGTTCCACCCCTTCAATGGTGCTGGGGGCCGGCAAGCGTCGTGCTGATGGTGGCCGCGGCGAACCGTCTTTGGCGCCGCCCTTCCATTGCATTCTGATCCACCTCTACAACCAGGTATTCCAGTGACCAATGAAACTGTGCTCATTGCCGGCGGTTATGGCGTTGTCGGCTCGCAAATTGCCAGGCTTCTGAGAGAGCGTTATCCGGAAATCGAGATATTGCTGGGCGGGCGATCGCCGGGGCAGGGCAAAGAGCTTGCCGAAGAGCTGGGCCGCGCGGCGGCCGTGCGGCTGGATCTTTCCCGCCCCAATCCGTTGGCCGGGCTCGAAAGGCGGCCCACCATCGTGCTCGGGGCGGTCAACGATATCGATGACAATCTGATGCTCGACGCGATCAGCGCGCATATTCCCTATATCGACATCACGCGCTGGACCGAACGTATGCGGGGATCGATTTTGCGGGCGGCGATGGAAGATACTTCCGGGGCGCCGGTCGTTTTCGCTTCCTCCTGGATGGCCGCGACGATCGGCATATTGGTGCGTGATATGGCAGCTGGTTTCCGGCAGGTCGACCGGATCGAAGTCGGCATCCTCTATGCGGCGAAGGATAAGTCCGGTCCCAATTCGGTTGAATATATGGACAGGATGGCGCTTCCCTTCGAGGTTCGTGAAGAAGGGCGGGAGGTGATGGCTTATCCCTTTCGCAAGGGGATAAAGACAGACTTTCCGGGAGTGGGGCGCTTTCCGCTCTATCGCTTCGATACGCCGGACCAGATGACGCTCCCCTCCATCACAGGGGCGAGAAGCGTGTCGGCGCGTATCGGTTTCGACGACCGAACTTCGGGCCCGTTTCTGAGTTTTCTTGTGCGCTCCGGCTTGTGGGGGCTCATCAGTGGCGAGCGGTTCCGCAAGTTGCGGCATGGGCTGATGTACAATCCCGGAGAAGGCGGGGCGCATCGGGTTCGTATCGATATCGAAGGAGAGGGCGCGCACGGACCGGCGCGGGAGAGTTGGATCGTCACGGATTCGCAGGGCCAGACCCATTTGACCGCGACAGGAGCCATGATCCAGCTCGACCGGCTGCTCCGTCAGGGGACACACCAAGCCGGGATTCAGGTCGCGGAAACGGTTACCGACGCTGAGACGGCGAGGCGGATCATGAATGAGGAGGGTATCTCCGTCGACCGCCTCGCGCAGATGGAGGACGCGGCCTAACCGATCGCCCCGGCTTTTCTCAAGCTCTCGATTTCCTCATCGCTGAAGCCCGAGGCCTTCAAGGTGTCGATGGTGTGTTCGCCGAGCGCGGGCGCCGGGCCCTTGGGGCCGTCATCGGCGCCGGGAAAGCGGATGGGCGAGGCCGGCGACAGATAGGTGCCCTCTCCGCCGCCTTCTTCGGGCACTTCCACATAGGCGCCGGCGGCCTTGGCCTGCGGATCGGCAAAGACATCGGCGGGGCGCAGAAGCGGGGCCCAGATCATGTCCTCGGCGTCCAGCTTCTCGCGCCAATAGTCCAGATCGTGCTGGATGAAGGCCGCGTCCAGGATATCCACAAGGTCGGCTGCATTGGCGCGGCGGTTCTTCGGATTGTCGAAGCGGGGATCGGTTTCGAGTTCGGGGCGGCCGATCACCTTGCAGATCGCGGTCCAGTCGGTCGAGCCCTGACGCGGGACGATTACGATCCAGGTGTCCCTGGTCTTGAAGAAATTGCTGATGGGCTGGACGGCCTCATGGCGCGTCTTGGTGGAGCCGAGCTTGCCGTAGCGCAATTGAACGGCGGTGTCGGATCCGGCGGCATAGATGCCGGCGCGTAGAAGCGAGGCTTCCACCAGGCGGCCCTTGCCGGTGGTCTGGCGTTCGAAGACGGCGGCGAGGATGCCGCCGACCGTGGCCATGCTGGTGGTGTGGTCGCCGATGCCGGTCCGCAGCGATACGGGTTCGCCGCCCTTGACGGTCTGCAGCCAGCCGACGCCGGACCGGGCATAAAAGGCGGCGATGTCGAAGCCGGGGCGGTCCCGGTCAGGGCCTTCCAGCCCGTAGCCGGTGACGCTGGCATAGACGAGGCGCGGATTGATCTCCTTCAGGGAGTCATAGTCCAGCCCTGCGCGCTCCAGCCCGCCGGGCCGCACATTGGTGATGAAGACGTCGGCATCCTCGACCAGCCGTTTCACTGCCGCCACACCCTCGGGCGTCGCGGTATTGATGGCCAGCCCCTTCTTGCCGCGATTGTCGAGATCGAAGATGGGGCTGCCCTTCAGATGGTCCGCGCCGACATTCGCCATGGTGTAGCGCATCGGGCAGCCGTTCAGCGGCTCGATCTTGATGACGTCCGCTCCCCAGTCGGCGAGGATCCCGCCCGCGCCCGGCGCAGCGATATAGGTTGCCATTTCGATGACTTTAAGACCTTCCAGCATCAGGGTTCCCCGTCCGTTTTCTTGTGTTTCCGGTTGCGGCGATCATCCATGAAAAGCGGGGGGAGTCAAAAGCGCGGTTTTGCCGCCGTCTGACCTGGAAACGGGCGGCCGGACCATGCAAATCCGGACGCCTGAAGGTCAGGCGGATATCCAGGTCCGGTGGCGATCATCGTAAACCGGTCCTTAATTATCTTCCCCTAATTTGATCAAGCAGATACAGGCGGGTGAGGTGGGATTTGCCCGTTGCTTCTTGAAAATCGGGTTCAAGGCGGGGCAATGCGTAGGAAACTCAGCATACAGGATGTGCAGCGTCTGATGGCGCATCCCTCCGGCACGGCGCGTGCCGAGGTGGCCGAAAAGGTGGCGCAGCAGTTCGAGAATGTCGATCTGTCGCCGCGCGAGCGCGAACTGGCGCGCGAGGTGCTCGGCTATCTGGTGCATGACGTGGCGATCATTGTCCGTGAAGCGCTGTCCGACAGCCTGAAAGACATGCCCGGCGCCCCGCGCGGCATCGTGCTGGAGCTGGCGCGCGATCTCGACGAAGTCGCCATCCCCGTTCTGAGAAATTCGCCGGTCCTCTCCGATGAGGATCTGGTCGGGCTCGTCACCTATGGCAGTCCTGCCAAGCAATGCGCCATTGCCAGCCGCCCGTCAGTCAATTCGTCGGTTTCGGAAGCCATCGTTTCGCAGGGCGACCGTAGTGCGGTGCTGACGCTGGTCGCCAATGAAGGCGCCATCATCGATGAAGCCGCCGCCGGGATGCTGGCCGAACGATATCCGGACGACCGCGAGATCGTGGAGCCGGTCGTCACGCGCAGAGACGTGCCGCCGCTGCTGATCGAGAAACTCATTTCGCAGGTTTCCGAAAGCCTGCGGGACTATCTGGTCAACAATCATTCCCTCGACACCCGCACAGCCGGGATACTGGAAGCGCAGGCGCGCGAGCGCAGCACGGCGGAGGCCGTTACGCGCATGAGCGACGCAGATATGCGCCGGCTCGTGGACCAGCTTGCCGAAAACCAGCGGCTGACGGGAAGCCTCATTCTGCGTCTTGGTTGCCAGGGCGAGATGCGTTTCGTGGAAGCCTCCATGGCACGGCTCACCGATGTGCCCGAGGTTCGGATCTGGCGCCTGATCCACGATGTGGGGGCGCTGGGCTTTCGCGCGGTCTATGCCCGCGCCGGGATGCCCGAAGCGCTCTATCCTGCCTTTCGGGTGATGCTGGATGCGTTCCATCGCGAAAAGGCGGCCTCCGCTTTCGATCTGGCGCGATATCAGGCCACGGTCGTGAAGGGGCTTCTTTCCAGCTACGACACGCTGCAGGGCGGAGATTTCGAAGCGCTCATGGACCAGCTCGGCCGCCTCAGCGGTACCGGGCTGAACACGACGGAACCGCTCAGGGCCTCGGCAGGGGCTGCCTGACGTCGCCCTTCACGGGCCGGCAGGGGGCGATGTAGAGGCAAGTTCAAGCTGAGCGGCTCATCAAAAGCTGCTAGTTTGCCGCCTCCATCGATTCAAGCCCCCGGAGAGACGGCCATGACCCATCAGATTCAGGAAGCCTTCATTTGCGACGGAGCCCGCACGCCGGTCGGCCGGTATGGCGGATCGCTTGCGCCCGTGCGGGCGGACGATCTGGGGGCGGTTCCTCTGATGGCGCTGATGGAGCGTAATCCTTCGGTCAATTGGGAGCGGGTCGACGATGTGATCTTTGGCTGTGCCAACCAGGCCGGCGAGGACAATCGTAATGTCGCGCGCATGTCGACGCTGCTGGCGGGATTGCCGGACGCGGTGCCGGGCGCCACGGTGAACCGGCTTTGCGGTTCCGGCATGGACGCCATCGGCACGGCGGGCCGGGCGATCAAATCCGGCGAAGCCGAGTTCGTCATCGCGGGCGGCGTGGAAAGCATGTCGCGCGCGCCTTTCGTGATGGGCAAGGCGACCAGCGCCTATGACCGCAATGCCGAAATCTATGACACGACGATTGGCTGGCGTTTCGTCAATCCGCTGATGAAAAGCCAGTATGGCGTCGACAGCATGCCGGAAACGGCTGAGAACGTGGCCGAGGATTTCCAGATTTCGCGCGAAGACCAGGACGCTTTCGCGTGGCGCAGCCAGCAGAAGGCGGGCATCGCGTTGAAGAACGGACGTCTGGCCGAAGAGATCGTTCCCGTCACCATTTCCACCCGCAAGGGAGAGACGGTGATCGACACGGACGAACATCCCCGGCCCGAGACGACGCTGGAAGCGCTCGGGAAACTCCGCGCGCCGTTCCGCGAGGGCGGGTCGGTCACGGCGGGCAATGCATCGGGTGTGAATGACGGCGCCTGCGCGATGATCATTGCCTCCGGCGACGCGGTGGAGGCTCACGGGCTGACGCCGCGCGCACGGATCGTCGCCATGGCGACCGCCGGCGTACCGCCGCGCATCATGGGCATCGGTCCGGCGCCGGCCACGCGCAAGGTGCTGGAAAAGACCGGGCTGACGCTTGCCGATATGGATGTGATCGAACTCAACGAAGCCTTTGCGAGCCAGGGTCTTGCGGTGATGCGGGATCTCGGGCTGCCTGACGATGCGGAGCATGTGAACCCGAATGGCGGCGCCATCGCGCTGGGTCATCCGCTTGGCATGAGCGGTGCGCGGCTGGTGCTGACCGCCACGCATGAGCTTCACAAGCGCGATGGACGTTTCGCCCTTTGCACCATGTGCATCGGTGTGGGGCAGGGCATCGCGATGATCATCGAGAAGGTCTGATCGGCCAGGCTCAAAGTCCGAGAGCACGTTCCAGAAACGACCGCTTCTGCGTCTTGCGACGCTGCCGTTTGCGCGGCGGCGCGGGACGGCGGGGATTGCCTTGCGTGTTCTTTGCGCGGCGTGTGACGGGCGTCTTGCCTCGTGCGGTTTTGGTGCCGGAGCGGGCGGGGCGTTTGCCTGCCGGACGCCTGCGGCGTTTCGGGCGCGGCATGCGGCGAACGAGTTCCCGGCCCGGGAAGAGGCAGACACGGTCGATGCGCCACGCCACCATGCGGATTTCCTCGCCCGGCAGCTCGAAATCGAGGGCGGTGTAGTCGAGGATCAGCTCGTCGCCAGTTTCCTGGACAGGTTCTTCGATAGCGGAAGATTGTTCGGCGATGTGAACCGGTTCATCCGTGGCGTCCAAAACGGGGGGCGCTTCGACGACCGTCAGGAAAACCGGGGCTTCTTCCCGTTCGTCGTCCTGATCTTCCTCGTGGGGTTCCACGAATTCGTCTTCGTCTTCGTCTTCGAATTCTTCCTCAAGTTCTTCATCGGGGGCCAGTTCGAACGCACCGGAAATCATTTCCGGTTCGTCGTATCCGGCGAGGCTCATCACTTCGTTGCGGATGGCTGCGAGCGCTTCCCGGTCGTCATCGACGGGGGGGATGTTCTCCGTCGCGTCGATGTCCTCCAACTCGTCTGCCGGTTCCAGCTCGTCGCATTCGCGGAGTTCGATCGTCGCCGGATCGAAAAGGCTTTCTGCCTGCACGGGCGTTGCGACGGGCAGTTCTGCCTCTTGCGTTTCCTCCTCCACCGTTTGCCGGAAGGCGCTTTCGCCCAGCGGTTCCAGCAGCAGAATTTCGTCTTCCTCCGATGCGGCGGGGGCAGCGTAGTGCCAGCCGACAAGCTCTTCCGGTTTCATGGGGCGGCAGATATAGGTGCCCTGCGCGGCGGTGAAACCGAGTTCGCGCAACGCGGTGAGTGTCGTTTCGTTTTCGACGCCCACGGCGGTCGCATCCATGCCGCGGCCGGAGGCGAGCGTCACGCGCTTGCCGACGAAGCCGATGCCGGATTTCTTCACCCGCTTGGCGAACTGGATGATGGAGGCGCCGCCAATCTTCACTTCGTTGAAACAGTCGGGCGTCAAAAGCTCGTCGGGGACGATGACTGCACCGCCCCCGTCGAGTGCCGTGCGGAACCCCATGCGTTTCAATTCGCGAATGGTGCGGGTTGCGGTATCGGGCGAGCGGGCGATGGCGCCTTCGGGAATTTCGATGGTGAGGCAGGACGGATCGAGGTCATGGGCGGCCATGATGCCGTCCAGCGCGCCGGCCAGCCCCGCATCGTTCACATCGGAGGCTGAAAGGTTGATGGAGATCGGCCAGTCCTGACCTTTCTCCTGCCAGAAGACCAGCGTTTCGGCTGCGCGCGCAGCGACATAGCGTGTGAGTTCACCTGCGCGTTCGCGCCTTTCGAAGAAGGAGAGGAAGAGGCCGGGTGGCAGCAATCCATATTCCGGGTGGGTCCATCTCACATAGGCTTCGGCGCCCAGTATCGTACCGTCAACCAGCGAAATCCGCGGTTGAAACACCAGAAAGAGGTGCCGGGCTTCGAAGGCGAGATCTATGTCCCGGTTGGTCAGACGAAACGAACTGCTGTACATCTTGAACCGATTGCTGACGGCGTTTCCTGAAGGCGTTTGGGCACAAAACCCCGCGAGACCCGCTCCCGCACAAGGGGCAGTTTCCGCGCAAGGAGGTTTCGGCTCACTTAATCCGTCCCATCCAAGCAGGATCAGCGTCGCCAAAGCGTTAATAAGAATGTCCGGATTTTAACCGGGCGGCTGGAGGGAGTGAGACATGGCTGAACGGCAAGCGACGGGGAATGACGCGCTCATTCCCTCATCCACAATCCTGCTGCTGCGCGATGGCGCGGAGGGGCTCGAAGTCTTCATGGTGGTGCGTCATCACCAGATCGATTTTGCTTCGGGCGCACTCGTGTTTCCCGGCGGCAAGGTGGACAAGGCGGATAGCGCGCAGAATGTACGTTCCCGCGTGGACGGGGCCGAGGGGATCGACGATACGCTGCTGGCGCTTCGGGTGGCGGCCATTCGCGAGGCGTTCGAGGAAGCGGGCGTGCTGCTGGCGCGTAACGCGCAGACCGGCAATGTGGTGGATGCCGCGCGGCTTTCCGCACTGGAACCCTATCGCGATGCGCTCAACAAGGGCGAGCTTGGCATTGCCGAATTCCTGGAGCGGGAGAACCTGCGCGTTGCCGCGGACATGCTGACGCCTTTCGCGCACTGGATCACGCCCAGCATGATGCCGAAGCGTTTCGATACGCATTTCTATCTGGCCGAAGCGCCTGCCGATCATCTGGCGGTCCATGACGGCTCGGAGTCCGTGGACAGCGTCTGGATCCGGCCGCAGGCTGCGCTCGAAGAGGCGGAAGCGGGCAAGCGCACGGTCATTTTTCCGACGCGTATGAATGTCGAGAAAGTGGGACGGAGCGCCAATGTCGCCCATGCCATCGAAGAGGCGCGCAAAGCGCCCATCGTGACGGTGGAGCCGAAAGTGACGAAGAACGAAGCGGGCGAGCCCATTCTCCGCATTCCGGCCGAGGCGGGCTATTGCGTGACGGACGAACCGCTGGACGCGGTCGCCAATGTCGCCAAGCCGAAAGCGAAGTAAGTCCCATGACGAATACGCTGTTCGAACTGCTTCTCATGCTGACGGCGCTTGTTGGCGCGGTGCGGCTTTTTACGCTCAGGGACAGGCCGGGCCTCGACTTTGCCTGTGCCGCCTTGCTGATCGTGGTGCCGGCGGCGTTTTTCGGGGCTATCCGGTATGGCGGCTATCCGACGCATCTCGTCGTGCTGGCCAATGAGACCATTTCGGTCATGGCCATGATCCTCGGGCCGAGCTGGACCATCGCCGCCATCGTCATTCTGCTGCGCGGTCAGCCCGGCAGGCTGGCGCTCGGCGTGCTCTGGCTGTTGCCCGCGATCATTGTGCCGCTGGCCGTGGCGGAGGCAACCGCGCCGGTCGGCGACATCTATGCGCAGATGGCGAGTCTCGTCATGCTGGTGCTGATGCTGGCGGCGGGCATTGTGATCGCCATTCGCGGCAGCGTGGCGGCGGGGGCCGGATTCGTTATCGGCGCGGCGGGCTATGCGGGCTCGGCGCTGGCGAGTATGGGGTTCTACGGGCTGTCGGCCTCGACCTCCATGGATGTCTTCCATGCGGGGCTTGCCGTCTGGGCGGCAGGGCTTGCCTATGGTGTGCTGGCAACCGACGCCATCAAGCGGCGTGAGGAAGCGCCGTTGCTCTAGGCGGGCAAGCGCCTAGTAGAGGAACTGCTCGCCGAGGATGCGTTCATCCAGGCTGTGGTCGCTGTCGAACATCATCAGCAGGTCTACCGACTGGTCTTCCTTCACATCGACCTCCGCGACCTCGCGGAACTCGGTGTGGTCGGCGACGGCGGAGACGGGACGCTTTTTCGGTTCGAGGATTTCGAACTTCACCTCCGCGCGATGAGAGAGCAGCGCCCCGCGCCAGCGGCGCGGGCGGAAGGCGCTGATGGGCGTGAGGGCGAGAAGTTGCGCGTCGATGGGGATGATCGGCCCCTGTACGGACAGATTATAGGCGGTGCTGCCCGCGGGCGTCGCCACCAGCACGCCGTCGCAGATTAGCTCCTGCATCCGGACCTTGCCGTCGATGGTGATGCGGATCTTGGCGGCCTGGCGGGTTTCGCGCAGCAGGGAGACTTCATTGATGGCAAGCGCTTCATGCGTCTCGCCATTGGCAAGCCGGGTTTTCATCCGCAGGGGATGGAGGCAGGAGATCTCGGCAGCTTCGAGGCGCGCGATCAGATCATTGTCCCTGTATTCGTTCATCAGGAAGCCGACCGAGCCACGGTTCATGCCGTAGATGGGGATACCGCGATGGATGCTCTGATGCAGGGTTTGCAGCATCAGACCGTCGCCGCCCAGGGCGACGATGACGTCGGCATGGTCGGGGTCCGCGTCGCCATAGCGTTCCCGCAGCTTTTCCAGCCCTTCCTGGGCTTCGGGCATGTCCGTTGCCACAAAGGCAATCTTCTCGAATTTCATCGGCTTGCGGTTCCTTTAGGGGAAGCAGGCATATTAGCCTCGGCGGAGAAGGGAGATAAGCACATGATCGAAAAGACCGAAACCGGATCGGGGCTGGTTTTCATCTATACCACGCTGCCGGATACGGGCACGGCGGACGGGATCGGCCGGCAACTGGTCGAAAGCAGGCTTGCAGCCTGCGTGAATATCTATCCCGAAATCCGTTCGATCTTCGAGTGGGAAGGGAAGGTGGAGAGCGAAAGCGAAGTGGTCGCCTTCATCAAGACGCGGGTGGAGCTGGCCGACAGGGTGATGGAAGAGACCCGGAAACTTCATCCCTATGACGTGCCTGCGCTGCTGGTGCTGCCGATCGAGGGCGGGAACGAGGATTATATCGGCTGGGCGAAGGAACAGGCGAGGGGCGGTTAGCCCTTCTTCCTATCCGCCGGTCAGCGACATGTGGCGCGAGACGGCCGGCCGCTCGTGTTCGCGGTCGATGATGAAGTCGTGCCCCTTCGGCTTGCGGGTGATGGCTTCGTCGATGGCGCGGTCGAGCAACTCGTCGCCTTCGCTGGCGCGGAGCGGCGCGCGCAGGTCGGCGGCATCCTCCTGGCCGAGGCACATATAAAGCGTGCCGGTGCAGGTGAGACGCACGCGGTTACAGCTTTCACAGAAGTTATGCGTGAGCGGCGTGATGAAGCCGAGCTTGCCGCCGGTTTCCTCCACGCGCACATAGCGCGCCGGGCCGCCGGTGCGTTCGGGCAGATCGGTCAGCGTCCAGCGCTCCGACAGGCTTTCGCGCACCCGGCTCAGCGGCAGGTAACGGTCGGTGCGGTCTTCGTCGATCTCGCCCAGCGGCATGGTCTCGATGAGGGTGAGGTCGTGGCCTTCGCCATGCGCCCAGTCGATGAGGGAGGGGATTTCAGTATCGTTCACGCCCTTGAGCGCCACGCTGTTGATCTTCACCTGAAGCCCGGCGCGTTTCGCGGCTTCGATGCCTTCCAGCACCTGGGGCAGGCGGCCCCAGCGGGTGATCTGCTGGAACAGATCTTCCTGCAGCGTGTCGAGCGAGACATTCACGCGGCGAACGCCTGCGGTGTAGAGGTCGTCGGCGAAGCGGGCGAGCTGGCTGCCATTGCTGGTGAGCGTCAGTTCGTCGAGCGCGCCTGTCTCCAGATGGCGGCCAAGGCTTTTGACCAGCGTCATCACATCGCGGCGGACCAGCGGCTCGCCGCCCGTCAGGCGCAGCTTCCTCACGCCCTTGCGGATGAAGGCGGAACAGACTCGATCCAGCTCCTCCAGCGTCAGAAGTTCCTTTTTCGGCAGGAAGGTCATGTGTTCCGCCATGCAATAGGTGCAGCGGAAGTCGCAGCGATCCGTCACCGAGACGCGCAGATAGGTCACCGCGCGGCCGAACGGGTCGATCATGTCGGCGGTCTGCGGGGGTGTGTTGATGTCGGGTTCCATGTCCATGACCGGAATATAGCAATCGGTCAGCCGATTTTCGCCCCTGTAAGGTACAGGGTTTTAGCGGTTTCTAAGGAAAATGTTGGTTTTCTGGGGCCGGACAAGCGGGGAGTGGCGATATGGCCGGCTGGCCCAAGGAACTCGATCTGGCGGAAGGGGATCTCGTGGCCTATGTCGGCCCGAATGCCGACACCTATCTCGATTACTTCCGGAAATGCCGCGTGGCAGGCAAGTTCAAGATGGGGTTCGTCTGGGGCGCATTTGCCACCACGCCCGTCTGGCTCGCCTACCGCAAGCTCTGGCTGTGGATGCTTGTGATCTTCATCGTCGGTATCGGCGTGCCGAAACTCCTGCCGACAGGCGCTTCGGGCGTCGCGACGGGCATCGGTGTCGCCATGGCCATGCTCGGCCAGTCGCTCGTGGTCAAAGGGGCCTGGAAGGCGGCGCAGGAAGCCGACGAAGAAGGGCTTCAGGGGGAAGGGCGTCGCGCCTTTCTCCGGCGCAAGGGCGGTACGTCGCCGGTCGCCGCCATCATCGCCTCCGTTTTGACGGCGCTGGTGGTGGTGGTTGCCATTATCGGCCGTCTGGAGGATGCCGGTTCGTCCATACCCGCGCCCGCAAGCCACCCTGCAAGCCAAAAGGCGCCGGCGGCCACGCAGGGCGGCGATCCCTTCGACAATATCTACAAGCCGCAATCGGAAAAGAAGAGCGCGCCGCCCGACTGGCTGCGACATTCGGTCGAGTAGGCGGTCGAGTAGGGCTTTTGCGCGCGCGCGACTGCGGCTAGCCTCTGCCTCAACAAAAAACGAGGGAGGCACGCATGGCGGCGGAAGAGGCCCGGTATATCCTTGCCATCGATCAGGGGACGACGAGCACGAGAGCGCTCCTGTTCGACAGGTCCGGTTCGCCCATGCGGGTGCGGCAGCGCGAGCTTACCCAGCATTTTCCGCAGGATGGCTGGGTGGAGCATGACGCCGAGGAAATCTGGACGGCGACGCTCAATGTTTGCCGGGGATTGCTGACGGGCGGTACCACGGTTGCGAATATCGCAGCCATCGGCATCACCAATCAGCGCGAGACGACGGTGCTCTGGGACCGGGCAAGCGGGGAGCCGCTTCACCATGCCATCGTCTGGCAGGACCGGCGCACCGCCGGTATCTGCAGCGGGCTCAAGGCGGAAGGTAAGGAGCCCGCCGTTCAGGAAAAGACCGGGCTGCTGCTCGATCCCTATTTTTCGGGCACCAAGCTCGCCTGGCTTCTCGACAATGTGCCGGGCGCGCGCCCGCGCGCGGAAGCGGGAGAGCTTTGCTTCGGCACGATCGACAGCTGGCTTGTCTACAAGCTGACGGGCGGCAAGCGCCACGTCACCGATGCGACCAATGCCTCGCGCACCATGCTCTTCAATATCGATACCCAGGATTGGGACGACGAAATCCTCGGCTGGTTCGACATTCCGCGCAGCGTGCTGCCGGAGGTGAAGGATTGCTGCGACGATTTCGGTGTGACGGCGATGGAGCTCTTCGGGGCGGAAATTCCGATCGCGGGCGTGGCGGGCGACCAGCAGGCGGCGACGGTCGGTCAGGCCTGTTTCGAGCCGGGGCTGATGAAGTCGACCTATGGCACGGGCTGTTTCGCGCTGGTGAATACGGGGGGCAAGCGCGTGCAGAGCCAGAACCGCCTGCTCAGTACGGTAGCCTATCGCATCGGCGGCAAGACGACCTATGCGCTGGAGGGGTCGATCTTCATGGCGGGGGCCATCGTGCAATGGCTGCGCGACGAGATGGGATTGATCTCTTCTTCCGAAGAAAGCGAGGCCATGGCGCGGGACGCGAACCCGATGAGCCATGTGATCCTCGTGCCCGCCTTTACGGGCCTCGGCGCGCCCTATTGGGAGCCGGAAGCGCGGGCGGCGTTGTTCGGCATGGTGCGCGATACGGGGGCGCCGGAAATCGTGCGCGCGGCGCTTGAAAGCGTGTCGTTCCAGACGCGCGATCTGATGGATGCGATGGGCGAGGATATGCGCGAGGCCGGGCTTACCGCGCCCAAGGCGTTGCGTGTCGATGGCGGCATGGTGATGAACGACTGGTTCGTGCAGAACATGACCGACATTCTGGGCCGTCCGGTCGAACGCCCGGAAGTGACGGAGACGACTGCGCTGGGCGCGGCCTATCTGGCCGGCATCCAGGCGGGCTTCTACGGTGGACCGAAGGATGTGGCCGAGCACTGGCGATGCGAAAAGGCCTTCGCCCCGCAAATGGCGGAAGAGGAGCGCAACGAGCGCTACGGACGCTGGCAGGGGGCGGTAAAGCGGGTGCTCGGAGCTTAATCAAGGCCCGACGGCTCTCAATGACGCTCAGCTTCGTCTGCGCTATATTGGCCCCAATCAAAAGCCATATTGGCAAAAGCATATCCGGGAGAACGTTCATGCCTGCCGCGACTGAGGAATTGATCGCCAAGCTGAAATCGGCGCTGGGCGAGGGCAGTGTGCTCGAGGGCGAGGCCGCGCATGAAAAGGCGCAAGGGGCCTGGAGCCATCTGGGTAGCCCGCGCGCCGTACTCCGCCCCGCCAGCACCGAAGAGGTGTCGAAGGCGCTCGTCCTTTGCCATCAGGCGGGCGTCGGCGTGGTTCCCTGGGGCGGCAAGACCGGCCTTGTGGAAGGCGCGGCCTGCGAGGGCATGATCGCGCTCTCCGTGGACCGGATGAACCGGATCGAGGAGATCGACGAGACGGGCGGGACGGCGACCGTCGAGGCCGGTGCGATCCTGCAGGCGCTTTGCGAGGCGGTGGAGGCCAAGGGGTATTTCTTTCCGCTCGATCTGGGCGCGCGCGGTTCGGCGACCATTGGCGGCAACATCTCCACCAATGCGGGCGGCAACCGCGTGCTGCGCTACGGCATGATGCGCGACATGGTGCTGGGCGTGGAAGCGGTGCTGGCGGACGGCACGGTGGTTTCCTCGCTCAACAAGCTCATCAAGAACAATGCGGGCTACGATCTGAAGCAGCTCTTCATCGGCTCGGAGGGGACGCTGGGTGTCGTGACACGCGCCGTGCTTCGGCTGCGTCCGAAACCCGTGTCGCAGGACACGGCTTTCGTCGCGATCGAGGATTTCGACAATCTGCCGAAGCTTCTGCGCCATATGGAGCGCGCGCTGGGCGGTACGCTCTCGGCCTATGAGGTGATGTGGGAGGATTTCTACAAGCTCGTCACCAGCGAGCCGGCCAAGGGTCGCCCGCCCATTCCGCATGGCCATCCCTATTATGTGCTGATCGAATCCATGGGCGGCAATCAGGAAGAGGACAGCGCGCGCTTCGAGGCGGCGCTGACGGAAGCGCTGGAGCAGGGGATTGCGTCCGACGCTGTGATTGCCAAGAACCAGTCCGAACGCGACGGGATGTGGGCGCTGCGCGACGACGTGGCCCAGGTCGTGAACACTTATCCGATGTTCACCTTCGATGTGAGCCTGCGCATCGCCGATATGGAAAGTTACATTGCGGAAATCCGCGAAGCTTTCCTGGCGAAATGGCCGGATTATTCGCTGATGGTGTTCGGTCATCTGGGAGACGGCAATCTGCACGTCATTCCGGGCCGCTTCCCCGACGCGTCGCCAGAGACGCGCCTCGCGGTGGAAGAGATCGTCTATGGCGCCCTCCAGAAACGGCAGGGCTCGGTGTCGGCGGAGCACGGGATCGGTCTCGAAAAGCGGCCCTATCTCGGCTGGTCGCGCTCGCCGGAGGAAGTCGCGCTGATGCGGACGCTGAAGCAGGCGCTGGACCCGAAGGACATCCTCAATCCCGGCAAGGTGCTGGAGCCGGTGCCGCATGCCAAGGCTGCCGAATGAGGCGGATTTCCGCTCCCGGCTTGGCTGAGGCCTGACGGCGTGTCACACTGACCGGAAACGCTATTCCGGTACAATGACATTCGTGGAGGTGCCCCCATGTCCGTTGCAGAAGATTTCAGCGGCCTATCGATGCGTGATCAGGTGTCGCAGGAGGAGTGGGAGGTTCGCGTCAATCTTGCGGCGACCTACCGGCTCGTTGCGCATTATGGCTGGAGCGACCTGATCTATACGCATATCTCTGCGCGTGTGCCGGGGCCTGAACACCATTTCCTGATCAACCCCTATGGCATGACCTTCGACGAGATCACGGCATCGAGCTTGGTGAAGATCGATCTCGACGGCAATATCGTGCAGGAAACGGATTACATGGTGAACCCGGCGGGCTTCACCATTCACTCCGCGGTGCATTCCACCGGCAGCGATGCCAATTGCGTGATCCATACGCATTCCGACGACGGCGTGGCCGTGTCCGCGCAGGCGGAAGGCCTTCTGCCCTTGAGCCAGACCGCGATGATCGTACTCGGCGATCTCGCCTATCATGATTATGAAGGTATCGCGCTGGAACTCGACGAACGCGAAAGGCTGATCCGCGATCTCGACGACAAGCACTGCATGATCCTGCGCAATCACGGTCTGCTGACGGTCGGCGCGAGCTGCGCGGATGCGTTCCTTCGGCTTTTCTTCCTGGAACGTGCCTGCTCCATCCAGGTGCGGGCGTTGTCCGGCGGGCGGGCTCTGACCATGCCCCATGACGGCGTGCCGGAGAAGACGGCGGATCAGGGGCAGTTCCACAAGCGGCACGGCATCGGCAAGCTGGCCTGGCCTGCGCTTTTGCGCACGCTCGACAGGGTCGACCCGTCCTATCGCGACTGAGCGGCGGTCGCCGTCCGGTCCATCCATATATTTGTCACTTGAGATGCGGCGCGGCGCCGCGTCTCCTTTCCGTTCAAATGCGTCTTCGTTCGAGAGGGTTTCCCATGGTCAAGTTCGGTGTCGGGCAGTCGGTACAGCGTGTCGAGGATGAGCGGCTGGTTACGGGCCATGGCCGCTATACGGGCGACATATCGCTGGAGGGGCAGGCCTATGCCTTTATGGTCCGCTCGCCTTATGCCCATGCGAAGATCGGCAATATCGATACTGAGGACGCAAAGGCCGCGCCCGGCGTGATTGCCATCTATACCGGAGAGGATGCGAAGGCGGCGGGCCTCGGGATCATCGGCAGCCCCGCGGCCGACATGATCAAGAACCGCGACGGTTCGGAGATCTACAAGACCACGCGCCACCTCATCGCGCAGGAGCGTGTGCGCTATGTGGGCGACACGGTGGCGGTGGTCGTGGCCGAGACGGCGGATCAGGCGCGCGACGCGGCCGAACTCATCATGGTCGATTACGACGACCTGCCGGTGATCGCCGACACGGAAGGGGCGACCGATCCGTCTTCGCCCGTCATCTGGGAAGAGAATGGCAGCAACATCGCCTATGACTGGGATCTGGGCGACGAGGACGCCGTGAAGGCCGGTTTCGACAAGGCGCATCACGTGACCAAGCTGCGTCTCGTCAACAACCGCATCGTCGTCAATGCGATGGAGCCGCGCGCGGCGCTGGGCGAATACGATGCTTCGCGCGATCACTACACGCTCTATACGGGCTGTCAGGGCGTGCACGGGCTTCGCAATTTCATTGCCGGCTATTCGCTGGGTATCGAGCCGACGCAGCTTCGCGTTGTCAGCGACGATGTCGGCGGCGGCTTCGGCATGAAGACTTTCAACTATGCCGAATATCCGCTGGTGCTGTTCGCGGCCAAGCAGCTTGGCCGTCCGGTGAAATGGGTGGCGGACCGCTCCGACAGCTTCATCACCGATACGCAGGGGCGCGATCATGTGACGGAAGCAGAGATCGCACTCGATGCCGATGGCAAGATCCTCGGGCTTCGGGTGGAGACCATCGCCAATCTCGGCGCCTATCAGGGGCAGTTCGGTCCGTTCATCCCGACGCTTGCGCCGCGCGGCATGCATGTGGGCGTCTATATGGTGCCCGCGCTCTATAACCGCGTCCGCGCCGTCTATACCAACACAACGCCGGTCGATGCCTATCGTGGGGCGGGGCGGCCGGAAGCCTCCTATGTGATCGAGCGGTTGATGGAAAAGGCCGCGAAGGAATTCGGCGTGACGCCCGCGGAACTGCGCCGCCGTAATTTCGTGCCGTCCGACATGATGCCGATCGATCAGAAGCCGGTGCTGCCTTTCGACTCCGGCGATTTCGACCGCAACCTGACCGACGCGCTCGCGCATTCCGACTATGACGGCTTCGAAGCGCGTCGATCGCAGGCGGCCAGCGAAGGAAAGCTGCGCGGCATCGGCATCAGCTATTATGTCGAGCGCACGGCGGCGGGCATGTCCGACTATGCCCGTATCGCAGTCGACCCCGAGCAGGGCACGGTTCATGTCTGGACGGGGCAGCAGACCAACGGGCAGGGACACGAGACTGTCTGGACGCAGCTCATCTGCCAGCGTCTGGGACTCGATTCGGAGAAGGTGAAAATCCATCTCGGCGACAGCGACATCCTGCCGGGCGGCGCTGGCACGGGTGGGTCCAAGGCCGTCTATATGGTGTCCGGCGCCATTTCGAGTGCGTCCGACGACCTCATCGACAAGGGCCGGGAGATCGCGGCGAACGAGCTTGAAGCCGCCAAGGCGGATATCGAGTATCGCGGCGAATATGGCGAGCCGGTCTTCGCCGTTTCGGGCACGGACAAGTCGATCGATCTCTTCGATGTCGCGCGCAAGGCGAGCACACAGGCCGATCTCGGCGAGCTTTCTGGCGATGGCGAGTACAGCCAGAAGGAAAACACCTTCCCGAACGGCGCTCACATCTGCGAAGTGGAAATCGATGCGGATACGGGCCGCTATCACATCGTCAAATTCACGGCGGTGGATGATTTCGGCCAGATCCTGAACCCGCTCATCGTGGCGGGGCAGGTGCATGGCGGTATCGCGCAGGGCCTCGGCCAGGCGATGGGCGAACTCGCCAAATATGACGAGAACGGTCAGCTCATGACCGGCTCCTTCATGGATTACTGGATGCCGCGCGCAGACGATATGCCGAGCTTCGACATCAGCTGGAACGAGATCCCCTCGCGCTCCAATGCGCTGGGCGTGAAGGGCGCGGGCGAGGCGGGGACGGTCGGTGCGCCGGCCGCCTTCATCAATGCGGTCATCGATGCGCTGAAGCCTTACGGGGTGGAGGAAATCGACATGCCGGTGACGCCGCTGAAGCTCTGGGAAATCATCCAGGCCGGCGGCGCGAAGGCGGCGGAGTAACCCCGACGCCTGCCGCTAACTTGTTGCAGTGCACATACAAAAATGTCAGCGAAATGGGCTTGACCTAATTGACAAATTGTCAATTTAGGCCAAGCCTGTTCTTTATGACGCATGGGGAAACGACATCAGGCGTCGGCGAAGACATCGCAGAAGCGGTGCATGCCGACGAAGACAGCAAGCCGGTGACGGCTGCGGTTCGCCGCAAGCAGGAGAGCCGCCGCAAATTGCTGGCGGCGGCCCGCAAGCTTTTCGTCGAGCGCGGCTATCACGAGACACGGCCGCAGGATATTTCCAAGGCCGCCGGTGTCGGGCACGGCACGTTCTATCTTCATTTCGAGGACAAGCTGGATTGCTTTCTCGCCTTCACGGAGGAGGCGGCGGGGGAGCTTGAACTCTTCCTCGAGAAGCATCTGGCCGAGGCGCATACCCTGGAAGAGGGGGTGCGGGAAATCCTCAAGGCGATCTTCGAATATTCGGAAGCCAACCCGGCTGTGCTGGGCGCGGCGCTTACCGATATCGCCGTTCTTTCCACGGGCGATATGGGGCGCAAGATGCCGGCGGACCGTTGGGCGGACAGCTGGGCCGCGGTGATCGACCGCTGGAAGGAGGCGGGCGAGGTTGCCGCCGATATCGATAGCAAGTTTGCCGGCTATCTCATTCTCGGTGCCGTGAAACATGGCGGCGCCTATGCGTACCGAAAAAAGATGCCCTATGAGCGTGTCATCGATCAGACGACCAAGGTTGTCGTGCGTGCGCTGGAGGCGCGCTAGGGCCGCCGAAAAGAAAAAAGAATTGCCACAGGGAGGAACCGGAGGATGGTAAAGCTTGTATACAGCCGCGATGAAGTGATGGCGTCGCATGAGGCGGCCAAGCCGCATGAGGCGGCCGGCTACCTGCTGCATGGCGGCATCGCCGCCGATGGGAGCTATCTCTCGCCGCGCACGCTCAATCGCTGGCCGGCGGTTCACGCCTGGCAGGAACAGCTGACGAAAAACGGATGGCCGCTCATCGATGCGAGCGTGCAGCTTCTGAAGCGCGGCAATTATCCGAGCATCGAGCAGCAGCGCCTTCTCCTGAAAAACGGATATGGCGAGAGTTTGTGGAACTCGCTCACCATCACCGGCATCATCGAGGCGCGCGGGCGGGCGCTTTGCGACCTGCAGGCGCCGGACTTCCAGCAGATCATCGAAGACGACATCTCGCAGACCTGCACCGGCCATCTGCACAAGGGGCTGCTCTATGCGCATGGCGCGGATGAGGGGGGCGATCCGGATCATCCGGAATTCGGTGCGCATGATGCGATGTGGTTTGCCGCGCGCGATCTTCTTTTCGGGGCGGGTGCCTATCCGGTCCCGGAAGTGCCGGAGAGCATCGGACGACCGGATCAGGGGCGGCTCATGCCGCAGCTTCCCGAAGGCTTCGAGCAGCTCATCCTTCTGCTGATGAATGTGCTGATGATCGAGGTGCGGGCGGAAAGCTTCTTCAGCTTCTGCTGCGAGATCATGCGCGATCCGACCCTCTTTACCGACCGCCGCGCCGATGCGGAGATGGCGGCCGAGATGGTGGAGCGTATCCGGATCGACGAAGCAATCCATGTCGGCTATCTGCAGACGGCGATTTCCGAGATGCGCAGCTTCACCTTCAAGGCCGTCGATGGCGGCACGGTGAAGGGCAAGGATCTCATCGACCCGATCTGGGAGGGGATGGTTGAATGGCATTCCGTGACCCAGGCCGATTTCTCCAGGCAGCAGTCGCATGACGCAATCAAGGCGCGGCTGGAAACGACGCCGGAAGGTAAGCGGCTCTTTGCGGAATTCGAGGCGCTGGAGCAGAAGGCGCGCGCGGCCTGAGCGGCATATAAAAATCAGAACAGGGGGAGGAGGAATCCATGAAATTCGGGATCTTCTACGAACATCAGTTGCCGCGCCCTTGGGGCGAGGGCGACGAGCAGCGGCTCATTCAGGAAGCGCTGGATCAGGTGGAGCTCGCCGACAAGCTCGGTATCGACTACGCGTGGGAAGTGGAGCATCACTTCCTGGAGGAGTATTCGCATTCCTCAGCGCCGGAAGTGTTTCTCGCGGCCTGCTCGCAGCGCACCAAGAACATTCGCCTCGGCCACGGCATCGTGCTGATGCCGCCGAAATATAATCACCCTGCGCGTGTGGCGGAGCGGATCGGCATGCTCGATCTCGTTTCCAACGGGCGCGTGGAGTGGGGCACGGGCGAAAGCTCTTCCATCATGGAACTGGGCGGGTTCGGGATCGATCCGTCGGAGAAGCGCGATATGTGGCGCGAGGGCGTGGAGCAATGCGCCAACATGATGGCGATGGATCCCTATCCCGGTTTCGACGGCAAGTATTTTTCCATGCCCTGCCGGAACGTGGTGCCGAAGCCCGTGCAGCGGCCACACCCACCGATCTGGGTGGCCTGTTCCAACCGCGAGACGATCAAGCTTGCGGCGCGGCTGGGCATCGGGGCGCTCACCTTTGCCTTCGTCGATACCGAGGAAGCGAAGAAATGGGTCGACGACTATTACCGCATCTTCAAGGAAGAATGCGTGCCGATCGGCCATACGGTAAACCCCAACATCGCCATGGTGACGGGCTTTTCCGTGCATGAGGATGAGGAAGAGGCCAAGCGCCGCGGCATGGACGGGTTCCGTTTCTTCAGCTACGGGCTCGGTCATCATTACATCTTCGGCGAACACAAGCCTGGCCGGACCGATATCTGGGCGAATTTCGAAGCGGCGCGGGCCAACATTCCCGAAGAAGGCGCCAATCGCGGCATCGGCACGCCGGATCAGGTGCGCGAGCATCTGAAAGGTTTTCGCGACGCCGGCGTTGACCAGGTGATCTTCATCCAGCAGGGCGGCAAGAACCGGCACCAGCATATCTGCGAGGCGATGGAACTCTTCGCCGAGAAGGTGATGCCGGAATTCAAGGCCGAGGAAGAAGAGCGCGAACGCCGCAAGATGGAAGAGCTCGCGCCCTATATCGAAGCGGCCATGGAGCGAAAGAAAGCGATGAAGCCGCTTTCCGATGAGGAAATCCCGACCTATCTCGCGCTGGGGCGGCAGATCACCGAGAACGACGAAAAGGCCAAAGCTGCGCAGGCGGCAGGAGCCAAGGGCGCATCGGTGCGAAGCGGAGATTGATCTGTCGTAAATTGCCGAATGTTCATCTCATGGCACATTGCACAATACGCTGTATCAGCCAACATTGAAGAAGACCCTCGTCGATCATCAGAAGGAGGAGCCCAGATGAAATATTTCGTTGTTCCGGCAACCGCTGCATTTTTGTTTGCCGTCGGCGCCAGCCTGTCCGCCCCTGTTCAGGCTTCGGCATCGCGCGTGGAAACCGGCGCGCAGCTCGTGCAGTCCTGCAAATCCTTTTTGAAGGGCGATGCGAATGTCGACGATGTCGTCGGGTCGGCATCCTGCAAGAGCTATGCGGTGGGACTGGTCAGCGCCGTCAATAACGGCCGCGAGCCCGGCGCGCCGTTCGAAGTCCATCGCCTCGGCCCCAAAGAAGACGAGACCGTCTGTTTCGAACCGCCCAAATTGATCCGTTTCGACGAGTTCGCGAAGGTGGCCGTCGATTATGCCAAGAGCCATCCGGATCTTCTGGACAAGCCCGCGCTTGAACTTTCCGCCCGCGCACTGGCATCGAAATATCCTTGTCCCAAGGAATAAGAGATACCGGATCGCCCCCGATTTGAAGGCGCGCACATCCGGTTTGTGTCTATCGATTCGAATTGTTTCGACTTAGCATGGAGGCGATCGTAAAGGTCGCCTCCATTTTTCTGTGTGAGCGAGTGAGGTGGTCGGGGAAATCCGTGCCGGGAGCGGGTGAGGGGAAGGTCCGGGAATGGGTAAACTCGAATGGCTGGCGTGGAAGAGGTCTGACTCATCTTTCCTCTCTCCGTTTCTTTTCTCCGTTTTTGTGGATGCGCGGGACGCAGCGCCGGATGAGATCGCCAACACGCTCCAATCTCTCGATGCCCAGATCTTTCGAAACATCGAAGTTTTTCTACTGGTTTCTCCCGAATGCGGGATCGACCCGTCATGGGAGGCCCGTTGCCGCACTCTTCGCGGTAGCAGCTATGTGACGGATAACGACCAGGGCGCAAGCGATCTTGCGAAATGGCGCGGGAACTACGGTTGCGCTGTGAAGGCGGGACGAGAATTCGATGCGGATTTTTTTGCACGCATAGCGGCTACGCTTGGAAATGAAGACGCGACGGCCGTGCCAGGTGCTGTCGGCGTTGAGGGGGAAGAAGGCTTCGTGGCGCTCGCGCGCGACGAATTGGCGGATGAACATGACTCCGGTCTCTGCTCTCTCGATAATTTTCTCGCGCGCTTTCACTCCGCGCGCCCTGCCGACCTGATTGTTTCTTCCGGGCAGGACATCGAGGTATGGATCCCCCGCTACGACGGGAAAGAAGAGGAGGAGACGTCGGAGCGGCTACCTCCGTTGAAGAGGATGTTCCGCCGCTGGAAGCGATCCGTGGAAAAACGGCTCTGGAATTATTCCCTCGGCACGGGCGACGCGTCGAGTTGGATGTTGCAGTCCGGTCTTTTCGATGCTGAGTGGTATCTCCGGACCTATTCGGATGTGCGGCAGGCAGGGGCCGACCCGCTTCACCATTATTTGTTTCATGGGTGGAAAGAAGGGCGTTTGCCCTCGGCATGGTTTGCGCCCGAGGTAACCCGCGCCTTCGGCTTTGAAGGAAATCTGCCGCAGAGCCCGCTGGCCATCATCTCGAAGCTGCCCCGCCAAGAACGAGACGATCTGGTCGAGCGGATGAAGGCATTCCGTGTACGTATGGATGTCGGACCACCATTCCAGCCGGGCGTATGCGTGATTGGGCATTTGCAGTCGGTCATCGGGCTTGGACAGGCTGCGAGGAATTTGAGCTACGCCGTCGATGCGGAACGCATTCCGCTCTCGCTTTGCGATGCACCGCCTGCATCGAAAACCGACTACGATGGAGAGTTCCAGACGAAGTGCGGGTTGGTGACCGATCGACGGGCAACCATTCATGTTTTCGATGCCGTCAGCTTCGTCCGCTATATTGGGAAAACCAGGCCGGGGCGAACGGATATTCTTTATCCCTTCTGGGAACTGGGCAGGTTGCCGGAGGGCAAGAACCGTTTCCTGGGTGCCTATGACGAAGTCTGGGCGCCGTCCAATTTCGTTGCCGACGCATTTGCTGCGTCCGGTGAGCTGCCTGTCTCCGTCCTGCCCCAGCCTGTGCGCATCCCTGCGATGCAGCCATATGAGCGGACGGGACCGTTCCGGTTTCTGGCCTATATGGATTTCGCTTCTTTTGTCGCCCGGAAAAACCCGGAAGGCCCCGTCCGGGCGTTTATTAGTGCCTTTGCCGACGGGCGCCGGGATGTCCGCCTTTGCGTGAAGGTGAGGGGGGTTAACGATGCCGGCCGCCGTCAATGGCTTCTCGAGGCGGCTCGTCGGGATCCGCGGATCGAGGTGATCGACCGTACGCTTTCGCGCGAGGAAATGGATCGTCTCATCATGTCGTGCGATGCGTTCATTTCGCTGCATCGATCCGAGGGGTTCGGTTTCGGTCCCGCAGAGGCGCTGGCGGCGGGCAAGCCGGTCGTCTCCACCGATTTTTCCTCGACCACGGATTTCGTCAGTGAAGAGACCGGTTATCCGGTCGCGTATCGTCTCGTCGCGTTGGAACCCGACAGCTATGTCGACTGGAAGGGGCAGGTTTGGGCCGAGCCCGACATTGACGATGCGGCGCGGGCCTTACGGGAAATCGTGGACGATCCGGATCGCGCGAAGCTGAAAGGCGCGCAGGGACGCCGATTGATGATCGAGCGGTATTCGCCCGAAGCGGTGGGACGGCAAATGCGCATGATGCTGCTTGAAAGGGACCTGCTCTGACGAGACGCGGAAGGCAGGCTGGTGCCGGCTGCAGGATTCGAACCCGCGACCCCCTGATTACAAATCAGGTGCTCTACCAACTGAGCTAAGCCGGCAATGTGCGCGCAAGATAGTGGCGGCCGGTAGGACGGGCAAGGCGCGAATTGCGTCACCCTAGAGCGTGCGGCGGAAAAGTTCGTAAAGGGCGACGGCGGCGGCATTGGAGACGTTGAGGCTGCGCATGTCGCCGGAGGCGGGAAGCTTCGCCAGCAGGTCGCAATGCTCCCGGGTGAGGCGTCTGAGGCCTGCGCCCTCCGCGCCGAGCACGAGGCCGACCCGTTCGCCGAGATCGAGGGCGGGGAGGGTGGCGTCGGCGTCGCCGTCGAGGCCGACCAGTTCGAAGCCCAGCTCCTGCAGCTCCTCCATCGCCCGGGCGAGATTGGGCACACGGGCGATCTTCACCTTTTCCAGCGCGCCGGACGCGGCCTTGGCGAGCACACCGCCCAGCGGCGGAGAATGGCGGGCCGTGGTGACGAGGGCGGTGGCGCCGAAAACGGCTGCCGAGCGCAGGATGGCCCCGAAATTATGCGGATCGGTCACCTGATCGAGAATCACCGCGCATCGTGCGTCTTCGCAGGCATCGGGAAGATCGTAATCGGGCAGGGGGCTCGCATGGAGGGCTATTCCCTGATGAACCGCCCCGGGGGGCAGCAGGGAGGCGATTTCCTCGCCCGAGGCCGGCTCAGGCGTCAGCGGCAGGGCGGCGCGGCCCTGGCGGTGCAGCTCGGCGCTGGCGTTTTTCGTCAGGAGCAGGCGTTTCGGCGTCCGGGCCGGATTTTCCAGCGCGGCCAGAACGGCATGGAAGCCATAGAGCCAGTTTTCCTCCTGGGACGGGCCCTGAGCCCCGCCTCTCTGGCGCCTTCTCGGGGGCGCGGGGCGGTCCGGGCGATGATCGCGGTAGGGAGAATCGCCCTCGCGCGGCCTCCGGGAGGTCGAATCGTGCCGATTTTGCTTCGGGGATTGCTTGCGCCTGCTCATAGGCGCGCTTATATTGCGCCACTCAGGCTCATGCAATCGCCTCTGCATCAGTGCCTTCGGTTGGCTGAAAAGCTGGACAGAAGACGCTGCGGGGGCGTTTCAGCATTTGCCAAGCGGGATAACTCAACGGTCAAGCCAGCTTTTCTGCGGGATTTCTGTTGACACAGGCCCGGCAAAGCTCAATAAAGCCGCCCGGGCGCAAGCTGGCGGTGCTCGAAAGAAACGCGCGAACTCATTGGGAATTCAAGAGAATTAGCATCGGACATATCTCGTCGGAGAACGGAGGGGTGCCCGAGTGGCTAAAGGGGGCGGACTGTAAATCCGCTGGCTATGCCTACGTTGGTTCGAATCCAACCCCCTCCACCACCGACGATATATAGATGTGGCGCGGCTCGCGCGCCGGCTCTGAGGGTAGAGCGCCGTGACAGGCAGACCCCGAAGCGCCTCAAGCGGGACAGGAGCGGCCTTGTAAAAGGGCATCAGGAATTCGGGCGGGTGTAGCTCAATGGTAGAGCAGAAGCCTTCCAAGCTTACGACGAGGGTTCGATTCCCTTCACCCGCTCCAGAGTTTTCGGCGCCTATGTCGTGGCGGCGAAGAAAAGTGGAAGAGTTCGACGGGCCGGGTCTCCCGGCGGCTATGGACTGATCGATCAACTGAAGGTGACGTGAGCCGATGGCTAAAGAGAAATTTGCGCGCAACAAGCCGCACTGCAATATCGGAACGATTGGTCATGTTGACCACGGAAAGACGACGCTGACGGCGGCGATCACGAAGGTGCTTGCCGAGACGGGTGGCGCGACGTTTTCGGCGTATGACGCGATCGACAAGGCGCCTGAAGAGAAGGCGCGCGGCATCACGATTTCGACGTCGCATGTTGAGTATGAGACGGAGAACCGTCACTACGCGCATGTGGACTGCCCCGGCCATGCCGACTATGTGAAGAACATGATCACGGGCGCGGCGCAGATGGACGGCGCGATCCTGGTTGTGTCGGCCGCGGACGGCCCGATGCCGCAGACGCGCGAGCACATTCTGCTTGCCCGCCAGGTTGGCGTTCCGGCGCTTGTGGTGTTCATGAACAAGGTCGACCAGGTGGATGACGAGGAGCTTCTGGAGCTCGTCGAAATGGAAATCCGCGAGCTTCTGTCGGCTTACGAGTTCCCGGGCGACGATATTCCGATCGTGAAGGGCTCTGCTCTCGTGGCGCTTGAAGGCGGCGATCC
>NZ_JBRJHC010000002.1:0-16961 GCF_053628815.1 Parvibaculum sp. MBR-TMA-1.3b-4.2
GTCATGCCGGGCGACAATGTGAAGATGGTGGTTCAGCTGATCGCGCCGATCGCGATGGAAGAGAAGCTGCGCTTCGCCATCCGCGAAGGCGGCCGCACCGTCGGCGCCGGCGTCGTCTCCAAGATCATCGAGTGATCTTGAAATCAGCCCTTCGCGGGGTACCGCGGAGGGCTTCGGCGTCTCGAATGGTTCTGGACCGGCTTTAGAGGGTTCAGGTGCTGCAGGGCGCGCCTAGGAGTGTAGCTCAACTGGTAGAGCACCGGTCTCCAAAACCGGGGGTTGGGGGTTCGAGCCCCTCCACTCCTGCCAGCGCCGGCAGTCGGGTGGCGGGGTCAGGAGACCCGGTCGGTTCCGGCAGATGGACAGGATGGTCGGCGTAATCCGGCCAGGCGCGCAATAGAGGATTTAGGCAGGAATGGCGAAGACCAATCCGCTCCAGTTTTTGCAGCAGGTTCGTTCGGAGGTCACGAAAGTGACCTGGCCGACGCGCCGGGAGACCGTGATCACGACCGTCATGGTGTTCATTATGGTGGCGTTTGCGACGGTTTTCTTCTTTCTCGCCGATCAGGTGCTGAGCATGGGCGTATCTTTCGTGCTCGGGCTTGGCGGCAGTTGAGGCAATAGGGGCCCCATGGCCAAACGCTGGTACATCGTTCACGCCTACTCGAACTTCGAGAAGAAGGTGGCCGAGGCGCTCCGCGAGCAGGCGGAGCAGCACGGGCTTGCCGATGAGTTCGAGGAGATTCTCGTGCCGACCGAAGAGGTCGTCGAGTTGCGCCGCGGACGGAAAATTAATGCGGAACGCAAATTCTTCCCCGGCTATGTGCTGGTGAAGATGGAGCTGACCGACCAGACCTATCATCTGGTCAAGGAAACGCCGAAGGTGACGGGTTTCCTGGGTGCGGACAACAAGCCGATGCCCATCAGCCAGGCGGAAGTCGATCGCATCCTGCATCAGGTGCAGGAGGGTGTTGAGCGTCCCAAGCCGTCGATCACGTTCGAGATCGGCGAACAGGTGCGCGTCGCGGATGGACCTTTCGCCTCGTTCAACGGTTTCGTCGAGGAAGTCGACGAGGAAAAGGCACGGCTCAAGGTTGCCGTGTCGATTTTCGGGCGCGCCACGCCGGTGGAGCTCGAATATTCGCAGGTCGAAAAGCTCTAGGGCTTTTCGGTCTGTTGTCGTGTGTGGGAGGCGAGGGACGGCGCGCAATAGCCGGTCCGAACCGATGAACCACTAACCCAAAGATCCGGCAGGCGCCGGAAGGGGATAGAGATGGCTAAGAAAATCGAAGGCTACATCAAGTTGCAGGTGCCGGCCGGACAGGCGAACCCTTCGCCGCCGATCGGTCCCGCGCTCGGTCAGCGTGGTCTGAACATCATGGAATTCTGCAAGGCGTTCAACGCGGCGTCTCAGCAGATGGAACAGGGCATGCCGATCCCGGTGATCATCACCGCCTATTCGGACCGCTCTTTCACGTTCGAGATGAAGACCCCGCCTGCCTCCTTCTTCCTGAAGAAGGTAGCGAAAATCAAGTCCGGCTCGAAGACGCCGGGCCGCGAAAGCGCAGGCACCGTCACGATGGCGCAGTGCCGCGAAATCGCAGAGCAGAAGATGAAGGATCTCAACGCCAACGATCTCGATCAGGCGACGAAGATCATTGCCGGTTCCGCCCGTTCCATGGGCCTTCAGGTGACGGAGTAAGGCCATGGCGAAAGCAGGAAAACGCATTACGAACGCTCGTGAGGGCATCGACCGCAAGGCGACCTATTCGCTCGACGAAGCTGTGAAGCTCGTCAAGTCGAAGGCCGGCGCCAAATTCGACGAGACGGTGGAAGTGGCCATCGCGCTCGGCGTCGATCCCCGCCATGCAGACCAGATGGTCCGCGGCGTGGTGACACTGCCGAACGGGTCCGGCCGGTCCGTCCGTGTGGCGGTGTTCGCCAAGGGCGACAAGGCCGAGGCGGCGAAGGCCGCGGGCGCGGATGTCGTCGGCGCGGAAGACCTCGCCGAGGAAGTCCAGGGCGGCAAGATCGATTTTGATCGCTGCATCGCGACGCCGGACATGATGCCGCTCGTCGGCCGTCTGGGTAAGGTGCTGGGTCCGCGCGGCCTGATGCCGAACCCGAAGGTCGGCACGGTGACGCCGGATGTCGAGGAAGCCGTCAAGGCTGCCAAGGGCGGTGCCGTGGAATTCCGCGTCGAGAAGGCCGGTATCGTACATGCCGGCGTTGGCAAGGCGAGCTTCACGGAAGATCAGATTGCGGGGAACATCCGCGCCCTGGTCGATGCCGTGAACAAGGCCAAGCCGACAGGCGCCAAGGGCACGTATATCAAGCGCATCGCGATCAGCTCGACCATGGGCCCCGGGGTCAAGGTCGACACGGCGACGGCGCTGCAGCCGGCCTGAGGCCGGTAACGAGTTTCCATCCGCAGGGCTCTTAGGGCTCCGCGGATGGTTGAAACGGACGGGACGCAGGCACTCTGGCTTTACCTGATGGTGAACCGGGGTGGCTGCGCCATCGTCCGTTTACCTGTCCGAGACTGCAGGTGCCGGATCCCTCTATCGGGGTGATGGCTAAGCGCCAGGAAAGGCGGCCGGCACAGACGGGAGCTGAAACGGTTTTGAAGATCGGCATGGTCCGGTCTTCGGGATCGGTTGGAGCCCGGGACAGGCAAGTGAGCGCCGTGTGATGCGGAGGTGCGGCTTGACTGCCAAACCGAAGTGACGCGCGGCATTTGCCAAAGACGGGTAACCGTCCCCAAGCGCACAGGGGTTGTGCGCGAAGGAGAGAGCTTAAGTGGATAGAGCGGAAAAATCCGAGCTCGTAACGCACCTCAATGGCGTGTTCAGCACGACCGGCGTGGTTGTCGTTGCCCACTACACCGGCCTCACCGTGACGGAGATTACAGACCTCCGTGCACGCATGGGTGAGGTGGGGGCCTCGTTCAAGGTAACGAAGAACAGGCTCGCCAAGCTCGCTCTTGATGGCACCCCGATGGCAGGGATCTCCGATCTCTTCACGGGGCCGACGGCCATTGCCTATTCGGACGATCCGGTCGCAGCACCCAAGATTGCGGCCAAGTTCGCCAAGGAAAACCAGAAGCTGGTGATCCTGGGCGGCGCGATGGGCGAGACCGTACTGGACGCGGACGGCGTGAAGCAGCTTGCTGACATGCCGTCGCTGGATGAGCTGCGCGCCAAGATCGTGGGCATGATCAACACGCCCGCCACGCGTATTGCCGGTGTCGTTCAGGCGCCTGCCGGCCAGCTCGCACGCGTGCTGAATGCCTATGCCACCAAGGACGAAGCGGCCTGAGGCCGATCCGGTGAAATCGAAACCAACCGAATCCAAGAGAGATTGAAAAATGGCTGATCTGGAAAAGATTGTTGAAGACCTTTCGAACCTGACCGTCCTCGAGGCGGCCGAGCTTTCCAAGATGCTCGAAGAGAAGTGGGGCGTCTCCGCCGCTGCGCCGGTTGCCGTCGCAGCTGCCGGTGGTGCCGCTGCCGGTGGCGAAGCCGCTGCCGAGCAGAGCGAGTTCGACGTGATCCTGACCGATGCGGGCGACAAGAAGATCAACGTGATCAAGGAAGTCCGTGCGATCACCGGCCTTGGCCTCAAGGAAGCCAAGGACATGGTGGAAGGCGCTCCGAAGCCCATCAAGGAAGGTGTGGAAAAGGAAGAAGCCGAGAAGCTCAAGGCGCAGCTCGAAGGTGCCGGCGCCAAGGTCGAACTCAAGTAAGACCTTACGACTACGCGGTCCGGGACGGAGCTTCGGCTTCCGTCCCGGCCGACCCCTCAGCCGCTGCCCCCTGATACGGGATACAGGCGCGAGGACTACCGGAGATACCGGGAGAGAAGGGCATGAGACCGGGCGGCCCTTCTTCCGGACAAAACGCCCGGCCGCCGTTCTTACTCAGAGCGTTGCGAGGAGCACATATGACGCAGTCCTTCACGGGTCGCAAGCGAGTTCGCAAGACATTCGGCCGCATCCCCCAAGTGGCCGCCATGCCGAACCTCATCGAGGTTCAGAAGTATTCCTATGACCAGTTCCTGCAGGTAGAGGAGCTGGAAGGTGGCCGCGAAGAACAGGGACTTCAGGCTGTTTTCAAGTCGGTCTTTCCGATCAGCGATTTTTCGGAAACGGCGACCCTCGAATTCGTGCGCTATGAATTCGAGCAGCCCAAATACGATGTCGAGGAATGCCAGCAGCGCGGCATGACCTTCGCGGCGCCGCTGAAGGTGACGCTTCGCCTCATCGTGTTCGAAGTCGATGAAGATACGGGTGCGAAGTCGGTCAAGGACATCAAGGAACAGGATGTCTATATGGGCGACATGCCGTTCATGACCGAGAACGGCACTTTCGTGGTCAACGGCACGGAGCGCGTCATCGTCTCGCAGATGCATCGCAGCCCGGGCGTGTTCTTCGACCATGACAAGGGCAAGACGCATTCGAGCGGCAAGCTCCTCTTCGCTGCGCGCGTCATTCCCTATCGCGGTTCGTGGCTCGATTTCGAGTTCGACGCGAAGGACATCGTCTATGTGCGTATCGACCGTCGCCGTAAACTGCCGGTGACGACGCTTCTTTATGCCCTGGGTCTCGACTCGGAAGAGATCCTGTCGACCTTCTATAACACCGTGCCCTTCACCAAGAGCAAGGATGGCTGGCGCGTGCCGTTCGATGCGGAACGCTGGCGCGGTGCGAAGCCGGAGCGCGACCTCATCGACGCCAAGACCGGCAAGGCCGTGGTCGAGGCCGGCAAGAAGGTGACGCCGCGCCTGGCGCGCAAGCTCGCCGAAGAAGGCCTTCAGGAACTTCTCCTGCAGGACGAAGACCTGTTCGGCCGCTTCCTGGGCGAAGAAATCGTCAATACGGAAACCGGCGAAATCTATGCCGAAGCCGGTGACGAGATCACGCCGGAACTCCTCGAGCAGCTCCTTGAGGGCGGCTACAAGGAGATCACCACGCTCGACATCGACAATGTGTCGACGGGGCCGTTCATCCGCAACACGCTGGCGCTCGACAAGTGCACCAATCGTGATCAGGCGCTGATCGACATCTATCGCGTGATGCGTCCGGGCGAGCCGCCGACGCCGGAAACGGCCGAAGCGCTGTTCGGCAGCCTGTTCTTCGATTCCGAGCGCTATGACCTTTCCGCGGTCGGCCGCGTGAAGATGAACATGCGCCTGAACCTCGACGCCGAGGACACGGTGCGCGTGCTGCGCAAGGAAGACATTCTGGCGGTCATCAAGACGCTTGTCGGTCTGCGCGACGGCCGGGGCGAGATCGACGACATCGACAATCTCGGCAACCGCCGCGTGCGTTCGGTCGGCGAGCTGATGGAAAACCAGTATCGTGTCGGCCTGCTGCGTATGGAACGTGCGATCAAGGAGCGTATGTCGTCTGTCGATATCGACACCGTCATGCCGCATGACCTGATCAATGCGAAGCCCGCCGCGGCTGCCGTGCGCGAGTTCTTCGGTTCCTCGCAGCTCTCGCAGTTCATGGACCAGACGAACCCGCTGTCGGAAATTACGCATAAGCGCCGCCTTTCGGCGCTTGGCCCGGGCGGTCTCACGCGCGAGCGCGCCGGCTTCGAGGTGCGCGACGTGCATCCGACGCATTACGGCCGTATCTGCCCGATCGAGACGCCGGAAGGTCCGAATATCGGTCTCATCAACTCGCTGGCGACTTTCGCGCGCGTGAACAAATACGGCTTCATCGAAAGCCCGTATCGCCGTGTGAAGGAAGGGCAGATGACCGATGAGGTCGTCTATCTCTCCGCCATGGAAGAGAGCCGCTACCGTGTTGCGCAGGCCAATATCGAGGTCAGCGACAAGGGCGAGATCCAGGGCGAACTGGTGAACTGCCGCGTCGATGGCGACTTCGAGATGGTGCCGCCGGAGCAGGTCGACCTCGTCGACGTGTCGCCCAAGCAGATCGTGTCTGTGGCCGCGGCGCTCATTCCGTTCTTGGAAAACGACGACGCCAACCGTGCTCTCATGGGCTCGAACATGCAGCGTCAGGCCGTGCCGCTCATCCGCGCCGAGGCGCCGCTTGTCGGCACCGGCATGGAAGAGGTCGTGGCACGCGATTCCGGTGCTGCGATCAGCGCCCGTCGTGCCGGCGTCATCGACCAGGTGGATGCGGAGCGTATCGTTATCCGCGCGACCGAAGAGGTCGATCCGTCCAAGTCGGGCGTCGACATCTACAACCTGCGCAAGTTCCAGCGGTCGAACCAGAACACCTGCATCAACCAGCGTCCGCTGGTGCGTGTGGGCGATCAGGTGGCGAAGGGCGACATCATCGCCGACGGTCCGTCTACGGAGCTTGGCGATCTTGCCCTCGGCCGCAACGTGCTCGTCGCGTTCATGCCGTGGAATGGCTACAACTTCGAGGACTCCATCCTCATCTCCGAGCGCATCGTGCGCGACGACGTCTTCACTTCGATCCATATCGAGGAATTCGAAGTGATGGCGCGCGACACGAAGCTTGGCCCGGAGGAAATCACCCGCGACATTCCGAATGTGGGTGAAGAGGCGCTGAAGAACCTCGACGAGGCGGGTATCGTCTATATCGGTGCGGAAGTGCATCCGGGCGATATCCTGGTCGGCAAGATCACGCCGAAGGGCGAGAGCCCGATGACGCCGGAAGAAAAGCTTCTGCGCGCCATCTTCGGCGAGAAGGCTTCCGACGTTCGCGATACGTCGCTGCGTCTGCCGCCCGGCGTTGCCGGTACGGTGGTCGAGGTCCGGGTGTTCAACCGCCACGGCATCGACAAGGACGAGCGCGCCATGGCGATCGAGCGCGAAGAGATCGAACGCCTTGCCAAGGACCGCGACGACGAATTCGCGATCCTGGACCGTAACGTCTATGCGCGTCTGGCCGATATTCTCCTCGGCAAGCAGGCGGCAAGCGGCCCGAACGGCATCGAGGAAGGCGCCAAGATCACCCAGCAGATGCTGGACGATCTCTCCCGCGGCCAGTGGTGGCAGATCGCCCTTGGCAACGAGAAGGCACAGGCCGAACTCGAAGCGCTGAAGAAGCAGTATGACGACGGCAAGGAACGTCTCGAAGCCCGCTTCGCCGACAAGGTGGACAAGCTTCAGCGTGGCGACGAGCTGCCGCCCGGCGTCATGAAGATGGTCAAGGTGTTCGTCGCGGTGAAGCGCAAGCTGCAGCCGGGCGACAAGATGGCCGGCCGTCACGGCAACAAGGGTGTGATCTCCAAGATCGTGCCGATGGAAGACATGCCGTATCTGGAAGACGGGACACCGGTCGACATCGTGCTGAACCCGCTCGGCGTGCCGAGCCGCATGAATGTCGGTCAGATCCTGGAAACGCATCTGGGCTGGGCCTGTGCAGGGCTCGGTCGGAAGATCCAGACGGCGCTTCAGACCTATCAGCGTGAAGGCAAGCTTGAGGACCTCAAGTCGACCGTCAACACGATCTATGGCGATGACGAGACCGTGGCCTCGCTCGATGACGATCAGCTGATCGAAATGGCGGGCAATCTGACCAATGGCGTGCCGATGGCGACCCCGGTCTTCGACGGCGCTCACGAAGAAGACATTTGTGAGATGCTGGAGAAGGCAGGTATCGACCGCTCCGGTCAGGAACAGCTTCACGACGGACGCACGGGCGAACCGTTCGACCGCCGGGTGACGGTTGGCTACATCTATATGCTGAAGCTCCATCACCTTGTGGACGACAAGATCCATGCCCGTTCCATCGGCCCGTACAGCCTGGTGACCCAGCAGCCGCTGGGCGGCAAGGCCCAGTTCGGCGGACAGCGCTTCGGCGAAATGGAAGTGTGGGCGCTCGAGGCTTACGGCGCGGCCTATACGCTGCAGGAAATGCTGACTGTGAAGTCGGACGATGTGGCGGGCCGTACCAAGGTCTATGAGGCGATCGTGCGCGGCGACGATACGTTCGAAGCCGGTATTCCGGAGAGCTTCAATGTGCTCGTGAAGGAAATGCGTTCGCTCGGCCTCAATGTGGAGCTTGCCGCCTCGCAGGCAAGCTGACGATCAGGACGAAAGGCGGCGCGCCCAAGGCGGGCGCGCCGTCATCCTCCCGCGAAAGCGCGGAAGGGAATATGGGTATCGAAATACGGGGTAGGCGGAAGGAAGGCCCCACCATCCGCGAGAATCACCCCCGCTGGCCTGGCGGCCAAAGCTCAGGAGACGTCTCATGAACCAAGAGGTCATGAACATTTTCAATCCGACGGCGCCCACGCAGACCTTCGACCAGCTGAAGATCTCTATCGCGAGCCCGGAACGGATCCTGTCCTGGTCTTTCGGTGAGATCAAAAAACCCGAGACGATCAACTACCGTACGTTCAAGCCCGAGCGGGACGGCCTCTTCTGCGCGCGCATCTTCGGTCCGATCAAGGACTATGAGTGCCTGTGCGGCAAGTACAAGAGGATGAAGTACAAGGGCATCATCTGCGAAAAGTGCGGCGTGGAAGTGACGCTCTCGAAGGTCCGCCGCGAGCGGATGGGCCATATCGAGCTTGCTGCTCCCGTTGCGCATATCTGGTTCCTGAAGTCGCTGCCGAGCCGTATCGGCCTGCTTCTCGACATGACGCTGAAGGATCTGGAACGGGTTCTCTATTTCGAGAACTACATCGTTCTGGAGCCGGGCCTCACGCCGCTCAAGGAGCGTCAGCTCCTGACGGAAGAGGAGTATATGGATGCGCAGGAACAGTATGGCGAAGACAGCTTCACGGCGGCCATCGGCGCGGAAGCGATCCGCGAGATCCTGATCGGTCTCGACCTTGAGAAGACCGCGGCGGATCTGCGCGTCGAGATTGCCGAGGCGACGACCGAGCTGAAGCCGAAGAAGCTTGCCAAGCGTCTGAAGATCATCGAAGCCTTCATCGAGTCCGGCAATCGTCCCGAGTGGATGATCATGACGGTCGTTCCGGTCATTCCGCCTGAACTGCGTCCGCTGGTGCCGCTGGATGGCGGTCGCTTCGCGACGTCGGACCTCAACGATCTTTATCGCCGCGTCATCAACCGTAACAACCGTCTGAAGCGGCTGATGGAGCTGCGCGCGCCGGATATCATCATCCGTAACGAAAAGCGCATGCTTCAGGAATCCGTCGATGCGCTGTTCGACAATGGCCGCCGCGGCCGCGTCATCACGGGTGCCAACAAGCGTCCGCTGAAGTCGCTCGCCGACATGCTCAAGGGCAAGCAGGGCCGTTTCCGCCAGAACCTGCTCGGCAAGCGCGTGGACTATTCCGGCCGTTCGGTGATCGTGGTGGGCCCGGAGCTGAAGCTCCATCAGTGCGGCCTGCCCAAGAAGATGGCGCTCGAGCTCTTCAAGCCCTTCATCTATTCGCGCCTGGAGGCCAAAGGCCTGTCGGCGACGGTGAAGCAGGCCAAGAAGCTTGTGGAAAAGGAGCGTCCGGAAGTCTGGGATATCCTCGAAGAGGTGATCCGCGAACATCCGGTGCTGCTCAACCGTGCGCCGACGCTTCACCGTCTCGGTATTCAGGCTTTCGAGCCGACACTCATCGAAGGCAAGGCGATCCAGCTTCATCCGCTGGTCTGCGCGGCGTTCAATGCCGACTTCGACGGCGACCAGATGGCCGTTCACGTGCCGCTGTCGCTCGAAGCCCAGCTTGAAGCCCGTGTGCTGATGATGTCGACGAACAACATCCTGCATCCGGCCAATGGTCAGCCGATCATTGTGCCGTCGCAGGATATCGTTCTCGGCCTCTATTACGTGACGCAGCAGAAAGAGAACGAGCCGGGCGAGGGCATGGTCTTCGGTTCCCTGTCCGAAATCGAGTATGCGCTGGAGAACAAGGTCGTTACGCTGCACGCCAAGGTGAAGGCGCGCCGCCAGACCAAGAATGCAGACGGCGAGCTTGTCTGGGAAGTCGTGGACACGACCCCGGGCCGCATGATGGTGGGCGAACGCCTGCCCAAGCACCCCAACGTGCCGTTCGATCTTGTGAACCGTCTACTCACGAAGAAAGACATCTCCAACATGATCGATGTGGTCTACCGCCACACCGGCCAGAAGGAGACGGTCATCTTCTGCGACCAGATCATGGCGCTCGGTTTCCGCCAGGCCTTCAAGGCAGGCATTTCCTTCGGCAAGGATGACATGGTCATTCCCGAAGAGAAGGAAGCGCTGGTCGAGGAGACCAAGAAGCTCGCGACCGAATATGAGCAGCAGTATATCGACGGCCTCATCACGCAGGGCGAGAAGTACAACAAGGTGGTCGATGCCTGGGCCAAGTGCACCGACCGCGTCGCCGATGTGATGATGCAGAAGATCTCCGCCGTTCAGGTCGACGAGGAGACCAAGCGCGAGAAGCCCATCAACTCGATCTACATGATGGCTCACTCCGGTGCGCGTGGTTCGCCCGCCCAGATGAAGCAGCTTGCCGGTATGCGTGGCCTGATGGCCAAGCCGTCGGGCGAAATCATCGAGACGCCGATCATCTCGAACTTCAAGGAAGGCCTCACCGTTCTCGAGTACTTCAACTCGACCCATGGTGCGCGTAAGGGCCTTGCCGACACCGCGCTCAAGACGGCGAACTCGGGCTACCTGACCCGCCGTCTGGTGGACGTGGCGCAGGACTCCATCATCACCGAGGAGGATTGCGGCACGGATGCGGGCATCACGGTTCAGGCCGTGATCGAGTCTGGCGACGTGATCGTTTCGCTGGGCGCGCGCGTCCTTGGCCGTACCACGGCCGACGAAGTGGCGAACCCGGCGACGGGCGAAGTGATCGTGCCGAAGAACCACCTCATCGAAGAAGCCGATGTGGACCGGATCGAGGAAGCCAATATCCAGTCGATCCGCATTCGTTCGGTTCTGACCTGCGAAACCCGTGGCGGCGTTTGCGGTGCCTGTTACGGCCGCGACCTTGCACGCGGCACGCCGGTCAATATGGGCGAGGCGGTCGGCGTGATCGCGGCCCAGTCGATCGGCGAGCCGGGCACGCAGCTCACCATGCGTACCTTCCATATCGGCGGTACGGCGCAGGTGGCCGACAACTCCTATGTGGAGTCCAACCATGAAGGTACGGTGCGCATTGCGAACCGGAACATCGTGACGGACTCTTCCGGTCAGCTCGTGGTCATGGGCCGCAACGTGCAGGTGCAGGTCATCGACGAGCACGGGACGGAACGGGCCGCGCACAAGCTGGTCTATGGTTCGCGCCTGCGCGTGGACGATGGCGACAAGGTCGAGCGCGGTCAGCGCATCGCGGAATGGGATCCCTACACCATGCCGCTGCTGACCGAAGTCGATGGCACGATCGGGTTCGAGGACCTCATCGAGGGCGTTTCGATCCGCGAAGTGGCGGACGAGGCGACGGGTATTTCGAGCCGTGTCGTGGTCGACTGGCGTGCCGCGCCGAAGGGCAACGAGCTTCGCCCGGCCATGGTCATTCGCGATGAGAATGGCGAAATCCGCACGCTGGCCAACGGCAATGAAGCCCGTTACCTGCTTTCGGTGGACGCCATTCTGTCGGTCGAAAACGGGTCGAAGATCCATGCCGGCGACGTGCTGGCGCGTATCCCGACCGAAGGCGCCAAGACGCGCGACATCACGGGCGGTCTGCCGCGCGTGGCGGAGCTCTTCGAAGCGCGCCGTCCGAAGGATCATGCGATCATTTCGGAGGTCACGGGCCGCGTCGAGTTTGGCAAGGACTACAAGAACAAGCGTCGCATCATCGTGCATCCGTCCGACGAGAGCATGGAGCCTGTCGAGTATCTGATCCCGAAGGGCAAGCATATTGCCATTCAGGAAGGCGACATCATCGAGAAGGGCGAGTTCATCCTGGACGGCCATCCGGCCCCGCATGACATCCTGGCGATTTCGGGTGTCGAGGAGCTGGCGGCCTATCTGGTGAACGAGATCCAGGACGTCTACCGCCTGCAGGGCGTGGGCATCAACGACAAGCACATCGAAGTGATTGTCCGCAACATGCTCCAGAAGGTGGAAGTCACGGATCCGGGCGAGTCCAGCACGCTGTCCGGCGAGCAGATGGACCGCATCGAGTTCGATCAGATGAACGAACGTCTCGAGGCGGAGGGCAAGAAGCCGGCAACGGCAAGCCCGGTGCTGCTTGGCATCACCAAGGCCAGCCTGCAGACGCGCTCCTTCATCTCGGCCGCCTCCTTCCAGGAGACGACCCGGGTGCTCACCGAAGCCGCGGTCGCCGGCAAGGCGGACGAACTGATGGGCCTGAAGGAAAACGTCATCGTGGGCCGTCTCATCCCGGCGGGTACGGGCGGTATGCTCCAGCGCCTGCGGGGCGAGGCCGGCAAACGCGATGCCGAGCTTCTCGAAGCCCAGGGCGAGGAAGAGATCGTGGCCAGCGAACTCTCTCCGGAGCCTGCGGGCGAAGAAGAAGCGATCTAAGGCGTTTCTTGACGATTGAGGAAGCGGGCTGCGCGGGAATACCGCGCAGCCCGTTTTCGTTCAGGAGGAGATTTCAGGGATGTTCGTGAAGACCTTCCGGTCGCTTCTGGCGGCTTGCATCGTTCTGCCGCTCATGGCGGTTGCGGCGTCGGCCCGGCCGCTCGACAAGACCGAGCTCGATGCCTTGCGGACCGAATATGTCCTTGCCAATGCGGAGTTCACCTTGCTGCATGAGTTCGGTCATGCGGCGTTCGATGCCTTCGATGTGCCGCTCTTCAGCCGGGAGGAGGAGGCCGCCGATACGGTTGCGACCGTGCTCATGATCCTCAACTATGACGTGCAGAGCGGTCCTGCCGGTGTGGACCGGCTGCTGATGGTTTCGGCTGAGTGGTATCAGGAGTGGGAAGCCAGAGGGCGGGTGACGGAGCTGAAGCCCTATTGGGACGAACACCCGCTATCCATCGTGAGGTTCTACAACATCAACTGCCTTGCCATGGGGTCGAACGAGGATTTGCTGTCCCTCTCGCTCGATACAAAGCTGTTGCCTGTGGAGCGGGGCTGGTTCTGCGATCAGGAGTTCGCCCGGGCCAAGCACGCGGTGGAGTGGCTGTACCGCCAGTACAGGCGCGCTCCGGAGGTGTCGAAGGGGCGTGGCGCGCGAACGCCCATGCTGTCGGTTCACTACGATAAGCCGGTCGGCGAGGATAACCGGCGCGTTTACGAAATCCTGAGACAGAGCCGTATTTTCGCGCGCATCGCGGGGCGGCTCGACCAAGTGATGGACTGGCCGTTCCCGGTCAAGGTATCCGTCACGAATTGCGGCGGGAGCCCGGATGCGTTCTACAAGTCGCAGGTCCATACCATCTTCGTCTGCCTCGACCTTCTGGCGGATTTCGGACGGCTGGCCGACCGGCGGGCGGCGGAGGGATTCGCGGATCTGTGTGCGAATCCCCTCATCTCGAATGTCATGGGGCGCCGTTTGGGCTGCGAATCCGGCGCGCGGCCAGACGATTCTTCCGGAAAATGACCGCCAAGCGGCCGCCGGATACGAGGTTGAGGCGGATTTATTGCCTCTCAGGCGCATCTTGGAGCGATATTTTCCCGTTTTTGTCCTCAAGGCGGCCTGGACGGCAGAAATCTGGGCATTTCGTTAAGGTTGGGGTTGACGGGGGCAGGGGCCGGAAGTAACTTCCGCGCACTTTCGCTTCAGGTAGTAGAGCACTGGGCCCGAAGGCAGCCGCAACAGGCGCCGTCTCAAGGCCGATCTAGACACTGAGGCCGGTAAACCGAATACGAGGAATGGCGCATGATCCCGGGTTCCGGGGTCCTCTGCATTCTGGGCACAGGGCCGATAGGGTCTTGTGTTCCGCAGCGCGCTCAGCCCATTTCGATATGAAACGGGGCTGTGCGACGTTTTTGTTTTGGACAATTAAGGTCGACAGGCGAAAAGACGAATGCCCACAGTCAACCAGCTAATCCGCAATCCGCGCAAGCCGCAGGTGAAACGGAACAAAGTACCGGCGATGCAGGCCTGCCCGCAGAAGCGAGGCGTGTGCACGCGCGTTTATACGACGACCCCGAAGAAGCCGAACTCGGCCCTTCGTAAGGTTGCTCGTATTCGCCTGACCAACGGTTACGAAGTGACCGGCTATATCCCGGGCGAGGGCCACAATCTCCAGGAACATTCCGTGGTGATGATCCGTGGCGGCCGCGTGAAGGACTTGCCGGGCGTTCGCTACCACATCATCCGTGGCGTGCTCGATACGCAGGGTGTCAAAGATCGCCGCCAGCGCCGTTCGAAGTATGGCGCGAAGCGTCCGAAGTAAGAGGATCTAGAGATGTCTCGTCGCCATCGCGCAGAAAAGCGGGAAGTCATTCCGGACGCCAAATACGGCGACCTGGTTCTCGCCAAGTTCATGAACAGCCTGATGTATGACGGCAAGAAGTCCGTCACCGAACGCATCATCTACGGGGCGTTCGACAAGATGCAGGACAAGGCCGGCGTCGACCCGCTTCGCACTTTCCATGAAGCGCTCGAAAATGTGATGCCCGCCATCGAAGTGCGCTCCCGCCGTGTGGGCGGTGCGACCTACCAGGTCCCGGTCGAGGTTCGTCCGGAGCGCCGTCGTGCGCTGGCGATCCGTTGGGTTATCACCGCGGCCCGGGCACGTAACGAAACGACCATGGTTGACCGCCTGTCGGGCGAACTGCTCGATGCGGCCAACAATCGAGGCGCTGCGGTGAAGAAGCGTGAAGACACGCACCGCATGGCGGAAGCCAACCGCGCCTTCTCGCACTATCGCTGGTAATCAAAGGGTCCTGACGGGATCCTAGTCGCTGAGGCTGCTGCTATGACGCGTACACATAAAATCGAGGATTATCGGAACTTCGGCATCATGGCCCACATCGATGCGGGCAAGACGACGACGACCGAGCGTATCCTTTTCTACACCGGCCGCAGCCACAAGATCGGCGAAGTGCATGATGGCGCGGCGACGATGGACTGGATGGAGCAGGAGCAGGAGCGTGGCATCACGATCACGTCCGCTGCGACGACCTGCTTCTGGAACGACAAGCGTCTGAACATCATCGACACGCCCGGTCACGTGGACTTCACCATTGAGGTGGAACGCAGTCTTCGTGTGCTGGACGGCGCGGTGGCGCTGCTCGACGCCAATGCCGGCGTGGAACCGCAGACCGAGACCGTGTGGCGCCAGGCCGACAAGTATCACGTGCCGCGCATGTTCTTCGTGAACAAGATGGACAAGACCGGCGCCGATTTCTATCGCTGCGTCGACATGATGAAGACCCGTCTGGGTGCGAAGCCGGTATGCATGCAGCTTCCGGTCGGCGCTGAAAGCGACTTCCGCGGCGTGATCGACCTTCTTCACATGAAGGCGATCATCTGGGACGAAGAAGGCCTTGGCGCCGAGTACCATGAAGAAGAGATTCCCGCCGACCTCGCCGACAGGGCGCAGGAATATCGCGACTACCTGATCGAGAATGCCGTCGAGCAGGACGAGGCCGCGATGGAGGCCTATCTCGAAGGCAACGAGCCCGACATCGACACGATCAAGAAGCTGATCCGCAAGGGCACGATCGCGAACGAATTCGTTCCGGTTCTCTGCGGTACGGCGTTCAAGAACAAGGGTGTGCAGCCCCTGCTCGACGCGGTGGTGGATTACCTCCCGAGCCCGGTCGAAGTGGCGGCGATCAAAGGCATCGACCCGAAGACCGATGGCGAAATCATCCGCAAGTCGAGCGACGAAGAGCCGCTTTCGCTGCTGGCCTTCAAGATCGCGAACGACCCCTTCGTTGGTTCGCTGACCTTCTGCCGCATTTACTCGGGCGTGCTCGAAAAGGGTGTTTCCCTGCTCAACACGGTCAAGGACAAGCGCGAGCGCGTCGGCCGCATGATGCAGATGCATTCCAACAGCCGTGAAGACATCACGGTGGCCTATGCCGGCGACATCGTCGCCATTGCGGGCCTGAAGGAAACGACCACGGGTGACACGCTTTGCGACGCGCTGAAGCCGGTCATTCTGGAGCGCATGGAATTCCCCGAGCCCGTGATCGAGATCGCGGTCGAGCCGAAATCCAAGGCGGACCAGGAAAAAATGGGCCTGGCGCTGCAGCGTCTCGCGGCCGAGGATCCGTCCTTCCGCGTGAAGTCGGACGAAGAATCCGGTCAGACGATCATCGCCGGCATGGGCGAGCTTCATCTCGACATCATCGTCGATCGCATGAAGCGCGAGTTCAAGGTCGAGGCGAATATCGGTGCGCCGCAGGTGGCGTATCGCGAAACGATCACGCAGCTTGCCGAAATCGACTACACGCATAAGAAGCAGACCGGCGGTTCCGGTCAGTTCGCCCGCGTGAAGCTCGTTTTCGAACCGACAGAGCAGGGCGAAGGCTTTGTCTTCGAAAGCAAGATCGTCGGTGGTTCCGTGCCGCGCGAATATATTCCGGGTGTTCAGAAGGGCATCGAGAGCGTCAAGGACAGCGGTCCGCTGGCCGGCTTCCCGATGATCGACTTCAAGGCCACCCTGATCGACGGCGCCTACCACGATGTGGACTCCAGCGTGATGGCCTTCGAAATCGCGGCGCGTGCCGCGTTCCGTGAGGCCGCACCGAAAGCCGGTGTGAAGCTCCTCGAGCCTGTGATGGCCGTCGAGGTGGTTACGCCGGAGGAATACATGGGTGACGTCATCGGCGACCTGAACAGCCGCCGCGGACAGATCCAGGGTACGGAGCAGCGGGGCATTGCCCAGGTGATCCACGCCATGGTGCCGCTCGCGAACATGTTCGGTTATGTGGGCACGCTGCGCTCGATGAGCCAGGGTCGCGCCCAGTACACCATGCAGTTCGATCACTACGAGCAGGTGCCGCAGGCGGTGTCCGACGAAGTCCGGGCGAAGCTCGCCTGATCCCGTTAAACGAAGTCAGTTCCAGAAGGATGGAGCGCCGAAATGGCTAAAGAGAAATTTGCGCGCAACAAGCCGCACTGCAATATCGGAACGATTGGTCATGTTGACCACGGAAAGACGACGCTGACGGCGGCGAT